>NZ_CP114205.1:7009578-7646812 GCF_027497495.1 Streptomyces tubercidicus
ATCGTCGCCGAGATGGTCGCCGAAGGTCGTACGGGATCCGTCGTCACCCTGCTGTGCGACCCCGGCGACCGCTACCTCGACAAGTACTACTCCGACGCCTGGCTGGCCTCCCAGGGGCTGGACATCACGCCCTACGCGCGCACCCTCGACGAGTTCCTGGCCACCGGCGCTTGGCCCGCCTGACCCCCCCCGGCGAGATCCAGCGGGCAGGTTCAGGGCCGGGTGAGCCTGCGGTCCAGGGCCCGCGCCGACTCCCGGAAGGCGCGGCCCAGACCCGGCCTGGCCAGCGTCAGCAGAAGCCGGAACGGCGCCGGGCCGTCCGCCGCGAACGTCCACCGCAGCCGGGTGCCGCCGCCCGACGGCGTCAGCCGCCAGTCCTCCAACAGGGCCCGCAGGCCGGGGGCGTTGGTGGTGTCGACACGGTAGGCGTAGCGCGCGTCGGGCTCGGCCGCCAGCACCGTCTCGGTGAAGCGGGTGCCACCGGTCAGCCGGACCTCCCGGCCCGCGCCGCCCTGCGTCGACGCCGACCGCGCCACGCCCGTGAACCAGCACGACCAGCCGGCCACATCGTCCGCCAGCGCCGCATACACCGCCTTCGGCGGCGCGCTGACCTCCGCGGCGAACACCAGCCGCAGCGGGGCGGACTCGACGAAGTCGAGTTCCACGGGGCGGAGTCGGCGTGCCATGGGACGAGCACCCCCTATGGGACGGTCGGCTGGTCTGCGCGGCTCACCATAGCTAACGATCCGTCAGATGTCTGCGCCGTCCGGCTGCTCGCCCGCCACCACCAGCTCCGGCGGCAGCTCCGCGAACTCCCTGCGGGCCTCCACGGGCAGCCCGGAATCCGTCACCAGCACATCCACCTCGTCCAGAGAGGCGAACGAACTCAGGCCGACCGTGCCCCACTTGGTGTGGTCGGCGACCACCACCACCCGCCGCGCGGACCGTACGAAATGCCGGTTGGTCTCCGCCTCCGCCAGATTCGGCGTCGACAGACCCGCCTCGACGGATATGCCGTGCACCCCGAGGAAGACCACATCGAAGTGCAGCGACCGGATCGCGGCATCCGCCACCGGGCCCACCAAGGTGTCCGACGGTGTCCGCACTCCACCCGTCAGCACCACCGTCGCGGCGCCCGCGCGCGGTCCCGTGCCGCCGCTGGCCGCCGCCCGCTGCGCGGTGTAGAACACATCGGCCACCCGCACCGAATTCGTCACCACCGTCAGATCCGGCACCTCCAGCAGCTGCTGGGCCAGCGCGAACGCGGTCGTGCCGCCCGCCAGCGCGATCGCGCTGCCCGGCGCCGCCATCTCGGCCGCCGCCTTGGCGATGTCCTCCTTGGCGCTCAGCTCCAGCCCGGACTTCGCCTCGAAACCGGGCTCATGCGCACTCGGCTCGCTGACCGGCACCGCGCCGCCGTGCACCTTCTCCACCATGCCCTGCCGGGCCAGCGCGTCCAGATCGCGACGGACCGTCATGTCCGACACGTTCAGCTTGCGGGTCAGCTCATTGACCCGCACCCCGCCCCGCCGCCTGACCTCATCGAGAATCAGGGCCCGCCGCTGCTCCGCGAGGAGATTCTGGTTGTCGCTCACCCCGGCCCGTCCCTTCCACCCCGGCTCGCTCTGCCGGGTCGTACGCGCTGGCTGCCGCCTGCGATCACTGATGCCCTCATCCTCGCACGAGGCACTGACAGTGACGGGGTTGTCGGGTGAGACGGGGTGTGGGGGTGTGCCTGGCGGGTTGAGGGTGGGCTTGGGGGAGGGCGGGTTGGGGTGCTTTCGGGCCTGGCCCGTGCCCGCCGCGTCCGCCGGACCTGGCCGCGACCGCGTTGTGCCCGCCGGGTCTCGTCGCGCCCGCCGGGTCTCGTCGCGCCCGCCGGGTCTCGCCGTGCCCGCCGCCGCGCCTGGCCGTACTCGCCGCCGCGCCCGGCCGTACCCGCCGCCGCGCCCGGCCGTACCCGCCTCCGGTTGCTCCCCCGCCCCCTCCCCCTCTCCCCCTTCGGGGGAGGGGGCGGGGGGTGGGTTCGGGGGTGGGGGGACGCGTACGCGACAGCGGAAGCGGAAGCTCCCCCGAAGCGGAAGCTCCCCCGAAGCGGAAGCGCAAGCTCCGCCGGAACGACGCCCCGAGAGGGTGCTGGATGTGCCGGGGCGGGGAAGAGAGAATTCTGGGGGCGTCGCACCGCTCGGCGGCGCCGCATGGACTACGGGGGAATTCAGTGGAGACCGCGGACCCGACACCGCACGCCCGGTCAACGGACCGTGGCAGCACAGCAGATGGGCCACCGGACACCGCACCACAGCTCTCCCTGGAGCTGCTGGTGCACGGGGTCGGCGGCACCACCGCCCAGGAGATGCTCGGTGACCCACGCGTCCAGTTGATCACCGGCGACGACACCGCCGCCTGCTACCGCCGCACCGACGACGCGGACGCCGAGCAACGGCCCGACGACTACCGGGGCGAGCCGGTCCGCGAGGCGTACTGCTGGTCCAACCTCACCTCGGGCAACGGCGCCCGCGCCCTGTGGCTGGTCCTGGTGCCCTTCATGGTCGCCAACCTCGCCCACTGGATGCGCCCGGCCGCCCCGTCCGAGCACCCGGCCCAGCGGATCTACGACCTGCTCGTCCGCATCCTGGCGCTCACCCTCACGGTCCTGCTCGCCGCCGCGGCCTGTGAGGTCGCCCTGGACCTCACCGCCTGGCAGTGCGCCGGCACCACCGTCTGCGCCTCCGGCAAGTCCTGGATGGGCTTCCTCAGCCCCGACAATTCCGGCTGGTGGAGCGCCCCGGGCCGCCGCCTCGCGCTCGCCTCCATGGTGCCGCTGCTCGTCATCGGCTTCCTGTGGTGGCTCTCGCGCCGTACGTGGAGCGCGTACGAATCCGCCTCACCGCCGCCGCGGCTGCCCGGCACCTCCCGGGACACCCCGGCCGCCGAGCGCACCGCGCTCAGCCGTGAGGGCTTCTGGTACGGCCGCCGGCTGGTCGCCAGGCTGCGTGCCGCGCACACCACGGCCGGGGTGCTGACCATCGCCGCCGTGCTGCTCGCCGCCGCGGCGAAGGCCGACCGGGGCGATGGCGGCGGCAGCGTCCTCGCGGTCACCGGCCGGGCCCTGACCGCCCTGGTCATCGTGCTCGCCGCCGTCACCCTGGTGGTGGTCTGGCGCACCGCCCGCAGCGAGGGCGCACCGGACGTCGCCTCGGACCACCTGGTCGTACGGGCGCTGCCGTTCGCCTCCCTGGGGGTGCTGGCGCTGACCATGCTGCACACCGGCTGGGCGCGCCCCGGTGCGCACAGCCACGGCCCGCTGCCCGGCGCCGCCGCCTTCGGCGGGATCGCCGTCTTCCAGGGCGTGCTGGTCCTGGCGCTGGCGGTGACGGCTTGGGTCCTGCAGCGCGCCGCCCGTGACGACGCCCGCACCGCGCTGCGCGGTATGGGCGGGCCCGCCGTGGCGCTGCTGGCCTGTGCGGTCGGCGGGGTGCTGTCGGGGGGCGTCGCCCAGCGCTTCGCGGACTGGCTGGACGGTGGCGCGACTCCCGGTCAGGCGCACGCCCCCATCCCCGGGCCGCCGGTCCTGCTGTCCTGGCAGGCGTCGGTCATCCCCGTGCTGCTGGTCGTCGTCGCCGTGGTCGCGGTGCTCGCCGCGGTCCGGGTGGTGATCGTCGGGAACCGGGTGGCCAAGGACATCCCCGGGCTCTACGACCCGCGCGAGCAGCCCGACGCGAGCCGCACGAAGCGCATCGCCGCGACCATCGCCGGGGCCGGACTCACCGACTCCGCGCCCGTTCTGATCGCGGCCACCTCGGCCGTCACCCTCGTCCTCGGGGCCGGTGCGGTGATCGGCGCCTGGCTCACCGGCCGGGCGCCGGGCCGGGCCACCGAAGGGGCGCCGCCCGTCGTGCACGCCGCCGCCGAGACCGCGGAGTCCCTGGGGTCCTGGCTGATGGGCGCCGGGGTCATACTGCTGATCACGGCGGGCCGACGCGCCTACCGCGATCACTCCGCCCGCCGCACCATCGGCATCCTGTGGGACGTCGGCACGTTCTGGCCCCGTGCCGCCCACCCCTTCGCACCGCCCTGTTATGCCGAGCGCGCCGTCCCCGACCTCACCTGGCGGATGGCCACCTGGACCGAGCGGTTCGACGGCCGGCTGGTGCTCTCCGGGCACTCCCAGGGCAGTGTGCTGGCGGCCGCCGCGGTCTGGCAGCTGGATCTGGTCACCCGCAGCCGCATCGCCCTGCTCACGTACGGCAGCCCCCTGGAGCGTCTCTATGGGCGCTGGTTCCCCGCCTTCTTCGGGCCGCCCGCGCTGACCGGGCTGCACCGCGAGATGGACGACTGGCGCAATCTGTGGCGCTTCACCGACCCCATCGGCGGCCCGATCCGGCTCACCTGTGAGGACGGCCGGCGGATCGACCAGGGACCGCTGCGCGACCCGCTCTCCTTCGGCCGCACCCTGCAGAACCCGCTGCCCGCCCAGATCCTGGGCCACAGCGACTACCACGCCGACCCGGTGTTCGGCACGGTCCGCGCCGAACTGATCGCCCGGCTCAGCCCGGACCTGCCGGGTCAGCGGCCCGCGAAGAACGGTCCGAACGGCCCTCCCGCTCAGGGGAGTTCGGGCAGATCGTCCGCGTAGAGGAGGGTCAGGTCGTCGGTGCTCGGGTCGGTCAGCTGGGACACCCGGCCCGCGTGCCGCTCGACCATCGCCTCGAATGTCTGCCGTGCGGTACGGCCGTTGCCGAAGGAGGGACCCTTGGGCAACGCGGTGAAGTACTTCAGCAGCGCCTCGCCGGCCCCCTCGGCGAGGTGGTACTCATGCTCCTCACCCTGCTGCTCAACGATCCGCAGCAGCTCCTCGGGCGCGTAGTCACCAAAGGTGATGGTCCGCGAGAAACGGGATGCCACACCGGGGTTGACGGCAAGGAACCGCGCCATCTCGGCGGTGTAGCCCGCCACGATCACCACCACCGCCTCCCGGTGGTCCTCCATCAGCTTCACCAGGGTGTCGATGGCCTCCTTCCCGAAGTCCCGTCCGGAGTCCTCGGGGGAGAGGGCGTACGCCTCATCGATGAACAGCACCCCGCCGCGCGCCCGGTCGAATGCCTCCTGGGTACGGATCGCCGTCGAGCCGATGTGCTCGCCCACCAGGTCCACCCGGGACACCTCGACCAGATGACCGCGCTCCAACACCCCCAAGGACGCCAGGATTTCGCCGTACAGCCGGGCCACGGTCGTCTTGCCGGTACCGGGGGAGCCGGTGAAGACGAGGTGGCGGCGCACCGACGCGGCCTTCAGCCCCGCCTCCTGGCGCCGCCGTCCCACCTCGATCATGTTGATCAGGCTGCGCACCTCACGCTTGACGCTCTCCAGCCCCACGAGGGTGTCCAGCTCGCCCAGCACCTCGTCGGAGGGCCGGTTGCCGGTGTCCGGCTCCGCGACGGCCGGCGCGGGCGCTGCCGGTGGCGGGCCCTGCGCGGGGACGTTGCCCAGCAGCCCGGCCGTCTGGGTCAGCTGCGCCACCGCGGGTGCCGTCGCCGCGGCGGCCAGTGCCTGCACGGCACGGCTCTCGTCGCTGGTGCAGTCCTGCACCGTCGGCCCGTCGCCCTGCCCGGCCCCGCCCTCGGCGAACTCGTAGCCGCCGCGGGCACACCGCTCCGTACGGCACCGCGTCAGCGTCGTACGGCACCCGTCGATCACATGGAAGCCGAAGCCGGAACTCCCGGTGACCCGGCAGCCCTGGAAGGTGCCGCGGCCCTCCGCGGAGACATAGAACCCGGCCTCGGTGGGCGAACTGACCGTGCAGCTCTCGATGGTGGGGTCCGCGCCCTTGGTGACGATCACGCCGGTCTGCGCACCGTCGATGGTGCAGTTGGCGAGCGTGCCACCACTGCCGTGGTCCCGGAACCAGGCGCCCGTGGCGGCCTCCCGGATCCGGCAGTCGTCCAGCTGCACGGTCGCCCCGTCGCTCACCGACACCGCGGTGTTGCGGACCTGCGCGATATCGGAGTCGACGACATCGGCGCGGGAGCCCCGGTCCAGGACGAACAGCGCGTCCGGGACGTCATGCACCCGGGTCGAGTCCAGTACGGCGGTGGCGCCGTCGCTCACCCACACCGCCGGGTAGTCGCCCGTACTGTCGTGGATCTCGCACTGGTTGGCGTCCACCCGGGTGCCCGGGTCCCAGACGGACAGCCCGTTGCGCCCGAAGTGCCGCACCGTGCTGCGGGTCAGCGTCAGCACCGAACGGGAGCGCAGATCGACGGCGTTCTCCGGGATGTCGTGGATATCGCAGTCGGCGAGGGTGAGCACCGCATCGGTGTCCAGGGTGACGCCGTCGGCGGAGGTGCGGTGGACCGTGCAGTCGGTGAAATGCCCGGTGGCGCGCGAGGCGACCTGGATGCCCGCGCCCTTGATCTCGTACAGCTCGCAGCCCACCGCCTCGACCGCGCTGCCCTCGCCGTGCAGCGACAGCCCGGCACCCGAGGCGTGATGGATCCGGCAGTGCTCCAGCCGGGGGTGGGCCCCGCCGCGCACCGCCACACCGGCCTGCCCGGCGGCCATCACCTCGCACTCCTCGAAGACGCCGCCGGCGCCGTCCAGGACGCTGATGCCCACCCCGCCCGCGTTGTCGACCGTGCAGCGGCGCACCGTGGGGCGGGCGCCGCCACGGACCTCGATACCGGACGCGGACCGGGTCACCACACGCAGCCCGATCAGCTCCGGGGCGCCGTCCTCGACCAGCAGCGCGGGCGCCGCCGAGTCCGTCGCTTCCAGATGCAGATCGTGGACGGTGGCCGAGGCGCGTATGGTCAGCGCCACTCCGTCGGCCGGGGCGATCCGCACCGAACCACGGGCCCCGTCCGGGCCGCGCAGGGTCACCGCGCGCACCAGCACCAGATTCTCGCGGTAGGTACCGGCCGGGACGGTCAGCACATCACCGTCCCCGGCGGCCTCCAGGGCGGCGGCGAGCGAGCTGTACTCCCCTGTACGGCGTCGCCAACGGGACGTTCCGGAGTGCGTCACCTGGACCGAGCCCTGTGCCATGGCGCTGTCGTGCCCCCACTTCGTGCGGCTGTTGTCGGCCCGGCACCATCCGTCCGCGGATGTCCGTATTCCGGTCTGCGAGGCCCCAGCCGAGAGGCTGGCGCCACCACCGTAGCGCGCCGGGCGGGCGGTAGTTGACAGGGTCAGCAGCTTCCCGGGGCAGGCTCTCAGCTGCCCGTGTCGGCCCGTCCCCAGTCCTGTCCCGCGCGCTTCCACTCCTGGTCCCAGTGGCGGAAACGACGCACCATCAACTGCCAGACGATCATGCGCCGGGCGCCCTCGATCATCATGCCGACCCCGGCAGTGGCACCCAGCCCGGCCAGCACGGCGTGGGTGGCGGCCGTACTGGCGTCCATCGGCCGCGGCACCACCCGGCCCCGGTCATCCGTCCAGATCCGGAACCGCTCACCGGTCTCCACCGGACGGGGCGCGGCGAGCTGCCCGAGGTGCGCGCTGCCGTCCCGGGCCGTCCAGCGGCCGAGGACCCGGCGGTGCGAGTCGCGGTGCGAGGAGGTCTCCGGATCGGGGTCGAGCGGGGCCCGTGAGAGCAGCCGGTCGACCGTGACCCACACCAGATGCCGCTGCTGGTGCTGGACCCGTACGGTCTCCAGCAGTGCGCCCTGCGCGGTCCGGCCGGTGAGCCAGCCCGCGGAGGTCGAGCCGAGGGCGATCAGAAGGGCCGCGATGAGCGCCACCCACGCCTCGATCCGATCGGTCCGGCGCCGCAGCGGGTTGCGCCGCCAGCGCCATACGCCTCGCATCGCTCGCATCGTTGCCCCCTCTCCGTGTCCGTGAATACCGCATCAGGGGTGGTCTGCGCGAGAGTTCTGCGAAGAGAGAGCAACATCGCCGCGTACAAAACGCAACATCCGGGCGTACGGTGCGGGCCCCGGGAGCGGGCGCCGAGCCCGCCCGGACCGGCCGCTTGTGCCGTCGGCGCGGCCGTACGGTCGGCGTCACCACGGCGCCCGTCGCGCCCGTCAGCCGAGTATCTCGAACGGGTCGCCGATGCGGATCGTGCCGACCCCACGGGGAATCAGATTCTGGCCGAAGATCAGCCCGTCACCGAAGCGGCGATGGCGGGCGAGCGTCCGCAGTGGTTCCTTGCCGCGCTCGGCGGTGTGCTGGTCGGAGGTCGTGACCACACAGCGCGAGCAGGGCTTGACCACCTCGAATTCCACCGCGCCGATACGGACCCGGTGCCAGTCGTCCTCCGCCCAGGGCGCGGTGCCGTCCACGACCACATTGGGCCGGAAGCGGTCCATGGGCAGCGGCCCCTCGTCGGCGTGATCGCCCTGCGCGATAAGCGAGTTGAGGGCGTTCAGCGACGCGGTGGTCGTCAGCAGCAGCGGGTAGCCGTCGGCGAAACTGACCGTGTCGCCGGGCTCGGAGTACGCCGGGTCGATCGGCCGGCGCCTCTCCGGGGCGTCGAGATACACCAGCCGGCACTCGATGCCCAGATACCCGCGGAACCACTCGGCCGCCTCCGGGCCCGCGGGCACCGCCTCGACCTCGTCCTTCCAGACTTCGACCGGGACCGTCTCCCCGGAGGCGGGCACCGCGACCGTCAACGGCTCCCTCCCGGGCGCGGTCAGCCCGAGGCCACCGCCCGGCAGCTCCTCGGCGCGCGCCAATGCCAGCGTCCGCTGCTGTCGTTGGGTGAGCTGTCTGCCCTCGGCATCCACCAGCAGCCAGCGTCGGTCCCCGGCGAGCCCCCACGGCTCCACGACCGCCTCGCCGGGACCGGACCCCGCAATGGATTTGACCGGGTAGAGATGGATCGACTGGAGCACAGGCATGGGCATGGCTCCATCCTGCCAGCCGCCTCGGACAGTTGACCGATCGCCGGGATCAGTACCCGCGCGGGTACTGGCGGCCGTACGGGTCGTCGTAGGGCGAGGCGGGGCGCGGCGCGACCGGGGCGGCCGGGCGCATCGCCTCGTACCCCGTGCCCATGGGCGGGCGCTGGGGCTGCTGCTGTTGCGGGGCCGGGTAGCCGCGGGTGCCCGCCTGCTGCGGGATGTACGGCTGCGGAGCCTGCTGCAGCGGGGCGACCGGCTGCGCGGCCGCGCCCGGATAACCCTGCGGCGAGGGGTGGGAAGGTGCGGCCGGAAGTGCCGGCAGCGCCGAGGGCAGCGCCGGCAAATAGGACGAACCCGTTTCGTAAGGGGCGGGGTTCACCCGGATCGGGGCGATCTGCGGTGTACCGCGCTCTGCGACGAGGCTGTCGTAGATCGGGGTGTCCGGGAAGGGAGGCGAAGCGTAGTAGCCGCCGCCGTAGGTAGAGCGGGGGGAGGTCATACCTCATAAGTTAAGCCCACGATGTGCCGATTGGGGAGTCTGGCAAGACTGTTGTTTTGCGTGTTCGGAGTGGCCATGGCGCGCCAATGGGAGCGAACTTGTGGAAATCGGTCGCGATCGCCCGTAGGGATCGTGTAAAGACCTCGCTTCTCGCGGGTGAACAAGGGGCGTTCGGCACGGCGGGGGACGAGTAGGTTGGGGGTGCCACCACCGAGGGGCACGGCGGACGAGAGGAAGCGCGGCGATGTCGATGCTCAAGGGCAGCAATGTGCCGGTTCCGGCCCCGGCGGTACGGGTGGAACTCGGCTGGCAGGCGGCCCCCGGAGCACCGGACGTGGACGCCTCCGCCCTGCTGCTGGTGTCCGGAAAGGTCCGCGACGACGGAGACTTCGTCTTCTACAACCAGGCCGCGCACGCCTCCGGCGCCGTACGCCATGAAGGCAAGCGCCCGGCCGGCGGCGCCATGACCGACTGCCTCGCCGTCGATCTGGCGGCCGTCGAGCCCGCCGTCGACAAGGTAGTGCTCGCCGCCTCCGCCGACGGCGGCAGCTTCGGCGGCGTCCCGGGACTGCACATCCGGGTGCTGGATGCCGCGGGCGGCGCCGAGCTGGCCCGCTTCGACAGTCAGGACGCCGGCACCGAGACCGCCTTCGTCCTCGGCGAGCTCTACCGGCGGCAGGGCGCCTGGAAGTTCCGTGCGGTGGGGCAGGGCTACGACACCGGGCTCGCCGGGCTGGCCACCGACTTCGGCATCAGCGTCGAGGAGGTCGAGGAACCGGCGGCGCCGCAGGCCCCGGCTCCGGTCCCCGCCGCGCCCGCTCCGCCGCCCTCCGCGCCCCCGGCCATGGCGCCCGCGCCCCCGGCCATGGCGCCCGCGCCCCCGGCCATGGCGCCCGCCCCTCCGATGGCGCCGCCGCCCCCGGCCCCCGCGCCCCCGCCCGTTCGTCTGACGAAAGTCACCCTCACGAAGGATGCCCCGGCCGTCTCCCTGACGAAGCAGGGCGGCACCTCCGGCGCGATGCGGGTGAACCTCAACTGGACCGGCGGCTCGGCCGGCAAACGGCTGGGCAAGAAACTCGGCCGCAAGGCGATGGAGGCCATGGGCGCGCGCGGCGCGCTGCTGCCGTCGTCCGGGGAACTCGACCTCGACCTGTGCGCGCTCTACCAACTCACCGACGGCGCCGCGGGCGTGGTCCATCCGCTGGGCGGCAACTTCGGCGCCCTGCACGCCCCGCCGTACATCCAGCTCGACGGTGACGACCGCACCGGCGCCGTCGCGGCGGGCGAGAACATGACCATCAACCTCGACCACCAGGAGCGCATCAAGCGCATCCTGATCTTCGTCACCGTCTACGCCGGCGCCCGCAGCTTCGCGGGGCTGAACGCCACGGTCACCCTCCAGCCCCAGCACGGCGCCCCCGTCGACTTCACCCTGGACGCCTGCACGGTGCCCTCCAACGTCTGCGCGCTGGCGCTGATCACCAACACCGGCAGCGAACTCGTCGTCCAGCGCGAGGCCCGCTACCTCGTCCCCGCCCCCGGCGTCAGCCCGCAGCGCACCGTCGACCAGGCATACGGCTGGGGTCTGGACTGGTCACCGGCCCGTAAGTGACGGCGGCAGCGGGGGCGCCACTCAGGGCGCCGGGTACGTCCGGCCCTTCCAGGCCGCACCGCGCCCCCGGTAGTGCTGCACCGCCGAGTCCACCGTCATCAGCAGATAGAGCAGGGCGGTGAACGGCAGCAGCGGCGCCGCCCACAGCGGCTGCCCGTAGTAGCGCAGCATCGGCAGATAGGTCCCGCTCATCACCGCCCAGGCCGCCCCGCCCAGCGCCGCGAGCACCGGACCGCCGCCGGCCAGTCCGGCCACCAGCGCGACGGGCGGCGCCAGATACACCAGCGCGAGGCCCAGGACCGTACCGAGCAGCAGCAGGGGCCGGTGCCGCAGCTGGGCGTACGCGCTGCGCGAGACCATCCGCCACAGCTCGGCGGGCCGCGGATACGGCCGCACGCTGTCCACCCGGTCCGCCAGCCCCAGCCAGATCCGCCCGCCGCCGCGCTTGACCGCCCGCGCCAGCGTCACATCGTCGATCACCGCGCCCCGGATCGCCTCCGGGATGCCCGCCCGCTCCGCTGCCTCCCGCCGCAGCAGCACACAGCCCCCGGCCGCGGCCGCGGTCCGCGCCCCGGGCCGGTTGACCCACCGGAAGGGATACAGCTGCCCGAAGAAGTAGACGAACGCCGGCACGATCAGCCGCTCCCAGAACGTCACCACCCGCAGCCGCGCCATCTGCGAGACCAGGTCCAGCTCCGCCGAACGGGCCGCCGCCACCAACTCCCGCAGACTGTCCGGCTCGTGCGCGATATCCGCGTCGGTCAGCAGCAGATACTCCGGCGCGCTGCGCTCCCGCGCCAGCGCGATCCCGTGCCGTACGGCCCACAGCTTCCCCGTCCACCCCGGCTCGGGCTCGCCGGGCGAGGACACCGTCAGCGGCAGCCCGCCCCGCGCGGCCGCCAGTTGCCGGGCCACCGCGCCGGTCCCGTCCGTACTGCCGTCGTCGACCAGGAACACCTCCGCCCGGCCCGGGTACTTCTGGCCGAGCAGCGACGGCAGGCTGTCCGGCAGCACCGCGGCCTCGTCCCGCGCCGGGACCACCACCCCGACCGACGGCCAGCGCTCCGGATCCCGGCGGTCCGGCAGCCGTACGTCCGTCCGCCAGAAGAAGCCCTGCCCCAGCAGCAGCCACACCCAGGCCAGCAGGGACCCGGCACCGATCCACTCCATCGCTCCCACGGTCGCAGTCTGCCGCACCGCACCCGGCCCGCGGCGGCGCTCGACACGGTGTCGGAACGGGCGGAAAGGGGCGGAGGAAGGAGTGCAGAGGCAGGGAAGGGACGGGCGGCCGCGGCCGGTTTCGTCCCGCCCGGTATGACAAGCCCGACGAGCGGCTGAGTAAAGTGTCCGGGTGAAGATCGCGCTGATGGACTCCGGGACCGGGCTGCTCGCGGCGGCCGCCGCCATGCGGCGACTGCGGCCGGACGCCGATCTGGTCCTCTCCTCCGACCCCGACGGTATGCCGTGGGGGCCCCGCACCCCCGACGATGTCACCGACCGGGCGCTGGCCGTGGCCCGCTCGGCGGCCGCGCACGGCCCCGACGCCCTGATCGTCGCCTGCAACACCGCATCCGTGCATGCGCTGCCCGCCCTCCGCGCCGAACTGGAACCGCAGATCCCGGTCATCGGCACCGTCCCGGCGATCAAGCCCGCCGCGGCCGGCGGCGGCCCCGTCGCCATCTGGGCGACCCCCGCCACCACCGGCAGCCCCTACCAGCGGGATCTGATCGACCGGTTCGGGAGCGGGGTGGAGGTCACCGGTGTGCCCTGCCCGGGACTCGCCGACGCGGTCCAGGCCGCCGACGAGCCCGCGATCGACGCCGCCGTCGCGGCCGCCGCCGATCTCACCCCACGGGACGTGCGGACCGTCGTCCTGGGCTGCACCCACTACGAGCTGGTCGCCGAACGCATCCGGGCCGCCCTCCAGCAGCCCGGCGCCCCCGCGCTCGTCCTGCACGGTTCCGCCGAGGCGGTCGCCGCCCAGGCGCTGCGCCGTATCGGTGCCGAACCGGCCCCCGCGGCCGCCCCGACCGGCGCCCTCAGCGTGATCCTCAGCGGCCGCCCCGCCGGACTGCCGGCCGAGGCGCTCGCCTACGCCGAGGGCCGGCTGCTCGCCCGGAGCCGTACGGACCTCGCGCCGGGCGCCACCGAACCGGTCGCCGCAGTGGCCGACGAGACCGCCGCGGCGGCCCGGCGCTGACGCCACCCGTGACGTAGCTCATGACGTCACCCATGGCGTCGCCCGTTGCGCAACCCGGGCGGGAAAGGGGCCGTTCGACGCACTGCCATGGGGTGCGAAGACGCGTACGCTGCGTCTCATGAGGGACCACCCCCACGAGGGGGCAGCAGCCCCCGGTAACCACGGCAGTACCGACGGCGACGACAGCGGAGCGCGCCCCGCCGGCGGCTCCCATGCCGAGATCCCCGAGGTCTGGCACGGCAGCGCCACCAACCGCATCCAGTGGCTGCTGGCCGCGATCGGTGCGGCCTGTCTGGCGCTGGGCATCCTGCTCGCCGTCGAGAGCAACTGGACCTCGGGGCGAGCGCCCCTGGTGATGTCGGTGGTCGGCTGTGTCGCGGCCGGCCTGCTGGTGCTCTTCGGCACGCTCGCGTTCGTCCATGTCGCGGTGCGCGTCGACAAGGAATGCCTGGAGGTGCGGTGCGGCCATATAGGGGTGCCACGCCGCCGGATTCCGCTGGACACCGTCGTCGGCGCCGATTTCACCCCCCAGGTCACGCCCCGCCACTGGGGCGGCTGGGGCTACCGCTGGCGCCCCGAGCAGGGCACGGCCGTAGTGGTCCGGCGGGGCGAGGGGGTGGTGCTCCAGCTGGGCGACGGGATGACCTTCACCGTCACCGTCGATGATGCCGAGGGCGCCGTCCGCGCGATCCGCGGTCGGCTGCGGCCGCGCGAGGGGACCCCGGCGGGGACCTGAGGGGCGCGCGCCGGCGGGTGTGTGCGGCGCGCGTACTCCGCCACGTGGCGGGCCGGGTACGTCCCGTAGGGTCGGACCATGGCAACCCCCGACTTCATCCGTGACCTCCGGAACTCCATCGGCCGGCAGCTCCTCTGGCTGCCCGGGGTGAGCGCGGTCGTCTTCGATGACCAGGGCCGTGTCCTGCTGGGCAAGCGGGTCGACACCGGCGGCTGGTCGGTGATCGGAGGCATCCCCGAGCCCGGCGAGCAGCCCGCCGAGACCGCCGTACGGGAGGTCTACGAGGAGACCGCCGTACGGGTCGTCCCCGAGGGCATCGTGCTCGTCGAGACCATGCCGCCCACCCACTACCCCAATGGCGATGTCTGCCAGTTCATGGACGTGACCCTGCGCTGCCGGGCAGTTGGCGGTGCGGCGCAGGTCAATGACGATGAGTCGCTGGAGGTGGGCTGGTTCGCCTTGGACGCCCTGCCGCAGCTTGAGGAGTACGCCCTGACCCGTATCAAGCGGGCGCTGGAGGCCGGGCCGACGTGGTTCCAGGGGATGGAACAGGAGTCGGCGGGTCCGGATCTCGAAGCCTGAGCGCCCGGAGCCTGAGTGCCCTGGCGGATGCCTTCAGGGGCTCAGGCTTCGGAGTTCCGGCGGCGCGGCGGCCCGGCGGCGCGGTGACGCGGTGGGGTGATGGGCTACAGCTCCTCCGTCGACGGCTCGTCCAACGGGTCGGATGACTCATCGGGAAGCGGGGGCAGCTGGGACGCGTCCGGGTCACCGGGTTCCCCGGAAGGGCCCGGTTCGGTTTTCCCGCCGGGCGGCTCCTCCGTGTGCATCTCCCGCTTGTCCTTGCGGCAGGTCGTGATCCAGGTGCCGGTGGGGCCGCTCTCGTACTGACAGACCCAGCCGCGTACGGACAGCGTGGCCCGGTCGTCCTGTGCCTCCCGCGGCGCCCGCAGAAAGAACTCGGCCATCACCGAACGGGCCTCACCACAGCCCACCGTGCCTCCGGCCCCGGGGTCGGCGAAGAGCGTGACGTCCCCCTCCGAGCCCAGCGCGTCGGGGAGTTCACCGCAGTTCACCGGCTGCCCGGGGACGGTCGGGGAGGCGGAGCCCGGCCCGTCGCCCGGCCCGGCGCCCGTGGGGGAGGAGGTCGCGGCCGTCGTGTCCGGGCCGCCGTCCGCGTCCCCGCAGCCCGCGGCGGCCAGCGCGAACAGCACCGTCGGTACGGCGATGAGTCTCCGCATATCGGCCTCCCAGGTGGCGGCGGTGCGCAGACGGCATGCCGCCCTACCGCACAGACCTTAGGAGCCCGCCGGGCGCCGGGCGATCGGGGGCGGCTGATCGGGTGAGGGCGGCGGCGTGTGCGGCGGACCCCGGTCGCGCCGCATCTCGTCCCCGGCTCTCCTCAGTTGTGGCGGGCGATACCGGCAGGTAGCGGGGCGCGCCGGTCCACGGCGTGCCCGGAGACGGCCCCTACCGATGGCCGCCTCCGGGTGCGCGCCATCGTGACCTGCGGCAACGTGGTGCCGAAGCTTTCCCCCCACAGGACAGAGGAGTGCGAAATGGGTGACAAAGGCGCCATGGACAAGATGAAGGGCAAGGCCAAGCAGAAGGCCGGCAAGGTCATGGGCAACGAGCGCATGAAGAGCGAAGGCCGCGCCGACGAGGCCAAGGGCAAGGCCAAGAGCGCGATGGGCAACGCCAAGGAGAACATGCAGGGGATGAAGGACTCCCTGAAGAGCAAGAACCACTCCTGACGCCCGGCGGGGGCGTGGCGGACCCGCCACCCGTCTCCCGGACGTCCCCGGGGCCGCCACGCCCCCGCCGTACATCAGGTTTTGGGCCGCTCGGGAAACGCAGGCCGCTGAGGCCCCGCGCCCCCTTCGACCGCTGTCTCCGCCGAACGCCCCTCCACCACCCCAAGATCCCGACCGCGGGTCTCCCGCGCCACGCCCACCGCGACCAGCGTCAGCAACGCCGAGGCGATGTTGAGGCCGGCCCCGCTCAGAGTCAGGGCGTGTCGCTGGGCGCGTCGTCAACCGGGCCGTAACTCGCGGGCGGATCGAATCTTCTCAACAGTTCCTCGGCCGTCTCGTGCCGCTCCTGCGTCTTGATGATGTCGGCGATCTGCTTGGCCAGCATCCCCCGCCGGTCATCTCCGTCCGTGAAGCCCATACCGGAGAGAAATGCTTCGAAGTGGTCAGCGGCTGTCGGCTCTCGTGTGAACGAAGCGGAGGGCGCGTCCGCGGTTTCCAGGTAGGGCCGATCGCTCTGCGACTGAGGCAGGAAGTCCCGCAGTCGGTCAGGCACATCCGTGTCGTTGGCCGCGGACGTGAGCTGGGCGAGCAGACCGAGGTCTCCCACCGTCTTCTCCAGGTGATCGTCGTTCTTCGCGAGCCACCAGACCACCGCGCTGCCGGTGTCCTTGAGTACGTCCTCGCCCAGGTACTCGCGTTTGCTCTGCTCGTACTTCCGTTGGTGCTCCCAGACGGCCTTGTCCTTGCGCACTTCAGCGAGCTTGTCCAACCGCGCCTGATCGTGTTCGCGCAAGGTGAGCGTGACATTCTCCGCCATGACCTGGAGGTGTCCGGTGTGGTCCGGACTCATCCTGCTGAGCGCACCACTCAGCTCGTGCTGGACGAGTGAGGCCCGACCGGGCTCTCGCTGTTCCGTGAGCGCGCGGGCGTGGTCCAGCACCGTTTCGACGGCGAGGCCCGCCGGGTTGGCGACGGGGTCGTAGCCGTTGGCTTCGAGGGGGTACCACCGGACGGTCGCGGAGAACAGGAAGTCGTAGTCGGCCCATTGGCTGGGCAGCGGCACGTGGCGGATGCGGTGTTCCGTGCGTTCGATGGGCACCGCGGTGCGTTGCTCCTCGAAGCCGACCGGTACGGACCCTCGCCTCGCTGCGGCGATCCTTAAGGCTGCTGCCGGTGCTCCGACCACGAGAACAGCGAGGGTGGCCCACGCCCATGTCGGCCACACCTGTACCAGGCCGAGAATCGTCAGCAGCAGAGCGCACAGGACGGTAAGGAAGACGGTCGTCGTCTTGCAGCCGGTCGTCATGGTGTGGCTCCCCGAGGCGGTGTTGAGCGAGGTGGTGCGGCCGACGGGCGGAGGCCCTGTGCCGCGGAGATCTTCTGGAGAAGGCGGTCAGTTGTGGCGGCGCCGCGTGCCGGGCCACCGGAGGCGGTGGGTTCCGCTGCCCGGGCCACGGAGTACAGCGCCGCGAGTTGCTTGCCTTTTCGGTCGGCGGCGTTGACCAGGAGATCGAGCAGCAGGTCATGGCGGTTGTCGGCGTCGCCGGCGGTGTGCAGCCAGCGCTCCGCGTACGGGTGCCAATGCGGCTGCGGCAGCGCGGCGAACACCCCCCGCCAGCCGAAGGTCACACAGTCCTGTACGTACTGCTCGTCCACCAGCGCGTGGGGCGCGCTTCCCGGGTCCGTCAGCGGCACCGGGTCGCAGATCCGCAGGAAGATGCGTGCGTCGGCGTCCGAGGGGCGCCGGGTGAGGCGGTCGAGCATGCGGCGCCGGAGCCTGCTGCTCGTCGCCACCAGATCGCTGAGAGCGTCCAGCGGGAGCGTGGACCCCTGATCACGGCGGGCGAGGTGGTGCAGCCGGACCATTGCCTGATCGGGATGGGTCGGCGCGATCACTTCGGTGCAGACGCGGAGCAGAACGTACACGAGGCTTTCCGTCAGCTGCTTGTCTTTGCACCACGTGTAGATCAGATGCCGGAAACCCCCGCCGTACTTTTTGTGCTCCAGCCCGGGGGTGAGTGCGTGGATTGCCGCCGTTGAACGGGTCAGGGTCTTGGCGTTGGCGCCCCACTCCTCTGCCAGGGCCGCCAGTTCCTTCCACTGCCCGGCACGCAGGTATTGGTCGGCGAGCCGTTCCACCAGCTCCTCACGGAGGTCCGGAGTGAGGTGTGGGTCCCCCAGCTCGGTACTGCGCGCGGTCCAGACGCTGAGGAGACGTCTGAGATCGGGCATGTGGTCCCAGAAGTGGGTGCGGACGGCGGCATCGAAGTCCAGCTTGTCGAACCGCACGTGACCGTCCGGTCCGGCCGACGCGAAGATCTCCTTCAGGCGCTCGGCCAGGTCTTTGCCTTCGAGTGGGACCACCTTTTCCTGAGAGATCTTGAAGGTGCGGAGCAGAAGAGCGGCGGCGTGGTGGACGACGTCGGCATGCGCACCGTGCAGCATGGCCGTGGTGATCAGCAATGCTCGCTGTGGTGCCTCGCGCCGGTCGGTGACGAGACCGGCGACCTCTTGTCGCCAGGCCTTCCGCGCATCGCGGGCCTGCTCACACCAGCTGGCGAAACCGTCGCGCACCGGATGCGCTGTACGGGCCCGCCGTACACGATCCGCGAAGTCCGCGATCTCTTCGTTCGAAGGCTCTTCGGCCAGGAAATCCGCCAATGCGGGCGCGGAATGGAGGTATCCCTCGTGCGGTATCCGGTGGAGTCGTAGGTGACGCCGGAACACTTCCTGGGCCGGAGGGGTTGTGATGCGAGCCCGGTAGAACTGAAGGTCCGATTCCAGCGTGTCGTCGTACGGCATGACGACCACCAAGTGCGCCTGCTGTTCCTGCACGGCCTTGCGGAGCGCCGGCAGGGCTCTGCGGCACTCCGCCCATCGGGCGCCGTCGGCCTCGGCAAGGTCCAGCAACAGCCGGTCACCGGCGCCGACCAGCCCGGGATCCGTAAGAGCGACTTCGTCTGCGTCGCCGGGAAGCAATTCGCGGAAGATGCCGGTGGCAGCCTGGAGTTCGTACAGGAGGACACGGGCTGCGGCAGTTCTGCCGCAGCCCGGAGCGCCGTCCAGGATCACGGTGCTGTGCTCTGCCAGCAGGCGGCGTGCCTCGCCCATACCGTCAGGGTCGACGAACCGCTGTCTGAGCAGACGAAGCTGGTCGTCTGCGATGCGGCGGGGGCTTCGGCCGGCCGTCTCCTGCTTCGGCGGGCCGGAGTGGTTGTAGTAGTTGTAATGGATGTCGCCGAAGCCGGCATGCACCGAGCCGTCGGCATGACCGACACGTGTCGTGGGCGGTACGTTCACCGCTCGTCGTCCTCACGCCGCCGCGGTCCACCGAACTGGTGCCGGATGTCGCCGTGATGGTCGCCCTCGATGTTCGTCATGCCATCGCCCGAGTAGTGCCGGCTGCCCGACAGATGGCGGGAATTCTGATAGATGTTGCCGTTGCCGGAATGCACAGGGCCGGTCGGGCCCTTGAAGACGGTGCCACCGACATCTCCGGTGAAGTCCCGGCTCTGTACGGCGGTTCCGTGGACATCGCCGGTCGTGTTGGAGACCGAGCCGGGGCCGGGGGCCGCTGCTGCGGCCTGTTCGAGGTCATACAGCTCGGGAACCATCTCGGCGATCAGATCACCGAGGCGCTTCAGATCGGCTTCGGCACTCTGCGTGTCCAGCCGTACGGATTGCAGTTCGGCCAGCCGCGCCAGCTCGTCCGGCAGATCGTCCTTCTTCAGACGCTCCGTCCTCATACCGGCCAGGACGGGGATCACCGGCAGTCCGCAGTCGAACGCCTCCAGGATCTCCTTCCGTACCCAGTCTTCCGGGTCACTCAGGCCGTCCTGGAAGTTGATCCAGTCGGCTCCGATCACCGCCAGAAGCAGTGCGCTGCGGCGCAAGCTCGTCAGCAGGGCGTCGGGGTAGGCGGTACCCGGCGGGATGGACTTCGAGGCGCGGAAGGCACAGTCCTTACCGAAACGCTTGGAGAGCTCGTTGTCGATCAGTGCGGCGGTTTCGTGACCGTCGCCTGTCCGGTAGTTGATGAACACATCGGCCATGGCGGGTTCCTCCTCAGGATTGGGTGAAGCGGGATAACGTGCCGAGTCGCGGGGACAGTTGGCGCACCGAATCGTGATCCGAATGGCGGGCCAGAACGCGGGCGAGACGCCGGAGATCGATCGTGACGGTCGCGGAACGTACGGTCGCCACCCCGTCGAGAAGTGGCTCCGCCAACGTGCAGGCATGGTCGATCTCGCCGTCCGCCGCGTAGGCGAGTGCCCGGCGTACCCCGTAACGCACCTGCGTCCGTACCGCGTCAGGGGAGACCAAGGCGAGCTGCCGGTTCAGCTCCTCGGCCGCCTCCCGCGGGCGACCCAGGTCAAACAGACACCAGCCGGTGACCATGCCGACCGAGTCAGGCAGATGCATGCTGCCGATCACCGGTGCGTCGGTATCGTCAACCTGGCGGGCGAGCAGCGCTCGGGCCCTGTCCAGGGCACGCTGACAGGCGTCGCGGTCACCCGCGAGCGCGTGGCCCTGTGCCTCGCGCTGCGCGGCGAGTCCGCGGATCCGGGGCGGGAGCGTGCTGCTCTGGGCCCGCTGCGCCAGGGCGACTGTCTGTTCGGCGTTGTCCTGGTACAGCGTGACCAATGCCCGGCGGACCAGCGCATATCCGGCCAGTGCTCGGTCACCGCCGGCGGCCGCAAGATCCACTGCGCGCTGTGTCCACCACAGTGCCGCCTGTTCGTCTCCGGTCTCCTGTACCAGCCAGCCGACGTATTCGGCGTACCTGGAGCCGAGTGCGAGCAGCTCTCGTCGGCTGCGGGAATCGGCATGTGCCGACAGCTCCCGCAGTGTGTGGGTCTGCGCGATGAGCCCAGGTAAGAGGAATCCGGGCTCGACGCTCTGGCCCAGTCGTCGATAGTGCGTGAACAGGGAGCGGGACGCCGCCAGCATTCCGGCCCCCGTTGTCGGCGGGACCGGGCCCTGACCACCGGTACGCCATCGCATCAATGAGGCGGCGCCGGCGTTCACGACCTGACGCCGGCCCACGGGCTGGAACCAGCCCGAGCCGTCCGGTGACAGTTGCATCGTCCACTCCTCCTCATCGATTCCGCCTGGTGCCGGTTCATCCGGTTTGCTGGAAACGGACGTGGCAACCAGGGCGATCAGCGCTCCGCCGGCCCGGAGGGTGGCGTCGCAGAGTCGGGCGAGATCGCGGCTGGGTGCCTTGAGGCCTCGTTCAACCTTGCTCAGCTGCGCCTTGCTGTAGTGCACGGCGGCAGACAGCGCGGTGAGACTGAGTCCGGCGTCCAAACGTCGCTTTCTCAGTTCCTCGCCGAACTCGGTGGACGGCTGCGGCACGGGACCTCCATAACCATCCATCCAGGCCAACGGGGCTGCCGCAGGAAAGAATGTGGCAACCCTGGCCGGACGGACAAGGCGAATGGTGCTGTTTCCCGTTTCCATCTCCGTCGGCGAGACGCAGTATTCCCACGAGTGCGGAGTCGTGTGGTGACGCGGAGCCCCAGGAGTTGTTTTCGAATGGACCGTGGCGGTGGATTATTCGGTGCCACCGCATCCTGAACTGCCGGATGTCAGGCGGGAGTTCGTCCGGCCTACTCCCCCCGCCGCTGCACCGTCTCGGCGATCCACACGGGCGCGAACGGAGATGTGCAACCCGCGGACGTCGGATAGTCCTTGAGGACTTCCAGGCGTTCGCCGATGGCGAGGGCGCGGAGTGTGGTGAGGTTTACACCATGATCGTCGCCGTGTTTTTCGTTCACCGCGCGTGTCCGCGGGTCCTCCAGCTCGGCCAGCACCTCGGCCACTGTCGTCTCGGCTACCGCAGCCTCTGTCCGTCACGTGCGGATTCAGCCTACGACGGGGGCGGCCGCCTGTCGTACGGGCCGGTTCGGCGGCGGGCAACGGTACTAAGTCGCAGGTCAACGGTGTCGTGGCGGTCAAGGGGTGAGGGTGGCCGTGGCCAGATCGCGCCAGTTTGTCCGGGTTCCGGCCTGTGTCGCCTCGGTGAAGCGCCTGGCGCCGAGGTTGCGTCGCGCGGTGTGCTCGATCCGGGCGACATCCGGTTGGGAGCGGTCCGGGAGACCGCGCACGGCGGTGCTCGCCGCGAGCAGCCGGGCGGCTTGCTCGTACTGGTGGTCGCGTAGCGCCAGATCGGCGATCCCGACGAGCACCTGCGCGATCAGGGGCGCGTGCCCCGCCTCGGACGCCGCGTGGAAGGCCGCGATGCGGTGTGCGCGAGCCTTGTCGAGATCCTCGGCGAGGTAGCCGAGCAGGTCTTGGATCACCGCGCGGACGTTGGGCCGCTCGGCGTCGTCGCCCAGCATCGCTGTCGCGGCGTCGAGTTGCCGGTGTGCCTGCTCGGGGTTGCCGCTCCAGCGCGCCAGATCCGCCTTCGCCATGGCCAGCTCGGCCAGCGCACTCGGCCAGGCGACACGTTCCGCCGACCGCTGGGCTTCGGCCATGGCAGCGACGCCGGCGTCCGCATCGCCCAGCAGCCAGTACAACTGGGCCTGCCGCGACCGGATGCGTACGACGTCCTCGATGGCGCCGACCTCGGTGACGACCGCGACGGCCTGTTCGTAGTACTCGCAGGCTCCGGCGAACTCGCCGCGTACCGCGCTGCGTTGGGCCAGCTCGCTCAGGGCGAAGGAAATCCCCCAGCGTTCGCCGAGCGCGCGGAATTCGGTGAGTGCCGTCTCCAGATAGGCGTCCGCGTCCCGGCCGTCGTGGCCAAGGATGATCCGCATCTTGCCGAGGTGCAGCCGGGCAAGGGCGCGTACCCAGGGGTCCTCGTCGGTGAGCAGCGGTTCGAAGGCGGGGAGGAACGCGTCCGGCGCTTGCAGCATGCGTTTCAGGGGGGCGACGAACCCCAGCGCCGGGTGCGGGCGCGGAAGCCGTCGGCTGATGTCGTAGGCCCGGTGGATCCACTCCTCCGCCTGGTACTGATCGGCCAGTCCGGAGGTCATGAACATGATGACGAAGGCGTAGACCATGGCCCGGGTCCCGTCGGCCACCTCGCCGGGGAGGGCGGTGGCCGCCATGATCAGCTCATTGCCCTCGGCCTTGTGCCCGCCGAGCCACCAGTACCACCCGGCGGCCGCTGCGAGCCGCATCGCCCCCTGCGCCTCGCCCGCCGCCAGGGCATTCCGCATCGCGGCGGCGATGTTGTCGTGCTCGATGTCGAGCGCGGTGAGCCATTCCAATTGCTCGGCGCGGCGGAGGTGTGGATCCGCGGCTTCGACGAGTTCGGTGAAGTAGGTGAGGTGTCTACGGCGCGTGAGATCCGATTCGCCCGTCTCCGCGAGTCGTTGAGCGGCGTACTCCTTGATCGTGCCGAGCATCCGGTAGCGGGGCGCCCGGTCGCCCTCGGCGAGTACCAGCGATTTCTCGGTCAGTGCCGTGAGGAATTCGAGCATCTGGGCCGCGTCGGCGGCATCGTCGGCGCAGACCCGCTCGGCCGCTTCCAGGCTCGCGCCGCCGGAGAACACCGAGAGCCTGCGCAGCACCCTCCGTTCGGCGTCGGTGAGCAGTTCCCAGCTCCAGTCGATCACCGCACGCAGCGTCCGGTGCCGCGGTAGTGCGGTGCGGCTGCCGCCGGTCAGCAGGCGGAACCGGTCGTCGAGCCGATGGGCGTGCTGATCGAGGGACATGGTGCGCAACCTGGCCGCGGCGAGTTCGATGGCCAGTGGCATACCGTCCAGGGCCCGGCAGATGCGCGCCATGGCCGACATCGCGTGGGCGTCCGTCGCGAGGTCCTTGCGCACCGCGACGGCTCGGTCCCGCAGCAGCCGGACGGCCGGCGAGGACTCGATCCCGGCGGGGCCGGCGTCCTCCGCGGGCAGGGCCAACGGCGCGACCGGCCACAGCGCCTCACCGGTGATGCCGAGGGGCTCCCGGCTCGTCGCGAGGATCCGCAGCCGCCGGCACTCCCCGAGCACGCGATGCGCGAACGCCGCCGCGGACTCGATCACATGCTCGCAGTTGTCCAGAATGAGCAGCATCGCCTGTTCGCGGACCGCGGCGATGACCCGGTCCGTCGGCTCCGCGTCCGGTGCCTCGCCGAGCAGCGCATCCCGCAGACCGAGCGCGGCGAGCGTCGCCTGCGCCACGTCACCGTCGGCGCCGATGGCCGCGAGCTCCACCAGCCAGGCCCCGTCCGGCAGGTCGTCGAGCAGCGTGTGCGCGGATTCCGTGGCCAGTCTGGTCTTCCCCGAGCCGCCCGGCCCGGTCAGGGTGGTGAGCCGGTGGTCGGCGATGAGTTCATGGACCGTGGCGACATCGGCTTCCCTGCCGACGAAACTGGTCAGCTCCGCTCGCAAGTTGCTCTTACGGGCTTCCTGCCGCCGCCCCAACTCGCCCCGCAGCAGTGCGAGATGCACGGCGGCCAGCTCCGGTGAGGGGTCGACGCCCAGTGTGGCGGCCAGGGTTTCCCTCGTGCGCTCGTACAGGAGCAGCGCCTCGCTGTCGCGGCCGGTCGCGACGAGGGCCCGCATCAGCGCGGCGACCAGTCGTTCGCGTACCGGGTGCGCGGCTACCAGGTCGGTCAGTTCGGTGACCAGCTCCGCACCGTGGCCGAGGCCGATCTCCGCATCGAAGCGGTCCTCCATGGCCGTCAGGCGGAGCCCCTCAAGCCGGGTGACCGCCGCGCAGAACGCCGTGCTGTCCGGCAATCCGACGTCCTGCATGGCCGCACCGCGCCACGAGGCGAGGGCCTCGCGCAGCAGCCGCACCCGCCGTGGATCGTCATCGTGACGGGCCTGGCCGACGAGGCGTTCGAACCGCACCGCGTCGACGGCGTCGGGTTCCACCCGCAGCCGGTAGCCGTCCGTCTGCCCCTCGACCAGCCCTCCCGGCAGCGCCTTCCGCAGCCGGGACACCAGGCGCTGCAAGGCATTTGCCGCGTCAGCGGGCGGGCGCTCCCCCCAAATCCAGTCGATGAGCGCCGCCTTGGGGACCACGTGACCCGCCTTGAGCGCGAGCGCGATCAACAGTGCGCGCAACCGGGCGCCCGGAACCTCGGCGAGGACGCCGTCGTCCGTACGAACCTCAAGAGATCCCAGCATCCCGATCTGCACTCGGGTGATTTTGCCATGGGGGTGGGGGAGCGGCGTTGGGTGAGGAGCGCCGACCGTCTCTCCGCAGGGTGGTGTCAGTGCCGTGTCAGCCATATGTCCGGCCCTTCGGCGAGGGTGGCCGCACGGCAACCACAACCGCCACGAGAGGACATCCCATGAGTCAGACGGCTGCCATTCCGCACGGCCTCCCGGTGGAGCGCGACGCGGGTCCCTTCGACCCGCCCCGCCTGCTCACCCGGCTGCGCGAGACCCGCCCGGTCAGTCCTCTGGTCTTCCCCGACGGTCATGAGGGCTGGATCGTCACCGGCTACGAGGTGGTCCGCCAGCTCATGGCCGACACCCGGTTCAGCTCCCGCCAGGACATCGGCGTCATCCACGACGCGATAGAGATCCCCGGCATGCCCACGGTTACCGAACCGTCCCCGCAGGTGCCGGGGCTGTTCGTCGCCATGGACCCGCCGGACCACACCCGGCTGCGGCGCAAACTCACCGGCGCCTTCACCGTCAAACGAATGAAGCAGCTCGAAGAGCACATCGTCGATATCGCCGAGCAGCAATTGGACGAAATGGCACGCCTGGCCCCGCCGGTCGACCTGGTCAAGGAATTCGCGCTGCCGGTGCCGTCCCTGGTGATCTGCGCAATGCTCGGTGTGCCCTACGCGGACCGGGAGAGCTTCCAGGCCAACTCCGCAAACTTCCTGAACACGGACCTGTCGCTCGACGAGAAGATTGCCGCGTATACGGAACTGACCACGTACCTGGGCGAATTGGTCACGCGTAAACGCGCCACCCCCGGCGAAGACCTGCTGTCCGACCTGGCCCTCGATAGCGACCTCACCATCGAGGAGCTGACCGGTATCGCCTTCCTGCTGCTGCTCGCGGGCCACGAGACCACCGCCAACATGCTGGCACTGGGCACCTTCGCGCTCTTGGAACACCCCGAGCAACTGGCGGAACTGCGCGCCAATCCGGAGCTGCTCCCCGGTGCCGTCGAGGAGCTGCTGCGCTACCTCTCCATTGCCGATAACTTCTATCGCTATGCCACGGAGGACATCGAACTCGGCGGCGAAACAATTGGCGAGGGATCGACCGTCGTGGTCTCCCTGCTGGCCGCCAACCGCGACCCGAGGCGTTTCGACAACCCCGACACCCTGGATATCCACCGCAAAGCCCGTGGCCATCTGTCTTTCGGCCACGGCATCCACCAATGTCTCGGCCAGCAACTGGCCCGCATCGAGATGCGCGCCGGTTTCGCCGGACTGCTACGCCGCTTCCCGACGCTGAAGCTCGCCCTTCCCGCCGATGAGGTGAAGCTCAGGACCAATATGCGGATCTATGGCGTTCATGCTCTGCCGGTTACTTGGGCGGAGGCCGAGGCGGAAACAGAGACGGAAACGGCGACGGAGCGGTAGGGCGGTAGGACGGTAGGGCTTTCGGCCGAGCGTCCGGGAGCCGGCCAGCGCGCCCGGCTCGGGGATCGGGCCGGGCCGTAGCGGACCGGCCGGTCGGGTGGTGGCCGCGTGTCGCTCGGGCCCGCGGGCGCATCCGGCGTAATCGCGGCGGATCCGGCATGAGAGGAGGGGCGTACCGGGAATTCGTCCTGTCGTGCGAGCACCGGCTTGCCGCGCCGTGTCTTCTGCCGACGGCGATCAGCGCGACGGCACGAATGGCGGCGGCCTCGATACCGCGAGAAAGGAACCACGGTTCATGCAGATTGCTTTCCTGGTAGCGCCCGAGGGCGTGGAGCAGGTCGAACTGACCGACCCCTGGCAGGCGGTTCATGACTCGGGGGACGTTCCGCATCTGGTGTCCACGAAGTCCGGCCGGATCCAGGCGTTCCACCACTTGGACAAGGCCGATACCTTCCCGGTGGACCGTACGGTGGACGAGGCCGATGTGGCGGATTACGGCGGTCTGGTCCTGCCCGGTGGCGTGGCCAATCCCGATGCATTGCGGATGGACAAGAATGCGGTCGCTTTCGTGAAGAAGTTCTTTGACCGTGGCAGGCCGGTGGCGGCCATTTGTCACGCACCGTGGACGCTGATCGAGGCCGATGTCGTACGGGGGCGCACTCTGACGTCGTGGCCCAGTCTGCGGACGGATATCCGCAACGCCGGGGGCACCTGGGTGGACGAGCAGGTCAAGGTCTGTACAGCGGGAAACAACACGCTGATCACCAGCCGGAAGCCGGCCGATCTGAATGCCTTCTGTGCCACCTTCGTCGCTGAATTCGCCCAGGCCGGGAGGGCTGCCTGAGGGCGGCCGGCGACCGGGCATTCGCGTGAACCAGGGTGCGTACGGGCGTGAACGGGTCGAGCATGGACATTGACTGATCATGTTTGCCGGTGAGCGGAGTCCACACCTGGCGCGCGGATTGGCGCGAACGGGCGATCGCCCATGCCGGGAGGCATGGGCGGCCCTCCTGCTGGCCGCCGGCGCCGTGCTCTACAACGGCTGGCTGCTGGAGTACCTGCTGCCGACCGGGCTGGATCCGCGCCACTCGTACGTCAGCGAGCTGTACGCCGCCGACCAGCCCTTCCGTCCGCTCTTCGGCGGCATCGAAAGCCTCTGCGCCGTATTTGTCGCCGTGGGGGCGCTGCTGGCGTACGGGTCCGCGTCCGATGGCTGGGGGCGGGGCGGCTGGCTGGCGATGCTCGGCCTCGGGATGTCCTCCGTGGCCGATGTCCTGCTGCCCATGCGCTGCGCGCCCTCGGTGGAGCCGGCCTGCGCGGCCGTGCACCCGAGCCATACGGTCACCAGTGCACTGGCTCACTTCTTCGTCTTCGCCGCGATGGCGCTGCTCAGCCGGGCCGCGGTGACCGCCCGGCCCCGTCTGCCGCTGCTCCGCCGCTGGGGCCCGCGCGTCCTGGCGCTCGCCCTGCCGACCGCCGTCTGTACGGTCGGCCCGCTCTTCGGCCGGCCCGGCTGGCACGGTATCCCGCAGCGGGCGCATCTGGCGCTGGTGGGCGTGTGGTTCGCCCTGCTGGCCGTCGAGTTGGCCAGGTCGTCCTGGGGGCGGCGTACCGGCTTGGTGACGTCAACTGGCCTGCGGGAGCGGGAAGAAGACGTTCCGGTGGCGGACGCACCGTAGGGGTATGCCCCGCAGCCAGGCACTCGATGTCGTTGTCTGACAGCAACACCCGTTGACTGCTTGGCAGTTCGGGCCGGGCCCAAGTGCGGTAGGACCACGACCTGCACGGCCTCGGGGCACGTCACCCACGCAGTTGGACGTCTGCCGCCCCCTGTGTCAACAGGCCCGGGGCGCATGCCGGCCATATCCGGGCGCCCGTACGGGCAAGGCAACCGCGGCTCTCTCCACGGCCTCTCCATAGGCGACTTTGTTCGATCGCCGATGGAGGACTGATGAGCAAAGCGAGATCACACCGCGCCACCTTGGCGGGCGTGGTGTTGGCGGGGGCAGTGGCGGCGCTGGTGACGGCATCCGCCCAACCCGCCGCCGCGGTCGTCGGGGGAGACCGGGCCGAGATCAAGAAGTATCCGTGGACCGTCGCGTTGACGTCGCGGGATGTGAAGGATCCGGAGTGCGCGGGCACGCTCGTCGCGCCGCGCAAGGTGCTGACCGCGTCCCACTGCGTCAGTCCGGCCACCGTCGACGGCGTACGGGTGGTGGGCGGACGGGAGGATCTGCGGGACACCCGCAAGGGCACCGTTCGCAAGGTGGCGAAGCTGTGGATCCACCCCAAGGCCGTCACCGAAGGGAACGGTGCCACATACGCGCACGACCTCGCCGTTCTCACCCTCAATGCCCCCATGCCGTACCGCACTCTGCCGCTCGCCACCCCGGCGCAGCAGAAGCTGTACGAGGAGGGCACGCCCAACAGGGTTCTGGGGTGGGGCTCCACGACCGGCCGCGACGACGACTACCGCGTCCCGCCGCTGCAGACCGCGCTGATCCCCAACAGGGGCGACGAGCAGTGCATCACGGCGTATGGCACCCGCCGGTACCGCGCGGCCTACACGATGTGCATCGGCTACCCGGCAGGCGGAGTCAGTGCCTGCAATGGGGACAGCGGGGGACCGGTCGTGGTGCGGGGGCGGCTGGTCGGTGTCATCAGTGGTGGCGGCAGTTGCACCAGCCGTCTCTACCCTGGCGTCGCCGTGAAGTCGGCCTCCTACTACTCGCTGCTCCAGAGCCAGATCGCCGGATAGCCGGGTGGGAGGGAGTATGCAGATGACACGACGCGCGTACCCGCGGTGGCGGGCCTTGGTATGCCTCATGGTGCTCGCCGGTGCGGGCTTCGCCGTGCTGCCGGCCCATCCCGCCCAGGCCGTCGTCGGCGGACACAACACCAGCACGGCGGCGGCACCATGGACCGTCGCCATCAACCTGTGGCGGCAGACCGACAGTTATCCCCGCTCGGGGCAGTTCTGTGGCGGCACCCTGGTCACTCCGAGGAAGGTCGTCACCGCCGCCCATTGCGTCGTGGACGAGGCCCCCACCGATCTGGGGGCGGTCGTCGGCCGTACCGATCTGCGCCGCCACGAGGGCCGTCTGCGCAAGGTGACCAAGGTGTGGATTCATCCGCGCTTCGGCCGCCACCTGGAGAACGATGTCGCCGTTCTCACGCTCGACAAGCCGATGCCGCCGCAGTACACCCCGCTGCCCCTCGCCACCGGGGCCGACACCGGTCTGTACCGCCCCGGCACCGGCGCCCGGGTGCACGGCTGGGGCCTGCTGGATTACGAGGACCGGATGGCGAATGTGCTCCAGGCGGCGAACCTGCGGGTCCTCCCCGACCGGACATGCCAACGCCTCAACCCCGGCGGCGACTTCGACCCCAAGATGCACGCCTGTGCCAACGATCCGGTCACCGGCGCCCACCATGCCGAAGGCGACAGCGGCGGTCCGCTCGTCGCCGGGGGCAAGCTGATCGGGATCGTCAGCTGGCTGGCCAACAGCGACACCGCCACACCCACGCCCGGTGTCTACACCCGGGTCGCGGCATTCTCGCGCGAGATCTCCCGCCAACTCCGGTGAGGGATAGGGCGTGAACGGGGCAGCAGCGGATCAATGATGGATCAACGTCCGGGCGGGGGAGGGGGGAGGGGATCAGTGGCAGGTGCACGGCTGATCAATGACTGATCAACAGCGGATCAGTACGTCAGCGCGTCGGACGCCGAGCTCTGCCAGTAGGTGACGGCGGCGTCGTCGTCCGTGTGCGTGCCTGCGGGCAGGGTGAGCTTGGTGGGGGTGCCCGTCGAACCGGAGCCGCTGCGCGGAGCGAAGTGCACGGTGAGGTGCTGGGCGGTGCGGCCACCGGAGTCCGCGCCGCCCTCGCCGCTGAGCTTGACGGCGGCGTAGGCGGACCGGCCCGGGGCGACGGATACGACGGACTGCGGCTTGCTGTCCTCCATGATCTGGGTCGCCGCCTGCGCGTCGTCGAAGCGCAGGAGGGGGGCGTAGTAGGCGTCGCAGGCGCGTGAGCCCGTGTTGGTGATCGTGATGAGCAGGTGATTGATGGGACGCCGGGCCTTGGTGACGACGGCCTTGACGTTCGCTCCCGTACAGGCAACCGACGAGCCGTTCCCGGAGCCTTGGGTCATCCCCGCGCCGCCGCTCTTTCCGGCGCCCTTGCCCTGACTTCCGGCGGCACCCTGGCCGTTGCCGGAACCCTCGCCGTCTGCCTTGCCGGTGCCGTCCGCCTTTCCGGTTTCGCCGGTCTTTCCAGCTCCGCCGGCCTTGCCGTCCGGCCGGCTCGTGGCGCCGGCATCCGGGCTTGCCGCGGACCGGCCGCCGGACGCCACCTCGTCGCTCTCACAGGCGGTCAGGGACAGGCCCGCGAGAACGGCGGCGGTGACGGCAGTTGCGGTACGGAATCGGATGGTGTGCATGGTGATTCGACTTCTCCTAGCAAGGGGTTCAACGGCGGGCGATCAACGAGATCACCACCGCGGCACAGATGATCAGCACGGTGACGGCGACAACGTCGCTGATACACCAGCGCGTTCGCATGGCATCTCCCGTCTCGGCGGTGCTGATCACAGCGTGCGTGGTGCCCGGCCGGGTGCCAACCCATCCGGGGCAAGGAGAGAAGCCGGAACACTGGAACAGGCTCTGACCTGGGGGAATGGTCTCTCCCTGGAATGCTTCCCTGGAACGGCGGAGCCTGGATGGGAGCGGGGTCGAAATTTTTTTGACCCGCCACCAATCCGCGGGCGCTGCCGCTCCGAATCACGCGCGACACCTCGCCGAGGTGTTGCTGTCGAACCCGGACGACGTGCGGTCCCCCCTCCTTCGCGGAGGCCGCCGGAAAAGGAACGATCGTGATAGCCAAGCGCACCCGCCGCCTCGCCGTAGTCGTCGCTCTGCCCGCCGCCCTGGCCCTCACCGCAGGCGCCTCGTCCCAGGCCGTCGCCCAGGGCACCGGAGCGTTCCAGATCAACCTGGCGCAGCTGAACGACTCCGGTTCCAAGGGCACGGCGATGCTCAGCCTCCAGGGCAACAACCTGACCGTGAAGATCGAGTCGACGGGACTCGTGCCCGGACAGCCCTCCGCCCAGCACCTGCACGGCTCCACCGACGGCCATGACTTCCACTGCCCCGATGCGAGCGACGACACGAACGGCGACGGTGTCCTCAACAACACCGAAGCCACGGTCGATTACGGCGACATCAATATCTCGCTGACCACCAAGGGGCCCACGGATATGAAGAGCGGACTCGCCGTCGACCGGATGCCCGTGGCGAACGCGCAGGGCAAGCTCTCGTACGAGCGCACCATCCCGGTCTCCCAGGACGTGGTCGAGCACATCAAGGACCTGCATATCGTGCAGCACGGCATCGACCGCAACGACAACAAGAAGTACGACTTCGAGGGGGCGGGCAAGAGCGAACTCGATCCCAAGCTCCCCCAGGAGGCCACCGCCCCGACCAACTGCGGTGAGGTCCTGGGCGCCGCGGTGGGCTCGATTCCGGTCGGCGGGGTCGAGACCGGCACCGGGCCCGCCGAGGAGAACGGGGTCCCGGCCGTAGTGTTCGGCGCCGGCGGGGCCGGTCTGGTGGCGGCGGCCGGTGCGCTGGCCTTCGCGCGGCGCCGGAAGACCGTGCTCGCCGCCGGGCGGGCCGGGGGCAACGGGGCCGCCGCATGAGCCGCCGGAGCGAACAGACCATGATCACCGTACGCCGCCGGGGCCACCGCACCACCGGCTACGCCCTCGCCGCGGCACTGTCGGCCGTGCTCCTCGCCGGGTGCGGAGGGCAGGACGCGGCGCCGCCCAGCTCGCTTCCCCCGCAGCAGCAGCCGGGCGGCGGCGGCCAGTCGTCCGACGACGCGGCGGCGGGCGGTGGTTCCGGGAGTCAGGCCGCCGCCAGCATGCCGAAGTCGGTCCCGGAACGGCTCTCCATCCCGTCGCTCAAGGTCTCCTCCTCGCTGGAGACGCTGGGACAGCAGAAGAACGGGGCCATGGAGACGCCCCGGGATCCCGACAAGGCGGGCTGGTACCGGCCGGGGCCCACACCCGGCTCCCAGGGACCGGCGGTGATCGCCGGACATGTCTCCTGGAACGGCAAGCCATCGGTGTTCCACAAGCTGACGTCGATGAAGCGCGGGGACTCCATCGAGGTGACCCGGCAGGACGGGAAGACGGCGAAGTTCACCGTCGACCGCATCGCCCAGTACCCGAAGAACAAGTTCCCCACGCTTGAGGTGTACAAGAACCTCGATCACGCCGGGCTCCGACTGATCACCTGCGGCGGTGACTACGACCAGGGCCAGCACTACTACCCCGACAACGTGGTGGTGTACGCCAGCCTCACGGGCAGCGCGTAGCGCGGATCCGCACCGCACCGGCCGGTGGTCCGGCGCCCCCGCACGGGCGACCGGGCCGCTCGCCGGTGGCACGGCCGAAGGCCCGGCCGGTGGCCCGGGTGACGGATGGTCGGCCCCAGGTGTCGGTCCGTCCGCCTCCGGTGCCGGACCGTCGGCCCGGGGCGCCGGTCGGTCCGTCCGGGGCAACAGCCATACTGCCTGCGATCTTTCCTCGCCCCCCGAAGGGAACCTCGCAACGTGTCCTCCACCGCCCCTCTCTCCGTTACTCGCACCCGCGTCGCCATCGTCGGCGCCGGTCCCGCCGGGCTCACCGTGGCGAATCTGCTGCGCACCGCCGGAGTCGACTGTGTGCTGCTGGAAACGGAGAGCAGGGAGTTCATCGAGCAGCGGCCGCGCGCCGGGTTCATCGAGGAGTGGGTGGTGCGCGCACTGGCCCGGCACGGGCTGGCCGACGGGCTGCTCGAACGGGCCGGTACGCAGGGCGAGTTCGAGTTCCGGTTCGACGGGGAGCGGCACACCGTACGGACGGCCGAGCTGTCGGGGCGCCATCACTTCGTCTATCCACAGCAGTTCCTGGTCACCGACCTCGTGGCCTCGTACGCGGACCGGGCGGGCGGCGAGGTCCGCTTCGGGGTGCGTGAGGTGGCACTGCACGACATCGACAGCGACCGGCCCGCGGTGTCGTACACCGACCCGGTGACCGGTGCCCGGCACCGTATCGAGTGCGACTTCATCGCGGGCTGTGACGGTGCACGCGGGGTGAGCAGGCCGGCCGTCACCGACGGCGGGGCGGTCCTCACCCGCCATGACCACGGCGTCGCCTGGCTCGCCCTGCTCGCCGAGGCACCGCCGTGCGCCGACGGTGTGGTCTTCGGCATCCACGAGCGCGGATTCGGTGCCCAGATGGCCCGCAGCGCCCAGGTCACCCGCTATTACCTCCAGGTCGCGCCCGGTGAGGACGCCGCGAACTGGTCGCATACGCGGGTATGGGACGAACTGCACCGCCGGCTCGCCGCCGAGGGTGCCCCGCCGCTGACCGAAGGACCGGTCATCGAGAAGGTGGTCCTGGACATGCACAACTATGTGGTGGAGCCGATGACGTTCGGCCGCCTCCACCTGGCGGGTGATGCGGCGCATCTGGTCGCGCCGATCGCCGCGAAGGGCATGAACCTCGCGCTCAATGACGCGCTGCTGCTCGGCGAGGCACTGATCGCGCACTACCGGGGCGACGACAGCGGCCTCGCCGGGTACTCCGAGGCGTGTCTGCGGCGGGTCTGGCAGTACCTGGAGTTCTCGCAGTGGCTGTCGGAGGTGCTGCACGGTGCCTCGTCCGGCGACCGGTTCCTGGCGGGCACGGCCCGTGCGCGGCTGCGGCGGCTGCTGGGCTCCGAGTCCGCGGCGAAGGCGTTCGCCGGGCTGTACATGGGGGAGGAAGCCGACCTGTGACGCCGTACCGGACCGGTCGGGCGGCGCTTCCGTGGGGTGATTCACAAACCGGGGTGGGGTGGGAGTCCGCCGACCTGGGTACGCGGCCTCGTGATCGCCGGGCGAGATACCGTTGAGAAGTGGTAGAAATTCGGCGAAAAGCATCGCTGAGTCCTGAGGAGGGAGACGTATGTCATCGAAGCGCCGTCGTAAGAAGAAGGCCCGTCGCAAGAACGGTGCCAACCACGGCAAGCGGCCCCAGTCCTGAACGAAGGCTGTGACCGGACCCCGCCGATGGGTTTCTGTGGGCTCCGCCCGTCCGTACTTCAGCGGACGCGCGGAGCCCACAGTGGTAAGCGGCCCCGGCTCACACCTTTGTCCCGCTCACGGCTCCGTCCCGGTCACGCCTTCGTCAGGGCCTTGGCTATGCGTTCGGAGACCTGTGCCTGGGAGGCGTCCCGCCGGGTCGCGTTGAACGAGAAGACCGCGCGGCGCTGTTGATCACGGGTGGCGAACATCGCCGAGGAGTAGCCGTACCGTTCGCCGGTCTTGCCCCAGAGGGTGATGCCGTTCACCGTGAAGGTCTGCAGGCCCGCGGCATAGCGCGCCGGACTTCCGTCCACCATGCGCACGCCCTCCGGGAGGGTGAACATTCGCTCCAGCTCCTGGGGCGGCAGGAGTTCACCTGAGAACAGGGCGGTGACGAAGCGGTCCAGATCGCCGGTGTGGGAGATCATCTCGCCCTCTCCCCAGGCGAGCGACTGGTTGAACTCGGTGATGTCCAGCAGGGATCCGTCCGTCATCCGCATATAGCCGTGCACATGGGGCCCGTGAATCCGCGGGTCGTTGCCGGGCACGGTGGTGTGCCGCAGGCCCAGCGGACGCAGGATGCGGCGGGCGATCACCTCGCCGTAGCGGCAGCCCGTCAGCCGTTCGACGAGCAGCGCCAGCAGGACGTAATTGATGCCCCGGTACTCCTGCTTGGTGCCGGGGGTGAACTTCATGGGCCCGTGCGACACCAGCGCTACCAACTGCTCGGGCGTCCAGCGGTCGTAGCGGTGCCGGGCGATGGCCTCCGGGGAGGACGGGTCGTAGGGCGGGTCCTGCTCGTCGGGGAGCCCGCTGGTGTGGTTCAGCAGCTGTAACACCGTGATCGGCGGGAATTCCGCAGGCAGCAGACCGGGCAGCAGCCGCTGGACCGGCAGCTCCGGAGACAGCCGTCGCTCGGCGGTGAGCTGCAGCACCACCGTCGCCACGAACACCTTGGTGATGCTGCCGATCCGGAAGGTGTCCCGCTCATGCACCTCGCGGCCGGTGACCCGGTCGGCGACGCCCGCGGTGCCATACCACCGCCCGGCCGAACCGCTCACCCGCAGCTGGGCCGCGGTCAGCTGCGGGTGCTCCAGATCGGCGAGGGCGGCCCGCAGCGCGGGAACGTTCAGCGGAGGGACGGGGACGGGAGCGGAGACGGGAGCGGACGGGATCCGATGGGCCCGATCGCCGCCCGACGACAGGGCGGTGGCCGGACGGGACGCGGCACGGGCCGGGCCCGCCGTCGCGGCGACCACCGCGCCGGACAGTGCCGCCCCCACAACTGCCCTGCGGGACAAGGAAGAATGGCTCATGTCGAACAGCTTCGCGGATCCGCGCCGCCTCCGCGTCAGGGGTCTCCCTGATCCACCCCTGAACCACCCCGGACACCCGCCCCGAGTCCCGCCGGACGTCCGCCCCGACCCGGCCGCTCCCCGCCCGACCCCATCCCACCTCACTCCCCGCCGCCCGCGCCCCGTCGCGACAACGCCCGAGTAGAGGGAGCCCAACCAGCGGTTTAGCGTGGAAGGGAGTTTCGCCTCTCAGGAGGGGCTTTTGCCATGGCACAGGGCCGGACGGACACCGCCGCCGGTGGCCGGCTGTCACATCTTCTCGACAGCCCCGTCATCGGAATGTCGCCCTGGATCGCGATGTCGGTCCTGGTCGGGCCGGGCCGCTTCGAGCTGGCGGTCGGGATAGCCCTGGCCCTCGCGGTGGCGATCGTCATCGCCGGCCGGATACGCCGTCCTGGATCCTCCTTCAAAATTCTTGAGATCTGCGATGTGGTGTTCTTCGCGGTGATGGCGATCATCGGCATCTTCGCCTCCCCGGGCACCCACCGCTGGCTGGAGAACTATTCGGGAGAAGTCGCGAATATCGCGCTGATGGCGATCGCCCTCGGGTCCATGGCGTGCCGGGTGCCGTTCACCCTGCAGTACGCCCGGGAACAGGTGCCCCGCGAATTCTGGGGCGAGCCCAGATTTCTGCGGACCAATTACTACATCACGGGTGCGTGGGGCGCCGCATTCGCCGTGGCGGCCATTGCGGGAGCCTACGGCGACCTCGTCCTGCACAATTCCAATAACCTGTGGACGGGCTGGATCATCCAAATCGCGGCCATCATCGCGGCGTTGCAGTTCACCCAGTGGTACCCGGACGTCGTACGGGCGCGGTCGCTGCGCGAACGGCATCTGCCCGGCCCGCCCGAACCCCCGGTGAGCAGCCTGCTCATCCCGCTGGCGGGCTATCTGACCCCGGTGGGCATCGTGATACTCGCCTTTGGCGCCGGACCGGTGTGGCTCGGCGTGGCACTGATCGTGCTGGGGGTGCTGCTCGTCAAATCGATGGACCGCGCCAAAGAGGCCGAGCCCGGCGTATCGGGGTGAGGGGTTGACGGCCCGGGGGATCAGATGATCTAGAATCGCTGAATGATCTTTATCGTTGTCAAGTTTCCCGTGAAGCCCGAGCACGCCGAAGAGTGGCCGCAGCATGTCGCCGCCTTCACCGAGGCCACCCGCGCCGAACCCGGCAACCTGTGGTTCGAATGGTCCCGCAGCCTGGAGGACCCGAACACCTTTGTTCTGGTCGAGGCATTCAAGGACGATGCCGCCGAAGCGCATGTGAATTCCGACCACTTCCGTGCCGGGATCGAGACGATGCGTCCGCTGCTGCGCCGCACCCCCGACATTGTGAGCACCACCATCGAGGGTGCGGACGGCTGGAGCGCCATGGGTGAGATCACCATCGACTGAAGGACCGGATCGGGTACGCCGAGGCACCTTGGCCTGACGGCCGGTCCGCTACGCCTCCTTCACCAAGTGGCTGAGGAACCAGTCCCGGGCGAGGTCGGCGACCTGTTGGAGGGCGCCGTGCTCCTCGAAGAGATGGGTGGCGCCGGGAATGATGTCCAGGCGGGTCGCGCAGCGCATCGCCGCCTCCGCCTGCTGGTTGAGGTCGATCACCAGGGTGTCGTTGCCGCCCACGATGAGCAGGGTCGGCGCCCGTACCGCGTGCAGCAACGGTTCGGCGAGGTCGGGGCGGCCGCCACGGGAGACGACGGCACCGACCTGCGCGCCGGGTGCCGCGGCGGCCCGTAGCGCCGCCGCGGCACCGGTGCTCGCGCCGAAGTAGCCGACCGGCACGGCCGTGCGGTCGCGCAGCCAGCCGGTGGCGTCGGTCAGCCGCTCGGCGAGGGTGGCGATGTCGAAGACGTTCGACCGGTGGGCTTCCTCGGCAGGGGTGAGCAGGTCGAAGAGCAGGGTGCCCAGCCCGGCCTCGTTCAGAGCCGCGGCGACCAGCCGGTTGCGCGGGCTGTGCCGGCTGCTGCCCGAGCCGTGCGCGAACATCACGACCGCGCGGGCGCCCGCCGGCAGACTGAGATCCCCGGCCAGCCGGACCCCTGCGGCGTCGATGGTCACCTCTTCCGCGATGGCCACCGCCTCCGCCACGTCCTTGTCCGCCGCTGCCTCCGCACCCGGCCCGGACCCCGCCGGCCCCGACCCCTCCGCCTCGGATCCCGCCTTCCCGGACCCGGACCCTGCCGCCCCGGACCCGGACCTGGCAGCCGCCTCGGCCAGCAACGCGACGACCTCGTCGTCGGGTGTCTGGGAGAAGTCCCGGTACCACTCGCCGACGGCGGAGAAGGCGAACGGGGTGGAGAGACAGACGTATTCATCGGTCGTGGTGCGCAGCCGCTCGGCCGCGTCCGGAGGCGCCACGGGTACGGCGAGCACCACACGGGCCGCGCCCTGTGCGCGGACCACCTGGCAGGCGGCCGCCGCGGTGGCGCCGGTGGCGATCCCGTCGTCCACCACGATCGCCGTCCGGCCCTCCAGGGAGAGCCGCGGCCGCCCGGCACGGAAACGCTCCGCCTGACGGGCGAGTTCCGCCGCCTCGGCATGCTCCACGGAGGCCAGATCCGCCTGTCCGAGCCGGCCGCGGCGGACGATGTCGTCGCTGATCACCCGCACGCCGCCCTCGCCGATGGCACCGAAACCCAGCTCACGCTGGTACGGGACGCCCAGTTTGCGGACCACGATCACATCGAGCGGAGCCTTGAGCGCCCGCGCCACTTGGAAGGCCACCGGGACCCCGCCACGAGGCAGGCCCAGTACGACGGGATCTTCCCCCTCCAGGTGCTGTAGCGCTTCGGCGAGGCGGTGCCCCGCATCCGCGCGGTCGGTGAACAGCACAGTGTGCACCCCCTAGCCAGGGGAGACGGAAGCCGCGTTCACACCTCACTTCGAAATAACCCCATCCACGGGGCCTTCGCAAGTCGGGCCGAGGACGGGGCCCGGCCGTCCGCCCCACCGGGCCGCGGCTGGTTACCGTCGGCATATGGAAGGAATCGGAGCGGTTCTGATCGATATCGACGGTGTGCTCACCGTGTCCTGGAAGGCGCTGCCCGGTGCGGTCGCGGCCATGGAGCGGCTGCGCGCGGCCGGACTCCCACTGCTGCTGGTCACCAACACCACCTCGCGAACCCGCGCCGGGGTCGCCGGGCGGCTGGCCCGGGAGGGCTTCCTCGTCGGCGTCGACGACATTCTGACCGCGCCCGCCGCCACCGCAGCCTACCTGCGCGCACACCATCCGGACGCGCGCTGTCTGCTGATCAACAGCGGTGAGGTCCGGGCGGATCTGGAGGGGGTGGAGCTCGTCGAGGAGGGGGCTGGAGCGGCGGGCGGGGCGGCGCCGGATGTGGTGGTTTTCGGCGGTGCGGGCGAGGAATTCAGCTATCCGGCCCTCAACGCCGCCTTTCGCCATCTGCAGCGCGGCGCCCGCCTGGTCGCCATGCACCGCAATCTGTACTGGCGTACGGCGGACGGGTTCGACCTCGACACCGGGGCCTTTCTGCCGGGCCTGGAACGGGCCGCCGGTGTCGAGGCGGTGGTCACCGGCAAACCGGCCGAGGCGTTCTTCGCCACCGCGCTGGCGCACCTCGGCGCCCCGGCGTCGGAAACCCTGATGGTGGGCGACGACATCGAGTCCGATGTGCTGGCGGCCCAGCGCTGCGGGCTCACCGGGGTGCTCGTCAAGACCGGCAAATATCTGCCGGAAACCCATCGCGCGGCCACCGGGACCCCGGACCGGGTGCTCGATTCCTTCGCCGATCTGCCGGACCTGCTCGGGCTGCCCGGCCCGTAGGAACGGCCCGCCCCCTGAGCGCGGGGGCGCCCACTGAGAGCGCGGGGGCACCCACTGAGAGCGGGGGCGCGGCACCGCTCCCCGGCGGTCACTCCCCGGCGGCCGTCCGGGCGCGCCGGTAGTGGAGCAGGACGACGCCGTTGCCGAACGTGCGGGTCCCGACGAGTTCGAGGCCGGTCCTGGCGTCCGTGTCCCGGAACAGGGGTGTGCCCCGCCCGAGGAGGATGGGGTGGACGTAGATGCGGTACTCGTCGATCAGGTCGTACTTCCGGAAGGACGCGGCGAGGTCGGGGCCACCGAGCACCAGATCACCGCCCGGCTGCTCCTTGAGCTCCATGATCTCTTCCGGGACGACCTCGCGCATGAGGATGGTGTGGTACCCGCCGGCGTCCTTCAGGGTCCGGGAGAACACGATCTTGGGCATCTCCCGCCAGATCCCGGCAAATTCCGCCATGGGCCCGGTAATTGAGGGATCGGCGTCGGCGGTCGGCCAGAAATCGGCCATCAGCTCATGGGTGACCCGTCCGCTCAGGAAGGCGCCCATCGTGCTGAGGTAGTCGTTGAAGTGCTGGTGCAGCTCGTCGTCCACCAGGTGCCACTCGATGTCGTGGTCGGGGCCCTCGAAGAAGCCATCAAGGGACACCGAGATCGACACAATGATTTTTCGCATCGCGGTCCTCGCCGAAGTCATCGGGCCAGGTCGGAACCGGCCGGGGGGCTCCAGTCTGCCCGCGGCGGGCACGTCGGCGGCCGGTACGCGTCCGTACGGCGTGCCGGGGCCTGCGGGCACCCCCGGGCACCCCCGGGCCGCAGGTCAGGCCGGGTCGGTGAGCAGTGCCGCGATCTCCGTCGCCGTCCAATGGCCGTCGGCTCCCGGGCAGCCGGCCAGGTAGTCGGCGGCCCGGCGGGCGCTCCAGCCGTGGGAGGCGACGATACCGGCCGCGATATGCCGCAGATACGCCGCCGACGGTGGGTTCATGGCGATGTCCTGGCTGCTCCACGGGGCGGTGAAGGTCAGCACCGGGTAGCCGTCCAGCAGCCCCGGGCACACCAGCGTCTCGTACCGCCCGGGGCCGGTGCGGGACCGGCCCCGGGTGACGGCCTCCGTGAGATCGAGATCCTCGCCGGGCTCCCGGTACATCTCCTGGGCGGCGATGTCGGAAAACTGGGAGAGCGTCAGAAGGTAGGCGCAGGAGGGGAGTTCGGCGCTTCCCGGTCGGCCGTCAGGGCGGCGGGCCGGTGCGGCGCCGGGGTCGTAGAAGGCGCTGCCGCCGGTCCACACCTGGGATTCGGTGGCGAAGTAGAGCAGCCCCGACAGCATGATCGGGGCCGTACGCGCGGGGACGCGGGGGTCGCGGCAGCCCGGGTAGCTGCGCAGCCCGCCGGGCGGCCGGCCTCCGGCCAGGTAGGCGGTGAGCCGGTCGAGATGCATGTTGGAGCCGTAGGCGGCGTACCACAGGTGGTGGACGGGGCTGCGGCGCCGCACGGCTTCGGGGGAGTCGTCCAGCGCGTCGAGGCGGCGGGCCCTGATCACACCCTCACGCTACGCGGACCGGCCCGCCGCTGGGGCGCTCGGCCCGTACCGGTGGGGCGGCCGCGCGAGGCGACGGCCTACGGGCGAGCGGCCGGGGCGAACCTGGCTTGATCGTTACCACCAGGGGTTTTGCCGTGGAGGGGCTGGAGAAGCGCACTGCACGGACCGGAGTGGACCGGTCCGCACGACAACCGGTGTCCGGTCAGCGGCCGGATGCCGGGGGACGGAGACAGCGTGGCGGACGAGATGCCAGGGCGAACCGACGCAGGGATACCAAGGACAGACGCCGAGATATCGGAGACATCAGGGATATCAGGGATACGCAGGGCCAGGAGGGCGGGCGGCGGCCCCGCGCCCTCGCCGTCCGCCAGCCGGCGTCACATGCTCGCGGCCACAACAGCGGCCGGGCTCGGACTGCTCACGGCCTGCGCGGGCACGTCCTCGCGGGCCGACTCCGCGTCCAGGGCCTCACCGCCGGGCGGGCCGGGCTCCTCCCCGTCGGGCGGCAGTGGCTCCCCAGGCCCGTCCGGCTCCGCGTCCTCCGCCCGCCCGAAGAAGCGGCGCCGCCCGGAACTCCCGCGTGGCGGAAGGGAGTTGTTCCCGCACTACCGGCTGGTCGGGTTCTGTGGCCTGCCCGGTGCGGCGGCGCTCGGCCGGCTCGGGACCGGCGACCCCGGGCGGCGGGCCGCCGAGGCGGAGAAGGTGGCGCACTCCTACGCGGCGGGACGCGAACCGCTGCCGGTCCTCGAACTCCTGGCGACGGTCGCCAACTCCTCGGCCGGCCCGGACGGCAAGTACCGCTCACGGACGCCCGCCGCCACCATCCGCCGCTTCCACCGGGTGGCGCGCGACCGGAAGGCGCTGCTGCTGTTGAACATCCAGCCGGGCCGGGCCGCGGTGCTCGACGAGGTCAAGGCGCTGCGTGACTGGCTCGTCCACCCGGACGTGGGGGTTGCCCTGGACCCGGAATGGGAGATGCGCTCCGGTGAGGTGCCGGGCGACACCTATGGGCATACGGACGGCCATGAGCTGACGAAGGTCGCCCGCTATCTGTCCGGCCTGGTCGAGAAGCACGATCTGCCGCAGAAGCCGCTGGTCTTCCATCAGGTCGCCACGTCCGTCGTGGGCGAGCAGTCGGCGCTGCGCCCCCAGCCCGGTGTGGCGCTGATCAAGAGCGCCGACGGTATCGGCTCGCCCGGCCTGAAGCGCGGGACCTGGCGCAAGCTGGTCAACGATCTGCCCGACGGCCTGCACACCGGCTTCAAGCTCTTCTACGAGGAGGACGCCGAGGGCAGCCGCCTCATGACACCGAAGGAGGTACTGGCCCTCCGGCCGCAGCCGGAGTACGTGATGTACGAGTGAGCGGGCATGTACGAGTGAGCGGCCCTGTGCGAGTGAGCCGCCAAGTACGGTGAGCCGTCCGGAACGCTCGGGTCCGGGCGGCTCGGGTCCGGGTGGCTGGGGTCCGGGTGGCGACGGTCCGCCGCCACCCGGCCCGCGCGGTCACGACGCCCGCTGATCCACCGTCAGTACGGATGCTTGTCCGGCCGGTTGGTCCATGCCGCATACGCATGGGCGCCCAGCTCGGGGTAGATCTGCGCGATCTTGATCCGGCGCTCGTCGAGCGGCCGCTGGAAGTCCTCGTACTGGAAGGTGTCGTCGAAGCCGATCCGCGCGGTGTCGTCCAGGTCGCAGCTGTAGTACACCGCGTCGATCCGTGACCAGTAGATGGCGCTCATGCACATCGGGCAGGGCGCGCCGCTGATGTAGATCGAGCAGCCCTGGAGCATCCGGGCGCGCTCGGGCACCGGGTCCGGTGACCCCTCGGGGCGGGGGACGTACGCCAGTGTGCTCTCGTTCTGGCGCTCCACGGCGATTGACGGCGCCTCAGGGTTGAGGATCTGGATGGCTTTCCGGATCGTCTCCATCTCGGCGTGGGCGGTGGGATCGCCGGTCAGCAGAACGCGGTTCTGCCCACGCGCCAGGATCTCCCCATTGCGGGTGAGCACCGCGCCGAACGGGCCGCCCCAGCCGTTCTCCACGGATTCCGTGGCCAGCCGTACGGCCTCTGCGAGGAGTTCTTTGTCTTCCATCACGGACTCTCCGATCGGCATCGATTCCGCTGCGGAACGGACCGGATAATTGCCCAATTTGCCCGGTAATTCCGTTATGCACTAGGCTACTCGATGTGAGTTCCCGTGCAAGCCGTGACTCCATGGCCGTCAATGCCACCGTCGTGACCTCGCAAAAGGTGCGCGCGGGCCGGGCCGATGAGTATCAGCGCTGGCAGGACCGGATGAATCAGGCGGCTCGTGAATTCGAGGGTTTTGTGGGCGCCGAGGTATATCCGCCAGGCGCAGGTGAAGTCAATGAATGGGTCACGGTATTCCGCTTTTCCACCATGGACTATTTGACCGCATGGCTGGGTTCGGACCACCGGCAGGAGTTGCTGGACGACGCGCGCGAACTCTTCGAAAGCCCCCCGAAGCAGGATGTGCTCCAGGGCGGCAGCGCCGCGGCTCCGGAGGCGGTCACGGCCGTGATCTCCCATGAGGTCAGGCCGGGCTGCGAAGAGGGATTTCTGAACTGGCAGCAGAAGACGCTCCGGGAGCAGGAGAAGGCGCCGGGCTTCATGGGGTCCGAGCTGTTCGAGCCGGTGGCGGGCGTACAGGAGAACTGGGTGGTCGTCTTCCGGTTCGAGTCGCGTGCGAATCTCGACGACTGGCTCGCCTCCGACGTACGCAAGGAGCTGTTGGAGGAGGGGCGCAACTACTTCACCGCCTACGACGTGCGCAAGGTCGGTTCGTCGTTCAGCGGCTGGTTCCGCTTCGACCACGGGCGGGACCGCAGCGCGCCGCCCAACTGGAAACAGGCCATGACCGTGCTGCTGGCGCTCTATCCGACGGTGATGGTGCTCAACCTGACCGTCGGATACGGACTGGAGAAACTCGGAATCCGGGAGTACATCGGCCTGTTCCTCTCCAATGTGCTGAGCGTCAGTGCGCTGACCTGGCTGCTGATGCCTATGGTGAACAGGGCGTTCGCCTTCTGGCTGGTGCCCGCGCGGGTCCGCACCCGCCGGGTGCAGCTGATGGGTATCGCGTTGGTGATGGTCTGTTACGTGGTCTTCATCGGCGTCTTCGGCCTGATCACCGGCCAGATCTGGTGAGGAGACCGCGATGCGCCCACGGGCACCGGGAGTTGCGGCGGCCATCGAGGGCACGCTGATCCGGCGGGGTGACCCCGGCTACGAGGGCGCCCGTACCGGCGCGGTGTGGAACGAGGCCACGCCCCCACGGTGCCCCGACGCCATCGTGCGGGCCGCCACCGAAGCGGATGTGGTGCACGCCGTTGCCTGGGCCCGTGCCCAGGGCCTGCGGGTCTCGATGCGCTCCGGCGGGCACAACTGGTCCGGCTCGCCCCTTCGCGACGGGGGCCTGCTGCTCGACCTCTCCGGGCTCCGGCAGTGCGGCATCACGCCCGCGCACGGCACCGGCCCGGCCACCGCCACGGTGGGACCCGGCGCCACCGGCCAGGATCTGGTCGCCGCCCTCACCCCGCATGACCTGGCCTTCCCCGTCGGACACTGTCCCACGGTGGCGGTCGGCGGATTCCTGCTCAGCGGCGGCCTCGGCTGGAACTCCCGTGCCTGGGGGGCGTCCTGCGCCGACGTACGGGAGATCCGGGCCGTCACCGCCGACGGGCGGACGGTCACCTGTAGCGACACCGAGTACCCCGACCTCTTCTGGGCCGCCCGGGGCGCCGGGCCGGGCTTCTGCGCGGCCGTCACCGGCTTCCGCCTCGCCCTGCACCCCCACCCCGCCGCGATCATGACGGCCGGCCTCACCTTCCCGCTGGCCGAGGTCACCCGGGTCACGGACTGGGCGGAGCCACTCGCCCGCCGCCTCCCGCCGTACGTGGAAACCGCCTTCGTCCTCGCGTCCTCCGGGCCGGCGACGGCCGATGCTCCCCGGGGGCCCCGGATCACGGTCGCCGCCACCGCGTTCGCCGCGACCGAGCACGAGGCCCGGCAGGCGCTGGAGCCGTTCGCCGACTGCCCCTTCGGCGCATGCGCCGTCACCCGGACGCCTCCCACCCCGGTCTCCTTCGCCGCCCTGCACGAGGGCGCGGCGGCGGTCTGGCCGCCCGCCCACCGGTATGCGGCGGACACCCTGTGGTCGCCGGAGAGCTACACCACCCAGCTGACCCGGATCGCCGACGCGGTCGCCCACGCCCCCTCCGGGAAGTCCCTGGTGCTCTCGCCCGTACAGCCCGTCTCCCAGGAACCCGCGCTGCTGCGGAACATGGCCTTCGCCCCGCTCGGCGCGTCCTATCTCGTCTGCTACGCGATCTGGGACGACCCGGCCGGGGACCGCGACAACGCGCGCTGGCTGCGGGACGCCATGGCCGCCGCGGACCCGCAGGGCGATGGCTGCCACTACATCGCCGAGACGGACCTGAAGGCCGACCCCGCACGGGCCCGGCGCTCCTACGCCCCGGCCACCTGGGACCGCCTGCAGGAGATCAAGGCACAGTGGGACCTGGAAAACCTCTTCCACTCCTACCTCGCTCCCTGAGGGCTCTTGCCTCGCCCCTTAAGGGCTGTCCCGCCGGGGAGCGGGGACGGCTCCCCGGGGGCACCATGGCCCTATGCTGCTGGCGCAACTCGCACAGGTGTCGGGGGAGGTCGCCGCGACACCGGCGCGTTCGCGGAAGATCGCGCTGCTGGCCGGGCTGTTCCGGGCCGCGGCGCCGGAGGACGTCCCGGTGGTCATCCCGTACCTCGCCGGACGGCTGCCCCAGGGGCGGATCGGCATCGGCTGGAGCGTGCTGCGGGAACCGGTGCCGGCCGCCGACCGCGCCACGCTGACCGTACGGGACGTGGATACCGCGCTGTCCGCCCTGGCCCGGGTCTCCGGGGCCGGGGCGCAAGAGGAGCGGCGCGGACTCGTCCGGGAGCTGCTGGCGGCGGCGACGGCGGAGGAGCAGCGGTTTCTGACCGGCCTGCTCACCGGCGAGGTACGGCAGGGCGCGCTGGACGCCATCGCGGCCGAAGGGCTCGCCGCCGCCACCGAGGTGCCCGCGGCGGACGTACGGCGCGCCGTGATGCTGGCGGGATCGCTGCCGGACGTGGCACGGGCGCTGCTCGCCGGCGGGCCGGCCGCGCTCGCGGAGTTCCGGCTCACCGTCGGCCGCCCCGTCGGGCCGATGCTGGCGCACAGCGCCAAGACGGTGGCCGAGGCGATCGACCGGCTCGGCGCCTGTGCCGTGGAAGAGAAGCTCGACGGCATCCGCATCCAGGTCCACCGCGACGGGCCGGACGTCCGGATCCACACCCGCACCCTGGACGAGGTCACCGACCGGCTCCCCGAGGTCACCGCGGTCGCCCGGGACCTGCCGGCCACCCGCTTCATCCTCGACGGCGAGGTGATCGCCCTGGACGGTGCGGGCCGGCCGGTGCCGTTCCAGCGGGTCGCCGGACGGTTCGGCTCACGGGTGGACGTCTCCGCTGCGCAGGCCGCGCTGCCGCTGTCCCCGGTCTTCTTCGACGTGCTGTCGGTCGACGGCCGCGACCTGCTGGAACTCCCCGGCGCACAGCGGCATACGGAGCTGGCCCGGCTGGTTCCCGAGCCGCTGCGGGTGCGCCGCCAGGTGGTCGGCGACCCGGCCGATGCCGCCGCCCGCGCCGCCGCCGAGGAGTTCTGGGCCGCGACCCTGCGCCGGGGCCATGAGGGCGTCGTGGTCAAGGCGCTGGACGCCCCCTACAGCGCGGGCCGCCGCGGCGCCGCCTGGCTGAAGGTCAAACCCGTACACACCCTGGATCTGGTGGTGCTGGCCGCGGAGTGGGGTCACGGCCGGCGCACCGGGAAGCTGTCCAACCTCCACCTCGGGGCGCGGTCTCCGGACGGCGGCTTCGTCATGCTGGGCAAGACGTTCAAGGGGCTCACCGATGCCACCCTCGGCTGGCAGACCGAGCGGCTGCAGCAGCTCGCGGTGGCGGACAACGGCCATGTCGTGACGGTGCGTCCGGAACTCGTGGTCGAGATCGCCTACGACGGGCTGCAGACCTCCTCGCGCTACCCGGCGGGGGTGACCCTGCGCTTCGCGCGCGTGGTGCGCTACCGGGAGGACAAGACCGCGGCCGAGGCGGACACCGTCGAGACGGTGCTCACCGCGCACGACAGCGGGGAACCGTGACCGGCATGGCCGGGAAGCGCAGCGCCGGACTGCTGCTGTACCGGGGCACGGCGGACGGGTTCGAGGTGCTGCTGGCGCATATGGGCGGGCCGTTGTGGGAGCGGCGGGACGCGGGGGCGTGGTCGGTGCCCAAGGGCGAGTACGTACCGCCGGAGGAGGCGTGGGACGCGGCCCGGCGGGAGTTCGAGGAGGAGCTGGGCCTGCCGCCGCCGGAAGGGCGGTTTCTCCCGCTGGGCGAGGCCCGCCAGTCGGGCGGCAAGGTGGTGACGGTCTGGGCCGTCGAGAGCGATCTCGATCCCGGGCGGGTGGTGCCCGGCACCTTCGAGATGGAGTGGCCGCGCGGATCCGGGGTGCTCCGCACCTTCCCCGAGATCGACCGGGTGTCCTGGTGCGGCCCGCAGGAGGCGCGCATACGGATGGTGACGGGCCAGCGGGTGTTCCTGGAGCGGCTGGCGGTACGGCTCGCGAGCGGGGACTGACCGCGGGCGCCGTGCACTCCCCGGCTTCACCACCCGCGCAGCGACATGCCTCAACTCGCCCTGGACACCTCCGTTCCCCACCGGCAATCTGGCGGCGGGGCCGTTCGACCTGGCCCCGAACGGGGCCCTGGCAACGGGGTCATGAGCATGCCGCGGGGGCCGCATGTTGCGTATTCACTTCGAAGAACGGGATATCGCGCGGGTGCAGATAGCCGCCGAACCCGATCCGCTGTGGGAAACGGTGCTCGCCCTGCACCATGTCGCACCAACGGGCCGGGGGGTACCGGTCTACGGCGCCTGGCGCGCTCGGGCCCGCCGCGAACTCGACGCCCGGGGGCTGACCCGCGCCGCCCGGCTGATCAGCGCACTGGCCCCGGCCGACGCCCGCTACTTCCCGGACTTCCTCACCCCGGACGCGGCCCGCGACGGGCTGGCCGCGGGGCTGGCGGCGCTGCGGGACACCTCCCCGGTCCGGCTGACCGCGGAGTGCGCGCGGGCCGCGCTGCCGGACCGGCTCCCGCGCTGGAGCGCCGCACTGGCCGCCGGGAGCCGGGAGCCGCTCGATGAGCTGGCCCGCGCGTTCCAGGAGGTGCACCGCGCGGTGATAGCTCCCGACTGGACGGAGGCGGCGGTCACCGTCGACTCCGACCGCGGTGCCCGCGCCCGCGCCTTCTGCCGGGGCGGCGTCGACGGCATGCTCAACAGCCTCCGCCCCGCACTCCGTTGGGAGCCACCGTGGCTGTATGTCGACTATCCCCAGGACCGCGAACTGCGGCTGGGCGGGCGCGGGCTGCGGCTGATCCCGTCCCACTTCTGCTGGCGAAGACCCATCGCCCTCGCCGACCCCGCCCTGCCGCCGGTCCTGGTCTACCCCGTGGAACACTCCACGGCCTGGGCCCCGGCCACCACCCGCAGCTGCCATCCGCAGGCGCTGTCCACCCTCCTCGGCCGCACCCGGGCCCGTATCCTCGCCGCCCTCGACGCACCGGCCACCACGGGCGAACTGGCCCGCCGCTTACGGGTCTCCGCCCCCTCGGCCAGCGAGCACGTGAGCGCCCTGCGGGAGGCCAATCTGGCCCGCAGCCGCCGCGACGGCGGTTCGGTCGTCCACGCCCTCACCCCGCTCGGCACGGCGCTGCTGCACGGCGAGCTGGCTCCGGTGCGGCTGCCGCATTGAGCCCCCTACTGACGGGCCAAGGACCGGGTGATGCCCGTCGCGATCGTCGTGGCCAGCGTCCAGCCCGTGATGACCAGCAGATACGAGAGCCACTGGTACCAGCCCCGCGGCGCGAAGGCCCCCTCCTGTCCGAAGCCGATGATCGGCATCAGCAGATCGAGGGTGTAGAAGAACGGGTTGAAGTCGGGGGCCTCGTCGCTCTTCAGCGGACGCGGCGGGTGCAGGGCGAAAGCGACGGCGCCGATCAGCAGCAGCGCCAGCAACCAGCCGGCGGCGCGCATCGGACGGAAGCCGTAGCCGACCGTGGCGTCCTGAAGGTGACCCCAGATCTTGGCGTACCAGGGCAGGGTGCGGCGGTGGCGCCGGAGTTTGGCCAACTGGACGGTGCGGGCGGCGGCTTCGTCCCCGGCCGTACGGTAGGCGCCGGCGAGCTGCTCGTACGAGTACGACACATAGCCCGCGCGCTCGCGCTCCAGGACCGGGAGCCGTTCCTCGGCGGGAAGGTGCGGGAGCAGCGAACCGTAGGTGAGCCGGTCCAGCTTGACCTCGTCCGGCCAGACCTCCGGCGGGACGTACAGGACATCGAACTGGGCGCGGCGCAGATTCACCGTGCCCACCACGGGCTTCGCCTCGCGCAGCCACATCTCGCCCGCGACGCAGCTGCTGACGCGTAACGCGACCCCACCCGGGTTGGCGAGGGCGGCATAGGCGAAATTGAGCTGGCCACCGATCCGGGCGCCGCGCAGATCGACCCGGCCGTGGGCACACAGCCGCATCGCGTGCACATCGGTGCCGACGCTGAGGGTCTCGGCCTCCAGCGCATGACCGCCGGGGGCGCTGAGCCGCGCGTCGTCGAGTGTGATCTGTCCGCCGACGGTGGCGCCGTTCAGCCGGATCCGGCCGTGGGCGACCAGGCCGGGCGCCCAGAGGTCGGTGCCGATATCGGCGTGGTTCAGCTGGAGGACCGGCTCCTCCGGCGGCTCCGTGGCGGCCGGATCGCCGAAGTGGGAGCCGTTGGCGAAGACCGCACCGGATACTTGCGCCCCGGCCAGCCGCACCGGCCCCGTGATACGGCAGCAGGTGAGGCGCAGCACGCCGTCGACATGGAGGTGTCCGGCCGTGAGCCCCGGCAGGACCGAGTCGTTCAGCGCCAGGATGCGCAGCTGCGCGCCGTACAGATCCGGGGTCTCCTCGAAGTAGCAGGACCGCAGCCGCACCGGGTGCCCAACCCTGCCGTATTTGAGGTTCAGTTCCCCGGTGATGCGGGCGCCCCACAGCTTCAGCCCCGCTATCTCGCCGTCCCGTGACGGCCCGTTGAGCAGCAGCACCCGGAGCACCGCGGCGCGCACGGTCCGCTCGGGGCCCCAGGCGGCGCCGGTGGCGGGGTCTTCGTCGGCGCTCTCCCGGAAGTCGACGCCCTCGCCGAGGGGGAACGCCTGCCAGACACGGCGTTCCGCTGGGGTGAGCCTGGTGATCTCCACCGGCCGGATGCTGTCGCGTGGGTGTACGAACTGTCAACCAAGAGCTGTGCGGCGGGCCTTGCTTTCCCCGCGCCTCCATGGAGTCGGCCCGGGGCGGGCCTTGCGAACCCGCCCCGGGCCCGGTTCACGGCCGTACCAGGATCTTCCGCCCCTCGCCCGCCCGGAAGCGGCCCAGCGCCTCCGCGTAGCGGTCCAGCGGGAGCCGGTCGCTGATGAAGATCTCCGGGTCCAGGGTGCCCGCCGCGAAGAGTTCCGCGGCGCGTTCATAGCTGTGCAGGACGGCCATCGAGCCGGTGATGGTGATCTCCTGGTTGTAGATGCGGTAGGGCTCGATGGTGGCGCGGGCGGCGTAGTCGGCGACGCCGAACTGGAGGAAGGTGCCGCCCTTGCCGACCCGCCCCAGCGCGTCCTGGATGGCGTGCTCATTGCCGGTGGCGTCGATCACCACGTCCCAGCCGCGCGGGCGGTCCAGCTCGTGGGCGGAACCGGCCGCGGCGCTGCACCCCAGGGTGCGGGCGGTGGCCAGCCGCTGCGGGTTGATGTCGACGACATCGACCCCGGCCGCACCGGTGCGCTTGGCGAGTTCGAGCATCATCAGGCCCATCGTGCCCGAGCCGTAGATCAGGACCCGGGTGCCCAACTGCTGGGAGCGCAGGATGTCGTAGCCGCGGACGGCGCAGGAGAGCGGCTCGATCAGCGCCGCGTCCTCGGTGCGGATGTGATCGGGCAGCTTGACGCAGTTCCCGACCGGGGCCACGGCGAACTCGGCGGCGCCGCCCGCCGTGGTCACCCCGATGGCCGCCCAGCGCTCACAGAGGTTGTTGCGGCCGATGCGGCAGTAGTGGCACTCGAAGCAGTAGAGCGACGGGTCGACGGCCACCCGGTCGCCCTCGGCGAACTCGGTGACCGCGCTGCCGGTGGCCACGACCGTACCGGCGAACTCATGGCCCGGCACGACCGGCAGGGTGGGCGCGAACTCGCCCTGGAGGATGTGCAGATCGGTGCCGCACAGCCCGCACGCGGCGACCGAGACCACGACCTCGCGGGGGCCGGGCGCCGGGTCCTCGACGGTGGCGACCTCGACGGTGCCGGGGGCGCTGATCACTGCGGCTTTCATTTCACGGCTCCAAGCGACAGGCCCTGGACGAGTTTGTCCTGGGCGGCGAACCCGGCGACGATCACCGGGAGGGAGATGACGGTGGCGGCGGCGCACACCTTGGCCAGGAACAGGCCCTGGCTGGTGACGAGTCCGGTCAGGAACACCGGCGAGGTGCCGGCCACGATCCCGGTCAGGACCCGGGCGAACAGCAGCTCGTTCCAGCTGAAGATGAACGAGATCAGGGCGGTGGCCGCGATGCCCGGCATGGCGACCGGCGCCACGATCCGGGTCAGGGTGCAGGTCAGCCCCGCCCCGTCGATCGAGGCGGCCTCCAGCATCTCCACCGGGACCTCGGCGAGGAACGAGCGCATCATCCACACCGCGATCGGCAGATTCATCGAGGTGTAGAGCAGGACCAGCAGCCAGATGCTGTCCAGCATCCCGGTGTTCTGCGCGACCAGGTAGACCGGCAGCAGCCCGGCCACCAGCGGCAGCATCTTCGTGGACAGGAAGAAGAAGAGGACATCGCTCCATTTGCGCACCGGCTTGATGGCCAGGGCGTAGGCGGCGGGTATCGCCAGCAGCAGCACCAGCACGGTGGCGACGACGGAGGCGGTCAGTGAGTTGATCAGCGGCGGCCAGGGGCTGACGCCGCTGTCCGCGCCGAAGAACTCGCGGTAGCCGTGCAGACTCAGCCCGGCGCCGACGCTCGGCGGGTTGGTCGCCGCGTCCGTCTCGCTGTGGAAGGACGTCAGCACCATCCAGGCGACGGGCAGGAAGAAGCCGATCCCGCACAGCCAGGCCGTCAGGCCCAGCAGGGTGCCGGTGCGGCGCCGGCGCCGTGTAGCGGGGGAGCCGGTACGGCGCGGGGCCAGGGGGCTGCGGTTCATCGGGTGACCTCCTCGCGCAGCAGGGACGAGACGGTGCGCAGCGCGAAGGTCGCCACCAGCAGCGAACACAGCACCACCACGACGCCCTGTGCGGACGCCCGTCCGTAGTCATGGGCCTGGTAGAAGGTCTGGTAGATGGTGTATGGAAGGTTGGCCGTGCCGAGGCCGCCGGACGTGATGGTGAACACCGCGTCGAAGTTCTGCACGACGTACACCGTGCCCAGCAGCGCGGCCAGTTCGAGGTAGCGGCGCAGATGCGGCAGGGTCAGATAGCGGAAGATGTCGAAGGCGGACGCGCCGTCCATCCGGGCCGCCTCGATCGCGTCCGTCGCCCGGCTCTGCAGCCCGGCCAGCAGGATCAGCATCATGAACGGCGTCCACTGCCAGATCAGCGACACCTCCACCGCGGCCAGCGGGGAGTCGGTCATCCAGTCCGGCTGCGGCGGATCGTCGCTGCCGAACAGCCGCCAGATCCAGGTCAGCGAACCATTGAGCAGCCCGTACGAGGCGTTGTACAGCGCATGCTTCCACAACAGCGCGGAGGCGACGGGGACGACCAGGAACGGCGTGATGAGCAGGGTGCGGACGATGCCGCGGCCGCGGAAACCACGGTCCAGCAGCAGCGCCAGAACCAGCCCGAGCAGCAGGCTGACCAGCACCACGGTCACGGTCAGCAGCACCGTCGTGCCCACCGAGGCCCGCATCGCGGGATCGGTGAAGACGGCCCGGTAGTTGTCGAAGGCGGCGAAGCCGCGGTTCTCCGGCGCGAGTGCGTTCCAGCGGGTGAAGGAGATCACCACGGTGGCCACGAACGGGAGTTGGGTGACGATCACGAGGAAGACCAGCGCGGGCAGCAGCGGGGCGCGGCGGGCCCAGTTCTTCGCCCGCTCGGTGCGGCGGGCGCGGGCCGCCGGGCCACCGCCGCGCCGCACGGCGGACGCCTCGGCCCCGGGGGCCGGTTCAGCGGTCCGTATAGGCATCGGACACCTCCTGCGCCGGTCGCTTGCTGTTCCTCAGGGCTTCGGACACGCTCTGCTTCCCGGCGATGGCCGAGCTGATCTCGTGCGAGACCTTGGTGCCCAGGTCGGCGAACTCGGGGATACCGAGGAACTGGATCCCGGGGGCCGGGCGTTGCTGTACGCCGGGGTCGCCGGGCCGGGCCGAGCTGATCGCCCGCTCGGTCGGGCCGGCGAACGCTCCCGACGCCTTGACATAGGCCGGATCGCGGTAGAGGGAGGCCCGCTTGCCGCCGGGCACCTTCGACCAGCCCAGTTCGCGGCCCACCAGCTTTTCGTAGCTCTTGCCCGAGGCCCAGCGGATGAACTTCCAGGCCGCGTCCTGGTGCGTACTGGCCTTCTGGATGCCCCACGCCCAGGTGTAGAGCCAGCCCGCGTCCCGGGTCCGCTCCACCGGCGCCGGTGCGTAGCCGACCTTGCCCGCGACCTTGGAGTCCGCGCCCTCCAGCGAACCGGCGCCGGCCGTCGCGTCGTACCACATGGCGACCTTGCCCTGCTGCATGTCGTTGAGGCACTCGGTGTAGCCGGCCTGCGGCGCGCCCGCCTCGCCGTGTTTGCGGACCAGGTCCACATAGAACCGGGTGGCCCGGGTGAATTCCGGGCTGTCGACCTGCGGCTTCCAGTCCTTGGTGAACCAGGTCCCGCCGAAGGTGTTGACGACGGTGGTCAGCGGGGCGCCGAGCTGGCCCCAGCCCGGCTGGCCGCGCAGACAGATCCCCTTCATGCCCTTGCGGAAGCCGTCCAGCTTCGCCGCCAGGGCGGCCACCTGGTGCCAGGTGGGCTTCGCGGGCATGGTCAGCCCGGCCTCCTTGAGGAGGTCCTTGCGGTACATCAGGAACGAGGACTCGCCGTAGAAGGGCTGCGCGTAGATCTTGCCGTCGGCGGCCGTGAGGGAGGAGCGGACCGGGGGAAGGATGTCGCCCTGGTCGAACTCGCGGTCCTTGGCGGCGCGGGTCCCCAGCTCGGTCAGCCAGCCGTTGCGGGCGTAGATGGGCGTCTCGTAGTTGCTGACGCTCGCCACGTCGTACTGCCCGGCCTGGCTGGAGAAGTCCTGGCTCATCTTGTCGCGCAGATCGTCCTCCGGCAGCACGGTGAAGTTGACCTTGATGCCGGTCTCCTTGGTGAAGTGCTCGGCGGTGAGCCGCTGCAGATCCACCATCTGCGGGTTGTTGACCATCAGGACGTTGATGCTGTCGCGGCTCTCATTGCCCGCGTCGCCGGCACCGCGGTAACAGCCGGCGGTGGACAGGGCGAGGGCCACGGCGAGGGCGGTCAGCCCAAGGGAGCGGCCGCCGCCGGGTCCGGGGGATCGTGCTCTCACGGCTCGTACCTTTCTGGGGACAAGGGGGACGCGCATGTCCGGCGCGTGCCGCACAAGCGGCGGTTCCTGGGCGTACGGGCCTGTTCGCGGGTACGCCCGGGAGCCGTCCGACGGCCGGCGGTGCGGGCCCGGCCTTCGGCGGTCAGCTGTGGGGGATGTGGTGCCGCGGTGCGGGGCCGGTCGTCCGGCGGCCCCGGCCGCGGTCAGACCCGGAGCACCTGCGGCCCCAGGAGCGAATAGCGATGCGCCTCCGGCGCGGACAGCCCCGCGTCGGTGACGATCGTGTCGAAATCACGGACCTCGGCGAACCGGCAGAAGCTGCTGGCGCCGAACTTGCTGTGCACCCCGACCAGCACCCGCCGCCGCGAGGAGCGCACGGCCTGCTCCTTCACCTCGGCGACCGCCGGATCAGGCGTGGTCAGACCGTGCTCCCGGGAGACACCGTTCGCCCCCAGGAACGCCAGGTCGATCACGAACCGGGCGAGCATGTCGCGGGCCCAGGAGCCCACCGTCGCCTGGGTCCCGGAGCGTACCCGGCCGCCGGCCAGCAGCACCGTGGTCGATTCGGACGCGGCGACCAGCGAGGCGGTCCGCAGCGATGCGGTGATCACGGTCAGCGGGCGGTCGGTGGGCAGCAGCGTGGCGACCAGCTCCGGGGTGTAGCCCTCGTCGACGAAGACCGTCTCGGCCTCGCCGACCAGCGCCGCGGCGGCCGCCGCGATCCGGCGCTTCTCGTCCACCTGCAAGGTTTCCCGCCGGGCCAGCGTGGTCTCGAACCCGGCGCTCTCGACCGGATACGCCGCGCCGTGCGTACGCCGGATCAGGCCCCGGCGCTCCAGCTCGCTCAGATCGCGCCGGACGGTCTCGCGGGCGACCCCGAACTCCGACGCGGCCTCGGTGACCTCGATCCGGCCGTGCTGCCGGGCGAGCGCGAGGATGCGTTGTTGGCGTTCCTCGGCCCTCATGGCTCACTCCTGCCGCTTTCTGGGTGGTTCCGGTCTGCGTTCGGTCACGGAGCTGCCCGTTTCCGCCCGCATCAGGTTTATAGCAACCAGGACGTCGCGAAAGGGTGCCCGTAACGGCAAAAAACCTGACCGTTTTTGCCCGCTTCGGGGCGCTGTCAGCTTGGCCGTATGCACGAACGGGTGCCCGTATGGCGCATGGGGAGGGTCCGTCCGGGCACTGCGGGCCGCGGCGCTGTCCGGGCGGGCCCGTGGTGCGCCGGGGGGCCGCCGCGGGTGGTGCAGTCGGCGGCGGCGCTTAGTCTGGACGGCATGAGCTCGGAGATGCGGTCGTTGGCGGTCACTGCGATCGTGCAGGCGGAAGAGTGCGCGGTGCTGCGTGTGAGTGGGGAGCTGGACCTCCGCACCGAGCAGGCGTTTCTTGCCGAGGCACGGTCGGTGGTCTCGGCCGGACACCGCTATCTGGTGCTCGATCTGACCGCCCTGCGCTTCTGTGACTCACGGGGGCTGAGCTGCCTGCTCGCCCTGGAGTGGCTCTGCCGGCGGCTGGAGGGCAGGCTGCTGCTGGCCTCACTCGGCGTACGGATGCTGCGGCTGCTGGTCGGCACCCAGTCCCTCGGCGTCTTCTCCTGCTACCCCACGGTCGGCCATGCGCTGACCGCGGTCCCCGACGCCACCCGCCCGGCGTGGCCGCCCGCGGTCGAGGACCCGTCCGCGGGAGCCGATCCGTCCGCGGGGGCCGGCCCGTCCGCAGGGGCCGACGACGCCTGAGGGCGCGCGACGGGCGGCTACTCGGCCCGGCCGAGGTCCTGGACGAGCGTGGGGGAGGGGCGGGGAATCTCGCCGAAGTCCTCGTCGTCGCTGTCCACGACGAGGCGGTTGATCACACTCTCCAGAGCGGTCGGCAGGGTCGGGGCGAGCCCGCTGTGCCACTGGACGAGGAGATTGTGCCGGGCCGCGTCCGGCAGCAGCTGCTTCTCGTCGAACGCGGCCACCGAGCGGCGCTCCTCGTCCGGCGCGTGCGCGGCCTGCTCGCGCCAGTAGGCGGCGTCGCGGTACTCGCCGTTGCGGCGGTGCGAGAGATACAGGCAATACGCGGCCGTCCGGCTGCCGGCGCCGGCCCCGAAGTGCCACCAGAAGTGCGCCGCGTCGGTCCGCCCGGTGATGTGCAGCAGACAGGCGAAGACCAGCGCGCCCTCCGGGTCGATGTGGTGGTCGTTGACCAGCCGCTCCAGGCTCGCCGCTGCCGCCGCGGCATTGACGACCAGCGCACAGGCCAGCTGGAGCTCATGGGTGGCCTCGTCACGGGCGCTGGGATAGGTGCTGGGCGCGCCCTGGTCGGCCCGGACCTGCCGCGGAACACGGTCGGCCGCCGCCCCCGCGCACCGGGACGCGCCGAGGGCGCTGAGCGCCCCCGCGTCATCGAGGTCGCGGAACCCGGCGAGATCATCGATACCGGACACCGCCGCGGCCGCGCTGAGCAGCGTCTCGACGGTCTCCCTGCGGTCGGCGGGGCGGGTGTGCCACATGGTCAGTTCCCCCTTGCGTTTCCCTGATCGATACCGAGCGCGGCGGCGAGTTTGCGCTTGCCGCGGCTCGCATAGGAGCGGACGGTGACTTCGTCGACGCCGAGCAGCGAGCCGATCTGGGCGTCGCTGTACCCGATGACATGGCGCAGCACGATCACATCGCACTGCCGCTCCGGCAGCCGGGCAATGGCCGCATACAGCCCCAACTGGCTCTCCAGCATGGCGAATTGCTGCTGGCACTCGCGCAGCAGGGCATGGGTGACGACGGCGAAGGCGGCGGTTTCGGTGAGCGCGGTCGGCTGGTGGTGGTCGTACAGCCACTCCACGACGCGTTCCTTGAGGACCGACCAGGCGTACGCCTCCACCGACGCCTGCCGCAGCGCATGCGGCCACAGCCGGCTGAGCTGCCCGTACGCCGCCTGGGTCACCTCACGGGCCGCGGCCTCACTGCCCGTGTGCAGATAGGCGTAGGTCAGCCACTTCCGTGCATGCGTGGCCAGGAACGCCTCAAAAGTGATCGACAGTCGGCGGTCGAACGGGGTCGAAGCGGAGGGCGGGAGCGAGCAGCGGGGGAGTGGAGATAACTCCGCGCTACGGACATGCGCCGGAGCGCACGCCGGCAGCGGTCGGTCCCGGTCTGCGCTCACGAGCGTCCTCGTTCCGTTGACAAGCACCGAGCCGGGCGACAAGGAGCCGTCGGCCACGGGAGAGCGGTTGCTCTCACCTTCCAATGAACCGGAAAGTGAGCCCATTTGTGGCATCGCTACGGCAAAAATCTGCCGCTGCGTATTCATATGACTACGCATGACGCTGGCACGTGACCACTCGTGACGGTGGCATGGCGGCCCATCAGGGGCCGCGCCAGGAGTGCTTCGGAATGATCCATGATTTACGGGGCAGCGCCCCCAACGGCCGGGCGCACAACGGCCTTTGGGGCGCTCTCCGGGGCACACGGCGCGCGAAACGGGCATCATGGTGCGCGGGGCAGGCGCCGAGCAGCACGCCGTACCGGGGAGGCAGCGCACGATGAGCGAGCACGATTCCGTGGTGGACCTACAGCTGGACCGGGCCCACTCGTCCCGGATCTATGACTACTTCCTGGGGGGCAAGACCAACTTCCTGGCCGACCGGATGGCCGCCGGAAGAGTGCTGGGAGTCTTCCCCGCCGCGCTGGTCGCCGCCCGCATCAACCGGGAGTTCATGCACCGCGCCACCCGGGCCCTCGCCGCCTCCGGTCTCCGGCAGTTCCTCGACATCGGCACCGGCATCCCCACTCCGCCGAACCTCCACGACATCGCCCAGGGCATCGCCCCCGACGCCCGGGTCGTCTACACCGACAACGACCCGATCGTCCTCGCGCACGCCGCGGCCCTGCTGCTGAGCACCGCCGAGGGCCGCACCGCGTACGTCCAGGCCGACGTCAACGACCCCGCGGGCATCCTCACCGCACCACAGCTCCTCGACACCCTCGATCTGACCCGCCCGGTCGCGCTCAGCCTGAACGCGCTGATGCACTTCGTCCCCGACGACGGACAGGACCGCGCCCACACCATCGTCGAGACCCTCAAGGCCGCACTCCCCAGCGGCAGCACCCTGGCGCTGAGCCATGCCACCCCGGACTTCAGCCCCGAGGCGATGCGGCAGATCGTCACGATCTACGGCGCGACGGGCACCCGGCTCCAGTTCCGCTCCCGCGCCGAGGTCCTGCGCTTCTTCGACGGCTGGGAACTGCTGGAACCGGGCCTCACACTCTCCCACCAGTGGCGCCCCGACCACCCCGAGGACGCCACCCATGTCACCGACGCGGAGGCCGCCTGTTACGCGGGCGTCGCCCGCAAACCCTGAGCCCGGCGGCCTCGCGCGGTGCCGCTCACTCCTTCCGGTAGCCGTACGCCTCCCCGGCCGCCGCCGCGACCGCGTCCAGGTCCGCCCCGGCCGAGGCGGTGACCACGGCGGCCACCGCGCCCTCCACGAACGGCGCGTCCACCAGCCGTGCGCCCTCGGGGAGTTCGTCCCCCTCGGCGATCAGGGCCTTCACGGTCAGTACGGCGCTGCCCAGATCGACCAGGATCGCCACGCCCGCGCCACGGTCCACCGTCCGCGCCGCCTCGGTGATCAGCTCCGCGCTCGTGCCGAGACCGCCGTCCGGGGTGCCGCCCGCGGCGGCCACCGGCACCGTGTCCCCGCCGCCGGCCAGGCCGGTCGCCAGCGCCGCCACCGACTCCGCGACCGGCCCGCTGTGCGACACCAGCACCACGCCGACCGGCGCGCCCGCGCCGCCGCCCGTCTCCGCGCTCACTTGGCCACCTCCGCCAGCGTCGCGAACAGCAGCGCCGAGGACGTCGCTCCCGGATCCTGATGCCCGATGCTGCGCTCGCCCAGATAGCTCGCCCGGCCCTTTCTGGCCTGCATCGGTACGGTGGCCAGCGCGCCCTCCTGGGCGGCCGCGGCCGCCGCGTCGAAGGAGTCCGCCAGCGCCACGACGCCGGGCGTCAGCGCGTCGAGCATCGTCTTGTCACCCGGCGCCGAACCGCCGAGCTGGCCCACCGCGGTCACCCCGGCGGCCAGCGCCGACCGCAGCTCCTCCGGCGACGCCTGCGGCGCCTCGCCCAGCGCCTTGCCGGCCCGCCGCAGCAGCGTCCCGTAGAGCGGTCCGGACGCGCCGCCCACACTGGAGATCAACTGCCGTCCGGCGGCGATCAGTACCGCACCGGGCGTCGCCGGGGGCTCCGTCTCCAGCACCTTGACCACGGCCGCGAAGCCGCGCTGCATATTCCTTCCGTGGTCGGCGTCACCGATGGGCGAGTCCAGCTCGGTGAGCCGGTCGGCCTCCCGGTCGATGACGGCGGCCGCCGCCGTCATCCAGCGTACGAAGAACGCGGCATCCAGCACCGTTTCGGACACGGACCACTCTCCTTGGTTGTTCACGCACTGAGTAAGAAAGCGACAGGGGGACGGGACAGGGGATGCGTAGGGCCGCTCAGCGCCCCCAGCGGAGCCCCGCCGTCTCCACCGGCGCGTCCCACAGCCGCAGCAGCTCCCCGTCGACCTGGCACAGCGTCACCGAGCAGCCCGCCATGTCCAGCGAGGTCACATAGTTCCCGACGAGCGTGCGGGCCACCGCCACGCCCCGCTCGTCGAGCACCCGGCGGACCTCCGCGTTGAATCCGTACAGCTCCAGCAGCGGTGTCGCCCCCATGCCGTTGACCAGCACCAGCACCGGCAGCCGCGGGTCCAGATCCTCCAGAATCGCGTCCACCGCGAAGTCCGCGATCTCGTGCGAGGTCATCATCGCGCGCCGCTCCCGCCCCGGCTCGCCGTGGATCCCGACCCCCAACTCCAGCTCCCCGGCCGGGAGATCGAACGTCGGGCTGCCCTTCGCCGGGGTCGTACAGGCGCTCAGCGCCACCCCGAAGCTGCGCGACGACGCCACGACCTGCCGGGCCAGCGCCTCCACCCGCTCCAGCGGCATGCCCTCCTCGGCCGCCGCACCGGCGATCTTCTCCACGAAGAGCGTCGCTCCGGTGCCGCGCCGCCCCGCCGTGAACGTCGAGTCGGTCACCGCGACATCGTCATCGATGAGCACACTGGCCACCTGCACCCCCTCGTCCTCCGCCAGCTCCGCCGCCATCTGGAAGTTGAGGACGTCCCCGGTGTAGTTCTTCACCAAGAACAGCACACCCTGGCCGCTGTCCACGGCCGCCGCGGCGCGCACCATCTGGTCGGGCACCGGCGAGGTGAAGACCTCACCCGGACAGGCGGCGTCCAGCATGCCGGGCCCGACGAACCCCCCGTGCAGCGGCTCATGCCCACTGCCGCCCCCGGACACCAGCGCCACCTTGTCCGCCACCGGCGCGTCCCGCCGCACGATCACCCGGTTCTCGGCATCCACCACCAGCTCGGGGTGCGCCGCGGCCATCCCCCGCAGCGCATCGGTGACCACGGTCTCGGCGACGTTGATCAGCATCTTCACGGGTACCTCCGGGTGGAAATTGCAGCCGGGTCTCTGCCTTGTGTTCTACCAGGTGAGAGTCTGTTTGTCTGGTGTCGATCTTGGTGAATCCAGGCGACCGGCGACCGGGCCGGGCGGTGCCGCCGCTGACCTCGGCCGCAGGGCCCGCACCCGTACGGGCGCGGAGTTCGGAGGCTGCGGCTCGGCTCTCAGGCGCGTCGCAGGCCGCGCAGATAGGCGCTGCGCCGACGGGCGATCAGCAGCAGCCCGACGGCCGGCCCGAGCACGGCGGCCGCCAGGCAGATACCCAGCGCCGCTCCGTTCCCGTAACCGACACCGGCCGCGATGAGACATACGGACAGGAAGCCGACGCCGAAGGCGACCACTCCCGGGGTGTGGAGGTGCGGCTGCCACAGTACGTACGGGCCGACCGCGCGGGCCGGTTCCGGGCTGGGGAGCGGCTGGGTGACCGGCTCGCCGGCCGGCGCACCCGCGTACCGGTCCGGAATGGGCCCATCGGGTGTCGCGCCCATGAGGAACCGGCCGTCGTCGAGAACGAGCAGTGCGGGCTCCGACCACCCGGGCCGCCCGTCGGGCCGCGGCGTCCAATACAGCCATCCCGGCTGGCTCTCCAGCGCTTCCGCGAGCGGGACGGGGTCGAGACAGCGGTCGAGATACAGCTCCCGGTCGCCGTTCGCCGCGGTCAGCCGGAGGGCGGGGTGCAGCCGGCGGTGGCGCTTCGGCCCGTCGCCGCGTCCGGGACGGGGGAAGTGCAGGCCCGCGCCGGCGCCGGTGATGCGGACCCGCAGCATGTGGGACCGGCCCGCGATGAGGTCGGCGTCGATGCGGCGCGGGGAGGTGCCCTCCCGCAGGGCGAGGACGGCGTATCCGGCGCAGGCGCAGCCGGAGAGCGCCAGGAGCAGCATCTCGTGACCGGATGCCGTGCCGCCCAGGAGGGCACGCAACTCGTCCCGGCTCGGACTCAGGAGCGCACCGGCCGCGGCATCGCGTGAGGCGTACAGCGCCCACACCCCGTCGCCCTGTTTGGGCGGATCGGACGTGGTGACCTCCTCAGTGGTCAGCCGCGTGCCGCGCCCGTCGGGAACGGCTACCGAGACCGACGAGGTGTAGTGCACACCGCCGTGATTCTCCTGAGACCGGCTCGTGGAGCGGACCGCCTCCACAGTGAGCCGGGACAGCACCGGACCGCCATGGGTGATCTCCGCCAGCTGGGGAGTGCTGTCCACGGCGGAGAATCCCAGCATCACCAGCGGCAGGAACAGGGCCCAGAGCGCGAGCCCCACCAGCCCGCTGCGCCGCGCCGGCCACCATGCCGTGCGCCTGGCCTGCCGCGGCCACCATGCCGTACGCCCGCCCCGCCCAGGCCCGTGTGCGCCCCGCCCCGGCCCGCGTGCGCCGTCCGGCCCCCTGCCGGTGGCGGGCCTCCGTGCCGTCGTCCACCACCACATCGCCATACCGCCACCGGAGACCGCCAGACAGGCCAGCAGATCCCAGCGCGGATACGGGGCCACCTTGCCTGCCAACAGAACGGCCAGGAACGCGGCCGCGCCCGCCCAGGCCACTGCCGAGGCGGACGCCACCGCGCGATCTCGCTCCCTCACCCGAAAACGTCCCTCACGCTCTTCTTGGCCGGGTCACCCGGGGCGACCGTGTCCTTGGATTCTTCCCCGGCATGGGTGAGCGCGTCCTTGAGAGGCTGGCCGGCCACCCCGCCGGCGCCGTAGACGGTGCCGTTGATGATGCCGTCGACCGAGAAGTGCGGGCCCTCGTGGCCGGCCGGGAGATGGCCGTTGGCGGCGTGCACCGCGGCGCCTCCCGCGCCCCCGGTGGCGCTGTTGACGAGGGCATTGCCGAGGAATTCATCGCCGCTGACATGCTCCCCCAGCGCGGTCCTCGCCCCGTCGACGGCCAGTCCGCCGGTGACGTTGCCGGCGGCTCCGCCGAGGACGGCGCCCCGCATTCCGCCCACTGCCTTGCCGATGCCGAGTGCGGGTCCGGTACCGGCGACCGAGGAGAGACCGCCCTGCCAGACCGCCTCGCCGATATCGGTCTCCTTTCCCATCAGGCTGTTCGCCATGACCGTGGAGCCGGTATTGCTCGCCCAGGTGACCAGGACGTTTTTGAGGAATCGGTGCTCCTTCGCCAGACGGGAGACGGTCTGGAAAGCCTGGCCGACCTTGCGCAGGATCGTGCCGAGGGTCTTCGCCAACTTGGCGGCCTTGGTCGCCAGTTGGGCGGCTCGGGCGGCCCCCGCGGCCGCCGAGAAGCCCATGGTCAGGAAGGACAGGCCGACGGAGATGCCGATGGAGATACCGATCTCCAGATAGATCTCGTGGATCTCGCTGTTGATCTCCTCGATCGCCTCCGCGGCCTCATCGAGACTCTTCGCCGCCGCGGGCAATTGGGGCAAGGTCTTGCCCATCGCAGCGTCGAGATTCTTCCAGTGTTCCGCGAACGCGTCCGCCGCGGGGCCCTGCCAATGGGAGTCCAAGGTGCGCTGCACTTCGCGGTCCATGTCCTTGAACATGGTCCGGAGGTTTTCGTAGAGGTCCCGCCAGCCCTTGGCGGCCGCGCGCAGCACCTCGGGTTCGCCGCCGGGATTGATGATTTCCAGGCCGGCTTCGTAGACCTGCTCCGCTACCGACTCGTCACCGCTCATACCTGACGCCCCTGGTCGAAGCCGCCGGCCAGGGCCTCGTCCATCCCTGTGGCGTTCTGCTGGACCGTACGCAGACCCGCACCGATGTGGTCGAGGTGCTGCCGCAGCGCATTCAGCGACTCGACCATGTGCTGGGACATCTCGATATAAGCGGACGTCACTTCCTCGGACTCGGTGAGCACGCCGAACCCGTCATGAATCACCTCGGAATCGGTCTTCGCCCGGAATTCCCTGAGGTAACTCTCCAGATCCGCCCCGTACGTTTCAAAACTCTTCGCCAGCTTCGAAAGCGCCGCCGCATCCACTAACGACTCGTTTTGTGGCATGAGTATCCCCCTGTTGCTCCAAGACCTGGAAATCACGCGGCACTGGAATGGCCGTGGCACGGGAGTCTAGAAGTGGGGTGATCTTGGCGGAGGTTGCCTCGGGTGTTCTTGTCGGAACCTTTATGGCGGCGGTGTTGCTTGCTAACGGAGCCCGGTTGCTTACGGGGGCGGGTTGCCTACGGGGCCGGTCGCCTACGGGCCCGGTCGCTTACGGGGCGGCGGAGCACGGCCGACCGCCCGTTCAACGCACTCGGCCGAGCAGGTCGTTGAACGCCTGGAGCACGGCATCCGGGCGTTCCTCATGGAGCCAGCCGTGCCCTGCGTCATCGAGGACGCGGTGTTCGCCGAGCGGGGTCTCGGCGGCCAGTTCCGCGTGCAGCGCGCGTTTGCCTTCGTTGATCTCGTGCAGCACTTCTTCCGGCCAGAGGTGGGCCTGTGTGGCGTCGTGCCCCATGGCGGAGAGCACGATCAGCGGTACACCGGGGGTACTGGGTGCGCGCCGGAACTCCTCGGCGACCTCGTCGTAGAGGTTCTGGTTCTCGCGTGAGGCGACCCGCCAGGTGGCGAGATGACGTTCGACGAGCGGCTCGCGCACGGGCTCCGGCCAGGCCGCGAAGTGGCCTGCCAGCTGCTCACGGGACCGCTGGAACTGCTCCTCCGTGGGCTCCGCCAGCTCCTGGTCCCGCATCTGCTCCAGCATCCCGTCCAGCCGCTCCCGCGCCCGCAGAGGTGCGCGTACGACCAGGTCCTCGTGGAGCTGGCCGACGGCGGTGTGCTGGACGTGGCGGACGAGCAGCGGGTGCGTGGCGCCGTCGAGCGCCGGTACCGGCTGCGGCGGGAGCGGGCGGTGATCGACGCCGATACCGCGGCGTCGGTGTCGGTGGCGGATCACCGGCGGGTGTTCGCCGTGGCCATGGCCACACTGCTGGCCGAATTCAACGCCTACCTCGACCGGGAGGGCGCCGACCCGACGGCCGACTTGGTCGGCTACCGCCAGCACGCGCTCTGGCTCAGCCCGGACGAACGTGCCGAACTGATCGGCGAGATGCGTGAGGTGCTCGTCTCCCGGATGGGCAACGAGCCTTCGCCCGAGCGGACCCGGCATCTGCTCAGCCCGGTCCTCTTTCCCGCCGAGGAACCGCCCGCGGTCGACTAGACGAGTAGTTCCGTTGTCCGAGCTGTTGCGCGGGGTTGATGTCGAGTGCGCGCGTGGTCGGGCCAGGGTCGTGCCCTGAGGTGCTGCTGGAGGCCGACGTAGGGTGACTGAGCCATGTTGAGTACCGGCCTCCAGGCGTCCGTCAGTAAATGGAGGAGCTGTGCATCCCGCCAAGCTGGCGGATCTCCTCTAGCGGGTATGGGGTCTGCCTGCTCTGGCGCTGGAACTTGCGGTTGAAGCCGGACATCACTGCGGCGATCGGCGCGTGCCGGGCGATGATCGCCGCGGCCTCCTCTGGGATTCCTGTGGGGCGCTTGCCCTCTGCGCAGGCGTGCACCAGCGCGTAGCGGCCCTCCCCGTCCTCCCTCTGGTACCCGTACAGGGCGGTGACCAGCCAGTTCACCAGATACGTGGCGGTGTAACAGCGGTCGTAGGTCTGGTGCCGGTCGAAGAAGTCGGCCTCGTCCTGCGACAGCTCGAACCCGGAGGACAGGGCGAGGCCGTAGTCCGCGAAGTAGAGGCGCTGGCCGTCGGTCAGGATGTTCTCGAAGTGCGCGTCGAAGTGAAGGAGCCCGCGGCTGTTCATGAAGGAGGTGCCAGCTGCCAGTTCCCTCTCCACCATGGCAAAGGCTCGGTTGGCGGTTTGGTCTCCTGCTTCGACCTGGGTGCCCAGCCACTGGTGCAGGTTCTGCGGGATGTACTCCAGGAACAGCGCGACGCTCGCCGAGGACTGCTGGAGAGCCAGGATCCGGTTGCGCACCTGCGATCCGTCGCCCCAGTAGGCGACGGCCCGTTCGACGTCGGCAAGTTCCTCGGGCAGGGGCGTCGAGTCGGGCAGCACCCGCCAGTGGTACATCAGGGGGAAGCCCTCGTATTCCGCCGCGAGCACCCAGTTCGTCGTCATGGCGTGCACGGCGAGTTCCCTCCAGGCCCCGAAGCCCGGCCCGCCGATGGCGCCGATACCGTACTGGCAGAAGACGGGCAGATCGAACAGATTCGCCGTGGACCGGACGTGCTCAGGTTGCCTCTCCGGATCGGTGAGGGGCACCCGTTTCACGAAGACCGGGGTACCGGCGACCTCCAGCAAGGCTGATTTCCCGCCGATGCCGGATCCGATCGGCACGGCCGCGTCCACGAGCTCGCGCAGCGTGCGATCACTGCACAAGGCCAGGGATGTCGAGACAGTGCTATGGGCGGTCAGGCGCGAACCGCGCGACATGTCAGGGCACTTCACTGCGGACTCCACCTTGGTGCCGACCTCGATTCTGCAATGGCTGCGCAGTCCCGTCGAGCGCCACGACGCCGGCTCTGCGGTTTGGCCTCCGGAGCGAGCAGAGGGCGTCCAAGATCCGTGTGTGACGACAGACCCTGGACACCCTCCTGACCGCACTCTACGTAAAGATCGACGACGAAATGGGAGGAACCCGGCGCCTCGGTAGACCGCCGCTGCTCAGTAACTCCGAACTCGTCTGTCTTGCACAACAATCTGACCGGCGCAGCGGTTACCCGCTCACTGACCGCCTATGACCACGGACCACATCGGAACTACTCGTCCAGGGACCGTTGCGGGAGTGCTGGCTGCAGCCATTCCTTGAAGACTGCGAGCAGCACCCTCGCCTCGCGGGTGCCTGTCGCCGGTGGCGGCGGCCCTTGACCGAACCGGGCCCCCGCCACGCTCAGGTGTGAGCCGACGCGGACCGGGCACCCGCAGCCGTGAACCATGAGCCGACCGGAAGGAGCTGGCGCATGCTGACGGCACCCCTCGTGCTGCGCACGGATCTCGCCGAGGAGCGCGAGGCCCCTGGCCACGAGGCCCCGGACCACGACGTGCCGGATCCGCCACCGCCGGGCCCGCTGGACCCCGTCCACCCCAAGCCCCAGCCGCCGCCGGTCCCCGACCCGGGCGCCGAGCCGGGCCCCGCCCCCGACGCTCACCCGGCCCCCGACTCGGACGCCGAGCCCGAACCCGAGGCCGGGGCTGTCCGCCCTCGTGCGGCCGTCGCGTCAGGGCGGAGATGCGGATGATTCCGCCGCCCCTCAGCCTGGAGGTACGGGAGTCTCCGGCGCAGTCGACGTAGGGGACGGCCCGGCATGGGCATTGCGTCCGTCGAGAGGCTTTGCGCATGGCGAGGGACGGTGTGCCGCTGCGCACGCAGGGCGTGGCCCAGTGGCGACCGTCGGCGACGCGCGAGTAGGGAGCAGCAGTGACCAGACACCGTAAGTCCTCGCACCCGAAGATGGGCGAGGGCCAGAGCATGCACAAGGGAACCGAGCAGCACGGCTGGTCGCCCGACGTCGATCAGACCGAGCAGCAGAAGAACGAGAGCGCGCGCCGGTCGTTCCGCCCGGAGGAGTACGCGCCCGAGAAGGGCCGTGGCGAGAAGGGCCGCGGCAAGGAGTCCGGCGGGCAGGAGAAGGTCCCTCCGGCGAGCGAGGTCAAGAGCGAGACGCGTTCGGGCGAGCGGCGCGCCGCCGACACCGACGAGAAGGGCATGCGGGACATGGGTCCCAAGGGCCCCTCGCGCCGGCCCAGCGGCGGCAGGGACGCGGAGGCACACACCGGAGTCGACCCGCAGGACCCCTGACGGCCCGGCGGCCCGGTACCTCTCAGGTCGCGGCTACCAGTAGTGCTTGCGGCCCGCGACCGCGTGTCCCATGGCGCCTAGGCCCCAGAGAATGGCGCCGATGACGGCGAGGATGATTCCGAGGATCCACAGAATGCCGATGCCGGTCAGGAATCCGATGACAAGCAGGATGACTCCGAGAATGATCACGAGCCGCTCCGATCCGGGATGCGTGGCCGACCTGGCATGCGGGTCTGGCATGTGTGCGTATTCATCACTTTGATCCCGGGGTGCGCCGAGGGCAACTGCTCGTCGGCGGCGGCCCGCCGGAACGGCGGATCGCTCGGGAGGCCGGTCCCGGGGGCGCGCTCTACGCTGGGTGAGGAAGCCGGCGGCCGAGGTGCGGTGAGGCGGTGGATGGCTTATGGCCGTACGACACCAGCTGGTCAAGCGGGCGCCCGAGGAGTTGTGGGCGGTGCTCGCCGACCCTTCCCACTACGAGGACTGGGTGGTCGGAACCGCTCGTACGCGGCCGGAGGACGGTAACTGGCCGGAGGTCGGGGCGACGCTCGCCTATACGGTGCGGGTGGGGCCCTGGGAGGTCGGCGGGCACACCGTTGTCCGCCGCAGTGACCCGCCGCGCACTCTCGAACTGGAGGTGGACAGCGGTTGGCTGGGCACCGCCCGGATCGCCCTTGAGGTGCGCCCCTGGGGCACGGATTCCCTGGTCATCGTCGATGAACATCCGCTGACCGGGCCGGGCGGACGGCTGCACAACGCGGCCCTGGACGCCCTGCTGCAGCTGCGCCATCGCAGCATGCTCAGCAGGCTGGCGGAAGTGGCCGAAGCGGCCGAAGTGGCCGAGGCGGCCCCGGTCAGGGCACCCACCGGAGCTTGACCCGTCGGACTGACTGCCGGAGTGGCTGCGGCAGACGGGCCGCCGGACTGGCCACCTGGCTGGCCCCCCGACTGACCGGCCGACTGGCGCCGGACCGACCGCCGAGCCTCCAGGCCCCCAGACCCCCGTCCCGCCCGGCGGCGCACCGGCGGCCCTGCCCGGTGCGCCACCCCGCAGGTGAACAGGAGGCAGCGATGCCGGACGCAGTGGTGATCGGTGCCGGGCCCAATGGACTTGTCGCGGCGAATCTGCTGGCCGACGCCGGGTGGACGGTGGAGGTGCTGGAGGAGCAGGAGGAGCCGGGCGGGGCGGTTCGGAGCGACCGTGCGGTGCACCCTGACTTCGTCAACGATCTGTGCAGTTCGTTCTATCCGTTGGCCGCCGCCTCCCCGGTCCTCGGCGCCCTGGACCTGTATGAAGAGGGGCTGGTCTGGAGTCATGCGCCCCAGGTGCTGGCTCATCCGCTGACCGATGGCCGCTGTGCGCTGCTGCGGCGCGCCACCGCCGACACGGCCGCCGGGCTGGAGACCTTCGGCACCGGTGACGGCGCGGCCTGGCAGGGGTTGTGTGAGACCTGGGACCGGGTCGGCGGCGAGCTCATCGGCGCGCTGTTCACGCCCTTCCCGCCGCTGCGGGCCCTGACCCGGCTCGCCGCCCGGGTCCGCGGCGCCGGTGGGCTGCGCCTGGCGCGGATGATGCTGCTGCCCGTACGGCGCCTGGGCGAGGAGGAGTTCCGGGGTGAGGCAGGACGGCTGCTGCTGGCGGGCAATGCGTTGCATGCCGACCTCGCCCCCGAGGCCGCGGGCAGCGGCGGTTTCGGCTGGCTGATGTCGATGCTCGGCCAGCGCTACGGGTTTCCGGTCCCGGCCGGTGGTGCCCAGTCGCTCACCACGGCCCTGGTGCGGCGGCTGCAGCGCCGGGGCGGGGTGCTGCGTTGCGGGGAGCGGGTGGACGAGATCGTCATACGCTCCGGGCGCGCGGTGGCGGTGCGCACCGCGATCGGTGAGACCGTGCCGGGCCGCCGCGCCGTAGTGGCGGATGTGTCCGTGCCCGCGCTGTACGGCCGACTGGTCGATGCCCGGCATCTCCCCGGCCGGCTGACGGCGGACCTGCGGCGCTTCCAATGGGACTTCGCCACCTTCAAGGTGGACTGGGCGCTTGGCGGCCCGGTGCCGTGGACCGCCGAGGAGGCCGCCACCGCGGGCACCGTGCACCTGGCCGACGGAATGGACGAACTCACCCGCTTCACCGCCCAGATCGCCGCCGGGCAGGTGCCCGACCGGCCGTTCGCCCTGTTCGGCCAGATGACCACGGCGGACGCCACCCGCTCCCCGCCCGGTACCGAGGCGGCCTGGGCCTACACCCACGTACCCCACCGCATCCGGGGGGACGCGGGCGAGGACGGGATCGGCGGAGCCTGGGGCCAGGGGGAGCAGGCGGCGATGGCGGACCGGCTGGAGGAGCAGGTCGAGCGCTTCGCGCCGGGCTTCCGGTCCCGGATCAAGGCGCGCCGAATTCTCGCCCCGCCCGCGTTCGAGGCGATGGACGCCAACTTGCACGGGGGTGCCCTCAACGGCGGCACGGCCGCCCTCCACCAGCAGCTGGTGTTCCGTCCGCTGCCGGGCCAGGCCCGCCCGGAAACCCCCATAGCGGGCCTCTACTTGGCCTCCGCCGGAGCCCATCCGGGCGGCGGGGTGCACGGCGCCCCCGGCGCCAACGCGGCCCGCGCGGCGCTCCGCACCCGCGCCCCGGGCCGCGCCCTCAGCCGGGCACAGCGCGCACTCCACCACGGCGCCGGACACACATCCCGGCGGGAGAGGGAGAGGTGAAGCCACGGGCAGCTGACGCGACATAGAACTGACGCGACATAGAGCTGAGGCGGCAGTGAGTCGAAGCGACTTCGAGTTCAGGTGACAGGCGAGCTGAAGCGACGGGAAGCTCAGGCGACAGTAGAACTCTCAGGCAGGCGAGCCGAAGTGACGACCAGCCACCTCACCCCTGCGTAACCGGCCCGCCCGGCAGCGCCGCCAGCAGCATGAGTGCCACATCGTCCCGCCGGTCGGGGTCCCCGTGCCGGTTCTCCAGGAGGGCGTCGGCGAGGCGGTCCGGGCTCAGTGGCGGGGCGTCGTTGAGGCGTGCGGCGAGGTCGGCTACCGAGCGGTCCGGATCGACGCCCGGTGTCTCGATCAGGCCGTCGGTGTAGAGCGCCAGGACGGACTGCCGCGGCAGGGTGATCTCCGTGGTGGAGTACCGGGCGCCGGGCTCGATGCCCAGCAGCAGCCCCGGGGGGACGTGCAGCACCGTGGTGTGCCGGTCAGGGTGGCGGAGCAGCGGCGGTGGATGGCCGGCGCCGGCCAGCCGCGCCCGGCGGGTACGCAGGTCGATCTGGACGTACAGACAGCTGGTGAACAGGCCCGGGTCCAGATCCGTCAGCAGCCGGTTCGTACGGGCCAGCACCTCGTCCGGCGCGGCCCCGGCGGTGGCGTAGGCGCGGACGGCGGTGCGTACCTGCCCCATGAGGGCGGCGGCGGCCGCGTTGTGGCCCTGGACGTCACCGATGACGGCGGCGACGCTGTCCTCGTCGAGGCGGATCAGATCGTAGAAATCGCCGCCGATGTCCATCCCATGGGTCGACGGCAGGTAGCGGGCGGCGACGGCGAACCCCGGTACCGGGGGCAGCCCGTGCGGCAACAGGCCCGCCTGCAGATCGTGCGCCAGCTGCTGCTTGGCGTCGTACAGCCGGGCCCGGTCCAGCGCCTGGGCGATCAGCCCGGCCAGTGAGGTCAGCACCTGGCGTTCCTCCAGGCTGAAGGTGCGCGGGCGGGTGTACGACAGGATGCAGCAGCCGACCGGGCGGCCGGACACGATCAGCGGCAGTACGGCCCGCGCCGCCTTGCCGGTCAGCCGCGGCAGTCCGGGGTAGTCGCGTTCGATCTCCTCGGGGGAGCTGAAGAAGCTGGGCTCCCCGGTGCCGAGGGCGTGGACGGCGGGGCTGTTGGCGGCGCTGAGGGCGACCCCTTCGAAGGCGGCGACCGCCTCGGCGGGGTATCCGCGGTGCCCGATGGTGCGCAGCCGGCCCGCCTCCGCCACGTACATGAGCATGCCCTGGGCGCCGAACGCCGGCACGATCTGGTCGGCGACGAGAGCGACCACATCCTGCGTCCCCACGGCCTCGGTGAGGGCGGCCGCGAGATGCAGCACGTGGTAGATCTGGCCGGCCCGCACGGGCATGACCTCCCCGAGCGCGGGTTCGGGCGCCACCGGGCCGTAGTCCTTGTCCGACGGGGTGATCCACACGCTCAGGCCCCGGCCGTCCGGGAACAGCCGGAAGGTGAGCCAGTGGTGCGGCGGCCGGCTGGCGGTGAACGAGGCCGGGCGGCGGCTGATCACCGCGGCGCGGTAGCGGTCCTCGAAGGCCGGGTCACGCAGCCATGTCAGAACTTCCCAGGGGCGCGCGCCGATCAGCCGGCCGGCCTGCTCACCGAGCAGCTCCACCGCGCCCTTCGTGACCAGGGTGATGCGCCCCTCCAGATCGAGGGCGCAGCAGCCGCCGGGCAGCCGCTCCAGGTAGTCGGCCGCCGCCTGCGCCTCGGCCGGGCCCACCGTCCGCACCGGTGGCGGCGTGAGGACCCGCGGTGCCTCGGGCGGGTCGGAGCCGTCGGGCCGGGGGAGCTGTGCCAGCAGCGCCGCCAGGCGCTCACACGCGGCCGTCATCGCCTCGCGCTCCGCCGTCGACAGCCGGTGCCCATGGCCGGCCGGCCACAACAGCAGCAGCGCGCCTCGGCTGCCGGTCGGGCCGCCGACCGGGGCCGCCGCCAGCGAGAAGTCGTACGGCACTGCCACCGCCGTACGCGGAAAGTCGCGGGCCAGCTGCTGCGGGCCGCCCACCCACACCAGACGCTGCTCGCGGGTGGCGACGGCGACCGGGATGGGCGCTGCCAGCGCGACGCGGTCCCAGGGCGCCAGGAACGGCGCCGGTACCCCGCTCATGACGGTCAGCTGCAGGACCGGCACGTCGGCCGCCAGCACATAGACCCCGCCGACGGACGCCCCGGTCTCCCGCATCGCGCACAGCAGCGCCCGGCCCACCGGGTCGCCCACCGGGCCGGGCCCGGCCCCGCCGGTCATCGCGCACCTGCACACAGCTGTCGTTGTGCCATCGGGACCCACTCCGGCCCGCCGGACTCTCCCGTGCCGAGACCGAGCTGACGTCTCTCCCGGGACCGTGCTGATATCTCTCCCGAGACCGTTTCGACGGCTCTCCCGGGACAGTGCTGACGTTACGCCGCCCACCGGGCCGCGGCACTCGCTGCCGGGCCGGAGCGGGCCGGACCGGGCCGGACCCGACCGGTGCCCGCGGACCAGGACTTTCGGCCCCAAGATGCGCTCAGCTCAGGCCGCGTATCATGAAATGGCGCCTCTTTGTAGTGGCGCGGGCAGCATGTCGCCTCCGATTTCGGAGTGAAACATGGCCGCAGGCGAACAGGACGAGACCGAACAAGTCCGGCGTCCGTCCAGTAAGAAGACCGCCAAGAAGACCACGAAGAAAACCGTCAAAAAGACCGCCGAACGAGCCGGCAGCGTCCAGGCCGGACGCCGTGAGAGCGACACCGAACCGCAGGACGAACCGCCGCGCGCGGGCCGCCGGGTTTCGGCGCCACGCGCCATGCGGTACGCGGCGGAGCAGCTCAAGGAGCTGCTGGGGCGGGCCCCCGAGTCCGTCTCCGCGGTGCAGCCGACGGAGGACGGCTGGCAGGCGGACGTGGAAGTCCTGGAGCTGGAACGCGTCCCCGGGACCACCAGCGTGATGGCGACCTACCGGGTGATGCTGGACAAGGAAGGCGAACTGGTCGCGTACGAGCGCACCCGCCGCTACACCCGGGGCCAGATCGACCGTCGTTAGGGCCCGGGAGGCCCCACAGGGCCGTTCGCCGGGCGAACGAGACGGCCACTCCGTAAGGCCGGAGCGAGCCGGTGAAGGGAGGCACCGTGAGTGTGGTGCCGCAAAGCGGAGGAACCGTTGCCACAGGTGGCGGCGGAGGCTCCGGAAGCCTCTACGACATCCTCGACCTGATTCTGGACCGCGGGCTGGTCATCGACGTCTTTGTGCGGGTCTCGTTGGTGGGCATCGAAATCCTCAAGATCGACGCCCGGATCGTCGTCGCCAGCGTCGACACCTACCTGCGCTTCGCCGAGGCATGCAACCGCCTCGACCTGGAAGAGGGACGCAAGGCACCCTCCCAGCTCACCGACATCGTCGGTGAGGTGACCGAGGGCGGCTCGCACGGCAAGGCCAAGGGCGCGCTGTCCGGGGCCGCGGAAGCGGTGACCGACGCGCTCAAGGGCGGCGGGGACGACGAGGAGCACGAGTCGAGGCACAAGGAGCCCGCCGAGCAGCGCGAGCGGCCCGCTCGCCGGCCGGCCCGGCGCCGAAAGGAGTGAGGGATGTCGGTCTACGTCTACTCCATTCTCGCGGCCAGCCATCCGCAGGACCTGGCGGGCCTCGACGGGGTGGGGAACCCACCGTCCGAGCTCCGCACGGTGCAGAGCAAGCGCCTTTCCGCCGTCGTCAGCGACGCCCCGGAGGAGCTGCGGCCCAAGCGCCGTGACCTCGCCGCGCATCAGGCCGTCCAGGAACGGCTGATGGCCGGCGGCACGGTCCTGCCCTTGCAGTTCGGCTTCACGACCACGGACGACGAGGCCGTACGGGCCGTCCTGAAGGAGCGGGAGGACGAATTCACCGAGCGGCTGGAGGCGTTGGCGGACTGCGCCGAATACCACCTGAAGGCCGCCGAGGACGAGGACGCGCTGCTGCGGCAGATCCTCACCGAGTCGGATCAGGCACGCGAGCTCAACGAGCAGATCCGCAGCGGCAACGCCTCCCCCGAACTTCCGCTCGCCCTCGGTGAACTGGTCTCCCAGGAAGTGCAGGCACGGCAGGAGCAGCTGGCTGCCGGAGTCCTCGACGCGCTGCGCGGATTCGCGCGGGAGGAGAGCATCTCGGCGCCGACCGGCAACGACTTCCTGAGCGTGTCCTTCCTGGTGGAACAGGACAACGAGAAGAGCTTCCTCGGTGCGCAGCGGGATCTCGCCAAGGAGCTGGGGGAGGACTTCGACCTCCGGCTGCTCGGACCGCTGCCCGCCTACAGTTTCGTCTAGGGAGTGAGCCCCTATGGGCCTGTTGAGCCAACTCGCCACCCTTCCGCTGGCACCGGTGCGCGGCGTGGCCTGGGTCATGCAACGCACCCTCGATGCCGCGGAGCAGGAGTACTACGACCCCGAACCCGTCGAGCGGGAACTCGCCGAGCTGGAACGCGCGCTGCTGGCGGGAGAGATCTCCGAGGAGGTCTTCGACCGGCGCGAGGACGAACTGCTGGACCGGCTCGACGAGATCAGGGCGCATGCCCAGGGCACCGACATCTGACCGCGGTGGCCGCCGCGGAACGGGAGCGCCGCCCCGCGCTCCCGTCGCAACGCCGGAAATCGAGGTGCAGCGGCCGTGAGCGAACCCGTCGCCAGGAGGATGGGCGACTATCCGTCCCGGGCCGGCCCGCCTGGCGGGCAGGGCTCGTCGGCCAACCTTGCCGACATCTTGGAGCGGGTCCTGGACAAGGGCATCGTGATCGCCGGTGACATCCAGATCAACCTGCTGGACATCGAACTGCTCACCATCAAACTGCGGTTGCTGGTCGCCTCGGTGGACAAGGCGAAGGAGATGGGCATCGACTGGTGGGAGCACGACCCCTCGCTCTCCTCCCACGCCTCCGACGGCTACCGCTCGCTCGCCGACGAGAACAAGCGGCTGCGCGCCGAGATCAGGGCCATGCGCGAAGCCGACGAACTGCCGGTGGCCGAGGACGAAGACGAGGACGAAGACGAGGCCGAGGACGACTACGAGTACGAGGAGGAAGCGGAGGACGAAGCCGAACCCGAAGTGGGCGAGCGCCGTCCTGCCGCCCGCCGCTCCACCCGTGGTACCCGCGCCAAACGGGACCGGCCCGGCTCCCGTGGCAACCAGCCCGGCTCGCGTCCCAAGAAGAAGCGGGACGAATCATGACCGAGGTCATCAGCTATGCGTACGCGATCGCGCGGGACACCGACGGATCGCTCGCGGGGGCGCTGTCCGGACTGCCGGGGGTCGCGGAGGCACCGGTGCACCTGGTACGCGCCGGGGACCGCGGCGAGGTGGTGGTCGCCGTGAGCCCGGTCCCCGAACAGGACTTCCAGGAAGCCGCGCTGCGCGCGAACTTGGAGGATCTGGAGTGGCTGGAGTCGGTGGCCCGCGCCCATCACCGGGTGATCGAGGCGCTGGCCGCCCGCACCACCGTCCTGCCGCTCCGGCTGGCGACGGTGTACCTCGACGACGAGCGGGTGCGCGAGATGCTCGACACCCGCAAGGCGGCGTTCGCCGAGCGGCTGGCCGTGCTCGCCGCGCACACGGAGTGGGGCGTCAAGATCTACGTCGAGTCGCCCGCGCCCACCGACCGGCCGGCCGCGCCGCCCGCGGACGCGGATCTCAGCCCCGGACGGGCCTACCTCAGCCACCGCAAGGCACAGCGGCACGCCCGGGAGGACGCCTACCGCGATGCCGAAGAGGTCGCCCGGCGCGTCGAGACCGCCGCCCGCGGCCATGCGGTCGACCGGGTCCAGCACCGGGTGCAGCAGGGCGAACTCGCCCGCGGGCCGGGGGAGAACGTCGTCAACGACGCCTATCTCGTACCGCTGCGGCACGCCGAGAGCTTCCGCGCCGACGTCAGCCGGGCCGCCGAGGGACTGTCCGGGGTGCGGGTGGAGGTCACCGGGCCATGGGCCCCGTACTCCTTCGCCACGCCGCCGGAGACCGAACCGGTGACGGGAGCCGCGCCATGAGGCCGGCGGCCGGGCCGCCCCCGGCGACGACGGTCGAACCGCTGCCGGACCGGCAGATCGCGCTGATCGATCTGCTGGACCGGCTGCTCAGCGGCGGCGTCGTCCTGACCGGCGATGTCGTGCTGTCCATCGCCGATATCGACCTCGTCCGCATCTCACTGCGCGCGCTGATCGTCTCCATCAGCGAAAAGAACCCCTCCCCGTGGTCCGCCCTCACCTCCCCGGTACGGGACGACCATGACGGCTGACGACCGCCGGCCCGGCAACCGCTTCGACGATGTCGCCGACGCGGCCGACCGGGCCTTCCGTCTGCTGCCCGCCGCACCGCAGGACATCCCGCCCCCGGGCGGCCAGGCGGCCCGGCATCCGGCGCACCGGATCAGCGCCGACCCCGACACCGTGGAGCGGGACCTGATCAAGCTCGTCCTCACGCTGGTCGAGCTGCTGCGCCAGCTCATGGAACGCCAGGCGCTGCAACGGGTCGACGCCGGAGACCTCACCGAGGAACAGGAGGAACGGCTGGGGGCGACGCTGATGATTCTGCACGACCGCATGGTGGAACTCTGCGCCCGCTATGAACTGACGATGCAAGACCTCAATTTGGATCTCGGGCCGCTCGGGACCTTGCTGCCACCCGCCGAAGAACCCTGAAGGAGCACGCCATGAACATCGCGAAAAAGACCAGGAACATCGGCCATATCGTCGAGGGAAAGGCCAAGGAAAGGACCGGGAGGGCCCTCGGAAACAAGAGCCTGCAAAGGCGGGGCAGGGCCGAACAGGCCATGGGGAAAATGAAGCAGGCGGTGGAAAAGGGCCGGGAAAGCTTCAAGCACTGACCACCCTCGGCTCCACCCCCGGCCCCGCCGTCGCCGCGAGCCTCGCGCTGCGCTCCGCGGTCGCGGCGATCAACGCACGGGTCGTCACCGCTGGTTGAAGCGGTTGGCCGCCCGTTCGTTGAGGGCGCCGAGAACTCCGCGCAGCAGCCGGGCCGGTGGCCGTTCCCCGGCGGCGACCGTTGAGCCGTCGACGGTGCCGCGCGCGCCGTTGCGGGGCAGCACCCGGGCGACCGCCGACACCAGCCGGGTGGTGGTCACCGGGGCCAGCCCGTGCGCCGTGGCGCCGAGCCTGGCCGCAGGCGTCAGCACGATACGGGGCCGCCGCCGCTGGAGCGCGGTCACGATGCGCTCCGCCGCCCGCTCGGCGTTCATGGACAGCACCGGCGCCCCGGCCAGCGCCGAGAACCAGGCGTACTCCCGGCGCCGGTCCCCGCCGAAGCGGGCGTGCACATGCGACCCGGTGCGCATCAGGCCCGGGTGGACCGCGGTCACCGTGACGCCGTACGGGGCCTCCTCCGCATGCAGCCCCTCGGCCAGCGACGCCACCGCGGACTTGGCGCAGGAGTACGGCAGCAGATGCGGCACCGCCAACAGGCCGCCGACGGACCCGACCAGGGCCAGCCGCCCGCCGGCCGGGCTCTTCCGCAGGTGGGGGAGGGCGGCGAGCGCGGTGTTCAGGGCCCCGTTGAAGACGGAGTCCATCGCCTCCTCGAAACCGTCCGAGCCCAGCGCGTCGGCGGGCCCGACCTGGATGATGCCCGCGTTGGCGATCGCGATATCCAGCCCGTTGTGTTCCCTGGCGATCTCCGCGAGGCAGTCCCGCACCGCGGCGCGGTCCCGCACATCACACACCACGGCACGCACCGTCCCGCCGCCCCACTGACGCAGCTTCCCGACGGCCCGGCCGAGTTCGGCCTCGTCCCTGGCCAGCAGCACGACATCACAGCCGCGCCGCAGCAACTGGCGGGCCATGAGCAGCCCGAGCCCCCGCGAGCCGCCGGTGACGACGGCGGTGAGCCCTTTGATCGGAGGAGCGGCCGGAAGCAGACGCATGATGAGCCCTTCCTCTGGGCGCGGATCGGCACGGACGGGGCGCGGCGCCCCTGCGCGAGCCCGCGAATGTCAGTCCGCGAACGTCAGCCCGCGGACGGTTCAGCCCGCGCCCGGCAACCGCACGTAAACGGAGCCATCGCCCTCCACCCTCACCCGGAAGGAAGGCTGCGGAGCGGTCGCCGGGCCGGCGATATTCGCACCGTCCGCCAGCCGGAAGACGCTGCCGTGCCAGGGGCAGGTCACACAGCCGTCGGCGAGGGTGCCGTCCGTCAGCGGCCCGGACTGATGGCTGCACCGCCCGGCCAGCACATGGATCTCGCCACCCACCTGACGGACCACCAGCAGCGGCACCTCACCGAGCTCCCGGCGTACGGCCTCACCGACCGGGAAGTCCTCCACCCGGCCCACGGGGTGCCAGCCCTCCTCCAGCAAACGGGGCACCGGCTCCGTCTTGTTGGGGCCCGCGCCCTGCCGGAAGGCGAGGTGCCCGCCGAGCATGCCGCCCGCACCGGCCACGGACAGGCCGGCGAAGCCCAGCAGCTTGCCGCGCACGGTGCCGCCGCGGCCACGATGCACCCAGGAGCGCGCGTACAGGCCGATGGCCAGGGCCATCGACACCGCATGCACCAGACCGGTCCGCATCTGGTCCTCGTGCTGCTCGGCCCAGTCCACCCAGCCGGCCCACGCGGCGGGCACGGCCGACAGGACGCCGACCCCCACCAGGAGGCGGGCGCTGCGCCCGGTACCCGGGACGGTGTCCAGCACCGCGGCCGAGGCCCATGCGCCCATCGGCACCTGCACCAGCGCCGGATGCAGCGGATGGCCGATCGGCAGACCGTGCAGCACATCGCGGAAGCGCCCCAGAGGCAGGCCGCGCACCACCCGCTGCACCGCCCCGGTCACGGCATCCAGCTGCTCCCAACGGCCCAGTGCGTCAAGGGATTTGACGAGTGCGGTACTCATTCCTCCTCCTCGCCTTCCTCTGCCTCTTCTCCCTCATCCCATTCGGCGTCTGTGTCCTCGTCCTCGGGCCCGGCCTCGGCGTATTGGTCACCGGACTTGCGGTGCTGTCCCGTCTTTGCCATGAACGGTTACCTCCGGCGCTCGACACGCGATGCGGTCTTTTTGGCAGCCTTCTTCGCGGGAGCTGCCTTCTTCTGTGCGGCGGTCTTCTTGGCAGGAGCCTTCTTCGCAGGAGCCTTCTTGGCGGCGGACTTGCCCGCCGTCTTCTTGGCCGAGGTCGTCTTTCCTGCGGCCGTCTTTTCCGCGGCCGTCTTTCCCGCGGTCTTCTTCGCGGCGGTTTTCTTCGCTGCTGTCTTCTTGGCCGGGGCAGCCTTCTTGGCGGGTGCCTTCTTGGCTGTCTTCTGCACTGCGGTCTTCTTCGCCGCCGTCTTCTTTGCCGCGGTCTTCTTGGCGGGCGGCCGCTGCCCACCCTGCTTCTTTTGCGCATCGGCTCGTGGCGTACGCCGACGGGGCCGCTCCTCGGGCTCCTTCTCGGGCTCCTCTTCCTCCTCGGGCTCCTCCTCCTCTTCCTCCGCCGGCTCTTCCTCCTCGTCGTACTCGGATTCCCCCTCTTCTTCCTCCCCTTCTTCTTCCTCTTCCGGACCGAGTCCGAGCGACACGGTGCGGTCGTGGAGGGTGTCGGCCAGCGTCTCCAGACGGCGGTTGGCGGTGGTCGTCAGGGCCTGCTTGCCGGCCTCCAGCACTTCGCCGCGCAGCTGGTCACGCAGCTCTGCGACCTGCGGCATCTCGCTGAGTTTGCGTATTCCCTGGGCCACGAGCTGGCGTGGTTCGAGCCCGATTTGACGCCCGGCGACATAGGACGCCACCGTGAGCGCGAACCGGCCCTTCTTCGTGCGGCCCAGCACATAGCCGCCGGCCAAGGCGGCGGCCAGCAGGACCTTGGTTCCGTTGTTCATGGGTGCGTCACCTTTTCCCGGCCGTGCAGTCGATAGGCGTCGGTGCGGGGCCCGCCACCCGGCGGCATCGTTCTTCCCTATCTCCAGAGTGATCGGAGTCGTGACCGCCGCATCTTGAGCGGGCAGAGAAAGCCGACGGGGCCACGCTGTGAAAGGGCCCGGTCCCGCTGGGTGGCCGGGTCATGACGTCGTGACCGTCGGTGGCCGCGAGCGCGGCGGATATGCCCAGGCGGCGGTCCACGGCAGGTGTGCGGGAGCTGTGCAACGGCCCTAGGCTCGGAATATGCCGGGAACACACCGTGCACCGTCTCGTGTGGGAGTAGGGGGAGCGCGGTGTGTTCGCCGGCGCAGGGCATCGCGGCGGCTGTCGGTCATCGCGGCGGTGGTGGCGCTGTTCTGTGCTTTCCTGGGAACTCCGGCCGCGGTGGCCGTCGATGACCCGAAGCTGACGCCGTTCTACCAGCAGACGCTGTCCTGGGAGCCCTGTGGCGAGGACCTGCAGAACGGCGCGCAGAGCGACGGGGCCACCCAGCCGCCCGGCTTCCGCGAGCGGCTGGAGTGTGCCCGGATGGAGGTGCCGCGGGACTACGCCAACCCCACCGGGAGCACCATGCAGGTCCAGCTGATCCGGCTGAAGGCGACCGGGCCCGGTAAGCACCTCGGCTCACTGGTGATCAACCCCGGTGGGCCCGGTGCTTCCGGCGTCAACTATCTGATCGACAGCGGGAGCGCCTTCGCCCGCCTGGGGCAGCGCTACGACATCGTCAGCTTCGATCCGCGCGGCACCGGCCACACCGAACCCATCTCCTGCGGCAGCAAAATCACCACGGGCGGCGACGACAGCCTCGCCGCGAAGGAGAAGCGCATCAACGAGGGCTGTGGCCGGTACTCCGGCGGGCTGCTGCGCTGGGTCGGCACCCCCGATGTCGCCCGGGACATGGACGTACTGCGCGCCGCCGTCCACAACGACAAGCTCAACTACCTGGGTTTCTCCTACGGCAGCAAGCTGGGCGCGGTCTACGCCCATGAATTCCCCGACAAGGTCGGCCGAATGGTCCTGGACAGCGTCGAGGACCCGACCAAGAACACCTGGCAGACCGCACTGGCCCAGGCCCGGGGCTTCCAGCGGGCACTGGACGACTTCGCCGCCGACTGCCTCCAGGGTGCGGGCTGCCCACTGGGCACCGACAAGAGCGGAGCGCAGGAGCAACTGCGCAAGTGGTACCAGCAGTTGAGTGAACGGCCGATGAAGGTGAAGGGGGAGACGGTGGATGAGACCACCTATGTGTATGCCTTGCGTGAGGCCCTGTACAGCAGAAGCGACTGGCCGGCGCTGCGCCAGGCGCTGGTGCAGCTGCGGCGGGGCGACGCCGCCGGGATCCTCCGCCTGAGCGAGAGCGGTGGCGGCAGCGCCGCCCGTACGGTCCCGGCACCGCAGGTGGGCCGGGACGAGCTACCGCCGCAGGACCAGCTGGCCCTGCGGGCGATCTCCTGCCGGGACACCTCGGAACGCTATGACGCCGATGACTACCCCCGGGCCGAGCGCGAACTCAACCGGGCCTCCCCGCTGTTCGGCCCGGACATCGCCCCGCTCCTGCTGGACTGCTACGGCTGGCCGGTAGCGGGCGACGACTCCTCCCGGGATGTCGCGGCGCCCGATGCCCCGCCGCTGCTGCTCGTCGCCACCAGTAACGACCCGGCGACGCCGTACGAGGGTGCGTTCAACATGGCCCGCATGCTGGACAATTCCAGCGTCGTACTGACCTTCCACGGTGAGGGGCACGCCGCCTACACCACCGGAGATCTCTGCATACAGCGCTATGTCGACAACTTCCTGCTGAACGGGGTCTTGCCGAAGGCCCGTACGTCCTGCGGCTGACGGGGGCGGGGGCCCGCGTCGGGCCGAAGTCCGCACGGCCGGTGGCTACTTGTAGTAGCGGGCTTCCTCGACATCGACGACCGGGGCGCCGGGGGACGGTGGCTGGGTGCGCCGCCGCTTCAGGATGCTCACATAGGTGGCGAGACCGATGATGCCGACGATCATCATGATGATGCCGACCAGGTCGACGTTGATTCCGGCCATGTGCCAGTCCACCGCGAAGGTGAGGATCGCCCCCACCGCGAGCAGACCGATGCAGCCGCCGATACCCATGGCGTCAGCCTCCATAACTGTAGGGACGGTAGGGCCTGTTGACGGTTCGCGTACCCCGCGGCGGACGCCTTATGTCCACCGGCCGGTCGGGGCGGGTCGCCGTCGGGCCCGGGGCCCGTGACCCGTGGGAGGCTCAGCCCGCCCGCCGTCCACCCCGGCCCGCGGTCTTCTTCGCCGCGGCAGGCTTCTTGGCGGTGGTCTTCTTGGCAGCGGCGCTCTTCGCGGCCGTGGACTTCTTCGCCGTACTCTTCTGCGCCGCAGTCTTCTTCGCCGCGCTCTTCTTCGCGCCACGGCCGGACCGGGCCCCGTCCTCCTCGTCCTCACCGCGGGACCTCTTGGCCGCCCGGACGCTGTCCTGGAGGGCCGCCATCAGGTCCATCACCTCCCCGGCGGGCTGCTCCTCACCGGCCGGGAACTCCGGTTCGCGGTGCGCCAGCTTCGCCGCGACGATCTCTTCGAGCGCCTCACGGTAGTGATCGTGCAGATCGTCCTCCGACAGCTTGCCGAAGGAGTCCATCAGGGCCTCGGCGGCGGACACCTCGTTGCGGGCGACCTCCGCCTGCCGCTCGGGCAGCACCCCGTCCATCGGGCGGATCTGGTGCGGCCACAGCAGCACCTGCATGACCAGCGCGCCCTCCATCGGGCGGATCATGGCGAGGGTCTCCCGCCCGTGCAGCGCGATCTTGCCGAGCCCGACCCGCTGATGCCGCTCCATCGCCTCCCGCAGCAGCACATAGGGCTTGGCCGCGGCGGGGCTGTCGATGCCCAGGTAGTAGCCCTTGCCCATCTGTAGCGGGTCGATGTCGCCGCCGGCGACGAAGGCCAGGATCGTCAGGGTCTTCGCGGTCGGCAGCGGCAGCGCGTCCAGATCCTCGTCCGTCAGCGGGACGACCGTGTCGCCGTCCCCGGGCTTGTAGCCCCGGCCGATCTCGTCGGGGGTGATCTCGACGCCCTCCAGCGAGCACACGGGCTGATTGCGCACCCGTCCGCCGTCCGCCGTATGGATCCGCACAAAGCTGACCGACGCGGAGGTGTCCGTGGCGTTGTACGCGGCGACCGGGATCGTGACCAGGCCGAAGCTGATGGAGAACTTCGCCGTGGGGCGCATGGGGGCCGCCTTCGTCGGAGCCATTCGGGACCATGGTAGGCGGGGCGGACAGACCGTACATCCCGGGCGATACCGGAGGGGCCGATCGGGTGGCGACGGCCTCGGAGGCCCTCGTTACGCCCCAGGCGCCTCCCGCGCCGGTTCAGCCCGGCGGCTGGGCGGTGACCCGGCCCTCCCGGACCGCCTCCACCAGCGCTTGGTGATCGCGCTCGTTCTGGTCCGCGTAACGCTCCGCGAACCGCACCAGCGCCTCGTCGAAGACCGTCCCCCGCCCCAGATAGGCGGCGATCGCGATCCGGTCGCCGGACCGGGCGTGCGCGCGGGCCAGCGTCGCCCCGCAGCGCACGGCGAACCGCCGCATGCCCACCGGCCTCATCATGTCCGCGGGCATGATCCCCTTCCAGTCGCGCAGCTGGCGTACGTAGAAGTCGCGTTGGCGGCCGTCGATCCCGGTGGCCCGCTCCCAGCCGAGGAAAATGTCACTGGCGGCCTGCATCAGCCGCTGGCCGGTCACCACCCGTTCGCCCTGGTTGGTGTGGGCGCTCGCGCCGGCGTACGGGGCGAGTACCGAATCGTCAGCCTCCTTGGCCTGGAGCAGCAGCGGGTCCTCCGGGTCCTTGCCGAGCATCAGCACGATCCAGCAGCGGGTGCCCACACTGCCGACGCCCACGACCTTGCGGGCCACGTCGACCACCCGGTACTGCTCCAGCAGCCGGCGGTGGTCCGACCGCAGGCTGTGGCCGTAGCCCTGGATCACCCCGCGGATCTGGTCCTCCAGCTCATCGCGCTCGGCGTCCGGCAGCAGATCGTCCAGCGGCACGATCAGCGGGGGATCGGCGGCGATCCGGACCCGGCCACCGCTCTTCCGGGTCAGCTTGCGGAACGCCTGCACGGTGTCGTGCGTACGGGCCTCCGCGACGATCCGGGACAGGCCCGCACGGCCCCTGCTGCCCAGCTCCTGCTCCTCCTCGGCCTGCACATCGGCCATATCGGCATGGGCGTACCAGACCTCCAGGGTCCGCAGGTCCGCATACTGGCGCATCCGCTCGCGGTAGGACGCGCAGGCGGCCCGGACGATGTCGGCCCGGACCGACTCGCTGAAACCGTTGCCGCGGCCCGCGATGACGAAGCTGGCCGCCAGCCGTTTGACGTCCCACTCCCAGGGACCGGGCAGGGTCTCGTCGAAGTCATTGAGGTCGAACATCAGATGGCGCTCGGGCGAGGCCAGCAGCCGGAAGTTCAGGAGATGGGCGTCCCCGCACAGCTGGGTCCGCAACCCCGTCGACGGGGTCGTCGCCAGGTCGGCCGCCATGATGGCGGCCGCGCCACGGTAGAAGCGGAACGGTGACTCCAGCATCCGCCCGTAGCGGATGGGCACCAACTCCGGTACCCGGAGCGCGGATTGACGCTCGATGATGTCGATCGGATCGGCGCGGCCGTCCGTGGCAGGGAATTCCGCATGACGGGAGCGGGGCACTTCGGAGCGAAGTGCCCTGCCCTGTTCCGCGCGTTCCTGAGCGGTGGGTCCGTTGGTCATGCCGGTTCCGGGACTCAGCTCACCGGGTGGCGGCGTGGTGATGGTCGTTCGTGCACAGCGCCCAGATGATGAAGATGTCGATGGCGATCAGCACGATGGCCCAGAACGGGTAGTGGGGGATCCACAGGAAGTTCGCCAGCGCACCCAGACCGGCCAGGATCACACCGAGGATCCGTGCCCACATCGCCCCGGTCGAGAGCAGTGCGACGCCCGCGAGCAGGATGACGATGCCCAGGATGAGATGGATCCAGCCCCAGCCCGTGAGGTTGAACGAGAAGACGTAGTTCTGAGTGGTGACGAAGACATTGTCCTTGGCGATGGCGGAGATGCCTTCCAGGAAGGCCATCGCACCACCGAAGATCATCAGGACGGCGGCGAATGCCGTCCATCCGCTCACATAGTTCTTGCGAGTGGCCATGGGTCACTCCTCACTTGAGAAACCTGGCCGTCCGTACCGGACCCGCCGGTGCCATTGCAGTGCATTCCACGTTTACACAGGGACCGGTCAGCCGCATGTCAAGGGCGTTCGAATGCCTGAAGCACACCGGCCACCGCGAAGCACAGCGCTCCTGTGAGAGTGCCCCAGTTGGCGACCCCGACGCTGACCTCACTGCCCGTCTCCGGACGGGTGAAGGCGGCCACCGCGGACACCATGAAGAGCACGGATCCCAGCTGGTTGACCGCGACGATCCACCACCCGAGGCTGCGCCGGTGGATACACGGCCGGCCATGGCAGATCTCGGCGATCGCCAGATGACCCGAGATCAGGAACAGCAGACAGCCGATCATGTCGGGCGCCCAGACCAGCCGGTCCAGCTGCCGGCTCGTGAGCCCCTGAAGAAAGGAGTCCAGCAGGTTGACGCCGAACACCAGCGTCCCCGCGAACAGCACGAACGTACTGAGCCAGTCGATCCGGCCCGGCTCATAGCTCCACCACCGGAAGTGGTGCGTGGTCAGCGCACCGGCCGTGCTCTCCCGCCGTGGGGCGTTGATGGCCTGAACGAGTGAGGCATAGCCGCCCAGGGTGAAGAACACCCCGCCGACGAAATAGATCGTGGCGCTGGTGGTGGTCGGGCGCTCCGCGCCGAACTGCGCGAGCGCCGCACCGAGGGCGAAGAGGGCCCCGCCGACCGTGAAGGAGCCCGCGGCCACACCGTTGAGCCGACGCAGCCGGTCGAGCGTCGCGGGGCCCGCCCGCTGCGCCCGGCTCTCGGCGGCCCCCGGCGGCCGTACGGCGAGCGTCCCGCGCTTACGGGCCGCCCGCGACTCCCAGACGGCGGTGCCCCCCTCTTCGAGATGCCAGGTCAGCCGGGTGATGAACGGCCCGGCCCGCTCGGCGTACTCCTCGGAATTCCGCACCAGCCGAGGGTAGCGAGCTATCGCGGGATTGCCGGTAATGCCTTGTCAGTGGGGTGGGGGAGTGCGCCGGAGCGTTGGCTCGGGCGAGCCGGCGGGCCGGGGCAGGGGCGCAGGAGTGCTTGTGCCGGGCACAGATGGAGCCCGGCCGGTCTTCGAGGGCTCTTCAGAGCCCAAATCGCCAGAGGTCGTCGTGCTCGCCCCGCCGCCCAGAGCGCTCCCCTGCCCACTCCCTGTTGCTGAGTACGGGTGCGGGTGCGGGTGCGGGTGCGGGTGGGGTTCAGGTTTTGTCGGCTGTGCGGACGTGGTGGAGGTGGATGAGGACGTCGTAGGCGCGGCCGAGGGCGAGGGTGGGCGGGGGGTTGGGGGTGAAGGTTGAGCCGGCGTCGTAGACCGGCCGGGGGTGGTTGAGCCAGGTGCGGGCCGCGGCGGGTGCGGTCCGCAGGTCGAGGTAGAAGTCCCGGTATCGGACCTGGTCGAGGGTGTGTTCGTGCATGCCGGGGCGCGCCGCCGGGACGGTGACCGGCTTCCAGTCCCCGTCGAGGGAGGTGTTCTTGGTGAGGAAGGAGCCGCCGGCGAAGGTGAAGCCGATCGCGGCGTAGTCGCGGCCCAGGTGGTCGCGCAGCACGGTGCCCTGGGTGCGTGGGTACATGTCGGGGTGGGTGGAGAGGTATCCGATGTGGCCGTTGTGGGCCGACAGCAGCATTTTGTGGCCGGTGTGTTGCTGCCACCACAGGACGTTGTCGGCCATGGCCTGGTCACGCAGGCGCTCGGCGGCGGTGACCGAGGCCGGGTCGGCGAGGTCGATGGCGGCGAAGGCGAAGGTCTGCGCGATGTTGCGGGCGTGCTGCACCGTCCAGGCGTAGTCGTTGCCGCCGGCCTTCTGGTGCTCGGTGACGAGGCCGAGTGCCTTCTGGGCGCGTGCGGCGTTGTCCTTGCGTTCCGCGAGCGGTTGGCGCAGGTAGGTGAAGATGTCGTCGAAGGGGCGCAGCCCGGCGTACAGCTCGGTGAGCCGGGGCAGTGCTGTGGGCCGGGTCTTGCCGACGGACGACAGCACACGCTCGAAAATGTGGTCGCCGAGCTGAGGCGCCCCGAGGTCGTCCCCCATGAAGTGGACCCGGTGGTCGGGGTGGCGGCGGTTGTGCTCGCGCATCCAGCCGATGAGGCTGATGAACTCCTCGCGGTCCCAGGGGGATCCGGCCAGTGTCTCCTTCGCGATCCTTCGCGGGTCGCCGTCGCCGCCCTGGAGGTACTCGTCGATCCTGACCCCTGCCGACCAGCTCATCTCCAGGGCGAAGGTGGTGAAGCCGCGCTCCTCGACAAGGTGGCGGAAGACGCGTTCCTTCATGGCGAAGAACTCGTGCGAACCGTGCGTGGCCTCGCCCAGCCCCACCACCTTGGCGTCCCCGACCATGGCGCTCAGCGCCCGCAGGTCTGCGGTCCGGCCGCCGGGCTCCGTGGAACGCAGCGGGTGCGCGGCCCGTTCCAGGGACCGTACGACAGCCGCCGTTTCCCGGTCCGCCGCGGCGGAGCCGGCGGGTGCGGCCGATGCAGCGGACGTATCGGGTGCGGTCGCGGCTGCCTGTGCGGCCGGTGCCGCGGAAGTCACCGTGGCGGCCAGTCCCGTGGTGGCGAGCACTGCCGTGAGTGCGAGCAGCCCTCGTCGGCCGGTGGTCGTCCTGTACCCGTGCATTGTGATCACTCCTTGCTGCGGTGGCTCCGCGAGCCGATGGAGTGATCTTCGTGTGCTGTGGCGTGGACCGCGCTGGGGTGTCCCACCGAATTGCTCTGGGGTTTACCCCGGCTGCCCGGCCGGGGGTTAACCCCCGCTCCCGCCGGTTTGCGCCCTCAGCATGGTCATTCACCGACGGCGAGGAAGCCGATCACCTTCTCGTCCCCGTCCACGGCAGGGGTGTTGCCCGGGTCCAGTTCGACCTCCGCGTCTGCGTCCACGTCTGCGTCCACGTCTGCTTCCACGTCCGCCTCCACGTCTGCTTCCACGTCCGCCTCCACGTCTGTGTCCTCCAGGATCTCGTGGAGGCGCGGCAGCAGCGGCTCAGCTACCTCCAGCGGCTCGCTGACGTAGTGATGGTGCCGGTCCAGCCGCTTGAGGTGGGTGAGTGGCCCGCCGGCGAGGAGCGCGGCCGGTAGACCCGGCAGCAGAGCGCTTGTGCGTCTGCCAGAGCCCCGTAGGGACGGACGTAGAAGCTCCCACTCGTCCGTGCGTCCCTCGGGCCACTGGCGAGACCCAGCGAGATGCACCGCATTGGGGACAGGGAACGGGGACGGGAGACGGGGAAAACGAGGATGGGGATGGGGGGTTACCCCTACCGCCCACGGACCCGCTGCCCCGACCGTGTTCGGGCCTGCTGCCCGGATGGCCCGGTGGATCTTGAACAAACAGGCTGAACACGTCCGGTTTTCCGAGGGAAGGAACTCTCTGTGTCCAGTGTGAAGTCGGTGCGCCGCCGCGCGGCGCGCACCACTGCCGTCGGCGCTCTCGCCGTCGCGACGTGCGCCACCTTGATGACCGGCAGTGCGGGAGCGATCGTCAACGGGACTGATTCCACCGAGCGTTACCCGTTCATGGCGACGATCCCGGAGTCGGCCCCGGACCAGGGGCTGTACGACGGTACGTGCGGGGCGTCGCTGATCGACCCGCAGTGGGTGCTGACGGCAGCCCACTGCGTGCAGGGCGACGGCCTTGAACTGGATGGCACCGTCCGGATCGGCAGCACGCACCGGAAGTCCGGGGGAACCGTCCGCACCATCGAGCGGACCGTCATCCACCCCGGCTATGTGAACGGCGACGAGAAGGCCGCCAACGATGACGACATCGCGCTGGTCCGCCTCGACCGCCCGGTCACCGAAAAGCCCATCCGTATCGCGGATCGGGCCGGGCGGCCCGGCACCCTGACCCGGATCCTGGGATTCGGCACCACCGTCGACACCGAGCTGAAGTTCGCCGAGCGGTTGCAGCAGCTCAACACGCGCAGGGGCGCCGACGCCGAGTGCGCCCCCGGCTACGCGGACCGGACCCGGTTGTGCACGACCAGCCGCGTGCCCCAGGCCATGGCGTGCTTCGGCGACTCCGGTGGCCCGCAACTCCAGAAAGACACCCACGGGCGGTGGGAACTCATCGGAGCCACCTCCGGCCCCGGCGCCCCGGGGCTCGCGTGCTCGGCCGGACCGGGCCTCTACACCAACGTGCCCGCCTACACGGACTGGATCCGCAAAACCATCAAGCGCAACGCCTGACCCCGCGGCCGCGGGGTGTTGTGTGCGAGGGAGACGAGAACCCGGCCACGCCGGATCCGTGGAACCGGTTGAGATCGCCGCGACCCTGCACTACCCGAAGGATCTCGGCACCGCGCCGCGGCCACTGATCGTCCAGCTGCACGGCCGACACGAGACCTGCGCGGACCGGGCGGCAGCGGCGGGCCCGCGATGGCTCCGACCGGGCAGGCCAGCTGCTCGGCAGCGGCAGCCGTGGTGGGCGCCGGGCTGGGCAGCTCGGTAATGCCACCGGAGTGGCCATGCAGGGTCAGGGCCGTGCGGACATGTTCCATGGCTGACTTCAAAGGTGCTCCACGATGATCTGCTCCAGCACACCTTCCCCGTGCACACCTTCCCCGTGCGCGCCCGACTCGTACGTGCCCTCGACCAGGCGCAAGTCGAACATCTCGTACAGGGCGCGTTCCCCGGTAGCACTGTGGACGAGTCGCAGCGCAAGACCGTCCGGTGAGTCGTTGAGCGCACGAATGCCTGGATCGGCTCACCCTGCGGTGCCCGGGGCCGGGAGTGGGTCCGGGGCGGGGCCGGGCTCCGGGCCGGGGGTCGGCGGTGCCGGATGGGGCGGGACCGGGTCCGGCTCGGGGCGTGGGGGCGACGGGGGTACCGGATCGGGGCCCGGTGCGGGGACCGGGCCGGGCCCCGGGCCAGGCGTGGGTCCTGGCGGCCCGGGGCCCGGACCCGGAGTGGGCGGGACCGGGTCCGGATGGGTGATGCCCGGCGGTTGTGGCTGCTGTCGCACCGTCATGAGCTCCTCACACGTCGCTCCTCCGCGGCCGGACGCCCGGCGCCCGCTCCGCGCGGCTTATTGCTCTCCTTGCCGATCCCGCGCCGGCCATGCGACATGAGACGCACGGACTGAGCCACACGGACTGAGTCACACGGCCCCGCGCGGTGTCTCCTCACTGTGCTGTGCGACGTCCCGGATCGCTCGGCGACATGGGCGGGGAGGCGGACGCGTCGCGCCACGGAGGGCGTTGCGCCATCGGGAGGCATCGTGCCGTCCAGCACCACCCGGACGCGTGAGCGTACGGCGGCCCGGAGCGGGTACCCCCGCCCGCATGAACGACACAGACTCCGGCGACGGAACTGGCACCGGAACCGGCACCGGCGCGAAGGCCGGTACGGACAAGGGCACGGGTGCGGACACGGTGCGCGCCGGCCGCCGTACGGTGCGGGTCCACCGGCCGGAGAAGGTCCTGTTCCCCGACGACGGGCTGACCAAGGCCGATGTCGTCGGCTACTACGGTCGGGTGGCCGCGGCGATGGTTCCGCAGCTGCGGGGGCGGCCGCTGATGCTGGAGCGGCTTCCGGAGGGGCGCGGCGGTCCGCAGTTCATGCAGAAGGACACCCCCGCCCACTACCCCGACTGGATCCGGCGGGCGGAGGTCACCAAGGAGGGCGGCACCGTCACCCACACCGTCTGCGACGACAAGGCGACCCTGCTGTTCCTCGCCGACCAGGCCTGTCTCACCTTCCACCGCTGGCTGTCCCGCGCCGGCCGGCCCGACCACCCCGACCGGCTGGTGTTCGACCTCGACCCGCCCGGCCCGGACTTCGAAGCCGTACGGGAGGGCGCCCGGCAGCTCTGCGGACTGCTCGACGAACTCGGTCTGCCGGCCGTCCTGATGACCACGGGATCGAAGGGCCTGCATGTCATCGTGCCGCTGGACGGCAAGAGCGACTTCGACACGGTCCGCGGCTTCGCCCAGGACGCCGCCGAGGTGCTGGCGGCGCGTCACCCGGACCGGCTCACCACCGCCGTACGCAAGAAGTCCCGGGGTGACCGGCTCTACCTCGATGTACAGCGCAACGCCTATGCCCAGACGGCCGTCGCCCCCTGGTCGCTGCGGGCGAAACCGGGCGCCCCGGTCGCCGCGCCGATCAGCCGAGAACAGCTCGACGACCCCCAACTCGCCGCGCAGAGCTGGACATTGAAGGATGTGGCGGGCGTCCTGGAGCAGGTGGACGCCCGGCCGTGGTCCGAGGGACCGGCCCGCGGGCGCTCCCTGCGTACGGCGCGCCGGCGGCTCGACGCGCTGCGGTGAGCGGACGGTGGGCGGGACGATGACGCTCACCCGACGCCTAAGGGCTGTCCCGCCGCTCCGCCTCGGGGCCCTCGCCGCCCGTGGTCACCGTCTCGTCGAGCTGCCGCCGCTCGCGCCGGGCCCGTTCCCGGTCCCTCGGTGAGGCGTCCGTGACGTCCAGAAAGACCTGGTCGGCGATGGGCCAGTGCTCGCGGATGGCCGTCTTCACCCGTACCAGCACCTCCTCGACCTCCTCGCTGTCCAGCCCGCCGACGAGATCGACCCGGGCCGCGATCAGTGTGGAGCGGGTGCCCAGCCGCATGGTCAGCAGCGTGGTCACGGTGTCGATCTCCGGCTGCTCGTCCAGGAACCTCCGGAGGGCCCGGCGGAGCGCCGGGTCGGCGGCCTCCCCGATGATCTGGCCGCGGGACTCTTTGGCGAGCTGATAGGCGACGAACACCAACAACGCGCCAATGATCATGGACGCCCATGCCTCCCACGCCACCTCACCGGTGACCAGGTGCAGTCCCATACCGGCCATCGCCACCAGCACCCCGAAGCAGGCGGTGGAGTCCTCGGCCAGCACCGTACGCAGCGCGGGATCGTCGGCCCGCCGGATCGCCTCCCGCATACTGCGGCCGGCCCGCGGTGCCTGGCCACGAACCTGGAGCAGGGCGCGGACCAGCGAGGAGCCCTCGGCGATCAGCGCGACGCCCAGCACGGCGAGGCCGGCGACATAGCCCGCACGGGTCTCCGAGTGGTGCGAACGCAGGGCCTCGATGCCCTGGAAGAACGAGAAACAGCCGCCCATGACGAAGATGCCGACCGCGGCGAGCAGGGACCAGAAGTACCGCTCCTTGCCGTAACCGAAGGGGTGCCGGCTGTCGGGCGCGCGGGTGCTGCGCTTGAGCGAGGCGAGCAGAAAGAGTTCGTTGATGCTGTCGGCGACCGAGTGCGCGGCCTCCGACAGCAGTGCGGGCGAGGCCGCGAACAGCCCGGCGGCCAGCTTGGCCACGGCGATCACCAGGTTGGCGCCGAGGGCCACGAAGACCGTGACCGCGGTCCTGGCGTCCTCCGCGTCCTTCCCCTCGTGCCGGTCCGGCCGGCCGGGGGAGTGCGGTGCAGCGTCAGCGTGCCGGGACAAGCGTGGCCTCCCCGAGTCGGTCGGACCGCCGTCGCGAGCGTAGCCGCCCGGACCTGACGGCGCATACGGTGCGCTGCCGTTGGGCCCCACGGAGCAGTGGCCGTTTCCCGCCGTACGGACCGGGGAGTGTGACTGCGGACGCCCACCGGAACGACGGAGGACAGGACGTGGCCGACACCCCCACCGATGCCGTTACTTCCCGCGCTGCCGACGCTTCCCCCGGAGCTGCGATCCGCCGGTCCGGGGGGTTCGGGTGCGCGCCATGAGCCCCCGTATCGGGCAGCGGGACCTGGCACGCGCGCTGTTGGAGCGGCATGGCGAGACCTTCGCCGCACAGAGCGGCATCCGGGTGGCGAACACCCCTCAGCCGCTGTACCAGGTGCTGGTGCTGGCCGGGCTGCTCAGCGCGCGGATCCGCGCCTCGGTGGCGGTGGCGGCGGCACGGGCGCTGTTCGACGCGGGACTGCGCACACCCCGGCGGATGGCGCAGGCGCCCTGGCAGCAACGGGTCGACGCCCTGGGCGAGGGCGGATACCGGCGCTACGACGAGCGCACCGCCACCCAGCTCGGTGACGGTGCCACGCTGCTGCTGGACGACTACGGCGGCGATCTGCGGCGGATGCGGGACGCGGCCGACGGTGACCTCGGGGCGCTGCGCAGCGCCCTGCGCAAGGTGCCGGGCCTGGGACCCGCGGGCTGCGACATCTTTCTGCGGGAGGTCCAGGGCGTCTGGCCCGAACTCGCCCCGTATCTCGACGCCAAGGCGGTCCAGGGCGCGGAGCGGCTGGGCCTGCCGGGCGACAGCGGGCGGCTGGCGCGGCTGGTCGGCGCGGACGAGACCGCGGCCTTCGCCTCGGGGCTGGTGCGGGCGGCCCTGGACCGGTCCGTCGTCGAGGACGTACGAGAGGCCGCGGGAGCCTGAACTGCTCGGCGAGCAGCCCGGCGCCGGGCCCCGTCAGCCCGCCCAGGTCCAGTCGGCGACCTCCGGCAAGTCGGTGCCGTGCTCCCGGATCCAGGCGTGGTGGCGGGTCCGTACGTCCGCCATTTCCTGCCGCAGTGCGACGGCCCGGACCCCGAGGCCGGGCACCCGGTCCACCACGTCCATCACCAGCCGGTACCGGTCCAGGTCGTTGCGGAGGACCATGTCGAAGGGCGTGGTCGTGGTGCCCTCCTCCTTGTAGCCGCGGACGTGCAGGTTCTGGTGGCCGGTGCGGCGGTAGCAGAGCCGGTGGATCAGCCAGGGGTAGCCGTGGTAGGCGAAGATGACCGGCTTGTCGCGGGTGAACAGTGCGTCGTACTCGGGGTCGGGCATGCCGTGCGGATGCTCGCCCGACGGCAGCAGCCGGGCCATGTCGACGACATTGACCACCCGAACGGTCAGCTCCGGCAGATGTCGGCGCAGTAGAGCGGCGGCGGCCAGTGTCTCCTGGGTGGGGACGTCCCCCGCACAGGCCAGCACCACATCGGGGTCGCCCGTGCCGTCCTCGGTGCCCGCCCACTCCCAGGCGCCGGCGCCGCGTGCGCAGTGGGTGCGGGCCTCGTCCAGGCTCAGCCAGTCGAAGCTCGGCTGTTTGCCGGCCACGATCACATTGACGTAGTCGCGGCTGCGCAGCGCATGATCGGCCACCGAGAGCAGGGTGTTGGCGTCCGGCGGCAGATAGACCCGGACCACCTCCGGGCTCTTGTTGAGGATGTGGTCGACGAAGCCGGGGTCCTGGTGCGAGAAACCGTTGTGGTCCTGCCGCCAGACGTGGGAGGTGAGCAGATAGTTGAGCGAGGCGAGGGGGCGCCGCCAGGGCAGCCGACGGGCGGTCCGCAGCCATTTGATGTGCTGGTTGACCATGGAGTCGACGATGTGCGCGAACGCCTCGTAGCTGGAGAACAGCCCGTGCCGGCCGGTGAGCAGATAGCCCTCCAGCCACCCCTGGCACAGGTGCTCGGAGAGCACCTCCATGACCCGGCCGTCGTGCGCGAGATGCTCATCGGTGCCGAGTGTCGCGGCCTGCCATGCCTTGCCGGTGACGTCGTAGAGCGCCTCCAGCCGGTTGGACGCGGTCTCGTCGGGGCCCACGACACGGAAGTCGCGGCGCTCCGCGGTGGCTTCCATGACCGCTGCCAGCAGTCCGCCGAGCACTCGGGTCGGCTCGTGCAGCGCGGTGCCTCGCTTGTCGACCTGCACCGCGTACCGCTCCAGCGGCGGGAGCGGCAGATCCCGCACCAGCAGACCGCCGTTGGCGTGCGGTGAGGCACCGAGCCGGCGCGTCCCCTCGGGCACACACGCCAGCACCTCCGGGCGCGGCCGGCCCCCGTCGTCGAACAGCTCCTCCGGACGGTACGAGCGCAGCCAGTCCGCCAGCTGCCGCAGATGCCCGGCGTCGTCCCGTACGCCGGCCAGCGGGACCTGGTGGGAGCGCCAGGTGTTCTCGACGGGCTGCCCGTCGACCTCGTGCGGACCGGTCCAGCCCTTGGGCGTACGCAGCACGATCATGGGCCAGCGAGGGCGCTCCCGGTCACCTTCGCGGCGGGCCCGGTGCTGGATCGCGGCGATCCGGTCCAGGGCGCCGTCCATGGCGGCGGCCAGTGCCTGATGGACGGCCGCCGGATCGTCGCCGGTCACATGGATCGGCTCATGGCCGTAGCCGCGCAGCAGCGCGTCCAGCTCGTCCTGCGGGATCCGGGCGAGCACGGTCGGATTGGCGATCTTGTAGCCGTTGAGGTGCAGCACGGGCAGGACCGCGCCGTCGTGCACCGGGTCCAGGAACTTCGTGGCGTGCCAGGACGCGGCGAGCGGCCCGGTCTCCGCCTCGCCGTCGCCGACCACACAGGTGACCAGCAGCTGCGGATTGTCGAACGCCGCGCCATAGGCATGGGTGAGGGAGTATCCCAGCTCGCCGCCCTCGTGGATCGAGCCCGGGGTCTCCGGTGCGACATGGCTGGGCACCCCGCCGGGGAACGAGAACTGCCGGAACAGCCGGGCCATGCCCGCCGCGTCCCGGCTGACATCGGGATAGGTCTCGGAGTAGGTGCCGTCCAGCCAGGAGTTGGCCACCACGGCGGGGCCGCCGTGTCCCGGCCCCCATACGCACAGCGCGTCCAGGTCACGGGCCTTGATGACGCGGTTGAGGTGGGTGTGCACCAGGTTCAGGCCGGGCGAGGTGCCCCAGTGGCCCAGCAGGCGCGGCTTGATGTGCTCGGGCCGCAGCGGCGCTTCCAGCAGCGGATTGGCCATCAGATAGATCTGCCCGACGGACAGATAGTTGGCGGCCCGCCAGTGGGCATCGAGTTGTCGCAGCTCGGCCGTGTCGAGGGGCCCCGGTGCCGCCGGGGCCCCCGTCCTCCCTTCCGGGGTCTGCGCGTCGGGCATGATGCTCGGCTCCTCCTCAACGGGGCGTGCGTCGGGCGTGGCGCAGCGGGCGCGCAGCGCGGGCGGCAGACCGGACCGCCCACCGTGTCCGCACCTCGCTGGGGTGACGCTGGGTGGCCATCGGGGCGGGCCGTGGTCAGTCGGGTGGCTCGGTCGCCGGGTGGACGCCGGGCTCCGTGCCGGGGGGCTCCACCGGGGCCGGGCCCGGCTCGTCCGGTTCCGGCTCGGCGGGAACCGGGTCCCGCGGCAGCGGTTCGGGGTCGCTCGGCACCGGCTCCGGCCCTCTCGGCTCCGGCTCGGTGGTCATGGCGTCAGTGGTCATGGCGTCGCGGGGCGTGGGGTCGGCGGGCATGGCGTCAGTGGTCATCAGGGTCATAGGGCTCTCCTTCCTCTCCATCGTCCGTCCAATGTCCGGGGTCGGCCCGTTCAAGAAATCAACCCGGGGGCGGGCGAACGGCATGGTCGGACAGGAGCGTTACGGAGCGCGGGCGGGGCCTCGGGGCGTGGATCAGTACACGTCGCGGACGTAGCGTTTGTCGGCGGCGAGCTGTTTGACGTAAGCGGCGGCCGTCTCCTCCGACAGGCCGCCATGCGCGACGGCGATGTCCCGTAGGGCACGGTCGACGTCCTTGGCCATCCGGGAGGCGTCACCGCACACATAGAAGTGGGCGCCGTCCTTCAGCCAGGACCACAGCTGGGCGCCGTGTTCGCGCATCCGGTCCTGGACGTAGACCTTGGCCCGCTGATCGCGGGAGAACGCGGTGTCCAGCCGGGTGAGCAGCCCGTCGCGGCGCAGCCGGCCCAGCGCGTCCTCGTAGTAGAAGTCCGTGGCGCGTCGCTGCTCACCGAAGAAGAGCCAGTTGGGGGCGCGGTGGCCGCGGGCGCGCCGCTCGTCCAGGAAGCCGACGAAGGGCGCCACCCCGGTACCGGGGCCCACCATCACCATCGGGGTGGCCGGATCGGCCGGCGGACGGAAGTGGGCGGTGCGCTGGACGAACACCGGTACCGGGCTGCCGGGCTCGGCATCGGCCAGAAAAGTGGAGGCCACGCCCTTGCGGGGGCGGCCGGCGCGGTTTTCGTAGCGGACCACGGAGACCGTCAGCCGGAGCAGCCCGGGGTCGGTCAGCGGGCTGGACGATATGGAGTACAGCCGGGGCTGGAGACGGGGGAGCAGACCGGCCCACTCCGCCGCACCGGCCAGGACCGGGTACTCCGCGAGGACATCGACGGCCTGCCGGCTCCAGGTCCACTGGGCCAGCTCGCCCTTGTTGTCCGGCCGCAGCAGCTTCTTGAGGACCCGGTCACCGGTGCGTTCGGCGGCGAGCCGGAGGAGCGCGGGGGTGATCCTGGCGATATCCAGATGGCGGTGCAGGGCCTCGCCCAGCGGCACCGTGCCCAGGCCCGTGAGCTCGACCGTGGCGGCCGGATCGAGACCGGTGAGGGCCAGCCACTCGGCGACGAGGTCCGGGCAGTTCCGCGGCAGCACGCCGAGGGCGTCCCCCACCTCGTAGGCCAGTGGAGTGCCGTCGCTGTCGCCGTCCCGGGTGTCGAAGGTGAACTGACGTACCTCCTTGGTGGCTCCGGCGCGGCTCAGCAGGTCGTTGCCGATGAGGCGGACGGTGGCGGGCGCGGCCTTGGAGGGGCGGGCGGGTCCGGCGGGCGCTTGGCCCGGAGCCACGGGAGCCGGGGCCGTTCCCGGCGCCCGGCCCGTGGCGCCCGCGCTCGTATCGGCGTCCGCACCGCCGTCGGCGTCCGCACCCCCGTCGGCGACCGGCCCCGCACTCCCGTCCCGCCCCGCACCCCCGTCCCCCTCCGCGCCCGCCTTCAGGGCCGTAACCACCTGGTCGAGCCACCGCTCAGCAGGCTGCTCATAGTCCGGTTCGCAGTCCGTACGGGGCACCAGCCGTTCCGCGCCCAGTTCGGCGAGGCGGGTGTCGAGCCGGCGGCCGTGGCCGCAGAAGTCGTCGTAGGAGGAGTCGCCCAGGGCGAGGACGGCGTAGCGCATCCCGTCCAGCCGGGGGGTGTCGGGTGCGTTGAGGGTCTCCCAGAAGCCGGTCCCGTTGTCGGGGGCGTCGCCGTCGCCGAAGGTGCTGGTGACGAGGAGCAGATCGGCGCCGTGCGGCAGGGCGTCCGGAGCGCTGTCGGCCATGCTCAGCAGCGTCGCCGCCTGCCCGCTGCCGGTCAGCCGCCGGGCCGCGTCGGCCGCCACTTCCTCCGCGTTGCCCGTCTGGGAGGCCCACAGGACGATCACCGTACGGGCGGGCGGGGCGTCGGCCGCTTCGGCGGGAGCCTCCGCCGGGTCCGCCGCCGTCGCGGGCGCGGCCCGGTCGTCCGGGGTGCGGGAAAACATCCCGGCCAGTACGCCGTTGACCCACAGCGCGCTCTCCGGGCTGAAGGGCGCGTGAGACGGGAGCACGGGAGTGCCGACGGCGCCGGCCCCCGAGCCCAGCCCGGCCAGAAAGCCGGAGAGATAGCGCCGCTCGTGCTCGGCCAGCACCGGCGGGGCCGCCTCGCCGAGCCGGAACACCCCGGCCAGCGCCGATGCCGCCCCGCCCGCGCCCCACCCCTGGCCCGCATCGGCCCCGGCCACCTCGGCCACGTCGCCCGCCTGCCCGGACCCCGTCCGTCCGCCGCCCACCCGCCCGGCATCCACCCCACCCGCCGACTCCCCCGAGCCACCCGCGACCCGAACCAACGACACCGCACACACCTTGAACTCGGGCTGGAAGGAGACCGGATCGACCGCGTCATGGGTCACCGCGTTGACGCTGAGGTACTCGCCGAACAGGTCATTCCAGTGGAACGGTGCGAAGCAGTTGCCGGGCCGCACCCGGTCGGTCACCACGGCGGGCAGGACCGCCCGGCCGCGCCGTGAGGCGACCTCCACCGTGTCACCGTCCGCCAGGCCCAGCGCCTCCGCGTCCTGCGGGTGCAGCTCCACGAACGGGCCGGGGTTGAGCTTGTTCAGCTTGCCGACCTTGCCGGTCTTGGTCAGGGTGTGCCACTGGTGGGGCAGCCGGCCGGTGTTCAGCACGTACGGGTAGTCGTCGTCGGGCATCTCGGCCGCCGGGAGGTGCGGACGGGCGAAGAACACGGCCCGGCCGGTCGCGGTGGGGAAGGACAGCCGGGGGCGGGTGCCGTCCGGGTGCTCGTCCAGGGTCTGGCTGATGCCGTCGTTGAGGTAGCGCACCGGATTGCGGTCGGGTCCGTCGACGGCCGCGCTGGGCCACTGCACGGGGGTCCGCCGCAGCCGCTCATAGGTCACCCCGCGCAGGTCATAGCCGGTCTGCGGGTTCCAGGCGCGTGTGATCTCCTCGAATATCTCCTCCGCGCTGTGGTAGGTGAAGGCGTCCGCGTAGCCCATTTCGCAGGCGATCTCCGCGATGATCCGCCAGTCCGGCCAGGCCTCGCCCGGCGGGTCCGCGGCCGGCCGTACCAGCGTCAGATTGCGCTCGGAGTTGACCATGACGCCCTCGGACTCGGCCCACATGGCCGCGGGCAGTACGACATCGGCGTACGCATTGGTCTCGGTGTCCGCGAAGACGTCCTGCGCCACCACGAACTGCGCCGCCTCCAGGCCCTCGATGACCGTCCGGCGGTTGGCGACCGAGGCGACGGGGTTGGTGCAGATGATCCAGCACGCCTTGATGTCGCCGTCCGCCAGCCGCCGGAACATCTCCACGGTCCCCTGGCCGGGGCCCTCGGTCCGCAGCGTCCCCGGTTCCAGGCCCCACAGCTCCTCGGTGAAGGCCCGGTCCGCGTCCACCAGCGCCGACCGCTGTCCGGGCAGCCCCGGCCCCATGTAGCCCATCTCACGGCCGCCCATCGCATTGGGCTGGCCGGTGAGCGAGAACGGGCCGCTGCCGGGGCGGCAGATCGCCCCGGTCGCCAGATGCAGGTTGACCAGGGCATTGGTGTTCCAGGTGCCATGGGTGCTCTGGTTCAGGCCCATGGTCCAGCAGCTCATCCAGTCGTCCGCCGCGCCGATCCACTCGGCGGCCCGGCGCAGGTCCGCCTCCGGGATTCCGGTGAGCTCCGCGACCCGCGCGGGCGGATAGTCCTGGAGGAAGGCCGGCATGGCCTCCCAGCCCTCGGTGTGCTCGGCGATGAACTCGGTATCGACCCGGCCGTTCTCGGCCAGCAGATGCAGCAGACCGTTCAGCAGCGCCAGATCCGTCCCCGGCGCGATCTGCAGGAACAGATCGGCCTTGGCCGCGGTGGCGGTCCGGCGGGGATCGACCACGATCAGCTTGGCGCCCGCCTTCACCCGTTCCATCATCCGCAGGAAGAGGATCGGGTGGCAGTCGGCCATGTTGGAGCCGATGACGAAGAAGACCTCGGCATGCTCGAAGTCCTGGTAGGAGCCGGGCGGGCCGTCCGCGCCCAGCGACAGCTTGTAGCCGCTGCCCGCGCTCGCCATGCACAGCCGGGAGTTGGACTCGATGTGCCGGGTGCGGACGAAGCCCTTGGCGAGCTTGTTCGCCAAGTACTGGGCCTCCAGCGTCATTTGGCCGGAGACATACAGCGCGAGGGCGTCCGGGCCGTGTGTGTCGACGATGTCGCGCAGCCGTCCGGCGGTCCGTTTGACGGCCGCCGCCATCGGTTCGGCGGCCGGCTCGTCGCCGCGGTCCGCACGCACCAGGGCGGACGACAGCCGTCCCGGCGCGGCGAGCAGCTCGGCGCTGGTCGCGCCCTTGGTGCAGAGCCGTCCGCCGTTCGCCGGATGGCTCTTGTCACCGGCCGCCTTGCGGACCGTGCGCCGCCCCTCCGGGTCCGTCGCGACATCCAGCACGATCCCGCAGCCGACCCCGCAGTACGAGCACACCGTCCGCACCTGGGTGAGGTGCTCTGACAGCGGTTCCGGTGCGGTCACGTACGGTCCCCTTCGTGGTCGGAAGCTCTCTCCGACCCTACGAACGATCCGTTAACCAGGTGTCACAGCCAGGAATCACCCGTCGTTACGGCGGCCACACAGTCACCCGAGGCGGCCCGTGAGAACCGGGCCGCCGCAGCTCAGGGCAGCAGTTCCGGCAGCGGCACGTCCGGATCGGCCAGCCGCTCGGGGTCCACGGCCTGCCCGCTCGTCACCAGCGCCCGGATCGGCTCGACGACGTCCCAGACATTCACATTCATCCCGGCCAGCACCCGTCCCCCGGAGAGCCAGAAGGCGATGAACTCACGGGCGTCGGTGTCCCCGCGGAAGACGACCCGGTCGTAGCCCTCCGGCTCGACGTATCCGGTGTACTCCATGCCCAGGTCGTACTGGTCGGTGAAGAAGTACGGCAGCCGGTCGTAGCGGACGTCCTGGTCCAGCATGGCCTTGGCGGCGGTCTTCGGCTGGTGGAGGGCGTTGGCCCAGTGTTCGACGCGCAGATGCCGGCCCAGCAGCGGGTGGTAGGCGTTGGCGACATCGCCGGCGGCGAAGATGTCGGGGTGGGAGGAGCGCAGCCGCTCGTCCACGACGATGCCGTTGTCGACCTTGAGCCCGGCCGCGGCGGCCAGTTCGGTGTTGGGGGTGATCCCGATGCCGACGATGACCGCGTCGGCCCCGATCAGACTGCCGTCGGCCAGCCGCACCCCGTCCACCGCGCCGTTCGTGCCGGTGATCTCCGCGACCTGGGCGCCGCCGCGCAGCTCGACCCCGTGATCGGTGTGCAGCGTGGCGAAGATCCGGGCCACTTCGGGACCGAGGACCCGCAGCAGCGGCAGCGGCGCGGCCTCCAGCACGGTCACCTCGACACCGGCCGTGCGCGCCGCGGCGGCGGTCTCCAGACCGATCCAGCCGGCGCCGATCACCACGATCCGGGACGCGGACCGGTTGACCTCCTGGAGACGCTCGCTGTCCGCCAGCCGCCGCAGGTAGTGGACCCCGTCGAGGTCCGCACCGGGCACCGGCAGCCGGCGCGGGGTGGAGCCGGTGGCCAGCAGCAGCTTGGCGTAACCGAGCCGGCTGCCGTCCGCCAGGGTCACCTCATGGGCGGCCGGGTCGACGGCGCTGACGGTCCGGCCCAGGCGCAGGTCGACATCGTGCTCCGCGTACCACTGGGGCGGATGGACATAGACCTTCTCTTTCTCGGAGGTGCCCAGGAGATAGCCCTTGGACAGCGGCGGCCGCTCATACGGCCGCTCGTGCTCGTCGCCCAGCAGCACGAGCGGGCCGTCGAAGCCCTCCGCGCGCAGCGTCTCCGCGGCCTTGGCTCCGGCCAGCCCCGCTCCCGCGATCAAGAATGCCGTGTTCCGGTCCATCTCCCGCTCAGCTCCTTCGGACGATCGGTTATCCCGTCATCCGTTCCCGCGCGGGGCCGCGGCAGGCACCGCCGATGGTGTGGCCCTCACTCCCGCCCGGCGGTCCGCGCCAGATGCCCGCGCAGCGCACGTGCCGTCAGATCACGGTCCTCGCCCACGACGAACGCCGTGACACCGTCGGCGCGCCACTCCGCGCGGCGCTCCGGCGTCGTGGACATGGCGCAGAAGGGGACGGTGTGCCGGGCGCAGGCCGCGCGGAGGGTGCGGACCGCCTCCTGGACGCGGGGGTGGCGGACCTGCCAGGGCACCCCGTAGGACTGCGAGAGATCGCCGGGTCCCGGCAGTACGAGATCGACACCGCCGGGGGCGAGGATCTCATCGATGGCCTCGATGCCCTCGGCGTCCTCCAGCAGCGCGATGACCATGATCTCCGCGTTGGCCCGGCGCAGGTACTCGGCCGGGTCTATCCGGCCGAAGCCGGGGCCGCGGCCCCCGTTGAGGGACCGCATCCCCTCGGGGGCGTAACGGGCCGCCCGGATCGTGGCATCGATGTCCGCGCGCCCGCGGACGTGCGGGACGACGATGCCCATCGCCCCGGCGTCCAGGGCGCGCAGCACCGCGCCGGGGTCGGCCTCGGGGACCCGGACGAACGGGGTGAGCCCGCTCGTCTCGGCGGCCCGGATCAGATTCTCCAGTCGCTGCGGGTCGACGAGCGTGTGCTCGGTGTCCAGGATGACGAAGTCATACCCGGCACAGCCGATCATCTCCACCATCGTGGGCTCGGGCAGCGTGCTGAACAGCCCGTAGACCTCCTCGCCCGCGCCGAGCTTCCGCCGGACCTCGTTGGGCCGCAGCATCTCAGGCCCCCTCTGCCGCGCCGGGCTCCTGGGCACCGGGCTCCTCGGCGCCCAGGAAGTGGAAGCCGGGGCGCGGATGCATCAGGAAGTCATGGTGCGAGATGTTCCAGGCGTACGCCCCGGCGACCCCGAACACCACCCGGTCACCGGCCCGCAGCCCCGGCGCCGGGACCTGGCGGGCCAGCACGTCCTTCGGGGTGCACAGCTGCCCGGTGACGGTGACCAGGCCGCCCTCCGCCGCCGACCGCGGCCAGGGGTGCGGCCAGGGCGCGTCGGACGGCAGCACCGTGCAGGGCTGGTCGTGGCCCTTGGTCGCCGGGGTCCGCAGATGGTGGGTGCCCCCGCGCACCACCGCGAACTCCTCGCCGTGGCTGTGCTTCACATCCAGCACCTCGGTGGCGTACCAGCCGCAGTACGCGGTCAGCGCCCGCCCCGGCTCGATCCGCAGGGTGAGACCGGGGTGCGCCGCGGCGAGCCGGTCCAGGCCGGCGCCGTACGCGGTCCAGTCGAAACGGCGCTCCGGCGCGGCGTAGTCGACCGCCATGCCGCCGCCGATGGTCACCTCGGACAGCGGCACCCGGTGCCGGGCGGCCAGCGCGGCGGCCCAGGTCACGATCGACTCCGCCACGGCCAGCTGCTCCGGCGCCTCCAGGCCGCTCGCCAAGTGGGCGTGAACGCCGCGGAGTTCGAGGTGCGGATAGCTGCCGTCGGTGAGCAGCGCGACGACCTCACCGGCCTGCTCGGGGTCCAGTCCGAAGGGGGCCGGGCGGCCGCCCATGGCCAGCGAACTGCCGTCCAGGGAGCCGTCGTCGACCGGCAGGTTGAAGCGGGCCAGCACCGCGATCCGGCGTTCCGGGGCGAGCCGCGCGGCCAGGCTCGCGAGCATATGGATCTCGTACACGCTCTCCACGTGGAAGCGCTCCACGCCGGTCTCCAGCGCCTGGGCGATCTCCGCGGGCGTCTTGCCCGGTCCGCCGAAGGCGAGCGGGGCGCCGGGTACGGCCTTGGCGACATGCGCCAGTTCGCCGCCCGAGGAGACCTCGTAGCCGTCGACGTACGGGCGCAGCGCGCCCAGGATCTCCGGCTCCGGGTTGGCCTTGGCCGCGTAGTACAGCTCGACGCGCTCGGGCAGGGCGGCCCGGACCTCGGCCGTGTGCGTGCGCAGCGCCGTCAGGTCGTAGAGGTAGGCGGGCAGTTCCTCGGGCGCGAGGCCCTGGGCGCGGTCGCGGACCGCGGGGGTGGGGGCGAGGCCGGGGGTGGTCATCGGGTGCTCCAGGGGGTGGTGTCGTCGGCGCGTACGGCACCGGACAGAACGTCTTCGGCCAGCGGCGAGGGCAGCAGGACATAGCCGGCCTCGCGGTCGGCCTTGCGCGCCCAGCGGGTCAGCAGATTGGCCTTGGCGGGCAGCGGGACACCGGCCAGCAGGGCGGCCAGCCGCGGCGGGCAGCCGTAGCGGTCCGCGTGGGTCTGCAGGGTGCGGCGCACCAGCGCCCACAGCTCCGCCTCGGTGTCCGGGTGCAGATCGGCGAGCGCGGCGAGCATCTCGGCGACGTGGTTGACCAGCAGGCAGTACACGACCCGGTCCCAGCCGCGCTGGGCGTCGTAGGTCATCGGCGCCGCGACCTGCTCGGGCAGCGACGCCAGCAGCTCGGCGTGGTGCTCGGGGACCAGCTTGGTGCCCTCCAGGTCACGGAAGAGGACCTGGGCGGGCATCCCGTCGCCGTCGACACAGACCAGCACGTTCTGCAGATGCGGCTCCAGCACCAGGCCGTGGTCGAAGTAGGCGGCGAGCACCGGCGGGAGGAGCAGATTGAGGTAGGCGGCCCACCAGTCCAGTGCGGCCTGCGGGCCGGTGCCCTCCAGGAGCCGGGAGACATGGGCCGGGCTGGTCGGGTACTCGTCGGCGACGGCGGCCGCCAGCAGCGGGGTGGTGCCGGGCAGCAGCTGCTGGGAGAGGCCCTCGCGGACGATGACGCCGAACCCTTCGAGCAGCTCGGTGTCCGGGCGGCCGTCGGCGCCGGGCAGCGCCAGGCTGCGGTAGGCGGGCTCGCGCAGCACCGCGCTGCCGGGGAACCGGGTGGCGAGGTCGGTGAGCGCCGGTGCCAGCAGCCGGGTGAGGGCCACCGCCCCGGACAGCTCGTAACTGGCGTTCTTCCGGAGGCAGTTGGTGATCCGGACGTTCAGGCTGAACTTGAGGAACGCCTCGCCGTCGTAGAGCGTGCGCACCGAGGCGGTGGCGGCGAACGGCGTCCCGCCGGTGCCCAGGACGCGGATGTCGTCGCGGTCCAGCGCCTCCCGCAGACCGGCGTGGTCGCGCAGCAGCTCGTACTGCCAGGGGTGGACCGGCAGCAGCCGGTAGCCGTCCGGGACCTCGGTGTGCAGCGCGTCCAGCGGGGCGGTGGCGCGCTCGTCGACCGCTTCCTCGGCGATCAGTTCCTCGCGCACGGCGAGCAGCAGCAGCGGGAAGACGGCGCCGGTCTCGGGCGCGTACGACTGCCAGGCGGTGGGATCGCCGGTGCGGGCCTTGGGGGTCGGGTGGAAGCGGTGGCCCAGGATCAGCGCCTGCTCGGAGGTGACATAGGCGGTCTGCCAGTCCTCCGTGCCGTACTCCCCGGCGGCCGGGTGCTCCGTACGGGCCTCCAGAGCCGCGGAGACGGCCTGGTGGCTGGAGGCGATCTGGGCCAGGAACTCTTCGTTGTCCACCCCGGTCCGCAGCGACAGTTCGGCGTGCACATACTCGGCCAGCCGGCGCCAGCCGACCTCGGCCCAGCCGTCGGCGGTCTGTTCGGACACCGGGCCGGTGAACCGGTGCGCACCCAGCAGCGAGGTACGGCGCAGTGCGACCCGCAGCAGCACCCCGCGGCGCGGCAGCCGGATCAGCAGCCGCCCGTCGTCGACGGCGGTCTGGTGCTCGGGTCCGGACACCTCGCGCAGCAGGCAGTTGAGCAGGGTGTGCGCCACGGCCTGGTCGGCGGTGGGCAGACCGGCGGGGGCGGCGCCCGCCGCGGTGGTGCCGGGGGAGTTGGTCAGCGAGGGCATCGGGGGCTCCTGCGGGTGCGGAGAGTACGGGAGAGGCGGGGGGCGGCGGTCGCGAGCACGGTGATCAGCGCTATCGCGGTGCCGGTCAGGACGGGCGCGGTGGGACCGAACCAGTCGTTTCCGGCCGCGGCGGCCACACCGGCGGCGACGGCACCGGCCTTGGAGAAGAATTCGATCGAGCCGAACAGCCCGCCCGGGGCACGGCCCTTGGCGCAGTCGGCGGCCAGCACCGACATACAGACCAGGCCCAGGGTGAGGCCGGCGCCGAGCACCAGCCGTACCGCGACGAAGGCGGTGAGCGAGTCGGCGACGCCGTGCCCGGCCAGGCCGAGCGCGATACAGCCGAAGCCGATCGCGATGCCGAGCCGGGGGCGGGTGCGGAACAGGGAGTGCACCGCGATCGCCGCGACCAGGTAGCACAGGTGCGGCAGCGCGAACAGCACACCGGAGACCATCGGCCCGGTGCCCGGCAGCCGCTCCTTGATGAGGGAGATCAGGTACGGGAAGGAGATGACGGTGGAGAAGACGAAGGCGAACTCCAGGGCGTACAGGGCCCGCAGCGAGGAGTCCGGGGCACGCCGGGGCGTCCCGTCCGCCGCGGCCTCGGCGGCGGCCGTCTCGACCGCCGATGTCCCGTCCGCGTCGACCTCCGCGGTGGCGGCCTGCGGTGCGGCGGGCCCGGCCCGCGGGGGCTCCGGGAGCGCCGCCAGCATCACGGCGGCGGCCAGCGGCAGCACGGCCAGCAGGGCGTACTGGCGGTGCGGCGAGAGCCAGGGCGTCAGCGCGCCGACGACGATCGGCGCGCACACCAGTGCCGCCCGTGCGCTGCCCTGCATCAGCGTCAGCGCACGGGACAGCGCATGGCCCTCCAGCGCCGCCCCCAGATAGCCGTTCGAGGCGGCGAAGGTGCCGCCCAGCACACCCTGGATCACCAACGCCGCGGTGAAGGTGGCGAGCGAATCGGCCCAGCCCGCCAGCACGAACGCCGCGGCGAGACCCAACTGAGCCCGCAGCAGCAGCCGTTTACGGCCGAAGCGGTCGGCCAGCCGCCCCCACAGCGGCGCACCGATGGCGCCGAAGATGGTGGGCACGATGTACAGCAGACCGGCCCAGCGGGCGGCGCCGTCGCCCAGTTCGGGCAGGATCTCGGTGAGGTAGGGCGGCAGGCCCAGCGCGGCGAACGACGCCACGAAGTAGCAGCCGGCCACCGCGTAGACCTGGCGGCGGGCCAGGCCGGGGCGGACCTTGGTCTCGACGGCGGCCGGTTCGACCCGGTGGGGTATGGCGGTGTCTTGCATCAGGAAGTCCCCAGCGGCAGCAGATAGTTGGGGCCGGTGGTGTAGTGCTTGTTGATGTCGGCCGCGCCGGAACGCTCCTTCGACAGCAGGGTGCCGGCGCTGACCATGGCCTTGACCGGCAGCTCCGGCGCGTCCAGGACATGCGCACGCAGCGCGGCGCCCGGCTCGCCCGGCGCGCCGCCCAGCCGGGCGACGGCCTCGGCGAGCCGGTCGCGGACCAGGCCCAGCAGCCGCTCCAGCGGGGCGCGCCCGTGCCGGGCCAGCCCGAACGCGTAGGAGCCCGCGCACAGATGGAGCGTGATGGTGGTGAACAGGTCCAGCACCGGCCGGTCGTCCTCGGCGAAGATCCGCGGGTCGGCGAAGACCGAGGGGTCCGGGGCGTCCGTCCCCAGCGTCTCCCGCAGCCGGCCGGTGTGGATCCGCGGCGCGTCGTTGTCCTTGAACAGCAGCCGCAGCCGGGTGCCGTCCGCGGCCCGGTCCAGCACCAGCGAGATGTTCTGCTGATGCGACTCCAGGCCGATGCCGTAACCGAACAGCGTGGTCTGCCAGTCGAAGAGCAGCGCCAGCAGGGCGTCCAGCAGGGCCAGTGGGTCGCCGCCGTAGAAGCGGTCGGCGAGCTGGTCGATCACCAGCCGTCCGCCGGGCGCCCGGCCCAGCAGCGCGGCCAGCGGCACCACGGCGCTGCCCTCCAGCCCGGCCGGATAGCGCCGGCACAGTACGGCCAGCAGCTCGTGCCCGGCGTGCGCGTACACCGTCTCGTCGGCCTGCAGCACCGACTCCGCGAACCGCGGCTCGCGGGCGATCACCCGCTCCAGCAGCCGCTGGCCCTCGGCGCCGTCGATCAGCGTACGGGGCTTGATGGTGCGCCGGTTGCGCAGTCCCAGCGTCGCGGTGGCCAACGGCAGCTTCAGATGCAGCCGGGGGTCGGCGTCCACCGCCACCGTCCGCATCGACAGCGTCGGCACCGCGCCGAGCAGCTCCCGATCGGACAGCACCGCCGTGCCCGCCAGTCCGGTCTCGCGCAGCGCCTCGTCCAGCGGTGCGCCGAGCGTCAACGGGTGGACGGGCAGCGCGAGATGGCTGCCGTCCAGGTCCGGCAGACCCAGCCGGTCCGGCGTCGGCCAGCAGCCGGGCAGCGCCGCCTCGCCGCCCGCCACGGTGAGCGCGGAGCGCGGTACGGCCAGCCAGCGCAGCGCGAAGTCCGGGCGGAACTCCGGTGCGTACGCCCGCAGCCGGTCCTCGTCCAGGTCGGAGCGGCCCCGCGCGGTCGGGTACACGGGGTGGTCCAGGCGCGCGGCCAGCGTGTCGTACGCCAGACCCCCGTGCAGGCCCAGCCAGTCAGCGGCCGAAGCGCCATGGCGCTCCGTCAGTTTCTGCTCGGCCTCCTCCCGGGTACGGGCGTGCAGCCGCATCGTCGCCAGCGTCTGCCGGCACTCCTCGGCGAAGGCGTCGAAACCGGTGTGGTCGGCCGGGTCGGCGTGCTCCCGCAGGGCGGTGAGGATCTCATCGGCCGAGGTCAGCCGGGCGCCGTCGGCCTCCCGGACGAGCAGCGGCAGCCGCGCCGCGTGGGTGCTCTGGTAGCCGTCCGGGCCCAGCGGCAGCAGCAGGGCGCCGGCGTCCGGGCCCGCGGGCAGCCGCAGCCAGGGGCCGTCCGGACGCTCCAGCAGCGTGCCGCGGGTGCGCAGTCCGACGACGTCCTCCCGCAGCAGCGCGCTCAGCACCCGCAGCAGCAGCTCGGACTCCTCGGCCTCCTGAGCGGCCGGGCCGGCGGTGGTGTCGAGGGCGGTGGTCACGAGGTGATCTCCCAGCGCTCGGTGGCGAAGAAGCCGTCCGCGGCCCGGTCCAGGGCCGTCCGGTCGGTGCCGGTGGCCCGCAGCACGCCCAGGTAGTCACGGTTGGTGCGGTACAGCGGGTGCTCGGTGCCGGTGTCCCGCAGCGGCCGGTAGCGCAGCCGTACGCCGTCCTCCTCGCGGTCCATGGCGGCCGGTGCGGCGGTGAGCGTCCCGGCCCGGTCGGCGAGGGCGTATTCGACCCGGCCCGCGCCGTCCTGCCGCGCACCGAGATCGGCGGGCAGCGGCTCGCCCAGATGCGTACGGAGAATGTGCTCGAACAGCTCGATGCCCAGGACCTGCGCGAGCAGCAGATCGCACTGGTCGCCGATGACGCGGTAGTTCACCTCGATGAGCCGCGCCCGGCCCTCGTGCACCACGAACTCGGTGTGACAGGCGCCGAACCCGACGCCCAGCGCGTCGAGTTGGGCCAGCACCTGGGTGACGACGGGCTCCGGGTGGACGGCGACGAAGTCGTGCCGCTCCTCGATGAAGGCGGGCGGTGCGGAGACCGTGGTGTGGAAGCCGCCCAGCACATGGCGCCGCCGGCCGTCGCCCAGGGTCTCCAGCGTGTACAGCTCACCGGCCAGGAACTCCTCGGCGACCAGGGCCGCCTGCGGGCGCCGCGCCTGGATCTCCTTGGCCCGCGCCACCAGTTCCTCCGGACCGGCGGCCAGCATCACATCCTCGCTGGCCACGCCCTCACGGGGTTTGACCACGCAGGGGTAGGGCAGCGCGGCGGCGGTCAGCGCGGCCGGGTCCTGACCGGGTGCGAGCTCCGCGGACCGTACGGTGTCGGCGCCCGCCGCGGCCAGATGGCGGCGCATCTCGGCCTTGTTCTTGGCGCGCAGCGCGGCCCGCCAGTCCTTGCCGGGCAGCCCGAAGTACTCGGCGGCCAGCGCCGTCTGGGTCTGCAGATGGTCGCTGTTGGTGAAGACCGCGGCAGCCGGGTGGTGGGTGGCTATTCGGGTGATGACGGCGCGGAAGTCATGGACGTCGCACTCCAGGACCTCGATGCCGGGGGAGGTGCGGCGGTGCGCTCCGGGCTGGTCCGTCAGGATCGTGACATCGAGACCGAGGCGGGCGGCGGCGGGGAGAAATCCCTCGGTGACGGAGTCGGTGGGGTTGAGGGCGAGCAGGTACATCCGCATGAGCGGGACCCCTTCGGGATCAAGGGCGGTGCGGGGGAGCATGGGGGGAGTTGGGGGATTGGGGACAGTCCGGCGGAAGGTGGCCGGGCCGTGGGGCGGGCCGGGACGGCGGCCCACCCCACGCTGGCGGTCAGCCCTTCGGCAGCGGCACGCCGGCGGCCTTCGCCACATCGGCGAGCATGTGCTCGGCGGCCTGGATGCCGATACCGGACATCCAGGTCTCGTCCGGCACGTTGAAGACCTTGTGGTCCTTGACGGCCCGCAGGTCCTTCCAGACCGGGTTGGACGTGACGTCCTTCTGCTGCGTCTTGTCCGGCTCGTCCGCGACGGTCACGAACACCATGTCGGCGTCGGCCTTGTCGATCTGCTCCGGGCTGACGTCGAGCATCGTCTTGACCGGGTCGGTGGAGCTCTGCGACTTCGGCCGGGCCAGGCCGATGTCGTTCAGGACCACGCCGCTGTAGGACGACTTCTGGTAGAGGCGGGTCGGACCGGCGACGAAGCGGACCACGGAGGCCGTGGGCATCTTGACGTGGTTCTTCTTCTTGATGGCCTCGCCCAGCGCCTTGGCCCGGCTCTCGTACGCCTTGAGCTTCTGGTCGGCTTCCTTCTCCAGACCCAGCGCCTTGGCGTGGACCTTCAGATTGGCCTTCCAGGGACCGCCGGTGGTCTCGGTGAAGACGGTCGGCGCGATGGCGTTGAGCTTGTCGTAGATCTTCTCGTGCCGGACCTTGGAGGACAGGATCAGATCGGGCTTGAGCATCGCGATCTTCTCAAGGTTCGGCTCCAGCAGCGGACCGACGTCCTTGACGCCGTCGATCTCACCCTTGAGGTACGAGGGGAAGCCGCCCTCGGACTTCATGTGCGGGGAGACCGCGCCGACCGGCTTGATGCCGAGCGTGGCGACATCGTCGAGCTCACCGGTGTCCAGGACGACCACCCGCTTCGGCTTGGCGGGGATCTTCACGTCGCCGCCGAGGACGCTCTTGACGGTGCGCGGGAAACCGGCGCCGCCCTTCGCCGCGTCGTCGTCGGAGGAGGAGCCACCGCCACACGCGGTGAGACCGGCGGTACCCAGGGCGGTGGCGAGCAGCGCGGCCGGCAGACGCCGGGCGCGGAGAGCGGATCTGCTGAACATGAGGGTTCGACTTCCTTGAGGGGAGAGCGGGAAGGGACGTGCTCGTGGGGGAGAGCGGTCGGGTCAGGCGGAGACGGCGGTATGCCGTTTCGCGCTGCCCTTGGGGACGACCAGCGGGGTGCCGGTCTCGGGGTCGGGAATCACCCGGCAGTCCACGTCGAACACGGACTTGACCAGCTCCGCGTCGAGGACGTCCGCCGGAGCGCCGGACGCCGCCAGCTGCCCGTCCTTGAGGACCACGAGATGATCCGCGTAGCGGGCGGCCTGCCCGAGGTCGTGCAGCACCATCACCACGGTGCGGCCCGCCTCGGAGTGCAGCGCGGCGACCAGGTCGAGGACATCGAGCTGGTGCCGCAGATCCAGGAAGGTGGTGGGCTCGTCGAGCAGCAGCAGATCGGTGTCCTGGGCCAGCGCGAGCGCGATCCAGGCGCGCTGCCGCTGGCCACCGGAGAGCTGGTCGACGGGCTGGTGGCGCAGCTCCTCGGTGCCGGTGCGCCGCAGCGCCTCCTCCACCGCCTGCTGGTCCGCCGTCGACCAGGGGCTCAGCAGCCGCTGGTGCGGATAGCGGCCGAGCCGTACCAGCGCCTCGACGGTGATCGCGTCGGGGGTGACCGGCTGCTGCGGCAGCAGCCCCATCCGCAGGGCCAGCGCACGGGCCGGCATCCGGTGGATATCGGCGCCGTCCAGCGCGACGGTGCCGGCGGCCGGCGCCAGCAGTCGCGTCAGACCGCGCAACAGGGTCGACTTCCCACAGGCGTTGGGGCCGACGACGGCGGTGACGGCGCCGCCGGGCAGCACCAGATCGAGGCCGCCGACGATCAGCCGGTCGCCGTAGCGCAGATCGAGTCCGTGGGTGGAGAGCTGGTTGGCGGTCATCGGACACTCCTGTTCACGGAACTGCTCTGACGGATCATCAGCACCAGCAGCCAGGGCGCGCCCAGAGTGGCGGTGACCACTCCGACCGGCAGACCGCTGACCGGCAGCAGATACTGCGCCACCAGATCGGAGGCGAGCAGCAGTACGGCACCGGCGAGGGCGGACAGCGCCAGCGTCCCGGCGGTCGGCGGTCCGGCGAGGAACCGCACCATGTGCGGGACGGCCAGCGCGACGAAGGCGACCGGGCCGGTCAGCGCGGCGGCCAGCGAGGCCAGCACGATGGCGATGACCAGGATCTGGAGCCGGGCGGTGTGGGTGTTCAGGCCGAGCGTGCCGGCCGAGTCGTCGCCCAGGTCGAGTACGGCGAGCCGGCGGTGCAGGACGAAGGCCAGGGCCAGGCCCACGGCCACCGCCCCGCCCGCGGACCACACCTCCGTCCAGGTCCGCCCGTACACCGAGCCGGTGGTCCACTGCAGGGCCGAGCCGGCCAGCTCGGTGGGGAAGCTGACGACCATGAAGCTCACCGCCGCGGACAGGCCCGCCTGGACGGCGAGGCCGACCAGCACCAGGCGGGTCACACTGGTGCCGGAGCGCCCGCCGAAGACTCCCAGCAGCACCGCGGCGAGCAGTCCGCCGCCGAGCGCGGCCAGCGGCATCAGCGCCTGCGAGGCCCCGGCGGCCAGCATCGCCACCGCACCGAACGAGGCCCCGCCGGTCACCCCCATCACATCGGGGGAGGCGAGCGGATTGCGGAACAGCCGCTGCAGCAGGGCACCGCCCACGGCCAGGCCCGCCCCCGCGACGATCGCCGCGGCCATCCGCGGCGCCCGGAACTCCTGGACGATCAGCACCGTGCCGGCATTCCCGGCGCCGAACAGGCCCTTGACCGCCTCGACCGGCGGCAGCGGCATCTCACCGTTGGCCACGGACACCGTCACCAGCGCGCAGAGCACCACCAGACCCGCCACGGCGACCAGCGCGGTCCGGCCGCGTCCCGGCCCGCGCCCGGTGGCCGGGGCAGGCGATGAGGAGCCGAGCGGCTTCGCGCTCCGTACGACGTCGTTCATCGGGCCACCTTCCGGGCCAGCAGCGCCAGCAGCGGCGCGCCGAGGAACGCGCTGATGATGCCGACCTGAAGTTCGGACGGCCGGATGACGAGCCGTCCGAGGATGTCGGCGGTGAGCAGCAGCAGCGGTCCGGCGATCAGACAGCCGGGCACCACGACCCGGTGATCGGAGGTGCGCAGCAACTGGCGGACCAGATGCGGTGCGGCCAGCCCGATGAAGGCCAGTGGACCGGCGACGGCCACCGCGGAGGCGGCGAGCAGTACGACGGCCAGGCCGCCGACGGTGCGGATCCGGGACACCGGCACACCCAGCGCCTGCGCCGAATCGTCGCCCAGCGCCAGCGCGTTGAGCGCGGGGGCGAGGGCCAGCGCGACGACCAGGCCGATCACCAGGGTCGGCAGCACCGGGTAGAGCACCGACAGCGGGCGCTCGGCCAGCGAACCGGCCAGCCAGAACCGTGCCTCGTCCAGCGACCGCTTGCTGGCCAGCATGACCGTCGACGTCCAGGACAGCAGCACGAGTTGCAGCACGGTGCCGCCCAGCGCGAGGCGTACCGGGTCGAGGTCACCGGCGCGCCGGGCCAGCGCCTGGGCGAACAGCGCGGCGGCCGCGGCCCCGGCGAACGCGAACCAGAGGTACTGCACGGGCCGGGTCAGATGCAGCGCGAAGATCGCGGTGACCACCGCGAAGCCCGCGCCCGCGTTGATGCCGAGCGTCGTGGGGGAGGCGAGCGGATTGCGGGTGATGCCCTGGACGACCGCTCCGGCGACCCCGAGCGCGGCGCCGACGGCGAGCGCCACGGCGGTCCGCGGGACCCGAAGCCCCGTCACCACCAGGGCGTCCGGCCCATGGGCGGCGCCGGTCAGCGCTTCCCAGACAGTGGACAGTGGTACGGAGCGGGCGCCGAGCACGAGGCTCAGGGCGGTACAGACCGCCAGCGCACCGAGCCCGGCCGCGAACAGCGGAACGCGCCGCAGGGTGTTCGCGGCGGGACGCGTATCGGGCACTGGGGGTGCAGTGGCAGGAGGTTTGGTCGTCGACACGCGTCGTTACATTAGGTTAGGCATACCTAATACTGCAAGCCCGTGTTCGGTAACCGCTCAACTATCCCATTTGTCGGCCACCCGGTGCCCCGATCCTGCCCGTATGGCCCCCTTGGGCGACCCCCGGACCTGGGGAGACCTACCCCGTCACCCCGCCCCCCACTCGGTTCCACTCCACCGCGCTCCGCAGCTGATGACCTCCCGTCAGGAGCGAATGCCGCTTCTGCGTTGAGTCGCGCCCCATATTCCTCGATTGCGCGTGATGACACACAGTGCTTCTCTGGTGAGGGGGCCCGGTGGTCCCGCCCGGCCGAGGAGCGCGTCATGCACCCCACCACTCCGCGCATCGCGATCATCGGTGCCGGACCCGGCGGGCTGACCTGTGCCCGGGTGCTCCAGCGGAGCGGCGTACCGGTCACCGTCTTCGCCCATGAGACGTCCGTCGCCGCCGATCCCCAAGGCGGCACCCTGGAACTGCGGATGACGACCGGCCGGACCGCGCTGCGGGCGGCCGGTCTGGACGAGGAGTTCACCGCGATCGCCCGTCCCGTACGGCGCGAGGTGCGGCTGCTCGACCACACTGCGACCGTGCTCCTTCAGGACACCCCCGCCCCCGGCGGGCCCGACCGGAACGAGGTCGACCGGGCCGGACTGCGCCGTCTGCTGCTCGCCTCCCTCACCGCCGGGACCGTGCACTGGGGCCGCTATCTGCGCACCCTGCACCCGCTCGGCGACGGCCGCCACAAGGCCGAGTTCGACGACGGTCACACCGAGACCTTCGACCTGGTCATCGGCGCCGACGGAGCCTGGTCCCGGGTGCGGCCGATGCTCTCCGACGACACCCCCCACTACTCCGGTGTCACCTTCGTCGAGACCGGGATCGAGGACGCCGACCGCCGCCACCCGGACCTGGCCCGACTGGTCGGCAGCGGCAGCATGCTGGCCCTCTCCGCAGGCAAGGGGCTGCTCGCCCGGCGGCACAGCCGTGGCCACCTCCTCGTCTACGCGGCATTCCGGGGCTCCCAGGACTGGGCGCTGGAGGCCGGTGTGCGGGTGACGGACACCGAGGCCGTCCGCGCCGTGCTGCTCGACGGGTTCGCCGGGTGGGACGACCGGCTGCTCGCGCTGCTCCGGGACATCGACGGGGGATTCATCAACCGGCCGCTGTTCGCGCTGCCGGTGCCGCACGCCTGGACCCACACCCCGGGCCTCACCCTGCTCGGCGACGCCGCCCATCTGATGACACCGTTCGCCGGTGGCGGCGCCGGCCTCGCCATGCTCGACGGCTGTGAACTCGCCCGTGCCCTGGCCGAGGGCAGCACCCCGGACGCGGCGGTACGCGCCTACGAATCCACTGTGCTGCCCCGCGCCGCGCGGACCGCCGGGTACGCCGCCCGCGCGCTGGCCACCGCCTTCGCCCCCGACGCCCCGAAGAGCATGCTGCGCCTTCTGCGCGCCGACCGGCCGTGACCCCCGGCCCGCCGCCTCCGGTTGCGCCCCCGCCGCCCCCATCGCACCATCGGCACCGTACGGATACCGGATCGGCAGCGTACGGACCCGAGCGCGGCACCGCCCGGCCAGCGCCCGGCGCGGAGGGACGGAACACACCGTGAAGATCACTGAGCCCACGCCCGGTGCGCCCTGCTGGGTCGAGCTGGGCACCTCGGACGTGGACGCCGCCAAGGTGTACTACCGCCATGTCTTCGGCTGGCGCGCCGAAACGGACCCGCGCGAGGAGGCGGGCGGCTACACCACGCTGTACCTGGGGGACGACCCGGTCGCCGCGCTGACCCCGCTCTACGCCCCCGGGCAGCCGACCGCCTGGACCGTGTCGTTCGCGACCCGCGACGCCGATGCGACGGCCGCGGCGGCCGCCGCGGCGGGCGGGCGGCGGTTGATGGGGCCGATGGACGTGTTCGACGTGGGCCGCTTCGCCGTACTGGCCGACCCGGAGGGCGCCGTCTTCTCGGTATGGCAGGCCCGTTCGTTCGCGGGCGCCGCGGTGTTCAACGCACCGGGCTCCCTCGGCTGGGTGGAGCTCGCCACCCGGGACGCCGAGGCCGCCAAGGCGTTCTACACGACCGTCTTCGGCTGGACCGTCGGCACCCACGAGGACTATCCGCAGTGGGGCATCGACGGCGCCGACTTCGGCGGCCTGAGCGCACTGGACGAGTTCTACCCGGAGGACATCAGAGCGCACTGGCTGCCGTACTTCGCGGTCGCCGACGTGGAGGAGACCGCCGCCCGCGCCGCCGAGTCCGGCGGGATGCTGCTGGTGCCCCCGACGGAGGTTCCCCACGGGCCGAAGGTCGCGGTGATCCGGGATCCGCAGGGCGGCTCGTTCGGCATCCACCGCGTCGGCACCGAGGGCTGACGCTCGGCCGTTCCCGGTGTCTCCGCCGGTCGATGAGGGGCCGGGAGCCGGGCGCACGCGCGCCGTCACACGATCGGCGGCCTGTTCGTCGTTTCACCACATTCCCCTGGTGGTTTGCGCGTAATGTCCACTTCCCACCAGTGGGTGATATCGCGCGTCAAGAACAGGAGACCCCCTATGTCCACGACCGACTTCCTCGCGGCCCGAGGCAAACAGCTCGCCGTCGGCACGGGTGCGCTGGCCACGGCCGTCGCGCTCGGTGCGACGCTGTTCGCCGCGGCCCCGGCCCAGGCGACGCCCGGTCCCCCCAAGCCCTTCGGCGTGGTCACCACCAAGAAGGGGCTGAGCGAGCGTCAGTACCCCAGCACGGACTCGGCCGTACGGGGCTACCTCCGGCACCGGGCGCACGTCGGCCTGGTGTGCAAGGTGCGCACCCAGAGCGTGGGCGGCAACTCCGTCTGGTACCTGACGACCCACGCGGAGCGGGGAACCTGGGTCGCGGCGAAGTACGTGACCAACAGCGGCCGCGTCAAGTACTGCAAGGACATCCGGCACATGCGGGTGCAGCCGAAGCACGCGGCGAGCTTGTTGCCGAAGCACGGCGCGAGCTTGCTGCCCAAGCACGCGGCCAGCTCGCCGCCGAAGCATGCGGCCATCGCGCCGCCGCAGCACGCCGTGGGCTGATGGAGCCCCGGGGAGGCCCGGTCCGGTACCGCTGCGGCACCGGACCGGGCCTTCGTGTGTGCCCCGCCGCGCCCCACCCGCTGCGGCCCCCTTCCGTATTTCTGGAACACGTTCTACGGTGCCCTCGATCCGGCAGCCGACGGACCGTCAGCTTCACGGGCCCCTCGGACCGGACGACCGGACCGGACGAACTGGAGGGGCCGTGCACCTCGAATACACCCCCGAACAGCAACAGTTGCGCGCCGAGCTGCGCACCTACTTCGCCGCGCTGGTGCCGGACAACACCTACGGCCGCGACCCCGGGGGCACCAGGGACACCCACACCGACCCCGCCGCCCAGAAGCGCTTCTACCGCGAGACGGTGCGCCGGCTCGGCACCGACGGCTGGCTCGGCGTCGGCTGGCCCAAGGAGTTCGGCGGCCGCGGCATGTCCCCGATGGAACAGTTCATCTTCTTCGACGAGGCCGCGCAGGCAGGCGTGCCGCTGCCGCTGATGGCGCTGAACACCGTCGGCCCGACGATCATGCAGTTCGGCACCGACGAGCAGAAGTCCTACTTCCTGCCCCGAATCCTCTCCGGCGAGATCGACTTCGCCATCGGCTACAGCGAACCGGACGCCGGCACCGACCTGGCCGCCCTCAAGACCCGCGCCATACGGGAGGGCGACGAGGACACCGGCCACTACGTCGTCAACGGACAGAAGATCTGGACGACGAACGGCGACACCGCGGAGTGGGTCTGGCTCGCGGTACGCACCGATCCGGACGCCCCGCCCCACAAGGGCATCACCATGCTCCTCGTCCCCACCAGCGACCCCGGCTACTCCTGCACCCTGATCAACACCCTGGCCTCGCACGACACCACCGCCAGCTACTACGAGAACATCACCGTCCCCGCCTCCCGCCGCGTCGGCCAGGAGAACAAGGGCTGGCGGATCATCACCAACCAGCTCAACCACGAACGGGTCACCCTCGCCGCCCACGGCACCATGGCCATCCGCGCCCTGCACAACGTCCAGCGTTGGGCCGCCGACACCGCACTCACCGACGGCCGCCGGGTCATCGACCTGGGCTGGGTACGCGGCCGACTGGCCCGCACCCACACCCGACTGGACGCCATGAAACTGCTGAACTGGCAGATGGTCGACGCCCTCCAGCACGGCACCCTGACCCCGCAGGACGCCTCCGCGGTCAAGGTCTACGGCTCCGAGGCCCGCCGCGACGCCTACGCCTGGCTCATGGAAATCGTCGGTTCCGCAGGCCCCCTCAAGGAGGGCTCGGCCGGCGCAGTACTCCACGGCGAACTGGAACGCGGCTACCGCTCCGCCGTCATCTTCACCTTCGGCGGCGGCAACAACGAGATCCAACGTGAAATCATCTCGTGGATCGGCTTGGGGATGCCTCGGGTACGACGCTGAGGCGGCAGCGGGAGGTGCGGTGACGGCACACGACCCGGGGCTCTTCGGGCCCCGTTCCGTGACATGGCAGTTGCACGCGGATCCGGTGATGTGGATCGCGGGGGTGCGGGCGCTGTATCTCCAGGCGCTGCACCCCCGGGCGGTGCGCGGGGTGTTTCAGAATTCTGCCGCGTTTCAGATGAGCAGGCGGGGCAGACAGGACGCCTGGGGGCGGCTGATGCGGACCGCTCACTTTGTCGGGACCCTCACCTATGGCACCACCGAGGCCGCGGAGCAGGCCGGTGCCGCGGTGCGCGGTATCCATCGGCGGCTGACCGCCACCGATCCGGACAGCGGCGAGCGCTACGGGGTCGATGAACCGGAGCTGCTGCTGTGGGTGCACTGTGCCGAGGTGGACTCGTACCTGCATGTACTGCGGCGTTCCGGCTACCCGGTGGGCGATGCTCAGGCCGATGCCTACCTTCACGAGCAGCGGGAGAGCGCCCGGCTCGTCGGGCTGGACCCGGCCGAAGTGCCCGGCAGTCGGGCCGCGCTTGCGGCCTACTTCGCCCGCGTACGGCCCGAGTTGGCGCTGACGCCCGAGGCCCGCGAGGTGGATGCGTTCCTGCGCCGGCCACCGACCCCGGCCGTGCTCGTCCCGGCCCGTGCCCTGTTCTGGCGGCAGGTGGCGCAGCTCGCCTACGGCGCACTCCCGGCGTACGCACAGGAGCTGTACGGGCGTCCCGTCCGCCCGGCGGCCGTCACCCGCCGGCTGCGCGCCACCGGGCGCCTCCTTCGCGCCATTCCGCCCACGGTCCGCTGGCAGCTCCCGCCCCGGCACATCCTGCGCGCCGTCGAACGACTCGGTCCCGACGCCCGCCCAGCGCCCTACAAGCTCCGCCGGTCCGCCGCCATACTGGACGGGCAGGACGGCACGCAGGGGGAACCGCGCGGCTGACCGCAGGGGAACGGGGACGGGGGCGGCGATTCACGGTGGCGGAAAACAGACTGATCCAGGGGCGGTACCGGCTTCTCGACACCATCGGGCGCGGAGGTATGGGGGAGGTGTGGCGGGCCCGCGACGAGTCGCTGGGCCGGCAGGTCGCGGTCAAATGCCTCAAACCACTGGGGCCACGGCATGAACCGTCGTTCCTCCAGGTGCTGCGCGAACGTTTCCGCCGTGAGGCCCGGGTCGCGGCCGCGCTCCAGCACCGCGGTATCACCGTCGTCCATGACTTCGGCGAGGACGACGGCACGCTCTTCATCGTGATGGAGCTGCTCAGCGGCCGTAACCTCAGCCAGCTGGTGGACGACAACCGCCGCCAGCCGCTGCCCGTCCCGGACGTCATCGAGATCGCCGAACAGGTCACGGCCGCGCTGGCCTACACCCATGAACAGGCCGTCGTGCACCGTGATCTGAAACCGGCGAACATCGTCCGGACCGCCGACGGCACGGTCAAGATCTGCGATTTCGGGATCGCCCGGCTCGGCCATGACATCGGCTTCACCGCCCGCCTCACCGGCACCGGGATCGCCATGGGCAGCCCGCACTACATGTCCCCGGAACAGATCGGTGCCCACGGCGTCGACCACCGCAGCGACCTCTACTCGCTGGGCTGTGTGCTGTACGAGATCGCAACCGGCGTGCCGCCCTTCGACCTGGGCGACGCCTGGGCGGTGCTCGTCGGACACCGCGACCTGGCGCCGGCAGCGCCCCGTACGCTCCGCCCCGACCTGCCCGAGGCGTACGAGCGGATCATGCTCGAACTCCTCGCCAAGGACCCCGACGACCGGCCCCGGGACGCCGACGAGCTGGGCAAACGCCTCGCCGATGCCCGCCATCCGCAGACCGGCCGGGCCACCCTGCCCGCCGGTTTCGACGCGGTGACGGTCCCCGCCCGGCCGCTGCCCTCCTGGACCCAGGGGATGACGCTCGGCTATCCGGTGGACGCCACCCGTCGGCCGCGGCGCTATCCCGCCGACGGAACCGCCACGGTCCTCACCGGCACCTGGACCGGCGCCACCGACGCGCAGGACGGCGCCTCCCCGGCCGCCGGTATCGCCAGCCCGGCACCGCCGGACGACCGCCGCGCCGCCCTCGCCGAGCTCGCCGGACGGCACACCGCCGCACTGAACCTCGGCCGGCTGGGCCGCTGGGAGGAGGCCGGTGCGGCGCACCGCGCGCTCGCCGCTGCCCGCGCGGGACTGCTCGGCGCCGACCACCCCGACACCCTCACCAGCCACCTGGAAACCGGCCATGCGCTGGGCCGTCTCGGCCGGTACTTCGAGGCGCACCAGATCTACGCCGAGGTCCTGGCGGGCCGCGAACGCGCGCTGGGCCCGGACCATCCCGACGCGCTGAGCTGCCGTCACCATGTCGCCCGTAACCTTGGCCTGCTGGGACGGCTGGAGGACTGCCGTGCCATGGCCCAAGAGGTGGCCGCGGCCCGCGCCCGGGTACTGGGCGCACAGCACCCCGACACCCTCGCCACCTGCTGCGAACTCGCCCACGCCCTGGGCAAGTTGGGCCTGTGGGCGGAGGCGCTGTGCACCTACCAGGAGGTCGCGGCGGCGCGGACCGCCACGCTCGGGCCCGACCACGAGGAGACCCTCGCCGCCCGTTACGAGGTCGGCATCGGCCTCGGCCGCCTCGGCCGCAGTGCGGAGGCCCTGGCGCTCTACCGCGATCTGGTGGTGGACCGCAGCCGCGCCCAGGGCGCCGACGACCCGGAGACTCTGCGCGCCCGGCACGGTCTCGGCGTCAGCCTGGGCCGCAGGAACCGCTGGCAGGAGGCGCTGGTGGAGGCCCGTGAGGTGGCCGCGGCCCGCGCCCGGGTACTCGGTCCCGAGCACCCCGACACGCTCGTCAGCCGCCGGGAGACCGCGGTGGCGCTCGGCTGGCTCGGCCGCTGGAGCGAGGCGCTGGACGTCTACCGCCAGGTCGCCGACGCCCGCGAACGGGTCCTGGGCGCCGCCCATCTCGACGCGCTGGCCAGCCAGGGCGACCTCGCCCAGTGCCTGGAGCAGCTGGGCCGCCGGGACGAGGCGGCCGCCCTCCAGCGCCGGGTCGCGGCGCTGCACCAGGAGCGCGCCGTGCGCGGGCGCCGGAAGCGGGACGGCACCTGGTCCGCCGGCCCCCGGGTCAGCCCGGAGTGACCCGGTAGAGCACGGTGGCGTGCGGCGGCACCTCGCGCGCCACGATGTTCCCCGCGCTCTGCGTCCGGCGGCCGGTGACCAGATCGTGCAGCCGGTAGGAGCCGGCCTCCGGCAGCCCGGCCGCGCGGGCCGAGACGGACAGGGTGCGCGGGGTGCCGCCCGAGTTGAACAGCGCGATCGCCCGGTCGCCGTTCTTCAGTGGCTTGGACAGCACCGCGGAGCCGTCGTCCTGGGTGACGACACGCCCCTGGACGCTGAGCGGATCCTGGTCGACGGCGATGACCCGCTCGTTCCCGAGCACCTCGCGCGCCGCCGCGGGCAGCTTGCCCAGATCCGTACTGGAGATCAGCGGTGCGGCCATCATCGCCCACAGTGACATCTGGCTCTGCATCTCGTGCCGGGTCAGGCCCGTCGCACCGGCCAGCAGAAAGTCCGGATCGTTCCAGCGCCCCGGCCGCTGGAAGGCCGCCAGCCGGGAGTTGTAGCGGAAGTTGTAGACGATCGAGGACCACTTCACGGCCGGTGTGCTCTTCTGCAGCGCCACATCCCGGCCGCCCCGCCACAGATTGCCGAGCTCGGACGACCAGTCGATGACCCGGTGCCAGACGCTGTCCCCGTCGTACTGGAAATAGGCCGGTGCCGATACGGAGAAGGTCATCGGGCGGCCGGTGGCGCGAAGCGCGCGGCTCATCTGACCGTACAGATCCCGGAAGGCCGCCTCCTTGCTGTGTCCCGGCGTGACCGGCACATTGCAGCCGTCCGCCTTGACGTAGTCCACCTTCCAGCGGGCGAACTGCTCCGCGTCCTGCTGGAAATGCCCCAGGCTGCCCGGGAACTTCTCGCAGGTGAGCGTGCCGACGTCGGTATAGATCCCGAAGTTCAGCCCCATCCGGTGCAGCTGCTGCCCGAGGTGGGCCATGCCGTGCGGGAACTTCGTCCGGTCCGCCACCAGCCGGCCCCTGGTGTCGCGCTGTCTGCTCATCCAGCAGTCGTCGAGGGTGACGGTGCGGTAACCCTTCCGGGCCAGCCCCGTTTGGACCAGCGCCCGCGCGTTGTCAAGGACGATCTTCTCGTTGAGGTCGCACATGTAGTACGACCAGTTGTTCCAGCCCATCGGGGGGTGCGGGGCCAGATTCGGATACGCCCCGGCGGCGCGCGGGGCGCCTGCGGCACGGGCCGGATCGGGGCTGGCGGAGGCCGGCGCGGTCGCCGCGAGCAGCCCGGCCGAGCAGGCGGCGACGGCGGTCAGTCCGGCGACGGTGCGGCCGAGGCGGGGTACCGGCGGATGGGACACGGGTCACCTCACGGATGGGCGGGACGGCCCGCGGAGCGGACGGCGCAAGCGGTGCCGGGTCGGAGCACGGCCGGACGCTAGGAGCAGCCCTTGGCCCGGTCAAGAAGCCGCACCGGCCCGGGGAGAGGTTTCAGCCGCCTGCACCTGGCGACCGGGATCACCGCGTGCTACCAAGGGGCATGCCGGAACGGACTTCGTATGACGCGGTCATCGTCGGTGGCGGGCACAACGGACTGGTGGCCGCCGCCTATCTCGCACGCGCCGGGCGCAGCGTGCTGGTGCTGGAGCGGCTGGACCACACCGGTGGTGCCGCCGTGTCGACCCGGGCGTTCACCGGGATCGACGCCCGGCTGTCCCGCTACTCCTACCTCGTCAGCCTGCTGCCGCCGAAGATCGTGCAGGACCTCGGGCTGCGGTTCGCGGTCCGTAAACGCACCGTCTCCTCCTACACCCCCGCCGTACGCGACGGCCGCCCCACCGGGCTCCTGGTCGGCGGCGGGGAGGCCAGGACCCGTACCGCATTCGCCGAACTCACCGGCTCCGAGCGCGAGTTCACCGCCTGGCAGCGCTTCTACGGCACCACGGCGCGGCTGGCCGAGCGGGTCTTCCCCACGCTGACCGAGCCGCTGCCCACCCGCGCCGAACTCCGCGCGCGGATCGATGACGACGCCACATGGGACGCCCTGTTCGAACGCCCCCTGGGCGAGGTGGTCGAGGAGACCTTCACCGATGACCTGGTCCGCGGGGTGGTGCTCACCGACGCCCTGATCGGCACCTTCGCCACCGCGCACGACGAGTCGCTGCGCCAGAACCGCTGCTTCCTCTACCACGTCATCGGCGGCGGCACCGGCGACTGGGACGTGCCGATCGGCGGGATGGGCGCCCTCACCGACGCGCTGGCCGACGCCGCCCGCCGGGCCGGGGCGGAGATCGTCACCGACTGTGCGGTGACCGGTATCGCGACGGACGGCCGGACCGCGGAGGTGACCTGCGACCAGGGCACCGTCGGCGCCCGCCGGGTCCTGGTCAACGCCGCACCACGGGAGCTGGCCCGTCTCCTGGGCGAGGCGCCGCCGCCACCGGCCGAGGGTGCCCAGCTCAAGGTCAATATGCTGCTCACCCGGCTGCCGCGCCTGCGGGACACCCGGGTGGACCCACGCGAGGCGTTCTCCGGCACCTTCCATATCGCCGAGGGCTACCGCCAGCTGGAGGACGCCTACCAGCAGGCCGCGTCCGGCGGTCTGCCCGCCTCCCCGCCCTCCGAGATCTACTGCCACTCCCTCACCGACCCCTCCATCCTCGGCGCCGACCTGGTCCGCCAGGGCTACCAGACGCTCACCCTGTTCGGTCTGCACGCCCCCGCGCGCCTGTTCACCGCCGATACCGCCGACCACGCAGCCACCCGCGACCGCCTCCTGGCGGCCACCCTCGCCGAACTCGACACCCACCTCGCCGAACCCCTCGCCGACTGCCTGGCCCACGACGCCGACGGCCGCCCCTGCATCGAGGCCCGGTCCCCCCTGGACCTGGACCGTGAACTGGGCCTGCCCGGCGGCAACATCTTCCACCGCGATCTGGCCTTCCCGTACGCGGAGGCCGAGGCCCCCGGGGACACCGCCGCGGCCCGCTGGGGTGTGGCGACCACCCGCTCCAACGTCCTGCTGTGCGGTGCGGGCGCGCCCCGTGGTGGGGGAGTGAGCGGTATCCCGGGCCACAACGCGGCGATGGCGGTGCTGGAGGAGGGGTGAGGGGCGAGCCGTCCCACGCGGAGGGGCAAGTGCCGTAGCAGCGCAAGTTTCTGACGCTGCATCAGAAAATCTCTTCCCTCGTACGGCCCGCTGCGGCATCCTGCGCCCATGCAGACGGAGCTGAGCAACACGCTGGGAGCCGAGCACGCCGTCTTCGGGTTCACACCGTTCCCCGCGGTCGCCGCGGCGATCACCCGGGCCGGCGGGTTCGGGGTGCTCGGGGCGGTCCGCTACACCGCACCGGACGAACTGGCGCGTGACCTCGACTGGATGCAGGAGCACACCGACGGGCTGCCGTACGGGCTCGATGTGGTGATGCCCGCCAAGAAGGTGGCAGGCGTCAGCGAGGCCGAGGTCGAAGCGATGATCCCCGAGGGGCACCGCCGCTTCGTCGCCGAACTACTGGAGAAGCACCGGGTACCCGCGCTCGCGGCGGGCGAGGCGTCCGGCTGGCGGATCACCGGATGGATGGAGGAGGTCGCCCGCACCCAGCTCGATGTGGCCTTCGACTATCCGATCAAGCTGCTCGCCAACGCCCTCGGATCGCCGCCCGCCGATGTCATCCGGCGCGCCCACGACCACGGCGTCCTCGTCGCCGCGCTGGCCGGCAGCCCACGGCACGCCCGGCACCACAAGGACGCCGGTATCGACATCGTCGTCGCCCAGGGGTACGAGGCGGGCGGGCACACCGGCGAGATCGCCACCATGGTGCTCACCCCGGAGGTCGTGGCCGCCGTCGACCCGCTGCCGGTGCTCGCCGCGGGCGGTATCGGCACCGGCGAGCAGATCGCCGCCGGGCTCGCCCTCGGCGCGCAGGGCGTCTGGCTGGGCTCGCTGTGGCTGACCACCGAGGAGGCCCAGCTGCACTCCCGGCGGCTGACCGCGAAACTGCTCGCCGCGGGCCCGGAGGACACCGTCCGCTCCCGCGCCCTGACCGGCAAACCCGCCCGCCAGCTGCGCACCGAGTGGACCGACGCCTGGGACGACCCGAGCGGCCCCGGCACCCTCCCGATGCCGTTGCAGGGCCTGCTGGTCGCCGAGGCCAACTCCCGTATCCAGCGGCATGAGATCGAGCCGCTGCTGGGTACGCCGGTCGGCCAGATCGTCGGCCGGATGAACAGCGAGCGCAGCGTCCAGGCCGTCTTCGACGAGCTGACCCGCGGCTTCGAGCGGGCCATCGACCGGATCAACCGCATCGCCGGACGCGCAGGAACCCGAGGAGGGACAGCGGAATGAGCGAGGAGGACAGCGGTATGAGCAAGGACTCCCCACCGCCCAACGGCTTCTGGGCGCAGGCCGCCGCCGACCCCGGCCGTACGGTCCTGATCACCCCGGACGGCGAGGAGTGGACCGCGGGCCGGCTGCACGCCGCTAGCAACCGGCTGGTGCACGGGCTGCGCGCGGCGGGTCTGACGCGCGGCGACGCCTTCGCCGTGGTCCTCCCCAACGGCGTCGAGTTCCTCACCGCCTACCTCGCCGCGTCCCAGGCCGGTTTCTACCTCGTCCCCGTCAACCACCACCTGGTCGGCCCGGAGATCGCGTGGATCGTGGCCGACTCCGGGGCGAAGGTGCTGATCGCGCACGAACGGTTCGCGGAGGCGGCCCGGCAGGCCGCGGACGAGGCGCGGCTGCCCGCGTCCCACCGCTACGCCGCCGGCCGGATCGACGGCTTCCGGCCGTACGGGCAACTCCTCGACGGGCAGCCGGAGTCCGCGCCCGCCGACCGCACCCTGGGCTGGGTCATGAACTACACCTCGGGCACCACCGGACGCCCGCGCGGCATCCGCCGCCCGCTGCCCGGCACCCCGCCCGAGGACTCCTACCTCGGCGGATTCCTGGCCATCTTCGGCATCAAACCGTTCGACGACAACGTCCATCTGGTCTGCTCGCCGCTCTACCACACGGCCGTCCTGCAATTCGCCGGTGCCTCACTGCACATCGGCCACCGCCTCGTCCTGATGGACAAGTGGACCCCGCAGCGCATGCTCGCCCTGATGGACGAGCAGCGCTGCACCCACACCCATATGGTGCCCACCCAGTTCCACCGGCTGCTCGCCCTGCCGCCGGAGACCCGCGCCGCCTACGACGTGAGCGCGATGCGGCATGCCATCCATGGCGCCGCGCCCTGCCCCGACCACGTCAAACGCGCGATGATCGGCTGGTGGGGCGACTGCGTCGAGGAGTACTACGCGGCGAGCGAGGGCGGCGGCGCCTTCGCGACCGCCGAGGACTGGCTCAAGAAGCCCGGAACGGTCGGCAGGGCCTGGCCGATCAGCGAACTGGCCGTCTTCGACGACGACGGCAACCGGCTGCCCGCGGGCGAACTCGGCACCGTCTACCTGAAGATGAACACCGGCGGCTTCCGCTACCACAAGGACGAGGGCAAGACCCGGCAGAACCGGATCGGCGACTTCTTCACCGTCGGCGACCTCGGCTACCTCGACGAGGACGGCTATCTCTTCCTCCGCGACCGCAAGATCGACATGATCATCTCCGGTGGGGTGAACATCTACCCCGCCGAGATCGAATCCGCCCTGCTCAGCCACCCTGCGGTCGCCGACGCGGCGGCCTTCGGCATCCCGCACGACGACTGGGGCGAGGAGGTCAAGGCCGTCGTCGAACCCGCCGAGGGCCATCCGCCGTCGTCCGCACTGGCCGCGGAGATCCTGGACCACTGCGCACGTCAGCTGGCCGGCTACAAGCGGCCCAAGTCGCTCGACTTCATCGCCGACATGCCGCGCGACCCCAACGGCAAGCTCTACAAGCGCCGGCTGCGGGAACCGTATTGGGAGGGCAGGGAGCGCGCTCTGTAGGAGGGCGGGGACCGTGCCCTGTTACAGGGCTTGGAGCGCGCTCTGTAACAGGCGCACGCCGCGTGCCCGTATGGCGGACGGCGGCCGGTCCGGCTTCCGGGACCGGCCGCCCTCGCCGGACTCTCCGCCCCGGTGCCTTGACCCGCGGTGGGGCGCGGCCCAGGATCGCGCCATGACGCAAGCGCGGAGCAATACGGTCGACGGAGTCCTGCGACGCAGCGCCCGGCGGGTGCCCGGACGGACCGCGGTGCGCTACGCGGACCGGTCCTGGACCTATCGCGAACTGGACGACGCGGTGACCGCCGCGGCCCGGCTGCTGCTGGCCGACGGCCTGGAGCCCGGCGACCGGGTCGCCTCCTACGGCCACAACTCCGATGCGTATCTGATCGGGTTCCTGGCCTGCGCTCGCGCCGGACTGGTGCACGTACCGGTCAACCACAGCCTGACCGGCGAGGATCTGCGCTACCTCCTGGACCAGTCCGGCAGCGTGCTGGTGCTCACCGACGCCGCGCTGGCGCACCGGCTGCCGGATTCCGTACGCGGCATGCCCTTGCACGGGGCGCCGGGAGGGCTGCTGGAACGGCTCGCGGCGGGCGGCGGCGAGCCGGATGCCGCCGGGCCGGATGCGGTGCAGCGGGACGCCGTGGAGCCGGACGCCTCGGCCCCGTTGGCCGAGGTCCCCGACGAGGCCCTCGTCCAGCTCCTCTACACCTCGGGAACCACCGCGCTGCCCAAGGGCGCGATGATGACGCACCGCGCCCTGGTGCACGAGTACACCAGCGCCGTCATCGCCCTCGACCTGAAGGAGACGGACCGGCCGGTGCACTCGCTGCCGCTCTACCACTCGGCGCAGATGCATGTGTTCCTGCTGCCGTATCTGGCGGTGGGCGCGGAGAACACCATCCTGGACGGGCCCGACCCGGGGCGGATCTTCGATCTGGTGGAAGCGGGCCTGGCCGACAGCCTGTTCGCGCCGCCGACCGTATGGATCGCGCTGGCGAACCACCCCGACTTCCCCGTACGGGAGCTGAGCGGGCTGCGCAAGGCCTACTACGGAGCCTCGATCATGCCGGTGCCCGTCCTGGAGCGGCTCCGTGCCCGGCTGCCCGGACTCGCCTTCTACAACTGCTTCGGGCAGAGCGAGATCGGGCCGCTGGCCACCGTGCTCGGCCCCGGAGAGCACGAGGGCCGGATGGACTCCTGCGGGCGCCCGGTGCTGTTCGTCGAGGCGCGGGTAGTGGACGAGGAGGGCCGGGAGGTCCCCGACGGAACCCGGGGCGAGGTCGTCTACCGGTCACCCCAGCTGTGCACCGGCTACTGGGAGAAGCCGGAGGAGACCGCCGAGGCGTTCCGGGACGGCTGGTTCCACTCCGGGGACCTCGCCGTCCGTGACACGGAGGGCTATTTCACGGTGGTCGACCGGGTCAAGGACGTCATCAACTCCGGTGGCGTACTGGTCGCCTCGCGCCAGGTGGAGGACGTGCTCTACGAGCATCCGCAGGTGGCCGAGGTCGCGGTGATCGGGCTGCCGGACGAGCGCTGGATCGAGGCGGTGACCGCGGTGGTCGTACGGCGCGTGGACGGCGTGAGCGGCGGCGCCGAGGTGGGGGAGCAGGAGCTGATCGACGCGGCGCGCGCCCGCCTGGCCCCGTTCAAGGCGCCCAAGCGGGTGATGTTCGTGGACGCGCTGCCGCGCAACGCCAGTGGCAAGGTCCTCAAGCGGGAGCTGCGGGCCCGGTTCGGCGCGCCCTGAGCCGGGCCGCCGACCGGGCACGGCGTGCGTGCAGGGCGACTGTCAGTGCCCCCTGCCATGCTGAGAAACGGTGCGCACAACGCCGTGCCCGCCACGATCCGTGCAACGGAGGTCCCTCCATGCTGACCACCAACTATGTCCCGGGCACCCCGAACTGGCTCGACCTCGGCGCCCCCGACATCGACGCCGCCGTCTCCTTCTACTCCGCCGTGTTCGGCTGGACCTTCCAGTCGGCCGGCCCGGATGCCGGCGGATACGGCTTCTTCCAGCTCGGCGGCGAGACGGTCGGTGCCATCGGCCCGCTGATGGACGAGGGCGCCCGCTCCGCCTGGACGGTGTATTTCCACACCCCCGACGCGGACGCCACGGGCAAGGCGGTGGAGCAGGCCGGCGGCTCGGTGCGCGTCCCGCCGATGGATGTCTTCACCGCCGGCCGGCTGGCCGCCTTCACCGACCCGACGGGCGGCGAGTTCGCCGTATGGCAGCCGGTCGATGTGCCGGGCCTGGAGCGGGTGATGGAGCCGAACGCGCTCTGCTGGACGGAGCTGTACACCACCGACGCGGCAGCGGCGAAGGACTTCTACCGCTCGGTCTTCTCCTGGAGCCATCAGGACATGCCCATGGGCGGCGACGTCATCTACTCCGTCGTGTCCGCACCGGGCGGCGGCGAGGGCGACGACACGGGGCACGGCGGCATCATGCAGCTCCAGGAGGAGAACCTGAAGGCCGGTTCGACCTCGGAGTGGCACCCGTATTTCGGGGTGACCGACTGCGACGCCACCTTCGCCGCGGCCACCGGCCATGGCGCGACGGTACTGATCCCGCCCACCGATGCCCCCGGCGTCGGCCGGCTGGCCATGGTCAAGGACCCGGCCGGCGCCCCGTTCGCCCTGATCAAGGGAGACCCGACCCTGAGCTGAGCCGTCCCGCCGTCGTCCGTCCGTTGCCGCCGGGCCGGGCCCGCTGCCCACACCATGCCTCCGAAAATGCCGGGCCCGCGACGGCCTCCGGCGCCTATGGTCCCCGGGGCGGCGGAACGTATGCCGCATGACGGAGGGAGAGCGGGCGCCACATGGGAGCAGAGCAGCATCAGGAGTGGTGGACGGCTTCAGGAGTCAGGCTGCGCCGGGTCTCCTCCGGTGACGGGCGCGGGAACTGGCTCTTCGTGCCCGGCGGACCGGGGATGGGCTCCGAGTCCCTGCACGGCCTGGTGGCGGCGGCCCAGGTCCCCGGAGCCGCCTGGCTGGTCGATCTGCCCGGCGACGGCTCCAACCGCGGCCTTCCCGCGATTCCGGCCGATCCCTACTCCCACTGGCCGGGCGCTCTGGCGGAGGCCGCGCAGGCGCTGGACGAGGTAGTCATGGTCGGCCACTCCACCGGGGGCATGTTCCTGCTGTCCGTCCCGGAACTCGCGGCACATCTCAGGGGCCTGGCGCTGATCAGCAGCGCACCGCACGCCGGCTGGCGGCCCGCCTTCGCCCGCTACGCCCAGGACCACCCGCTCCCCGGTGTCGACGCCGCAGCCGAGCGCTATGCCCGGCAGCCGGACGACCGGACCCTGCGCGCGCTGACCCTGGCCGCCGCGCCCTGGAACTTCAGCCCGTCCGCGTCCGCCGAGGGCCGGGCGCTCCTTACCGGCCTTCCCTACTGCCATGACGCGGTGGCCTGGGCCGATGCCCATTTCGACGACGACTACCGCGCTCGCTGGACACCACGGGACCTGCCGACCCTGATCGTCAGCGGCGACCGGGACCACATCGTCGACCAGCGGCTCTGGCAGGACGAGCCCGGCTTCCAGGGCCCGCACCTCCTGCACCGCAGGATCGCCGACGCCGGCCACTTCCCGTGGATCGAAAACCCTGAGGCCGTCCGGACGGCCTTCGCCGATTTCGCCGACCGACTCGCCGACCAATTCGCCGACCGACGGGACTCGACGGGCTGAGCAGCCCTCGCCCCGCCGCACCCCGCCCCGCCGGGCGCGGCCACGTGCTCACCCACCGGACACAAGCCCGGCCAGGTGCCGCAGCGAGTTACTGAGATGCTCAGGCCCGAACGGCGGGAAGTGGATGTACTCCCGGATGGCCTGCGGCACCGCCGACCAGTCGTAGGTGAGCGTGACCGCGGTCTCGGACGGGCCGAGCGGCGCAAGGTCATAACGCCAGAGCCAGCCCCCGAACTCCAGCCGGCCGTCGTCCTTCTCCTGCCCCGTCAGCCAGCCCAGGGCGCGCGGCGGGTCGCACACCTGGACCTGATTGGCCACCTGGTAATCACCGTTCGGATGGTTGGAGTGGTACATGTCCATCCGGAAGACCTGCCCCACCTCGGTCAGCGGCGCCCGGTCGACAGCTTCCCGCACCCAGCCGGTGCCATCGATCGCGGAATGCGCCGTCGGGTCCGCCAGCACCGCGAATACCCTGGCGGCGGGCACGGCGACCGTAAGGGTGGCGCTCACGTTCTCCTGGTCCACGGTGTGCACGCTCCTTGTCGTCTCAGCTCGACCTCCCGCAGGCGCGGAAGAGGGACGTGTGGATGTTCCCTCCCTACAGACGACGCGGCGAAGCGGAACTCATCGGTCGGGCCGGGCATCCACGATGCGCTTGATCTTGCCCACCGAGCGCTCCAGGGTCTCCGGGTCGACGATCTCGACCGCGACCGAGACCCCGATGCCGTCCTTGACGCCGCGCGCGACCAGGTCGACGGCCGCCGCGCGCTGGTCAGGGGTCGCCTCCGGCCGGGCCTCGGCGCGTACGGTCAGGTGGTCCATCCGGCCCTCGCGGGTCAGCTTGAGCTGGAAGTGCGGGGCGATGCCGGGGGTGCGCAGCACGATCTCCTCGATCTGTGCGGGGAAGAGGTTGACCCCGCGCAGGATGATCATGTCGTCGCTGCGTCCGGTGATCTTCTCCATCCGGCGGAAGGCGGGGCGGGCGGTGCCGGGCAGCAGCCGGGTCAGATCCCGGGTGCGGTAGCGGATGACCGGCATCGCTTCCTTGGTGAGCGAGGTGAAGACCAGCTCGCCGTGCGCACCGTCCGGCAGCAGCTCGCCGGTGATCGGGTCGACCACCTCCGGGTAGAAGTGGTCCTCCCAGATGTGCAGCCCGTCCTTGGTCTCCACACACTCCTGGGCGACGCCCGGCCCCATGACCTCCGACAGGCCGTATATGTCCACGGCGTCGATCGCGAACCGTTCCTCGATCTCGTGGCGCATCGCCTGGGTCCAGGGCTCGGCGCCGAAGACGCCCACCTGGAGCGAGGTGGTACGGGGATCGATGCCCTGCCGCTCGAACTCGTCCAGCAGGGTGAGCATGTAGGACGGCGTGACCATGATGATCTCGGGGCGGAGGTCCTGGATGATCTGCACCTGGCGGGCGGTCATCCCGCCGGACGCCGGTACGACCGTGCAGCCGAGCCGCTCCGCGCCGTAGTGCGCGCCCAGTCCGCCGGTGAACAGCCCGTAGCCGTAAGCGATATGGACGGTATGGCCGGGCCGCCCGCCGGCCGCGTGGAGGGAGCGGGCGACCACATCCGCCCAGTGCGACAGATCGCGCTCGGTGTAGCCCACGACCGTCGGGCGGCCCGTGGTGCCGCTGGAGGCATGGATACGGCGCACCTTCTCCTTGGGGACGGCGAACATCCCGAAGGGGTACTGGGCGCGCAGATCATCCTTGACGGTGAACGGGAACCGGGCGAGGTCGCCGAGCGAGCGGCAGTCCCGCGGATGCACCCCGGCCCGGTCGAAGGACTCCCGGTAGAACGGGACGTGGTCATAGGCATGCTGCAACGAGGCCCGCAGCCGGGTCAGTTGCAGTGCGCGCAACGCGTCCCCGGAGAGTCGTTCCCCCTCGTCGAACGTCGCACTGCCCGTAGCCGCTTCCGGCATGGAGTTCACCGCCTCGTGTCCCTACCGATCATTCGGTAGCCGCATGCTGAACCAAGTAATCAGCGCGCGGCGAACACGTCAAGGGGCGTGCCGCGGCCGGCTCACGGGTAGCGTCCGGCGCATGAGTGACGTACAGAAAGTGCAGGTCGGTGAGGTCCAGCTGGCATACCGGGTGTGGGGGGAGGAGGACGCGCCCCCGGCCGTGCTGCTGCACTGCCTCGGTGAGGACGGCGAGGACTGGCGTGGCGTGGTCGGCCGGCTCGCCGGGACCCACCGGGTTTTCGCCCTCGACCAGCGCGGCCATGGCCACAGCGACTGGCCGGGCGAGTACGGCTTCGCGCAGTGGCGGGACGATGTGCTCGGCTTCCTCCAGGCGCTCGGTCTGGAGCGGGTGACCCTCATCGGGCACTCGCTGGGCGCGCTGGCCGCCCTGCTGGTGGCCGCGGAGCGCCCGGACCGGGTGGACCGGCTGATCCTGGAAGAGGTGCCGCCGCCGCTGCCCGCCGACCCGCCGCAGGAGGTGCCGGAGCAGCCGGCCGGCCCGCAGTCGTTCGACTGGCAGGCCGAGGCCGCGGTGGTGGCGGAGCGCAACGCACCCGACCCCGCGTGGTGGGACGCGCCGGCGAAGGTCACCGCACCGACCCTGATCATCGGCGGCGGCGAGTCCAGCCATATCCCGCAGCACCACCTCGCCGGCCTGGCCGAGCGGATCCCCGACGCCCGGCTGGTGACGGTGGAGGGGGCCGGTCACCTCGTCCACGAGGAGCGCCCCGGGGAGTTCCTCGCCGCGGTCAACTCGTTCCTCGCGCCGCGCCCGTAACCCTGGGGCACGGGCCCACGGCTGTCCGGTTCGCACCCTGTCGTCACACTTCCGCCCGCCCTCCGGCCGGACGGCGGTAGTTTGACGACAGGGCCGGGCTCGCCGCCGTACGGCCTCCCCGTCCTCCCCTCGGGGACCCCGAGGTTCGAGAAAGGCCGACCGTGCAGCTGACCACCTCGATACGGAGCGCCCTGATCGTCGGCGCCGCCGCGACCGTCCTGCTCACCGGCGTCACCGGGGCCGTCGCGGCGCCGCCCGCGCCGTCGCCCGCCACCACCGCACCGGCCGCCGCCACCGCACCGGCCGCCGCCACCGCGCACTCCCCGTACGGCCAACTCCGGCCACTCGCCGCGCTGTCCGCGGAGCGGCTGGCCACCGCTGATCTGGTGGCCGCGGCGAAATGGGGCACCGGCAGCCCGATCGACGATCCGGCGCGCGAGCGGGAGGTGCTGAACTCGGTGGCGGAACAGGCCCGGCAGCTCGGTGCCGACCCCGCTGCCACGGTGCGGATCTTCCGGGACCAGATCGAGGCCAACAAGGTCGTGCAGCGCGGGCTGCACCGCCGGTGGGACGCGAACCCGGCGCAGGCGCCCACCGAGCGGCCCGACCTCGGTCAGGTGCGCAAGGAGATCAACCGCGTCAACGGCGAGCTGGTCCGGGCCCTCGCCGACTCCCCGTCCGCCCGCTCGGCGCCGTACTGCGCACCGCTGCTGACCGTGGCCGCCGACCGGGTACGTCACGAGCGGCATCTGGACGGGCTGCACACGAGCGCGCTGGCCCGTTCGCTGCGGTCGGTCTGCGGCGGAAACTGAGGCCCGGGGCGGGGGCGGCGGCCCGCCGGGCGCGGCCCCCGGTCAGACCGTCCGCTCAGGCTGTCCGCTCGCCCGCCGCCACGGCCTTCGCCCAGCGGTAGTCCGCCTTGCCGCTGGGCGAACGCCGGATGTGGTCGGCGAAGACCACGGCGCGCGGAATCTTGTAGCCCGCCAGCCGCGTCCGGCAGTGCAGCTGGAGGTCCGCCAGGTCCGGCTCCGCCGCCCCGGCACGGAGCTGGATCACGGCGGCGACACGCTGGCCCCAGCGCTCGTCCGGCACGCCCGCCACCAGCGCGTCATAGACATCCGGATGTGCCTTCAGTGCCTGTTCGACCTCCTCCGGATAGATCTTCTCGCCACCGGAGTTGATGCACTGCGAGCCCCGGCCGAGGACGGTGACGATGCCCCCCTCGTCGACGGTGGCCATATCGCCCAGCAGCACCCACCGGTCGCCGTCCGCCTCGAAGAAGGTCTCGGCGGTCTTCACGGGGTCGTTGTAGTAGCCCAGCGGGACATGCCCGCGCAGCGCGATCCGGCCCACCTCGCCGACCGGCACCGGCTCGTACGTCGCCGGATCCACCACGGCCGTACGGGAGTTGACGCGCAGCCGGAAGCCCTTGTCCGGTCCCGCGTCCTCGGTGGCGGTGCCGTTGAACCCGGATTCGGAGGAGCCGAAGTTGTTCAGCAGCATCACATGCGGGACCAGCGCGCTGAACTGGGCGCGTACCGTCTCGGAGAGGATCGCGCCGGAGCTGCTGACGCTGAACAGCGAGGAGCAGTCGGTGCCCTTGAGCGGCCCGCCGAGCGCGTCGACGAGCGGGCGCAGCATCGCGTCGCCGACCAGGGAGACGCTGGTGACCCGCTCCCGCTCGACGGTCCGCAGCACCTCCTCGGGCACGTACTTGCGGTGAATGACGACCTTCTGGCCGAAGTGGAAGGCGATGAACGCGGTGAGCGTGGAGGTGCCGTGCATCAGCGGGGGAGCGGGGAAGAAGACCAGGCCGTCGCCGCCGGCCGCGACCCGTTCTGCCAGCTCCTGTGGCCGCCTGACCGGTTCACCGGTCGGTGCCCCGCCGCCCATCCCGGAGAAGAAGATGTCCTCGTGGCGCCACATCACGCCCTTGGGCAGGCCGGTGGTGCCGCCGGTGTAGATGACGATCCGGTCGTCGGCGGAGCGCGGGCCGAAGCCGCGTGCGGGGGAGCCGGCGGCCTCGGCGTCCGCGAGCGCGACGGGGGCGATCCGGGGCTCGGGAGCGCCGTCGGGCGGGGTGCCGACCCGGACGAGATGACGTAAGCCGGGTGCCTGGGGGAGGGTGGCGGCCACCCGCGCGGTGAACTCCGCGTCGAACACCAGCGCCGCCAGATCCGCGTCCCGGTAGAGGTAGGCCAACTCCTCTTCCACATAGCGGTAGTTGACGTTGACCGGGACTGCGCGGATCTTCAGGCAGGCGTAGACGGCCTGGAGATATTCGATGCCGTTGTAGAGGTGCAGTCCGACGTGCCGGCCGGGGCCGATGCCGTGATCGGCGAGGTGGTGGGCCAGGCGGTTGGCCGCCCGGTCCAGCTCCGCGTACGTCAGCCGCCGCTCCGCGCCGGTCCCGGGGTGGTCGACGTACACCAGCGCCTCGCGGTCGGGGACCGTGTCGACGATCGACTCGAAGAGGTCGGCAAGGTTGTACTCCACGTCTCCTCCAGACCGGGCGGGGTGGGGTCGGCGGTCATTAGAGCGCCGCCGCGAAGAGCAGGGAAGGGCCCCGGCCAAGAAATCTGACTGTCTGTCAGAAAAGCCTTGAAGTCGCTGTGCGGCTACTGCAACCTGTTCTCGTCGTGAGACGGGAGGACGGAACATGGGTGGTACGGAACATCTCTCGGTGGAGCGCGTCGGCGCGACACTGGTGCTCACCCTCAACCGGCCGGAGGCGAAGAACGCGCTCTCGCTGCCGATGCTGGTGGGCCTGTACGACGGCTGGATCGCCGCCGACGAGGACGACGAGATCCGCTCCATCGTCCTCACCGGCGCCGGCGGCACCTTCTGCGCCGGAATGGACCTCAAGGCCCTCGCGGGCGACGGGATGGCCGGCGAGCAGTACCGCGACCGGCTGCGCGCCGACCCGGACCTGCACTGGAAGGCGATGCTGCGGCACCACCGCCCCCGCAAGCCGGTGATCGCCGCCGTCGAGGGGCACTGCGTCGCGGGCGGCACGGAGATCCTCCAGGGCACCGACATCCGGGTCGCCGGCGACGGTGCCACCTTCGGGCTCTTCGAGGTCCGGCGCGGACTGTTCCCGATCGGCGGCTCCACCGTCCGCCTCGCCCGCCAGATCCCCCGCACCCACGCCCTGGAGATGCTGCTCACCGGCCGGCCCTACACCGCACACGAGGCCGAGCGCATCGGTCTGATCGGCCATGTCGTGCCCGAGGGCACCGCGCGGGACAAGGCCCTGGAGATCGCCGAACTGATCAACGGCTGCGGCCCGCTGGCCGTCGAAGCCGTCAAGGCATCCGTCTACGAGACCGCCGCGATGACCGAGACCGACGGGCTGGCGGCCGAACTCGCCCGCGGCTGGCCGGTCTTCGACACCGCCGACGCCAAAGAGGGCTCCCGGGCCTTCGCGGAGAAGCGCCCGCCCGTCTACCGGCGGGCCTGACCCTAGGGGGTGTCTTCCCGATCATGCCGGGCTCGCGGGGCGTGGCACGCACGCTCGCCGCGTTGTCGTCACTCGCCGACGCTCCGCGTCGACTCCCTCCTCCGCCTTGCGAACGCACGCACCACACCCCGCTCCCTGATCCGGCCTGATCGGGAAGACACCCCCTAGGAGTCCCGTATGTCCGAGGTCCTCACGGCGCCCCTCGTCGTGGAATTCCCCTTCACCCGCTCCCTCGGCCCGGTCCAGAGCGCCTTCCTCACCGGGCTGCGCGAGCGCACCGTCCTCGGTGTGACGGCGAGCGACGGCCGGGTGGTCGTACCGCCCACCGAGTACGACCCGGTCACCGCCGAGGAGATCCGCGAGCTGGTCGAGGTGGGCAGCCGCGGCACCGTCACCACCTGGGCCTGGAACCCGTCCCCCCGCCGCGGCCAGCCGCTCGCCACCCCCTTCGCCTGGGTCCTGGTCCGGCTCGACGGCGCCGACACCGCACTGCTGCACGCACTGGACGCGCCCGGCCCCGACGCGGTCCACACCGGCATGCGGGTGCGCATCCGCTGGGCCGCCGAGCGCACCGGCGCGATCACCGACCTCGCCTGCTTCGAACCGGACGACAGCCCCCGCGGCGAGGCCGAACCGGCCCCGCACCGCGGGGAGTTCGCGGACCCGGTCACCGGCATCACCACCCCCGCCCGGCTCGACTACACCTACGCGCCCGGCCGCGCCCAGTCCCGCTACCTCCAGGCCCTCACCGACCACCGGATCACCGGCGAGCGCTGCCCCTCCTGCCGCAAGGTCTACGTCCCGCCCCGCGGCGCCTGCCCCACCTGCGGCGTCGCCACCGACACCCGGGTCGAGGTCGGCCCCCGCGGCACCGTGACCACCTTCTGCATCGTCAACATCAAGGCCAAGAACCTCGATATCGAGGTCCCGTACGTCTACGCCCATATCGCCCTGGACGGCGCCGACCTGGCCCTGCACGCCCGGATCGGCGGCATCCCGTACGACCGGGTCCGCATGGGGCTGCGGGTGGAACCCGTATGGACCGAGCGCAGTCGCTTCCCCGACCACTACCGCCCCACCGGCGAACCCGATGCCGACTACGACAGCTACAAGGAGCTGATCTGATGCGCGAGGTCGCCATCGTCGCCTTCGGGCAGAGCGATCATGTCCGCGACAGCGCGGAGACCTCCGAGGTGGAGATGCTCATGCCGGTACTGCACGAGGTGCTGGACCGGACCGGCCTGGCCGCCCGGGACATCGGCTTCACCTGCTCCGGCTCCTCCGACTACCTCGCCGGCCGCGCCTTCTCCTTCACCATGGCCCTGGACGGCGTCGGCGCCTGGCCACCGATCTCCGAATCCCATGTCGAGACGGACGGCGCCTGGGCACTGTACGAGGCATGGGTGAAGCTCCTCACCGGCGAGGCCGAGACCGCGCTGGTCTACGCGTACGGCAAGTCCTCGCCGGGCGACGTCCGCGAGGTCCTCACCCGCCAGCTCGACCCCTACTACGTGGCCCCGCTGTGGCCCGACTCGGTCGCGCTCGCCGCCCTCCAGGCCCAGGCCCTGATCGACGCGGGACTCACCGACGAGCGGGCACTGGCCGGAATCGCGGCCCGCAGCCGCGCGGCCGCCGAAGCCAACCCGCACGCCCAGCTGCGCGGCGCCGTACCGCCCGGCGAACACCTCGTCGCCCCGCTGCGCACCGGCGACTGCCCGCCCATCGGCGACGGCGCGGCCGCCGTCGTCCTTGCCGTCGGCGACACCGCCCGGCGGCTGACCGAACGCCCCGCCTGGATACGCGGCCTCGACCACCGCATCGAGGCACACAGCCTGGGTGTCCGCGACCTCACCGACTCACCGTCCACCCGGCTCGCCGCCGAACGGGCGGGCGCCTTCCAATGGCCGGTGGACACCGCCGAGTTGCACGCTCCCTTCACCTCCCAGGAAGTCGTGCTGCGCCGCGCGCTGAAGCTCGACGCGCCGGACAGCACGGTCCGGATCAACCCGTCCGGCGGCCCGCTCGCCGCCAACCCGATCATGGCCGCCGGGCTGATCCGCCTCGGCGAGGCCGCCGCCCGCATCCACCGGGGCGAATCCGACCGCGCACTCGCCCATGCGACATCCGGGCCGTGTCTGCAGCAGAACCTGGTCGCCGTCCTGGAGGGTGAGTGATGAGCAAGGAGCCCGTGGCCGTCATCGGCATCGGACAGACCCGGCATGTCGCCGCCCGCCGCGATGTCTCGCTCGCCGGACTCGTCCGCGAGGCCGCCCGGCGCGCCCTGGACGACGCCGAGTTGACCTGGGCGGACATCGACGCCGTGGTGATCGGCAAGGCCCCCGACTTCTTCGAGGGCGTGATGATGCCGGAGCTGTATCTCGCCGACGCCCTGGGCGCCGTCGGCAAACCGATGCTGCGGGTGCACACCGCCGGCTCGGTCGGTGGTTCCACCGCCCTGGTCGCCACCAACCTCGTCGCCGCCCGCGTCCACCGCACCGTCCTCACCCTCGCCTTCGAGAAGCAGTCCGAGTCCAACGCCATGTGGGGCCTCTCCCTGCCGGTCCCCTTCCAGCAGCCGCTGCTCGCCGGCGCCGGCGGCTTCTTCGCCCCGCACGTCCGCGCGTACATGAGGCGCACCGGCGCACCGGACACCATCGGCTCCCTCGTCGCCTACAAGGACCGCCGCAACGCCCTCAAGAACCCCTACGCCCACCTCCACGAAACGGACCTCACCCTCGAAAAGGTCCAGGCATCCCCGATGCTCTGGGACCCGATCCGCTACTCCGAGACCTGTCCGTCCTCCGACGGGGCCTGCGCCATGATCCTCACCGACCGCACCGGGGCCGCCCGCGCACCGCACCCGGCGGCCTGGGTGCACGGCGGGGCGATGCGCAGCGAACCCACCCTCTTCGCCGGCAAGGACTTCGTCTCGCCGCAGGCAGGCAAGGACTGCGCCGCCGATGTCTACCGGCAGGCGGGTATCACCGACCCGCGCCGGGAGATCGACGCGGTGGAGATGTACGTCCCGTTCTCCTGGTACGAGCCGATGTGGCTGGAGAACCTGGGCTTCGCCGAGGAGGGCGAGGGCTGGAAACTCACCGAGTCCGGCGTCACCGAACTCGACGGCGCCCTTCCCGTCAACCCCTCCGGCGGGGTGCTGTCCACCAACCCCATCGGCGCCTCCGGCATGATCCGCTTCGCGGAGGCCGCCCTCCAGGTACGCGGCCGGGCCGGCGACCACCAAGTCGACGGCGCCCGCAGGGCGTTGGGACACGCCTACGGAGGTGGCTCCCAGTTCTTCGCGATGTGGCTGGTGGGCGCCGACACGCCGCCCGGCTGACCGCCGCCGGAGGCGGGCGCGCCCGGCCGGCGCGCCCGTCGGCGGATCACCACTCCACCGCCTCGCCACGTCCCCTGTCCGTCCCCGGACACAGTGGTTAGGCTGACCGCGGACGACGAACCGGGAGGTGCGGGACACGTGACCGACAGCATCACGGAGCAGCGGCTGGTGGGCGGGCCCAGGCCCGATCTCGATCTGACGCAGGCCGAGTGGCAGTCGAGCCCCCAGGGCGTGGGCGGCGTCCAGATCGCCTTCGTCGAGGGCTATATCGCGATGCGCAACCGCCGCAGCCCCGAGATCCCGGCGGTGATCTTCACCCCCGCCGAGTGGCGCGCCTTCGTCCTCGACGCACGTGAGGGCGCCTTCGACCTCACGTAGGGCGTGTCGCCCGAGGCGCAGGACACGCCCAGGCGCCGGGCAAGGGCGCGGGGGAGCGCCTGCGGTCAGGTGAGTACCACGCACCCGCGTTCCCGGAGCGCCCGGACCGGCTCCGCCTCGTCCGCCACGGTGTTCCACCGCAGATCGAGCTTCTCCAGCGACGGAAGCCGGGCGATCCAGGGCGGCAACTCCGCGACCCGGTTGCCGCGCAGATCGATCCGGCGTAGCAGCGGCAGGGTACGCAGCGACTCCGGGACGTGGGGAAGCGCGTTGTCCCGCAGCTCCAGCACCCGCAGTTCACGCAGCCCCGCGAGGCTCCCGGGCAGTGCCGTCAGCGCATTGCCCCCCAGCCACAGCTCCCGCAGCCGCCCGAGCCGCCCCAGCGACTCCGGGAGCTCGCTCAGCCCCGCCTGCTGCGCACGGAGTTCGACCAGCCCCGCCATCTCGCCCAGCGCAGCCGGCAGCCGCCCGAGCGGATTTTCGCCGACGTTGAGATAGCCGAGCCGGTTCAGTCCGCCGAGGGCGTCCGGCAGCGCGGTGAGCCGGTTGTCGTGCAGATAGAGGAAGCGGGTCAGCCCGGCGAGCTCACCGATCTCGTCGGGGACCACGGTCAGGGAGTTGTGACCGAGATCGAGGGTGTGCAGCACACGCAGCCGACCGAGTGCCGCCGGAACCTCGGTCAGCGCGTTGTCGGCCAGGATCAGCACCTCCCAGTCCACGCGCCGCCAGACCTCTGGCGGTACCGCGCTCAGGCCCGCCTTCCAGAGATTCAGAACGGGGGAACTGTCGGACCCGTGGAGAGGCATGGGCGAGATTCCTTCCGGAAGTCGGTGCCGGACCCGCTACGGCCAGCCGAGCAGTTCGGGCAGCGGGGCCGCCGTTCCCGACCGTCGGCAGTCGAGCGGGTGGTGCGGGCGGCGGCCGGTCAGCCAGGCCGCGAGGTCGGTGAGCGGGCCGGTCACGGTGAGCGTCGGCGCGTCGCCGGGGCCGTACTGCCGCGACGGCGTGTCGTCCGTGGCCGTCAGCACGAGGTGGATGTCCCGGGGGACGCGCGGCGCCATCTGGTCCAGGAGATGGTGGCACAGCTCCCGGGGCCAGTCCCGCGGGCCGTGGCCGATCCGGGCGTCCGCCGTGTGGATCTCCAACTCCCGCCACCAGGCCAGCAATGCGGAGCGCAGATCGCCGTCGCGGTGCCGCACCGGCCGCGACCAGTCGGCCGGACCGGCCGCCGCCCAGGCCGCGGACGCCTCGGCCAGCGCGACCCGTACGGCGTCCCGCAGCGCCGCCGCGTCCCGCAGCGCTCCCGCCTCGATCGCGGCGGCGCGCGCCGGGCGGCCGCCGTCGTACGGCTCGATCAGCGCACCGCGCAGCGCATAACGGGCCTGCCGGGCCAGGGCCAGCGCCACGCCCTCGATATGCGAGAGGACATGGGCGCGCGACCAGCCGGGCAACTCGCTGGGCTCCCGCACCCCGTCGTCGGTCAGAGCGGGCAGCAGGGCGCGCAGCCGCTCCTGCCCCTCCTCGATCGCGGCCCGTACCGCCTCGGCCGGCATCCTGTGCTCCGTCGTCGGTGTCACAGCAGCTCCTTCGTTGCGGGCGCCCCGCCCCCGAAGGCCGCGTGATCACACAGCAGTTGACGCAGGTAGTCCACACCGCCCCCTCAACCGGTTAATGGTGATCAGCGACGTTACCATTAGCCCCATGACCGCAACACGGCTCGCCCTGGACCTCACCGTCACCCTCCGCCACGACGGGCACGGCGGCATCACCGACGACCTGGCCGACCCGGAAGGGCTCGCGGTCTGGGTACGCGAACGGGCCGCGCCGCTGGACTGCGCCGAGCCGCCGGTCACCGTGGACGAGGCGCTGCACACCGCCGTACGGGAGCTGCGGGCCGCGGTCCGGTCGTTGTTCGCCCGCGCCGTCCGGCCGGGACCGCCCAGCTCCGCCGACGCCCACCGGCTGCTCCCGGAAGCGGAGGCGATCCGCCGGCTGAACGCCGCCGCGGCCCTGGTCCCCACGGTGCCCCGGCTCAGCTGGGAGCCGGACGCACGGCCCACGCTGCGGCTGCGGCCGGCCGGCTCCCCGCCGCCCGCCGACCGGATCGTCGCCGCACTGGCCCGCGCCGCCCTCACCTTCCTCGACGGGCCGGACCGCGCCCTGCTGCGCGCCTGCCCCGCCCCGCGCTGTGTGCGCTACTTCGTGAAGGACCACGCCCGCCAGGAGTGGTGCACCCCCGCATGCGGCAACCGCGCCCGGGTCGCCCGGCACCACGAGCGACGTCGGGGAGCCCGCGGCGACGCCCCGTAGGCTGGTGGCATGACAGGCGAACGCGATCTCCGGACCCTGCTGAGCGGGATGCGTCCCGAACGGAACGAGGGCTGCTACGTCTTCGCCAGCGTCCCCGGCGAGGTCCCCGAGGGGCTGACGCCGGTGGTCACCGTCTCCGAGCCCGAGGGCCGCACCCTCGTCGTCCACCAGGAAGAGGCCGATCGCGTGGGCCTGGCGTACGACTATGTCGCCGCCTGGATCACCCTGCGGGTGCACTCCGCGCTGGACGCCGTCGGACTGACCGCCGCCGTCGCCACCGCACTCGCCCAGGCCGGCCTCAGCTGCAATGTCGTCGCGGGCTTCCACCACGATCACCTCTTCGTGCCGTATGCCGCGGCCGACGAGGCGCTGCGCCGGCTGCGCGCACTGGCCGACCCGGCCTGAAACCACCGGCCACGGAGCGGGCGGCGGCCCCGTGCGCGAGGTGTCGCTGACCCCGACGTCGGCGCGGCGCGCCCGGCCGGGCCACGTACGATGGCGGCATGTCCTTCCTCCGCCGCCGCAGCGCAGCCACGCCCGCCGGGCCTGACTTCGACGTCCTCGCCATGGACCCCGGGGACTGGCCGGGCAATCTCGGAGCCGGGCTGCTGCCCGCGCCCGACGGGAGCTGCCAGGGCGTCTTCCTCCGCTACGACCTGTTCGGCGGCCGCGGCCCCGCGATGATCATCGGCAATCTGCCGGAAGGCTCCCCGGCCCGCGAGCTGGAGGACGACCAGGTGCCCTTCGAGGTGGCCCAGCTGCTCGCGGCGCTCGGCAACGACGAACCGGTGACGGTCGTCGAGAGCGAGGACACCCCCGTGATGCACGACGACAACCTGCTGATCGTCAAGCGCATCAAGTGCTCCGAGAGCCGGATCTCCTGCGCCCAGTTCGACCGCAGCGACGGTGTGCTGGTCACCATCGCCAGCTGGGACCGGCCGATCACCGACGACCTCTACGCCCTGCTCAAGCCGCTGCCGGCGGAGCTGTTCCAACAGGGCTGAGCCCGGAGCGGACATGATCGCGCCCGGTGGACGGGGGAACCGTCCACCGGGCGCGATGCGCTCACCCGACAGCCGCTACGAATCCGAGGACCGCACCTCGACATCGGCCGCCCGCACATAGCCGACCCGGTGCCCGACCTGGATCTCGTAGTAGACGTCCTCGCCGCGCACGATCGCGTGCTTGGTGACATCGAAGGTCGGCGAGTAGAAGTAGTCGCCCCGCATCCGGCCCCCGACGGCGTACTTCTGGCCGGCGGCGAGCTTGTACGGCAGCGGGGAGACCGCCTGGTACGGGACCCCGGCCGGGTAGGCCTCCTTCTCCGGGTACGCCCGGCCGTAGACCGGGATCTCCTGCCGGCCGTCCTTCGGCGTGGCGATCAGCCCCTTGGCGTGCACCGCCACCGGCTCGTCAGGCGGATTGTGGAACCACGCCTTCTGCCCGAGGTACCAGATCGCCGTCCAGTCGCCGGACCGGCCGGCCACCGCGAACCGCTGCCCCGTCGTGGCGCGGGCGCCCGTGTCGTTCACACCGATCGTCGAGTCGCCGCCGTTCGGATGCAGTCCGACGTCCTTGACCAGCGGCGCGTCCTCGTCCGGCGCGCTGTGGAGCCGGACCGCCGTGGAGCCGTGCGGTGCACAGCTGTCACCGGCCTTCACGCAGCCGGTGTACGGCGGCTGGTTCTCGTCGTAGTCGGGGCGGATGGTGACCAGCCCGCCACCTGGGCCCGCGGTGGCCTTGAACGGCTTGCCCAGCAGGGCGAAGTAGTGCGCCCAGTCCCAGTACGGGCCGGGGTCGGTGTGCATGCCCGGGATGGTGGCCGTCGTCGTGGCGGGCACATTGTCGTGCCCCAGGATGTGCTGCCGGTCGAGCGGCACGTCGTACTTGCGGCTCAGATACTTCACCAGCCGGGCCGAGGCGCGGTACATCGCCTCCGTGTACCAGGCGTCCGGCGCGGCCAGGAAGCCCTCGTGCTCGATGCCGACGGAGTGCGAGTTGATGTACCAGTTGCCCGCGTGCCAGGCCACGTCCTTGGTGGGCACATGCTGGGCGATCAGCCCGTCCGAGGAGCGGATGGTGTAGTTCCAGGACACATACGCCGGGTCCTTGATGAGCTTGAGCGTGGTCTCCCAGGACCCCTCGGTGTCATGGATGACGATGGCACGGACCCGCTGGTCCGCCGGGCGGTCCGCCTTGTCGTGGTTGCCGTAGTCACCGTCGCCGAACTCCTCGTACGGCGCCGGTACGGACTCGCAGGCGACGTGATGCGGGCACTCCGGTTTGCGGCCGGCGCGCGCCTCTGGGGCCTTGGTCGCCGACGCGCTGAGACGTTTCTGCTGCGCGGTGTCGGGAGCCAGACCCGGCGCGGCGGCCAGCGTCACCCGCTGTCCCGTGTCGGTGCGGCGGGCCTGGCCCTGGCGCAGCACCGCGTACACCTCGTCCGCGAACGCCTTTCCGCTGCGCGCACTGTCCTGGCCGCCATAGCGCGCCACCGCCGCATACCACCGCGCCGGATCGCTTCCGGCGGCCACGCCCAGCTTGCGCTGCTCCGCGGCGAGCAGCGCCGCACCGCCGAGCACATTCGCCGCGGGGTCGGTGCGCAGCTTCGCGGCCGGAATCCCGGTCAGCTTCGCGGCCGCCGGCAACGTCAGGAGCCGGGCCGGGAGTTCGGTGGGCAGCGCGGCTCGCCGCGCCGCACCGGACGGCACTCGCTTACGGGCCCGCGACCCGTCGCCGCGTGCGTCCTCGTCGCCCTGGCTGAACTCGGGCGTCCGCGTCACGGCCGTACGGGCGTCGGTCAGATGCATCGGACCGTAGCCCCCGGAGACACTGGGCGCGCCGCCGTGAGTGTCCCAGCGGGACTCCAGATACGAGACGCCGAGCAGCACACTGCGCGGCACATGGAAGCGGTCGGCGGCCTCGGTGAAGGCCCGTTGCAGCGTGTCCGTCCGGGGCTGCCCGGCCTGCGCGGACGGCGCTCCCGAGAGCGGCAGCAGCAGGACCGCGGCCGCGACGGCGGTGGCGGATTTCCGCAGGGCGGGGCGGGGGACTCTCTTCTCGTCTTCCGGGGCGGATCCTTGCAAAGCAACCTCCTTGAGCCGGCCCGAACCGGGGCGGTGTGACGGTGGGTGCGCAAACGGCCGCACGGGCGGGACCCGAGACTAGAGCCCCCTGTCGGCATAGAGCTATCCGTTTGCCGACGGTCCGTCAATCACCCTGCCGGTTCGGGATTCCGCATGTCAGGGCGTCTCCAGAGGAGCCTTCCCGCAGCGGTGCCGGGCCCGCGGAGCGTCAGTGGAATGGACCAATGCCCCGGAGCCATTGGTCCCGCCACGGCCCGCGGACGGCCGGAGAGAAGAGCCGGTGACCGGCATCGGAGCACATGGGTGAGCGGCGCACCCCGTGCCCGGGTGCGCCGCTCACAGTCCCCCCTCGGCGGTCAGCGGGTGCCGACCGCCGCCCGTACCGCACGCCGCGCCATCTGGCAGTCGTCGTGCAGTCGGCGCAGGAGCAGCCGCTGCTCCTCGCCAGCCGTGGGCACACCCGGGTGTCCCGGACCCGGTGTCCCCGTCGGCGCGGGCTCGCGCATGGTCCGCTGGATCGCCGTCTCATAGCGCCGGATCTCGCGGGTGAGCACCAGCATCAGATTCACCAGGAAGGCGTCCCGCGAGGCCGGTCCCGCGTTCTGGGCGAGCTGGCTGATGTGGCGGCGGGCCACCGGCGCGTCACCGAGCACCGACCACAGCGTCGCCAGGTCGTAGCCCGGCAGGTACCAGCCCGCGCTGTCCCAGTCCAGCAGCACCGGACCCGCGGGGGACAGCAGTACGTTGTTGAGCAGCGCATCGCCGTGACAGAACTGGCCCTGGGTGTGCGACAGACCGTGCATCAGCTTCTGCAGATCGCCCAGGTCCCGGTCGGTGAGCAGCCCCAGGTCGTGGTAACGGCCGATCCGGCCCGCGTAGTCGAGCGGGGTGTCGAACAGCCCGGCCGGCGGACGCCAGAGATTGATCCGGCAGATCGCGCCGAGCGCCGAGCGGACGTCCGCACGGGGCGGGGCCTCGGACGGATGCCGGGTCAGGGCCGCGACCCGGCCGGGCATCCGCTCCATGATGAGCGTGCAGTTGTCGGGGTCGGCCGCCACCAGCCGCGGCACCCGAACCGGCGGACGATGCCGGACGAATGCGCGGTATGCACTTATTTCCTGCCGGAACCTGTCCGCCCAGGCCGGAGACTGGTCCAGTAAACACTTCGCGACCGCGGTCATCCGCCCCGTCGTCCCGACCAGGAGAACGGATCTGCTGCTGCGGCGCAGGACCTGCACCGGGTTGAACTCCGGGCAGATGCGGTGCACCGAGGCGACCGCGGCGCGCAGCTGGGCGCCCTGCGGGCCGGACAAGTCGAGCCGCCCGCTGAGCGGTTGGGCGCCCAGCCCCTGCGCCCGCCGGGTACGGCCGCCGGGGAGCCCCGTGACCGCCCCCGCGGAAGGGGAGGGATCGAGATACGGCCCCCCTCCGCTGGGGTGCGGGCGGTGCGGCCGGGTGGGGACGGTCACGGCGGACGATGCTGCATACATGGGTGAGACAGATCCCTTCGTGCGCCGGCGAGTTGCGTGCGCTCCCCGGCCCGGTGGTGGGAACCCGTGAACGGGCCCCGTGCAGGAGGCCGATCCAGGGTCCCCGTGAAGGGCGCGCACCCTGGGGAATGCGGTCCCGCCACCAGGCCGGGGGCGGCATGTCTACAGAACACGTGGCTACGGGTGGCAGACCATCTGGCGCACCCTGGCGAACCCTGGCGAATCGACACAGCGCATGTCACGGGCCGTTACTGTCAACTCAGTCGAGGAACCTGGGGGCTTGACGTGGACAGGCAGCCGAACACCCGTCTCGCGGACCTTTTCGGCCTGGCCGGCTGGTCCAAGGGAGAGCTGGCGAGACTGGTCAACCGGCAGGCGGCGGCCATGGGCCATCCGCAGCTGGCGACCGACACCTCACGAGTGCGGCGCTGGATCGATATGGGGGAGACCCCGCGCGATCCGGTGCCCAAGGTTCTGGCTTCCCTGTTCACCGAGCGCCTCGGCCGTGTCGTAACCATCGAGGACCTCGGGTTCGCGAGAACCGGTCGCTCGGGGAAGCGGCAGGCCATGGACGGTCTGCCGTGGGCTCCCGAACGGACCGCCGCGGTCCTCACGGAATTCACGGGAATGGACCTCATGCTCAACCGACGCGGCTTGGTGGGTGCGGGCGCCGCACTCGCCGCGGGTTCCGCACTCACCGGCGCCATGTACGACTGGCTGCACACCGACCCGACACCGTCCGGCGCCCCACGCCACGACAACCCGTTCGCTTCCGACTCCCTCGACGAACTCGACCAGATCGGCCTCGACCGCTACGAGGCGGCCCCTGTGGGGTCGCAGGAGATCGATGCGCTGGAGCGCTCGGTCGAGGTGTTCCGCGCCTGGGACGCGGCCCGTGGCGGCGGACTGCAGCGCAAGGCCGTGGTGGGCCAGCTCAACGAGGTGGGCGGCATGCTCGCCTACCGCCACCCCGAGCATCTGCAGCGCAGGCTGTGGGGCGTGGCCGCCAATCTGGCGGTGCTGGCCGGCTGGATGTCCCATGACGTGGGCCTGGAGCCCACCGCCCAGAAGTACTTCATCATCGCCGCCCATGCGGCCCGCGAGGGCGGCGACCGCCCCCGGGCCGGCGAGGCGCTCTCCCGCGCCGCCCGCCAGATGGTCCATCTGGGCCGCCCGGACGACGCGCTGGATCTGATGAAGCTGGCCAAGTCCGGTTCCGGTGAGGAGACCCTGCCGCGCACCCGCGCCATGCTGCACACCATCGAGGCCTGGGCGCAGGCGTCCAAGGGACACGGCCAGGCGATGCGCCGCACCTTGGGCGAGGCGGAGGATCTCTTCGTCTCGGACAAGGGCGATGTGCCGCCGCCGAGCTGGATGCAGATGTTCGACGAGGCGGATATGCACGGTATGCAGGCGCTGGCGTTCCGTACCCTCGCCGACCATGACCCCTCGGTCGCCAGGGTGGCTCAGCACCACGCCAAGCGGGCCCTGACGCTGCGGGCCGGCGGCCACCAGCGGTCACAGATCTTCGACTATCTCTCGATGGCGTCGGCTTGCTTCATCGGCAACGACCCCGAACAGGCCGACCGTTACGCGCGGCTGGCGCTGGTGTCCATCGGGGAGAACTCCTCGCATCGCACCTGGGACCGGCTCCGCGAAATGTTCCGGCTCACGGGGCAGTACGCGAACTACGCCAACATCAAGGACCTGCGCGAGGAGATCCAGCATGTCCTGCCGAAGGCGAAGCCCAAGTCCAAGGGATCGGGCCTGGGCCCAGGCATCGGCACGGGCGTCGGGAGCAAGTTCCCGGTCTGAGGCGGGCGGTGACGCGAGGGATGACGGTGTGTCAGCCGCCGACCCGGGCGATCAGCACACATGCGTCGTCCTCGCGCTCGGCCGTGCCGAACTCCTCGACGACGATACGCACGCAGTCCTGGGCGCTGCGCGTGGCGGCGAACCGCGGTGCCAGGGCGAGCAGCCGCTCGGCACCCTCATGGGCGGCATCCGCGCCCTGCGCACGGCGCGGGACCAGGCCGTCGGTGTGCAGGACGAGGAGGTCGCCGGGCTCCAGTTGCTCGGTGTGCTGGGTGTAGGACGCACCCGAGGTCGCCCCGAGGAGTACGCCCTCGGGCGGGTCCAGCGTGCGCCCCGTGCCGCCGCGGAACAGCAGCGGTGCGGGGTGCCCCGCCTGGGCCCACTCCAGCGTCCGCGCGGCGGGGTCGAACCGGCCGCACACCGCGCTGCCCAGCGCCGGCTGGGCAGCGGTGTCCAGCAGTTGGTTGAGGAAGCCCATCAGCGGTCCCGGCCGGTGCCCGGCGACCGCCATCCCGCGCAGCGCACCGAGCACCATCGCCATTCCGGAGGTGGCCGTGACGCCGTGCCCGGTGAGGTCGCCGACGCTCAGCAGGGTGCTGCCGTCCGGGAGTTGCAGTGCGTCGTACCAGTCCCCGCCGATCAGGGCGCGGGTGCCGGACGGCAGATAGCGGCCGGCGAGGTCGAGGGCCACCGGGCCGCCGTGCGGGAACCGCAGGGAGCCGCGCCACGGCGGTAGCACAGCCTCCTGCAGCTCGACCGCAAGCCGGTGCTCGGTCTGCGCGATCTGCCGCTCGCGGTGCAGCGAGTCACGGGTCTCGCGTACCGCCTGCTGGCTGCGGCGCAGCTCGCTGACGTCCCGCAGCACGGCCCACATACACGCGGTACTGCCGTCGGCGTCGAGCACCGGCTCGCCCACCATGTGCACCGTGCGCGGACTTCCGTCCGGCCGCACGATGCGGAATTCGCCGTCGATCGGGCGGCCGTCCACCAGACAGTCCGTGACCATCGTGGCCAGCCCCTCCTGGTCCTCGGGGTGGACCAGGGACGGCAGTTCGTCGAGGGTGAGCGGGCCGTCCGCCGGGGCCCGGCCGAAGATCGCGAAGAGCTCGTCGGACCAGCTGACCTCATCGGTGAGCAGATTCCACTCGGCGCTGCCCACTCGGCGCAGCAGCGCGCCCCGCTCATGGGGCTCGGGCTCCGGCGGGGCGGCCGGCGACTCGGCCTCCGCTGCCCGGTCGTCCGTGCCCTCGGGGGGCAGGCCCTCTCTCAGCTGGTCGAGATGGCCGCCGAGGTCGTCGAGGTGGTGCACCGCGAGATCGCACAGGGCCCGCTGCCAGCGCAGCTGGGGGTCGGTGGCGAGATCGGTGTCCACCGTGGACTCCCGGCGGACCGCGTCGAGGCCACCGCGCAGGCGGCGGGCCTGCGTGATGAGTGCCTCGACCGTCTCACGCTCGGGGGGCCGGTCGGCTGAGTGATCCGCGAAGAGAGGGGACGGCATGACGTACTCCGTGATCAGGCGGCGCCGGGCTGAAGGGCCGGTAACGACTGTTGCACAGGCGGCGACGGTCCGTAAGGGATTTGGCACTACCCGATACGGTGGTGCATCCGGCATATGCCCCCGGCCCTCCTGGGTCGACCTCGGGCCGAATCGGCGGAATATCGGCTTCCACGCTAGGCTTCGGCCGCCGTACGCAGGCGTTCCCGTCGATCCATGGTGGGAACGAGGAATACGGTCCGTGGTCACCGGCAAGAATGCCGGTCAGCGGAAATCCCGTTGCCAGCCCGCCCCCCGCACCGGATGCTGACCTCATGTTCGATCCAGACATAGCGCCCAGTGGCACCCTGCTCGGCCTCCTGCAGCGAGGCCGCGGCGACGGGACCCTGCATGCCCTCGCGGCGCCGCGGGCCGAGGCGCTCGCGGCACTCAACGACAGCGTGCTGCGCGACCCCCGGCGTGACTGGCAGGTGGAGAACCGCTCGCTCTACTACGCACGCCTCTACATGCAGCTCGACGGCGGGCTTGAGCAGGTCGAACGCCATCTCTTCCACCCGGACGACCTGGTCGACACCGGCGAGGAGCGCACGGGCCTCGCCCTCGCCGTCCTCGGCCACCTCGCCGCCTACGGCAGGGACGCCGCCCGTCTGCTGCTGCGCAGCTATGCCGCGGCCGGCAGCAACTGGCGCTGGGCCCTCGACGAGCTTGCGCTGCGTGACGACGACGCCGGGCTGATGACCCTCGCCCCCGCCGTCCTCGCCCGCTTCCCCGAGACCGAGCAGGGCGAGGCCGAGCTGGCCGCCGCCGTGCGCGACGCCTTCGAGCCCCGGCCCTGGCGGCTGTGGGCCGAGGACCCCCGCTACGGTGCGCGGCTGGCCGCCGCCGGTGAACAGGGCTCCTTCGACCGCTGGCAGCGTCAGCTGCGGCCCAGCGGACCGCGCCCCGGCTGGAGCGTTACCGAGGTGCTGGCGTGGGCCCAGCAGGGCCTGGACCTGGAGCCCGCCGAGCAACGGCACCACGCCGCCGCCCGCTGCCTGGGCGCCGTCGCCGGCCCCGAGGACCGCCCCGAACTGCTGCGCGCCGCGCGCAGCGCCCCGGACGCGGCACGCGCCGCCGTCCTCCACCACCTCGCCGAGCGCGGCGACCCCGAGACCCTCGATCTGATCGAGAACGCCGCCGCCGACCCCTTCTCCTCCGACCAGCTGGCCTCCGCCGCGCTCGCCGCCTTCGCGCGGATGCGCAGTGTGGCCGCCGTCGAGCGCGCCCGCCTCTGGGCGCCCCGCCCGGACCGCCTCGGTGCGGCCGCCGCCGCGGTCCTCGCCCGCCGTGGCGCGCGGCGCGACGCCGAGCATGTGCTGGCCGCCCTGCGCAGGACCGTACGAGAAGAGGGGCCGGACGCGGACGGCCTGTGGGACCTGGTCGACGGCACCGGCCGCCTGGGCGTGAACTGCGCCGCCCCCGTCTTGCGCCACATCTACCGCGAAACCTCCTCCTCCCACCTCCGCGGCCGCGCCGCCGGCGCCCTCGCCACCACCGACCCCGGCTTCGCGTCCGGCTTCGCCGTCGAATGCCTGTGGGACTGCGAGGAAACCACCCGCGAACTAGCCGCTCGGCACGCTGCCACCGGCGATGACCGGGTCGAGGAACAACTACGGCGCCTTGCCGCCGACCCGGCCGAGGAGGACGAGGTCCAGACGGCGGTCCGTAGTCGCATTGGACCCGAGGGGTCCTGAGCTCTTCCCACGTTTCGCTGCGCTTTGCCTTTGCCCCACGTTTTCGGCCTCCCCGCCGTGGTGGTTGTTCGCCGTTGCGCCTGCGGCGGGCGGGTGGGTGTCGGGTGCGGTGACGGGCCTCCGGGGCCTGGTGTGTGGACTGCTTCGCTTTACGTCCACACACCAGGCCCCTCCGGCCCGTCCCCTCCCGTGGGGGGAGTGAGTTCAGGTGGGTGGGGGCGGGCGTCCGTAGGACGTTTCTCTCCTGCTTCGCGCGAGGAGTGGTGGACCACCGGCGTGCAGTCCCACCAGGGTTTTCCACCCACTCCACGGGAGGTGACGGGCCGGAGGGGTAGGGGTGTGGGACGTAAAGCGAAGCAGTCCCACACCCCTACCCCGGAGGTCCGTCACCGCACCCCGACAGCCCCGCGCAGCGGACCGGCCCGCCGCAGGCGCAACGGCGAGCAACACCCACGGCGGGAAAGACAAAGACGTGGGAAGACGTTCTCCGACAGGAAAGATCCCTTTGGCTCCCTCCACGCCCGGTGCGTCGACAACAGCCGTATGCGTGTCGTTCTCGTCACCGAATCCTTCCCGCCCGATGTCAACGGCGTGTCTCACTGCGCCCTGCAAACCGCCCGGCACCTGGTCCGGCGCGGTCACGATCCGCTCGTCATCGCGCCGCTCGGGGGCGCTTCGGCGGCCGCCGGTACGGACGAGAGTCCCTGCCCTGTCGTCCGGGTGCCGTCGATGCCGCTGCCTGGTTATCCGCAGGTGCGGATCGCGCTTCCTGGGCGCCGGCTGTCCTCGGCGCTCGACGGGCACCGTCCTGATCTGGTGCACCTCGCCAGTCCCTTCGTCCTTGGGGCGCGCGGCATGGCGGCCGCCGCCCGTCGCCAGGTGCCCGCGATCGCCGTCTATCAGACCGATCTGGGCCGCTACGCCCGCACTTATCTGGGCGGGGGCGCGGCCACGGCGTGGCGGCGTATCCGGGCGGTGCACGCCGCCGCCGACCGCACCCTGGCGCCCTCCAGTGCCGCACTGCTGGATCTGACCGAGCACGGCGTGCCACGGGTGCATCTGTGGCCGCGCGGTGTCGACTCCGAACGGTTCCACCCGGGGCGGCGCGACGCGGTGTTGCGCAGTTCGCTGACCGCGGGGCGGGAGCTGCTGGTGGGGTACGTGGGGCGGCTCGCGCCGGAGAAGGATGTCGGGCTGCTGGCCGAGACCTCCCAGCTGCCGGGCGTGCGCACCGTCGTCATCGGTGACGGCCCCAGCGCCGCCGGGCTGCGCACCACGCTCCCGGACGTCCGCTTCCTCGGCCGCCGTACCGGGGACGAACTCGCGCGCCTCTACGCCTCGTTGGACGTCTTCGTGCATACCGGGCCGTATGAGACGTTCTGCCAGACGGTGCAGGAGGCGATGGCCTCCGGTGTGCCGGTGGTGGCACCACGGGCGGGTGGTCCGATGGACCTGGTGGACCACGGCCGTACGGGGCTGCTGGTGACGCCCGGCGACGGCGGCGCGTTCCGGGACGCGGTGCGCCTGCTCGCGGACAGTGCCGAGCTGCGGGCCCGGTTCGGGAGCGCGGCCCGCCGCGCCGTCGCGGACCGCTCCTGGGAGGCGGTCGGCGACCAGCTGCTGGGGCACTACGAGGCCGTGCTCAGCGACCGGACGGCGGTGGCGGCATGAGCGCGCGACGCACCACCGGCACGGGTCTGCGGATCGTCCGGATCGCCAACTTCGTCACCCCGGCCTCCGGCGGGCTGCGCACGGCGCTGCGCGAACTCGGCGCGGGCTACCGGGCCGCCGGGCATGAGCCGGTGCTCATCGTGCCCGGTCCGCCGGGAACGGGCGGGGCGGCCGGTGTCCGCGATGAACTCACCGCTCAGGGGCGGGTGATCACCGTGCCGGGGCCGGAGCTGCCGGGCAGTGGCGGCTACCGCCTGCTGACCGACCGCCGCCGGCTGCAGCAGCTGCTGCACTCGCTGGCCCCCGACCGGCTGGAGGTCTCCGACCGGACGACGCTGCGCTGGACGGGGGAGTGGGCGCGCCGGGCCCGGGTGCCCGCGGTGATGGTGTCCCACGAGAGCGTGGACGGGGTGCTGCGTACCTGGGGCGTGCCGCAGCCGCTCGCCCGTACGGCAGCGGACCGGCTCAACCGCCGTACGGCGCACGCCTACAGCCGGGTCGTGTGCACTACGGAGTGGGCGGCGGCGGAGTTCGTCCGGGCCGGGGCGCGCAATGTGGTGCGCGCGCCGCTCGGCGTCGATCTCGATGCCTGGCACCCGGACTGCCGCAGCGCCGAGCTGCGGCGGCACTGCGCGGGCCGGGCGGAGGTTCTGCTGCTGCTCTGCTCCCGGCTGTCGCAGGAGAAGCGGCCGGGCCGGGCCCTGGACGCGCTGGTGGAGCTGCGGCGGCGCGGGGTCGACGCGGCGCTGGTGGTGGCCGGTGACGGGCCGCTGCGGGCGCGGCTGGAGGCCCGGGTGCGGGCCGAGCGGCTGCCGGTGGCGTTCCTCGGGCATCTCACCGACCGCTCCCGGCTCGCCGCGCTGCAGGCCGGCGCCGATCTCGCGCTGGCGCCCGGCCCGGCCGAGACCTTCGGGCTGGCGGCGCTGGAGGCGCTCGCCTGTGGCACGCCGGTGGTGGCGAGTGCGGCGTCGGCGCTGGCCGGTGTGGTCGGCGGTGGCGGGGACACGGCGCTCGACGACGGGCCCTCCTTCGCCGATGCCGTTCAGCGGGTGCTGTCCCGGCCGGAGGCCGCCCGGCGCGCCGCCGCCCGTCGGCGTGCCGAGGGTTACGGCTGGCAGCCCGCCATCGATGCCTTCCTGGCGGCGCACGACGCGTCCGCGCGCGTCGGCTGGCCGGTCGCCGCCGCGGCCGCGCCGCACCCGGCCGGCCCGTTGGGCGGGTGGTGACGGTGGGCTCCGAGAGCGTGCTGATACCGGCACAGGTGCCGCGCGGCGGGCCTGCCCCGGCCCCGGGCTGCTTTGTCGCGCTGGGTGATTCGCTGACCGAGGGGCTCGGCGACCCCGTACCGGGCGGCGGCTGGCGCGGCTGGGCCGTCCTGCTGGCCGAGGCGCTGGGCGAGCGGCCCGGGAGCATCCCGCTGGTGAATCTCGCGCGGAGCGGGGCGCTGGCCGCCGATGTCGCCGAACGGCAGCTGCCCGCGGCGCGGGCGCTCCGGCCGCGCTTCGCCTCGCTGCTCGTCGGGGCGAATGACACCCTGCGCGCCGCCTTCGCCATCGAGCGGGTGGCGGCCGCACTGGACCGGGCGCACGGTGCGCTGAGCGCCGACGGGGCCGTGGTGCTGACGGCCTGTCTGCCCGATCCGGGCCGGATGCTGGGGCTGCCCGCGCCGCTGGCCCGTCCGCTGGGGCGCCGGATGCGCGCCGTGAACACCGTCGTCCATGCGGTGTCCGCCCGCTACGAGGGCGTTCATCTGCACCTGGCCGACCATCCCTGGGTCACCGAACGCGCTGCCTGGAGCGTGGACCGGCTGCACCCCAGCGAGCGCGGCCACCGGTTGCTGGCCCGCGGCTTCCACTCGGCGCTGGCCGTCGTCGGCCTGCCCGCCGGACCGCCGCCCGCGCTCACCCTCGACGGGCCGTCGCCGACCCGCGCCGGGTCCGCGCTGTGGATGGCGACCCGGGGGACCCGCTGGGTCGCCGACCGGTGCACGGATCTGCTGCCCGGTCTGCTCGGTCTGGCGCTCCAGGAGTGCCGGCACGGGCTGGCCGGATCCGGGCGGGTGCTGGACGCCGCGGCCGACCGCGCCACCCGCTCCGCGCTCGCCGCGCTGACCCGGCCGAACGGCGCCGGGACCGGCAAAGACACCGGTACGGCGAAGGGCACTGCGACAATGGCAGGGTGACCGGACGCTGGGAGTTCTGGATCGACCGCGGTGGCACGTTCACGGACGTCGTCGGCAGGCGGCCGGACGGACGGCTGGTCACCGCCAAGCTGCTCTCGCACCATCCGGAGCGCTACCGGGACGCCGCGGTCGCCGGTATCCGGATGGTGCTGGGGCTCGGCCCGGACGAACCGGTGCCCGCCGAGCGGGTGTCCGTCGTCAAGATGGGCACCACCGTCGCCACCAACGCCCTCCTGGAGCGCAAGGGTGAACCGACGGCGCTGCTGATCACCGAGGGCTTCCGGGACGCGCTGCGGATCGCCTACCAGAACCGGCCGCGGATCTTCGACCGGCGGATCGTGCTGCCCGAGGCGCTCTACGACCGGGTGATCGAGGTGCCGGAGCGGATCGGCGCCCGGGGCGGGCTGGTCCGGCCGCTGGACGTGGACGCGGTCCGCCGGGCGCTGATCCGGGCCCGCGCGGACGGGCTGCGCAGCGCCGCCGTCGTCCTGCTGCACGGCTACCGCCACGCCGAGCACGAGCAGGCGGTCGCCGAGCTGGCCCGGCGCGCCGGTTTCGCCCAGGTCAGCTGCTCGCACGAGGTCAGCCCGCTGATGAAGCTGGTGCCGCGCGGCGACACCACCGTCGTCGACGCCTATCTCTCCCCGATCCTGGGCCGCTATGTCGACGAGATCGCCGTCCAGCTCCCGGGTATCCGGCTGATGTTCATGCAGTCCAACGGAGGGCTGCGGCAGGCCGCGCACTTCCGCGGCAAGGACGCGGTGCTGTCCGGGCCCGCGGGCGGCGTGGTCGGCATGGTCCGTACGGCCGCCGAGGCCGGCGGCGGCCACGACCGGGTGATCGGCTTCGACATGGGCGGCACCTCCACCGATGTGTCGCACTACGCCGGTGAGTTCGAGCGGGTCTTCGGCAACGAGGTCGCGGGTGTCCGGATGCGCGCGCCCATGATGAACATCCACACCGTCGCGGCCGGCGGCGGCTCCGTACTGCACTTCGACGGCCGCCGCTACCGGGTCGGCCCCGACTCGGCCGGCGCGGACCCGGGCCCGGCCTGCTACCGGCGCGGCGGCCCGCTCACCGTCACCGACGCCAATGTGATGCTCGGCCGCATCCAGCCCGCGCACTTCCCGGCGGTGTTCGGGCCGGACGGTGACCAGCCGCTGGACGCTGAGGCGGTCCGTACCCGCTTCGCGGAACTGGCCGCGCGGGCCGCCGCCGAGGCCGGGGACGACCGCGGACCGGAGGAGGTCGCGGCCGGTTTCCTCGACATCGCGGTGCTGAACATGGCCAACGCCGTCAAGAAGATCTCCGTCCAGCGCGGCCGGGACATCACCCGCTACGCCCTCACCAGCTTCGGCGGTGCCGGGGGCCAGCACGCCTGCGCGGTCGCCGACGCGCTGGGCGTCGACACCGTGCTCGTCCCGCCGCTGGCCGGGGTGCTCTCCGCGTACGGCATCGGGGTCGCCGACGCCACCGCGATGCGCGAGCAGGCAGTCGAGGCGGAGTTCACCGACCCCACGGCCGTCGACCGCGTCCAGGAGGTGTGCGACACCCTCGCCGCGCAGACCCGGCGCGAACTCCGCGACGACGGGGTGCCGGACGCATCGGTGACCACCCGCGCCCGGGTCCTGATCCGCTACGCCGGGACCGACTCCACCATCGGTGTCCCGCTGGCCGACGCCGACACCATGGCCGCGGAATTCGTCCGGGCGCACCGCGAGCGCTACGCCTTCACCATGGACAAACCCCTGGTGGCCGAGGCGGTGTCGGTCGAGGCGCTGGGAGCGGCCGGTGGCGCCGGGGACTACGAGCCCCAAACGGGAGACAGGGAAGGGGAGTTGACGCCCGCCGACACGATCCGGATGTACACCGGCGGCCGCTGGCAGGACACCGGCCTCTACCGGCGCACCGACCTGCGCCCCGGCGACACCCTCACCGGCCCGGCCGTCATCGCCGAGGAGGACGCGACCACCGTCCTCGACCCGGACTGGCAGGCGGCCATGGGCGAGCGCGGACACCTCACGCTGACCCGGACCCGGCCGCGCACCGGCCGGGTGGCGGTCGGCACGGAGGCCGACCCGGTGATGCTGGAGGTCTTCAACAGCCTCTTCATGGCCATCGCCGAGCAGATGGGCGTCCGTCTGGAGAACACCGCGCACTCCGTCAACATCAAGGAACGCCTGGACTTCTCCTGTGCGCTCTTCGACGCCGACGGCAATCTGATCGCCAACGCCCCGCACATCCCCGTACACCTGGGCTCGATGGGGGAGTCCATCAAGGAGGTGCTCAGGCGCCGCGGCGACGACATGCGGCCCGGCGATGTGTACGCGATCAACGATCCGTACCACGGGGGCACCCATCTCCCCGATGTCACCGTCGTCACCCCCGTCTTCGACACCGACGACGACACCCTGCTGTTCCTGGTGGCCTCCCGAGGCCACCACGCCGAGATCGGCGGCATCACCCCGGGCTCGATGCCGGCCTTCAGCAGCACCATCCAGGAGGAGGGCATCCTCTTCGACAACTGGCTGCTGGTGCGCGACGGGGAACTGCGCGAGAGCGCGACCCGCGAACTGCTCGCCGCCGGCCCCTACCCCTCGCGCGCACCGGACGCCAACCTCGCCGATCTGCGGGCCCAGATCGCCGCCAACGAGAAGGGCATCCAGGAACTCCGGCGGATGACCGAGCAGTTCGGTCTGGACGTCGTACGGGCCTATATGGGGCACGTCCAGGACAACGCCGAGGAATCGGTCCGGCGGATCATCGCCGAGCTCTCGGACGGCAGCTACCGCTACGAGACCGACAGCGGGGCCGAGATCCGTGTGGCGCTGACCGTGGACCGCGCCGCCCGCAGCGCCGTACTGGACTTCGCCGGCACCTCGCCCCAGCAGCCCGGCAACGCGAATGCGCCCAGCTCGGTGGTGATGGCGGCCGTCCTGTACGTCTTCCGCACCCTGGTCGCCGACGACATCCCGCTCAACAGCGGCTGCCTCAAGCCCGTCCAGGTCCGTATCCCGGAGGGCTCGATGCTCGCCCCCGTTTTCCCGGCGGCCACCGTCGCGGGCAATGTGGAGACCTCCCAGGCGGTCACCGGGGCGCTCTACGCCGCGCTCGGCATCCAGGCCGAGGGCTCGGGCACCATGAACAACCTCACCTTCGGCAATGACCGGGTGCAGTATTACGAGACCGTCGCCAGCGGTTCGGGTGCCGGTGACGGCTTCGACGGCGCGGATGCCGTGCAGACCCATATGACCAACTCCCGGCTGACCGACCCCGAAGTGCTGGAGTGGCGCTACCCCGTCCGCGTCGACAGCTTCGCCATCCGCTCCGGCAGCGGCGGCACCGGCCGCTGGCACGGCGGCTGCGGCGTCGAACGCCGGCTGCGCTTCCTGGAGCCGATGACCCTCGCCCTGCTGACCAACCACCGCCGGGTGGCGCCGTACGGCATGGCGGGCGGCGCCCCGGGTGCACTGGGCGCCAACTCCGTGGAGCGGGCGGACGGTGCGCACGAGGACCTGGCGGGCTGTGACGCGGCGGATGTCGGCGTGGACGATGTGCTGGTGATGCGTACCCCGGGGGGTGGGGGATACGGGGTGCCGGACGGCGGCTGACCGGGGGGCGGTTGGCGCTAGCGCATGCGTACGAAGCGGATCGGGGTGCCCGGTACCGCCTGGGCGGCGGGGGCCAGACAGCGCTCGGGGACGACGCCGATGACCGGGTAGCCGCCGGTCGTGGGGTGGTCGTGCAGGAAGAGGACCGGCAGGCCGTTGGGCGGGACCTGGAGGGCGCCCAGGGGCATGCCCTCGCTGGGGAGTTCGCCGCTGCGGGCGCGCTCCAGGGGCGGGCCTTCGGTGCGCAGGCCGATGCGGTTGCTGGCGGGGGAGACCCGGAAGCGGCCGGTGGTGAGGGTGCGCAGGCCGGTTTCGGTGAACCAGTCGCCGCGCGGGCCGGGCAGGAACGGAAGAAGGAGTTCCGGCAACGGGCCGGGGTGCGGGACGGCATCGGCGCGGGCCGGCGGGCCGTGCGGGTCGCCCAGGGGGAGGACCGCGCCGTCGGTGAGCGGGTCCGGGCCCAGGCCGGAGAGGAGATCGGTGGCGCGGCTGCCGAGGACCGGTTCGGTGTCGACGCCCCCGGCGAAGGCGAGGTAGGAGCGCAGGCCATGGGTGGCGGGCCCGGCGTCCAGGACGGCGCCCGCCGGGACGCGTACCGGGGCTCCCCAGGGGGCGGGGCGGCCGTCGAGGGTTACCGGGCACGGGGCGCCGGTGACGGCGACGGTGGTGGCCGTCCGCACCCGTACGGCGCAGCCGGTGAGCGTCGTCTCCAGGGTGGCGGCGGAACCGGGGTTGCCCACCAGGCGGTTGGCGAGCCGGTGCGCGGGCGTGTCGAGGGCGCCGGCCCGCGGCACGCCGAGGTGAGCGTGGCCGGGGCGGCCGAGATCCTGGACGGTGGTGAGGGCACCGGCCCGGATGACCGAGAAGGCGCGGTCGGTCATCGGGCGGTCTCCTGTGGGACGAAGCGGACGCGGGTGCCGGGGGTGAGCAGCGCGGCCGGTTCCCGGCGCGGGTCCCACAGCACGGTGTCGGTGGTGCCGATCAGCTGCCAGCCCCCGGGGGAGGAGCGCGGATAGACCCCGGTATACGGGCCGGCCAGGGCGACCGAGCCGACCGGGACCTTGGTGCGGGGCGTGTCCCGGCGCGGTACGTGCAGTGGCTCCGGCAGCCCGGTCAGATAGCCGAAGCCCGGCGCGAAACCGCAGAAGGCGACATGGAACTCCGTGGCGGAGTGCCGCCGCACCACCTCGTCGGGGGTGACGCCCCACAGGGCGGCGACCTCGGCGAGGTCGGGGCCGTCGTAGCGGACCGGGATCTGCACGGTGGGCCGGTCGCCCGCGGTGAGCGGCGGTATGTCCCAGGTGGCCAGTTCGGCGAGCAGGCCACGGGGGTCGGCGAGGCCGTCGAGGAGCACCGTACGGGCGGCCGGCACGATCTCGCGCAGCGGCGGCAGTGCGCCGTCGGCGGCCCGGCGCAGCAGTTCCGCGTGCAGCGCCTCGACCTCCTCGGCGCTGTCCAGCTCGATCAGCAGCCCGTGTTCACCGACCGGCAGCGGCCTCATACGAAGCTCCGTATGCGGACGCCCGCCGCGGTGAGTTCGGACCGGACGCGCCGGGCGAGGTCCGCGGCGCCGGGCGTGTCGCCGTGCAGACACAGCGAACGGGCCGAGACGGCCACGCGCCGGCCGTCGCGGGCGGTGACGGCGTGGTCGCGGGCCATGCCGAGGGCGCGCTTGACGACCTCGTCGGGGTCGTGGATCACCGCGTCCGGTTCACGGCGCGGTACCAGCGTGCCCTCGGGGGTGTAGGCGCGGTCGGCGAACGCCTCGCCGATCACCGGGAGTTGGGCGTCCGCCGAGGCCTCGTGCAGCCGGGAGCCGGGCAGGCCGAGGACCGGCAGTCCGCCGCCCGCGGCATGGATGCCGGCAATGACGGCGCGGGCCTGCTCCTCGTCGTGCACACAGCGGTTGTAGAGCGCGCCATGCGGTTTGACGTAGCCGACGCGGGCACCGGCGGCGCGGGCGAAGACCTCCAGGGCCCCGATCTGATAGGTGATCTCGGCGGCCAGCTCGTCCGGCGGGACGTCCATCGCGCGGCGGCCGAACCCGGCCAGATCGCGGTAGGAGACCTGGGCGCCGATGACCACACCGCGCTCGGCGGCCAGTTCGCACACCCGGCGCATCGTGGCCGGGTCGCCGGCGTGGAAGCCGCAGGCGACATTGGCGCTGGTGACGACGGAGAGCAGGGCCTCGTCGTCGGTGAGCCGCCAGCGGCCGAAGCCTTCGGCGAGGTCGGCGTTGAGGTCGATGACGGGTGGGGCCCCTGCGCTGATTCGCTCGCTCTCGCTGAGTTGCTCGCTGCGCTCGCTCATGTACGTCCGTTCCAGAGGGGCTCGGGGCCGGCCGGCGCGCGGTGGTGCGGCGTGCGGGGCCCGTGGGCGGGCAGGGGCAGGCGGGCAGGTCCGGCCGGCCCGTATCCGTAGTGGCTCTCCCCTGAGGGCAGGCACTCGGGCCGACCGGTGTCGAGCACAACGTAGAGGATTGTTCAACGATCCGACAAGAGGTGTGTGCGAACCGTTCAAGGGTGCGTTGTTTCGTCCTCCCATCTGGGATTGACTCTCGCTCAACGACACCGGTCGGACCGAACCCGCCGCCCGGTACGGCGCGAGAGCGGGGAGCGGTATGGCCGGCGAAGTGGCGAAGAACGATCAGGGGCGGCTCACCGAGGTCTCCGGCCTGGAGCGGGACCGCCCCCTGCTGGGCCGCTCCAGCACGGCCGAGCGGGTCGCCGACATCCTGCGCGACCGGATCACCGAGGGCTTCTTCCCGCCCGGCGCCCGGCTGTCGGAGGAGAGCATCGGCGGCGCGCTGGGCGTCTCGCGCAACACGCTGCGGGAGGCGTTCCGGCTGCTGACTCATGAGCGGCTGCTGGTGCACGAACTCAACCGCGGGGTGTTCGTCCGGGTGGTGACGGTGGAGGACCTGGAGGACATCTACCGGGTGCGCATCCTCGTGGAGTGTGCGGCGGTACGGGGGCTGGGGCAGGGGCCCTACGGCGCCGCGGTCACCGACGCCATCGCGGTGATCGAGGCCGCCGTACAGGCCGGTGAGGCCGCCTCGGCGGGCCGGGAGTGGCAGGCGCTCTCGACCGCCAATATCCGCTTTCACCAGGGCATCGTGGCCCTGGCGGGCAGCCCGCGCACGGATGAGCTGATGCGGGGCGTGCTCGCCGAACTCCGGCTGGTCTTCCATGTCATGGCCGACCCCCGGCGCTTCCATGCGCCCTACCTGACCCGTAATCGCCAGATTACCGAGGCCCTGCAGGCGGGCGATGCCCCCGAGGCCGAGCGGCTGTTGCGCTCCTACCTGGAGGACTCGCGCAGCCAGCTGTCGGGGGCGTACGCGCAGCGCATCGCGGAGGGGTGAGGGGCGGGAGAGCCGCCCCTGAGGTCCGCCCCGGGAAGCCCCGCAGATCCGTTGCTGCAGAACCCTTGTCGGATCGTTGAACAATCGCCTAGCCTCCGCTGCAATCTCTTCATCTCCTCATGGGCCCGGTGGGTCCCCGTACGCGGAAGGCGGATCCATGATCGTGCTCCTCGGCGTGCTCGTGGTCGTGATCGGCTTCGCCACGAAACGCAATCCCTTGCTGGTCGTAGGGGTGGCCGGCATCGCGACCGGCCTCCTCGGAGGGCTGTCGCCGGGCAAGGTGCTCGCCGCCTTCGGCAACGGCTTCGCCGGCAGCCGGGCGGTGACGATCTTCGCGATCACCCTCCCGGTCATCGGCCTCCTGGAGCGCTACGGCCTCCAGGAGCAGGCCCGTCACCTCATCGCCCGGTTCGCCAGGCTCACCACGGGCCGCTTCCTTGCGCTCTACCTCGGGCTGCGGCAGATCGGTGCGGCGGTCGGCCTGACCCAGGTCTTCGGCCACGCCCAGACCGTCCGCCCGCTCGCCGTCCCGATGGCCGAGGGAGCGGCCGAGCGTAAATACGGCCAACTCCCGCACCGGACACGGGAGAAGATCCGGTCGTTCTCCGCCAGCGCGGACAACGTCGGCCTCTTCTTCGGGGAGGACGTCTTCCTCGCCGTCGGCTCGATCCTGCTGATCACCGGCTTCGTCAACACCACCTACGGCACCCACCTCGAACCGCTGCAGCTCGCGCTGTGGGCGATTCCCACCGCGGTGTGCGCCTTCGTGATTCACGGCTGGCGACTGCTGCGCCTGGACCGCCAGTTGGAGCGCGAACTGCTCACCGCCCACGTCCACGACACCGCCGTAGCGGAGGCCACCAAGTGATCAAGGCAGAGTGGTTCTACTGGCTGGTGGGCCTCAGCTTCCTGGTGATGGCCGCCCAGATGGTCACCGACCGCAGCAACCCCAAGCGCCTGGGCACCGGCGCCTTCTGGGGACTGATCGGCGCCGGCTTCATCTACAGCAGCTGGGTCGTCACCAAACAGGCACCGGCCGAGCCCCTGGGCGGCGCGGTGCTGGTCATGGCCTGCCTGGCGGGCTTCGGTTTCACCGGACGCGGCGCCCCGCGCACCACCTCCGCCGAGCAGCGCGCCGCCAGCGCCGCCAAGCTCGGCAACCGGCTGTTCATCCCGGCGCTCACCATCCCCGTCGTCGCCATGGCCTGCGCCATCGGCGTCAAGTATCTGTCCTTCGGCGGTGAGCCGGTCCTGGAGGAGGGCAGTGAGACCATCCTGGGTCTCGGCATCGGAGCCATCGTGGCCCTGGTCGTCGGCATGATCATCCTGCGGGAGAAGCGGATCTCCGTGCCCGTGCAGTCCGGCCGTTCCATGCTGGAGGCGGTGGGCTGGGCCATGCTGCTGCCGCAGATGCTGGCCACACTGGGCGCCATCTTCCAGGTCTCCGGCGTCGGCGACGAGGTCGGCAAGCTCACCGCCGCCCTCCTGCCCAAGGACTCGCTCTACGTCGCGGTCGTCGTCTACTGCGTGGGCATGTTCGCCTTCACCATGATCATGGGAAACGCCTTCGCCGCCTTCCCCGTGATGACCGCGGCCGTCGGCTGGCCCGTCCTGGTCGGGCACTTCGACGGCAACGCCCCCGCCGTGCTGGCGCTCGGCATGCTCGCCGGATTCTGCGGCACCCTCGTGACCCCCATGGCCGCCAACTACAACATCGTCCCGGCGGCGCTGCTGGAACTGAAGGACCAGTACGGGCCCATCAAGGCACAGCTGCCCACCGCGGGCGCGCTGCTCGGCTGCAACATCGTGATCATGGCGCTGTTCGCCTTTTGAGGTGTGGCTGCTGAGCTGCTGGTTCGGCGGGGCTGCTTCTGGGGCGCTGCTGAGCTGCTGCTTTGGAGGCGCTGCTGCTGAGCTGCTCGTTCCGAGGCGCTTTGGCTGAGGCCGCTTCCCCCCACCCCCGAACCCACCCCCGCCCCCGCCCCCTCCCCCGAAGGGGGAGGAGGGGGAGGGGCGGGGGAGCGCCCGAAGGCCCCCGCCACGGACGACCGGCAGGCCCCGCCACGGACGAGCGGCGGCCCCCGCCACGGACGAGCGGCGGGCCCCGCCAAGGGGGGCCAGCGGCCGCTGTCACAGGCGCCCGGCAGTCCCTGCCAAGGGCGCGCGGCGGTCTCCCGTCGCGGACGCCCGGCGCCCTCGCCAAGCACGACCAGCCCCCGACCGACAACCACAGGCACCCCCACCCAAGGCCCACCACCCCCCAACCCCCCACCAAGGACGCCCGTATGACCCGAGTACTGCTCACCGGATTCGCCCCCTTCGACGGCGCATCCACCAACCCCTCCTGGCAGGCGGTCCGCGATGCCGCGGCTGAACCGCCCGCCGGCATCGAGATGTCCGCCGTCGAACTGCCCTGCGTCTACGGCGCCTCGGTGGCGGTGCTGCGGGCCGCGATCGTGGAGGCCCGCCCCGAGATCGTGGTGTGCGTGGGCCAGGCGGGCGGGCGGCCCGACATCACCGTCGAACGCCTCGCCGTCAACGTCGACGACGCCCGGATCCCCGATGCCTCGGGCGCCGAACCGGTCGATGAGGCGATCGTGCCCGGCGGCCCCGCCGCGTACTTCTCCACCCTGCCGATCAAGGCATGTGTGGCGGCCGTCCGCGCCGCCGGGCTGCCCGCCTCGGTCTCCAACACCGCGGGCACCTTCGTCTGCAACCACGTCTTCTATGGCCTCGCCCACCTCCTCGCCACCGAACTGCCCGGTATACGCGGCGGATTCGTCCATGTCCCCTACGCGCCGGAGCAGGTCCTGGACCGCGCCGAGCCGTCGCTCCCGACCGAGGCCGTCACCCGGGCCCTGCGGGAGATCGCTCTGACCGCCGCCCGCACCCGCACCGATATCCGCGTCGCCGGAGGGGCCACCCACTGAGACCGGCAGCCGCACACACCGGACCTGGCGGCCGGCCACCGCACACCACGCCGTAGACTGTTGCGTCGGCCCGTGAGCGGTGTGTGAGCGGTGTGTGAGCGGCCCGTCAGCGGTCACTCAGCGGTCCGTCAACGGATCCACCAGCGGTTCCACCCATGAACGGATCCGCGCCGTTTCGTCCGTTGTCAGTGCGAGCGCCTACTCTGTGCGACGTGACTTTTCCCGCCCCGGGGGCCGCTGCGCCCCAGCTCAACGGCCCACAGCGGCCTGCGCCGGGCCCGGCCGCCGACGAGGGCCTGGCCCGCCGGCTGCGTGCCCTCGCATGCACCGCGCCGCTGCATGACCTCGATGTGCGCAAGGCCAACCTCGCGGGCGAGTACGGCGTCTACGCCATGGCGGAGGTGGCGCTCGCCGTCATCGATCTCGTCACCCTCAACATGGACTTCGACACCGGCGCCGACCACGAGGAAATAGTGGCGAAGGTGCTTCCCCGGGTGGCCGCCCAGGCCCCCCGCCGTCCTGCGGGCGAGCATGAGCGGGTGGCCCGCTGGGTGCTGGAGAATCTGATCAACGTCGGCAGCGTGGACCGCGGCTTCCGCGCCGTCTACGGCACCTTCACCACCGAGGGCGAGTACGTCCGCCGCGACTACGACTTCAAGCTCATCGAGGAGGTGCCCGGCGCCGGCGGCAGCGTCTACCTCCGGGCCACCGACGAAGCGGTCAATGTCCTGGTCGGCGCGCTCGACACGGACGTCACCAGCGCCCAGATCGCCGCCGAGGTCAAGCTGGAGGTGCTGATCAACCGCGGGCGGCTGGCCGATGCCCAGCTCGCCGCCGAACAGGCCCGCTACCGCACCGTGCAGTATGCGGAGACGCTCCGCAGGACCCTGGACGCCACCCGTCGCAATGTCCGCGCCGTCGACTGGCTGCAGACCGTCCCCGACATGATCACCGAGGCGCTGGACCACGTCGCGGACCGCTACCGCCACGAGAACGCCATCCTGACGAACATCCGCAAGGCCCGGGACGAGACCGAGGAGCCCGAGCACAAGCGGCGGGCCGCCGAGCTCGTCGACATCGTCAAGGACTGCATCCGCCGGCACACCCAGCTCCAGTCCCGCCTGCTGGAGGCCGGGCCGCTGTTCCGCGCCGAACAGGACCGGCAGGCCTTCGCCACCCCGGTCGCCCGCTCCGGACTCGACCTGTACGGCCAGTTGGTCGCCCCGCTGCTGCCGCTCCCCGCCGAGCAGGCCATCCGCGTCACCGACGCCTTCTTCGCGAAGGGCACCGGGCTGCGCACCCCCACGGCCGCGCGCATAGGGGACCTCGTCGAGATGCTGCTCACCCCGCCCATGGAGCGTGAGCACCTCGGCGCCGAGATGCCCGAGCCCGACCTGGTGGCCACCCCCGACGACAGCCGCTTCAGCGAAGCCCAGCTCGACGCCGCGATGGCGCTTCTGGACCTGCCCGCCGACGCGCCCCGCAGGCTCTCCGGCCTGCTCGCCGAGGCGCGCCGCAGCGATCCCGAACTCCCCTACCTCGTCGCCCTGCTGGCCGTACACGCCGCCAGCCCGCCGGTCGGCACGGCCTACCGTCAGGGTGAACCGCAGCTGCTGTTCGCCGTCGACGACGGCACGGAGCTGATAGACCCCGAGTTCGGCGGCGCCGACCTCATCGTCGGCAAGGCGCTGCTGGACGCCGCCGGTATGGCCGCGGACCGCTCGGAGGTGGCCTGATGCCCCGCGCCCAGGACGAGCCGCCGGCGAACGGCGGGGCGCGCCCGGTCCGGCAGGGCCGTGGCGCACCGGGCGGCCGTCCGCCGTCGCACCGGCCCGAGATGTCCCAGACCGTCCCCCGCAAGGAGCTTGTTCCGTGACCCAGTACGACGAGGAGCCGCAGCCGGACCCGGCGTACGGGACCGGCGAGCCGGGCCGGGGCGCGCCCACCGCCGACGCCGAACCGGCCGCGGCGGGAGCGCTCCCCAAGCTCCCGGCTTCGGCCGAGCAGGGGAGTGCCCCCGCGCTCACCCCCGCCGATGCCGCCGACGCCGCCCGGCTGGTCTCCTTCGGCCTCCAGCCCAAGCTGATGCCCGCCCGCGACGCCGAGTACAGCGAACTCCTGCGCCGCTATCGGGACGACCCCGCCTTCGCCCGGCTCGCCGACGCCGTCGCCACCGGCCTGGGCCTGGTCGTCCTGGAGGTGTCCACCCGCGCCGGGATGGCCGTCACCGCCGACGAGGACTCCGTCTTCGCCGTACGGATGGGTGACTACGCCCGCCGTGCATCCGCCGACTCCGCCGACCGCTTTCTGCACGGCCTGGCCCATCTGGCCGTCGCCGCGCTGGCCTTCCCACGGCCCGAGGACCTCGCCGACGACGGCTACATCGGCCGGATCACGGTCAACGGCGTCGATGCCTTCGTCCGGCAGGCCTGCCGCCGCCTGGAGGAGCGCGCCGAGCAGGAGGGCGAGAACACCGATCCGGCCACCGACGCCCCCGGCCTGGAGTCCGCGTGGCGCATCTACGCCCGGCGCAGCGCGACCGGCGCCACCAAGGACGCCCGCCGACTGGCCGGTTCGACCACCGGCATCATCGCCAAGGCCGTCACCTTCCTCGTCGACTCCGGCTTCCTCCAGCGCACCGGTGACGACGCCGGCGGCGCCTACCGCACCACCGCCCGCTATCAGCTCCAGGTCCGCGACATGGCCGGCAGCGCCGCCATGGCCGAACTCCTGGAACTGGGCATCGTCCCCGTCGCCGACGGCAGCGCCGCACTGCTACCGGGCGAGGACATCGACGACCTCGAACTGGTCGCGGACGCCGGACTGCCCTTCCACTCCGACTGACGGGGCCTTCGCCGCCCGAGGCCGCGGCGGCCGCCTGAGGCCGCGGCGCCCGTCCGCGGCCGACCCGCACCGCCCACCGCCCTGACCGCCGCCCCCGCCCCCGCCGAACGACCTTCCGACACGACAACGAGAGTCCGCCATGTACGAGCTGTCCCGGGTCCGCCTCTACTCCATCGGGCCCGCCGGTGCGCGCTACGCCAACACCGTCATGGACCTGCGCGGAGTCGGTGCGCCCGTACCCCAACCGGCCCCGGCCCAGGCGGACTTCTTCGAGGATGAACCGGTCGGTCCGCCGCGCCGCCCGGCGCCCGCGGGCGTGCTCTTCCTGGAGAACGGCGGCGGCAAGTCCGTCCTGCTCAAGCTGATCTTCTCGGTGATGCTGCCCGGCCACCGCAACACCCTGGGCGGCGCCAGCTCCGGTGTGCTGCGCAAGTTCCTGCTGGCCGACGACTGCGGCCATGTCGCCCTGGAGTGGCAGCACGTCATCACGGGCGAGAGCGTGGTCGTCGGCAAGGTCAGCGAATGGCGCGGCCGGCAGGTCTCCAACGACCCCCGGAAGTTCGCCGAGGCCTGGTACAGCTTCCGGCCCGGCCCCGGGATGAGCCTGGACTCGCTCCCCGTCGCCGAGGCCACCGTCGTGCGTCCCCGCCAGGAGAGCGGCGAGGGCAGCTCCGGAGCCCAGGGCCGCCGCCGCACGATGAAGGGCTTCCGCGACATCCTCACCGAGGCGGGGAAGAACTACCCCAACCTGGACGTGGTCTGGGAGGAGATCCACGAGCGCTGGAACGAGCACCTCGGTGAGCTGGGTCTGGACCCGGAGCTCTTCCGCTACCAGCGGGAGATGAACGCCGACGAGGGCGAGGCGGCCGGTCTGTTCGCGGTCAAGAACGACTCGGACTTCACCGATCTGCTGCTGCGCGCCGTCACGGACACCCGCGACACGGACGGCCTCGCCGACCTGGTGCACGGCTTCGCCCACAAGCTCGGCCGGCGCGCCGAACTCACCGCCGAACGGGACTTCACGGCCGGCTCCCTCGATCTGCTCTCCCGTATCGCCGACGCCGCCGAGCAGCGCGAACGCGCCCGCGAGGTGCATGCCGGAGCCGAGCGCCGCACCCGCGGTCTCGCCCAGCGGCTGCACGCCCGCGGCACCGAGGAGCGCGGCCGCGCCGCCGAACTCGCCGAGCAGGTCGACGCCGCGGCACACCGCGTCACCGACGCCGAGCGGGTGCGCGAGCGCCGCTCCCTGGTCTCCGCCGAACTCGCCTACCGGCACGCCTCGCTGGCGCTGGCCGCCGCGGAGAAGGGCGCCGCCGCCCAGCGCCGGGAGCTCAACGACGCCCGTACGCTGCACAGCGCCTGGCAGGCCGCCGAGACCGCGCTGCGGCACCGCGCCGCCGCGGACCGCTCCGCGCGCGTCTCCGCCGCCATCCGCGAGGCCGAGCGAGACGCCGCACCGGCCCTCGCCGCCCGTGCCACCGCCGCCGCCGACCTCGTCCGCGCCCTGCACGCGGCGGCCGAGGCCGGTGAGGGGATCGCCAACGAGGAGGAGGAACGCTCCGCCGCCCTCCAGGAGGCCGGTGAGTCGGCGCACCGCGACGCCACCACGGCCGCCACGCACGCCCAGCGCGCCCGCAGTGAGGCCGAGCACCTCAAGCAGCGGCTCTCCGAGGTCGCCGAGGAGACCGCCGAGGCCGTCCGGGCCGGCTGGCTGGACGACAGCGCCCCCGACGCCGACCCGGCCCGTGCCGCGCTCGCCGCCTCGGACGCCGAGAAGACGGCCGTCGAGGCATGGGACTCGGCGCGCGAAACCGCCCGGCAGGCCACCGACCGGGCCCGTGCGGCCACCGCCCGGCACTCCACCGCCGAACTGGCCGCCGCCCGCGCCGAGGACGCCGCCGAGGCCGCCGAGCGCGCCTACGAGGCCGAGCGCCGGGCCGCCGAGTCCATCGGCGCCGAGCAGCGGCTCGCCGACCTCCTCGGCCTCCCGCAGTCCGAGGCCAAGTCCGTGCCCGGCCCCCGTACGGCCGCGTCCGGTACGGACCCGGGCGCCGCGCGCCGTCCCTCGGCCGGCCCGCTGACCGCCGAGGAGCTGGACCGCAACGCCGACGGGCTGCGTGAGCTGCTGGACGAGGGCGTCGCCGGCGCCGAGCGGCAGCTGTTCGACCTGCGGACGGCCGCCGCCGACGACGCGCGGATCCTCGGTGCGCTGGGCGACGGCGGTCTGCTGCCGCCGGGGCCCGATGTGCTGGCGGCCGTGGAGTACCTCGGTGAGCACGGTGTCCCCGCGCTGCCGGGCTGGCGCTATCTCGCCCAGTCCGTCGACCCCGCCGACCACACCCGGGTGCTCGCCGCCCGCCCCGAACTCGTCGACGGCGTAATCATCACGGACCCGGAGACCCACGCGCGGGCCCGTGAGGTGCTCGCCCAGGCCGCCCTGCTGCCACGCTCGGCCGTCGCGGTCGGCACCGCCGCCGCGCTGCTCGCACCCACGCCCGCGCCCGAGGAGCGGGACACCGGCGTCTTCCTCGTCCCGCCGAACCCGGCGATGCACGACGAATCCGCCGCGGACGAGGAGCGCCAGGCGCTGCGGGCGCGCGCCATACAGCGGGACGAGGAGATCCGTGCGCTGGCCGCCCGCCTCTCCGGGGACCGTGCGCTGGCCGCCCGGCTCGGCTCGTGGCGTGCGGGCTGCCCGGCCGGCCGGCTCGGTGAACTGGCCGCCGCGGCCGACGAGACCCGTACGGCAGCGGACGAGGCCGCCGCCGAGCTGGCCGAGGCCCGTGCCGCCCGCGCCGAGACCGACGAGGCCGCGGCCGAGGCCACCAAGGTGCGCGATGAGCGCCAGGAGGCCGCCCAGCGCGCCCGCCGCGCCGCCGATCTGCTGGCCGGGCTCGCCCACCGGCTGCGCGAGCGCGCCTCCTGGCAGTCCCGGATGCGGGAACTCGCCGACGAGGCCGCCGAGTACGAGGCCCGCGCCGAGGAGTGCGTGGACCGCGCACGGGCCGCCGACGAGGACCGCAGGGCCGCCCAGCGCGCCGCCGACGACGCCCGCCGCACCGCCCACGCGCTGCGCGCCGAGCGGGCCGAGATCGCCGGAGTCCCGGACGACCTGGGGGAGGCCCCCGAGGGCGCGAACGCCTCGCTGCCCGCGCTGCGCGAGGCCTATCGCGCCGCCTCCCAGCTCTACGAGAAGGTCGGTGTCGGTGCCGATCTGCGTGCCGAACAGGCCCGCGCGGAGGGCGACGAGAGCGCCGCCCTGGCCGAGCTGAACCGCCTCACCAACAAGGTCCGCACCCGCGCCGAGGCGCTCCTGGAGAGCCCGGACGCGGCCGACGGCCCGTCCCGGCAGGCCGCCGCGGCCCGCGCCGAATCGCTGGTGCACATGCTGGAGACCCGCGCCTCGGCCGCGAGCGAACAGCTCGGCCGGCTGCGCGGTGAGGCCGAGCGCCTCGCCCCCACGGATGGCGAGGCGCACACCGAGCTGCCCGACGAGCTGGTGCCCGCGGACGCCGACCGCGCCAAGGAGCTGCTGCGCACCGCGGCGGGCGAACTGGCCACCGCCACCGAGGCGTTGACCGCCGCCCGGGACCGGCACGAGGAGCTGCTGCGCGGGCACCGCGCCGCCGAGGACGCGGCCGGCGGCTTCGACGAGACCGCCGCCCTGCTGCGCGATCTGCTCCGCGACCACCAGGACGCCGAGGATCCGGCGGACGGGCAGATCGAGCCGTACGCCGGCCGGCTGGCGGACGCCCGGCAGGCCGCCGCGGAGTCCCGCCGCTCGCTGCGCGGCTGCGCCGCCGACCTCTCCACCGCCGATTCCGCGGTGCGCGAGGCGAGCGACATCCTCGTACGGCACGCCAACTCCACCCGCTACGAGCAGGTCCGCACCCCCGCGCGGCAGCAGATCCGCGAACTGCCCGCATCGGCCCTCCCGGACCACGCCGCCAAGTGGGCGGAGGCCTTCGCGCCCCGGCTGCGGGTGCTCTCCGACGAGCTGGAGCAGCTGGAGCGCAACCGCGACTCCATCGTCGACCGGCTGCGCGGACTGGTCGAGTCGTCGCTGACGACGCTGCGCTCCGCCCAGCGGCTGTCGCGGCTGCCCGGCGGGCTGGGGGAGTGGTCCGGGCAGGAGTTCCTGCGGATCCGGTTCGAGGACCCCGACCAGGCCACGCTCACCGAGCGGCTCGGCGAGGTGATCGACGAGGCGACCCGCGCGGCCGTGAAGAAGAACAGCGATCTGCGGCGGGACGGGATGTCCCTGCTGCTGCGCGGGGTCAGCGCGGCGCTGCAGCCGCGCGGGGTGGCCGTGGAGATCCTCAAGCCCGATGCGGTGCTGCGCGCCGAGCGGGTGCCGGTCGGGCAGATGGGCGATGTCTTCTCCGGCGGCCAGCTGCTGACCGCCGCCATCGCCCTGTACTGCACGATGGCGGCGCTGCGCAGCAACGACCGGGGCCGGGACAAGCAGCGGCACGCCGGCACGCTGTTCCTGGACAACCCCATCGGCCGCGCCAACGCGACGTATCTGCTGGAGCTCCAGCGCGCCGTCGCCGATGCCCTGGGCGTCCAGCTGCTCTACACCACCGGCCTGTTCGACACCACCGCGCTCGCCGAGTTCCCGCTGGTCATCCGACTGCGCAATGACGCGGATCTGCGGGCCGGGCTGAAGTACATCAGCGTCGAGGAGCATCTGCGGCCCGGCCTGCCGCAGCCGGACCCGTCCGGCGAGGCGGTGCACGGACAGATCACCGCGACGCGGATGTACCGCCGCCCGGAGGACCCGGCCCCGGAGGAGGCGGCCCCGGAGGAAGCGGCGGACCCGGCCGGCGGATGACCGGCGGCGGAGGGCCTGCGGGCGGTCAGACCACGACCACCGACCGCAGGACCTCCCCGCGCTGCATCTTGGCGAAGGCCGGTTCGATGTCGTCGAGCGCGATGGTCTCGCTGATGAACCGTTCCAGATCGAGCTTGCCGCTCAGGAACAGATCGATCAGCACGGGGAAGTCGCGGCTGGGCAGACAGTCGCCGTACCAGGACGACTTGAGCGCGCCGCCGCGCGAGAAGAGGTCGATGAGCGGCAGCTCGATCCGCATGTCCGGTTCGGGGACGCCGACCTGGACCAGCGTGCCGGCCAGATCGCGCATGTAGAACGCCTGCCGGTAGGTCTCCGGGCGGCCCACCGCGTCGATCACCACATCGGCGCCGTGCCCGCCGGTGAGCGCCCGGACCGCCTCGATGGGGTCCGTACCACGGGAGTTGACGGTGTCGGTGGCGCCGAACCGCTCGGCGGCGTCCAGCTTGCCGTCGTCGAGGTCCACGGCGATGACCCGCCGGGCCCCGGCCCGGGAGGCGCCCGCGATGGCGGCGTTGCCGACGCCGCCGCAGCCGATGACGGCGACGGTGTCCCCACTGCCCACTCCGCCGGTGTGCACCGCCGCGCCGTACCCGGCCATCACCCCGCAGCCGATCAGCCCCGCGGCCTCCGGGCGCGCCGACGGATCGACCTTCACCGCCTGCCCGGCGGCGACCAGCGTCTTCTCGGCGAAGGCGCCGATTCCCAGGGCCGCCGTCAGCTCCGTGCCGTCCTTCAGGGTCATCGGCTGGGTGGCGTTGCGGGAGGCGAAGCAGTACCAGGGGCGGGCACGGCGGCAGGCGCGGCACTGCCCGCACGGCGCCCGCCAGGCGAGCACCACATAGTCGCCGGGCGCCAGTTCGGTGACCCCGGGGCCGACCTCCTCGATCACCCCGGCCGCCTCGTGGCCGAGCAGATAGGGGAAGTCCTCGCCGATCGCGCCGTCGCGATAGTGCAGGTCGGTGTGGCACACCCCGCAGGCCTGGACGGTCACCAGCACTTCGCCCGGACCGGGGTCGGGCACGAGGATCGGCAGCACCTCGACGGGGGCGCCCTTCTTGAGGGCGACGACGGCGCGGGCTTCGTGCGGCATGTCTCACTCCTAAAACAGCGCCTGCGGCGGCGGCCTGCGGGTAGCACGCGTGAGGTGGCACGGATGCCTGTGAGGGGTGGGAGTGGTGCGCTGTGCTGAGAACGGGGGCAGTGGCGGAGGACGGTCCGCCGCTGACGCCGTGTTGCCTATAGTGCGCTTGGTTGCGCTATAGGAGACATGCTGGAAGTCCGCCAGGGATCCGTCAAGGGGGATTTTCCGCTACCCGCTCAACCCGGGAACCCCATCAGCCGGGAGAGATCGGCCGCCGCCTTCGCCGCCCGCTCCGCGAGCTCCGGCAGCAGCTGACGCTCCATCCGGTAGGCCGGTCCGGAGACGCCGATCGCGCCGATCACCGCGCCGTCGTGCGCCCGTACCGGCGCCGCCACCGCATTCAGCCCGATCTCCAACTCCTCGCTGGTGCAGGCGAATCCGTCCTCCAGCACCGCCGCCAGCTGCGCCCGCAGACCGGCCGCCGTGATCAGCGTGCGCTCGGTGAACCGCGGCAGCTTGCGGGTCACCAGGGTCTCCCGGCGCGGGGCCGGCAGATGGGCCAGCAGAACCTTGCCGCTGGCGGTGGCGTGCAGCGGGGTCCGGCGGCCCAGCCAGTTGTACGCGGTGACCGCCGCCGAGCCCCTGGCCTGCATGATGTTGACCGCCGCATCGCCGTCCAGCACCGCGATGTTGGCGGTCTCCCCGGTGTCCTCGGCGAGCGCCCGGCACACCGGCTGGCCCTCCTGGGAGATGTCCAGCCGGATCGCCGCGGCACCCGCCAGCCGCAGCACCCCGGCGCCCAGGTAGTACTTCCCGCGGTCCCGCTCCTGCTCCACCAGCCCGCGGTTCTCCAGCACCCCGAGGATCCGGAACGCGGTCGACTTGTGGACGCCCAACTCCTCGCTGATCTCGGTCACCCCGGCCTCGCCCAGCTTGGCCAGGATCTCCAGCACGCTCACCGCGCGGTCCACGGACTGGACGGATCCCGCCCCGCCGCGCCGCTCCTCGGGCCGGTCGTCTGCCGTATCGGTCGTCTTCGCCATGGGTCTTTGCGTCACCACCCGGTGGCCCCGCGGGGCACCTCTGAAGGCATCTGCCGGGAAGCCCTTGACGGCCCGCTCCCCGGCTTGGATTCTGTTGCGCATCGCGCTCTGCGATGCGTTATTCAGAACACATGATACCGATCAGCGTGAGGGGGGCCAGATGATTCCCGTCTGCCGTATCGAAGACCTGCCCGAGGGTGAGTCCGTCCGGATCGAGATCGACGACGCCACACCGGCCATCGCGGTCTTCCACGCCGAGGGCGGCTACTACGCCGTCGATGACACCTGCAGCCACCAGGACGCCTCGCTCTCCGAGGGCTGGGTCGAGGGCTGCTTCGTCGAATGCCCGCTGCATGCGGCCCTGTTCGACCTGCGCACCGGGGCCCCGACCTGTCTGCCCGCCCGCCGGCCGGTGCGCACACACCAGGTGGACGTCCTGGACGGCATCATTCATGTGCGTCCCGCCGTGCGGGAAGAGGCCGTGGCGTAGAAAACCCGACGCTCACGCAGCCGCGCGGTCGATCCCCGACGGGCCCTTCCGGGACTCCCGGCGCTGCTGCCGGCGCGCCCGGCGCCGTTCCCGGCGCAGCTCCCGGGCCGTACTGCTCGGCTGCGACCACACCCCGTTGCGCTGCACCCACACCTGGCGGGTCACCCAGACATCCAGCACTCCCCAGGTGGCGACCACGGTGCTGGCGACCGTGCTGAGCACCGCGGGAAACGCGAGCCAGGAGCCCGCCAGCGTGCACAGGAACGCCACCATGGCCTGGATCAGCGTGAGCGCCACGATGATGACGGCGCGTACGGCGGCGGTGCGTACCGGCTCCGCCATCCGGCGCCGGGCCGCCGGCTCCTCCTGCCACAACGGATGTCTGCCCGTGTCCATGTCCGTGTCCCTCTCCCGCACTCTCCCCGCGTGTCCGGTCACTTGGTGGCTGCCCGGATCTCACCGGTACACGCCCCTGGTGCCGCACCCCGCCCTTTCCCATGGTCACGCACCGGGCGCGTACACGGTTGCCTCGGGGAGGGAAGAAATCCGGCCAACTGACCGATATTCGTCCGGACGCCGATGGCCGCGTCCGGCCCTGGAAACGCGGGCCGGTTGTCCGGGAATCAACGGACAATTCGGGACGATTTCTCCCCGGCCCCTGCTCCGACCTCGGAAGAGCACTTCGGCTCGGTCACCCGACAGTAGTAGGCTCGCGCCGTTTGTTGACGGAACACCACCCCGTGCGCCGGGGTTGACGTTGGGGAGGCCATGCGCTTTCGCGGGAAGTCGGTCCGCCGGAAGATCGTGGCGTTGCTGCTCGTACCGTTGGTGTCCCTGACGTCCATGTGGGCGTTCATGACCTACCTCACCGGGCGGGAAGCCGACCAGCTGCTGGACGTCGGCAACGTCGTACAGAAGCTGGGCTATCCGGTCGAGGACGTCGTCCAGACCCTGCAGAACGAGCGCCGCCAGAGCCTGCTGTACCTCGCCGACCGGCGCGGCGCCGACGCGCTCCACGCGCTCCGGGCACGGGCCCGGGCCACCGACGAGGCCGTCACCCGGCTCCGTACCGACGCCGGCATCCGCAACGTCCGCGAGGACCTGACCGGCGACGCCGGCAGCCAGATGAACGGCATCCTCAAGGGCCTGTCCGGACTCGGCTCGCTGCGCGCCCGGGTGGAGGACAACACCGTCTCGCGCAATGAGGCCATGGAGGGCTACAACTCCCTCGTCGACCCCAGCTATGACTTCCTCGCCGAGCTCCACGCCCTGGAGAACGTGGAAATGGACAAGCAGGGCCGGGCACTGGTCGTCATCACGCGCGCCCGGGAGGCCGTCGCCCGCGAGGACGCGCTGATGTCCGCGGTGCTCGCCTCCGGCAGCATGACCAAGCGCGATCTGCGGGAGCTGTCCGACCGGGTCGCCGAACGCCGGGTCCTCTACGACACCAGCCTCCCCGCGATGCCCGCGAAGGACCGCGGCATCTACGAGGACTACTGGCGCTCCGCGAGGGCCCATGAGCTGACGTCCTACGAGGACCGGGTGATCGCTGCCGGCGCGCAGAACGGACCGCGCGCGGTCAACGCCGAACGCTGGAACACCGCCGCGAAGAAGGTCCTCGACGACCTCCAGCGGATGGGCAAGGCCGCCGGTGACCGCTACCAGGAGCGGGTCGCCCCGGTCGCCACGAACGTCCTGCTCAAGGCCGCCCTCGCCGGTGTCGTCGGCTTTATCGCCCTGCTGGTCTCGATCATCGTCTCGTTCCGGATCGGCCGCCGCCATGTGCGCGACCTCGTCCGGCTGCGCAAGGCCGCCCATGACGTCTCCGGCGTCCGGCTGCCGAGCGTGATGCGCCGACTGGCGGCCGGTGAACAGATCGATGTGGAGACCGAGGCGCCCCGGCTCGTCTTCGGCCAGGACGAGACCGGCCAGGTCGGCCAGGCGCTCAACACCCTCCAGCGGGCCGCGATCGAGGCCGCGGTCAAACAGTCCGAGATGCGCCGCGGCGTCTCCGAGGTGTTCGTCAACCTCGCCCGCCGCAGCCAGGTCCTGCTGCACCGCCAGCTGACCCTCCTGGACGCCATGGAACGGCGCACCGAGGACACCGACGAACTCGCCGACCTCTTCCGGATCGACCATCTGACCACCCGTATGCGGCGGCACGCCGAGGGCCTGGTCATCCTCTCCGGCGCGGCCCCCTCCCGGCAGTGGCGCAGGCCGATCCAGCTGATGGACGTGGTGCGCGCGGCGGTCGCCGAGGTGGAGGACTACGAGCGGATCGAGGTACGGCGGATGCCGCGACTCGCGGTGGACGGCCCCGCGGTGTCCGACCTCACGCATCTGATCGCCGAACTCCTGGAGAACGCCACGGTCTTCTCCCCGCCGCACACCGCCGTCCAGGTACTCGGCGAACGGGTCGCCAACGGCTACACCCTGGAGATCCACGACCGCGGTCTGGGCATGGCGCCCGACCTGCTGCTGGAGGCCAACCTCCGGCTCGCCGAGACCCCCGAGTTCGAGCTGTCCGACACCGACCGGCTCGGTCTGTTCGTGGTCAGCCGGCTCGCCCAGCGGCAGCAGGTACGGGTCTCCCTCCAGCCCTCCCCGTACGGCGGCACCACCGCCGTGGTCTTCCTCCCCGGGACGCTCCTCACCGAGACCGCCGACGGCGTCCGGGAGGACGACGACCAGGCCCCCGGCGGCCCGGTCGGCAACGAACTGGAGCATGCGGCAGGCAAGTTGGCCGCACTGGCGCAGGTACCGGCACCGCGACCGGAGCGCGAGCGCTCACCGGCCGTCTTCGACGGACCGGTCGAACTCGAAGCGCCGCTCGGCCCGGACGACCCCGGCCCCGACGAGGAGGACGGCCTCTTCCGGAAGCGGGAACGCGGCCGCGACGCGAAGGGGCCTGCCGCACCGGCCGGACCGTCCTCCGCACCGCGCGGCATCGCCTCCGTACCGCCGGTGCCCGAGGGGGAGCAGCACCAGCAGGCCCGGGACCAGGCGCCCGGCGGACCGGCACCGCTGCCGCGCCGCCGCCGCCCGCCGGTGCTGGTCTCCGACCACGGCAGAACGGTCGACGACCGCGACGCACCGCGGAAGCGCGGCGCCGAACGCCCCGGACCCGAGGGCTCCGGTTCCGGACATGCCGCCGACCGGCCGTCGTCGTCCGCCGCGCCGCAGGACCCGGTGCCGGACGCCGCGCAGCCCGCCGGGGGCCCGGACATCCCCGCCCCGACCACGTCCACCGGACTGCCCCGCCGGGTACGACAAGCCAGCCTCGCGCCCCAGCTCAAGGCCGACGCCGCCGAGCCGGCCGAGGCGCGGCGGCGCAGCACACCGGCCGCGGACGACCGGGACGCCGAGGCGGTACGCGCCCGGATGGCCTCGCTCCAGCGCGGCTGGCAGCGCGGCCGGCGCGACAACGCCGAGGACCCGCCCGAGACCGGCACACCACCGCGGGGCGAGGACCCGGCCGCGGACACCACAGGCCCGGACACCACACACCCGGACGACCGTGACACCGTCTCCCACGACGGGGACGCCACGGGCAGCACAGCACCACCAGGAACCACATCGGGAGGGGACGGTCCATGACCGCACCGAAGGCAGCAGCTTCCACCGCATCGATCTCGGCGAAGGGATCCGGAGAGCTGAACTGGCTCCTGGACGAATTGGTCGAGCGGGTGGGCTCCATCCGCAAGGCACTCGTCCTCTCCAGCGACGGCCTGGCCACCGGCGCCTCCAAGGACCTCACCCGCGAGGACGGGGAGCATCTGGCCGCGGTCGCGTCCGGCTTCCACAGCCTGGCCAAGGGTGTCGGCCGGCACTTCGACGCGGGCCAGGTCCGGCAGACCATGGTCGAGCTGGACGACGCGTTCCTGTTCGTCAGCGCGGCCGGCGACGGCAGCTGCCTGGCCGTACTGGCCGATGCGGACTCCGATGTCGGGCTGATCGCCTACGAGATGACGCTGCTGGTCAAGCGGGTGGGCACCCATCTGGGCACCGCGCCCCGGTCCGGCTTGACCCCCTGAGGACGACAAGGGTGACCCAATGAGCGAGCGAAGCCGGCTCCTCGCACCACCATGCGCCCCGCACGGGTGCGGGGCCGGGCGCGGCGAGGTTCCGGCATGAGCCGGCAGGACGGCCGGGCGGCGCGGGGCCGGGACCGGGACCGCTGGTTCGACGACGACGCGGGCCCGGTCGTCCGGCCGTACGCCATGACGCGTGGGCGCACCCGTACGGCGGCGGAAGGACGCCTCGATCTGATCGCGCTGGTGATCGCCGAGAGCCGCGCGGAGGAGACCGTCGACGACCAGATGCTGTCGCCGGAGCATGTCGAGATCGTCGAACTGTGCCGCCAGGAGCCGCTGTCGGTCGCCGAGCTGGCCGCCGAACTCGATCTGCCGGTCGGCGTCATACGGGTCCTGATCGGGGATCTGCTGGATGCCGAACTGGTCCATGTCAGCAGGCCGGTGCCCCCGGCCGAGCTGCCGGACGCGAAGGTGCTGCGCGAGGTGATCGACGGCCTGCGCGCGCTGTGATCCGCCGGGCGACCCAGCCGCCGCGGGCCGGGGGAGGGGCGTCCGGCCCATCCCGTCCCACGGCGGCTGAGCCTTTGTTGAGCACTACTCAACGGCGCGGTACGGTGCCAGCTGAGCACGTGTCAACCGAAGGAGACCCGCCGCCATGGCCCCGGACGCGACCCCGGCACCCTTCGACCGCCTGGAGATCCAGGTCGGCCCGCACACCTACGACGCCCTGGCCTGCGGGCCCGCCGACGGGGAGTTCGTCCTGCTGCTGCACGGCTGGCCCGAATTCGCCGACTCCTGGAGCGCCGTGCTCACCGCCCTGGGCGCGGCCGGCTACCGCGCCGTCGCGGTCGACCAGCGCGGCTACTCACCACGCGCCCGCCCGCCCAGGATCGCCGACTACGCCGTGCCCGAACTCGTCGCCGACGCCCTCGCCTTCGCCGATTCCCAGGGCGCGGACCGCTTCCACCTCGTCTCGCACGACTGGGGCGGCATGGTCGCCTGGGCGCTGGCCGGCGCCCACCCCGAGAGGCTGAAGTCCCTGACCGTGCTGGCCACTCCGCACCCGGACGCGCTCAACCGCGCCGCCGCCGAGGACTCCACCCAGCACCACATGCTCGACTACGTCCGCTTCTTCCGCCGCGACGACGGCGCCGCGGAAGCCGCCCTGCTCGCCGACGACGCCGCCCGGCTGCGCGCCGCTTACGGCGGCAAGGTGCCCGCCGCCCTGGTCGACGGCAATGTCCGCCGGCTCTCCGAGCCGGGCGCGCTCACCGCCACACTGAACTGGTACCGCGCCCCCGAGTCGGTCATCTCGGTCCCGGCCGGCCGGATCACCGTCCCCACCCTCTTCCTGTGGGGCAGCGAGGACGTCGCCCTGGGCCGTGGCGCGGCCGAGTCGACGGGCGAGTGGGTGGACGGCCCGTACCGCTTCGGCATCCTGGAGGGCGCCAGCCACTGGCTGCCCGAAGAGGTCCCCGGCCTCGTCACGCCCCCCATCCTGGAGCACCTCGCACAGTACGTCTGACGCCGTGGCGGGCCGGGACGCCGACGCTCTCCCGGCACCCCCGCCGCCGTAAACTGCGGGCATGTCCGGCAAGCGAACCACCCGCCTCCCGCCCGACCAGCGCAGGGAGCAGCTGGTCGGCATCGGCCTGGAGATGCTCGCCGACCGCTCCCTGGACGAACTGTCCACCGACGAGGTCGCCCGCCGGGCCGGCATCTCCCGCGGGCTGCTCTTCCACTACTTCGACTCCAAGCGCGACTTCTACCGCGCGGTGGTCAGCGCCGCATGCGACCGCTTCACCGCCGCGACCGAACCGGACGGCTCACTGGAGCCGGTCGCCTGGATGCGGGCCTTCATCGCCGGTTTCGTGGCCTACGTCCTGGAACACCGTCAGGCGTATCTCGCCCTGGTACGGGGTGCCTCCGGCAGTCACCCCGCCGTCACCGACATCGTCGGCGCGACCCGTGAGACCCTCGCCCGCCGGGTGTGCGACGGCCAGCGGCGGCTCGGGATGCCGGACGCCCCACGGCTCGCACTGGCCTCCCGCGCCTGGATGGCCTTCGCCGAGGAGGCGGTCGTCAACTGGCCCGCCGAGGAGCCCGGCGCCCAGGACGAGCTCTGCGCCTTCATCGAATCCAGCTTTGTGCGCCTGATGGGACTGCCGGACCGGCCCGGCGCGCTCACCGTCGCCCAAGCGTGACCCTTCTCAAGTGGGCGCCGTGCCGAGCACGTTGTACCGTTCCCTTGCAGCTGCTAACCGTGCGCCGAGGCCCGGGTACCAGCGTGAGCTCCCCCGTATACACGGCAATTCAGGAGAAGAAACCCATGGCCTTCGGGCGTTCCGAGCGCCGCCGACGGTCCGCCGCCGTCGAACCGGTGACGCTCAAGATCCTGGTCGCGGGCGGTTTCGGGGTCGGTAAGACCACCCTGGTCGGCGCCGTCAGCGAGATCAAACCGCTGCGCACCGAGGAACGGCTCACCGAGGCGGGCCGCCCGGTCGACGACCTCGACGGTGTGGAGGCCAAGACCACCACCACCGTCGCGATGGACTTCGGACGGATCACCGTCAACGAGCAACTGGTCCTCTATCTCTTCGGCACCCCGGGCCAGGACCGCTTCTGGTTCCTGTGGGACGAGCTGGCGCGCGGTGCGCTCGGCGCCGTGGTGCTCGCCGACACCCGCCGGCTCGCGGACAGTTTCTCCGCGATCGACTACTTCGAGCGGCGCGGCCTGCCCTTCACCGTCGCCGTCAACTGCTTCGACGGCGCCGACCGCTATCCGCCGCAGGCCGTACGGGACGCTCTGGACCTGGACCCCGAGGTGCCCGTGGTGCTGTGCGACGCCCGGCTCAAGGACTCCGCACGCGATGTGCTGATCTCCGTCGTCGAGCATGCGCGGGAGACCGGCGCCCGGCGGCGGGAGCCCGCGCTGCCCTGACGGGTGGAAGCACGGCCGGTACCCCGCCGTCCGGGGTACCGGCCGTACGTCTCCGAACGCGCCGCCGACGTCTCCGTACCGCCGCGCTACGAGGCCGCCGAGCCGTCCTCGGCCAGCCAGCCGAAGCTCCGCTCCACGGCCTTGCGCCACTGGGCGAACTCCCGGTCGCGGGTCGGCCCGTCCATCCGCGGCGTCCACTCGGTGTCACGCTGCCAGTGGCTGCGCAGTTCGTCCAGGTCCTGCCAGACACCGGTCGCCAGACCGGCCGCGTACGCCGCGCCCAGACAGGTGGTCTCCGAGATCACCGGACGGATCACCGGCACCCCCAGCACATCCGCCTGATGCTGCATCAGCAGCTGGTTGGCGGTCATCCCGCCGTCGGCCTTCAGCTGGGTGATCCGCACGCCCGAGTCCTGGTACATGGCGTCCACGACCTCCCGGGTCTGCCAGCTGGTCGCCTCCAGTACGGCGCGCGCCAGATGCGCCTTGGTGACGAAGCCGGTCAGGCCGGTGATGACACCACGGGCGTCGGAGCGCCAATAGGGCGCGAACAGACCGGAGAACGCCGGCACGACATACGCCCCGCCGCTGTCCGGGACGCTCGCCGCCAGCGGCTCGATCTCCTCCGCCGAGGAGATCAGGCCCAGCTGATCGCGGAACCACTGCACCAGGGCGCCGGTGACGGCGATGGAGCCCTCCAGGCAGTAGACCGGCGCCTCCCCGCCCAGTTGGTAGCCCATCGTGGTCAGCAGCCCATTCTTGGACGGGACCGGGCGGTTGCCGGTGTTCAGCAGCAGGAACGAGCCGGTGCCGTAGGTGTTCTTGGCCTCGCCGACCCCGTAGCAGGTCTGGCCGAAGACCGCCGCCTGCTGGTCGCCGAGCGCGGACGCCACCGGCACCCCCTGCAACTGCCCCACGGCCGTGCCGTACACCTCGGCCGACGACCTGATCTCCGGCAGGATCGCGGCCGGTACATTCATCGCCGACAGGATCGCCGGATCCCATTGGAGCGTGGACAGATTCATCAGCATCGTGCGGCCCGCGTTGGTCACGTCCGTGACATGCACCCCACCGTCGGGGCCACCGGTCAGATTCCAGATCAGCCAGGAGTCGATGGTGCCGAAGGCGATCTCCCCGCGCTCGGCACGGGCCCGCAGCCCCGGCACCTCAGCCAGCAGCCAGGCCGCCTTCGGCCCGGAGAAGTAGCTGGCCAGCGGCAGTCCGGTGGCCTCCCGGAAGCGGTCCTGGCCGTCCGCGCCGCCCAGCTCCGCGCACAGCTGAGACGTACGGGTGTCCTGCCAGACGATCGCATGGTGCACCGGCCGGCCGGTCGCCCGGTCCCACAGGACCGTGGTCTCCCGCTGGTTGGTGATGCCCAGCGCACTGAGCTGATCCGCGCGCAGCCCCGCCTTCGCGAGCGCGCCCGCCACCACCGCCTGCACCTTCGACCAGATCTCGGTGGCATCGTGCTCCACCCAGCCCGGCTTGGGGAAGATCTGCCGGTGCTCACGCTGGTCGACGGCCACGATCGCCCCGCCGTGGTCGAAGATGATGCAGCGGCTCGACGTGGTGCCCTGATCGATCGCGGCTACGTATTTCTCGGTCTTCCCGCTTCGCTCCGTCATGCCGTCACGCCTCCTGAAGTCCTGAAGTCCTGGTGAGTGGGGGCAGCGGGGCGCGGGGCGGGTCCGGCGGCCACGCCCCGGTGGCACGCCCCGGCCGGGTCAGAACGCCGCGTTGTGGACCAGCCCGGACAGCACCGCGCCGATCAGCGGACCGGCCACCGGGATCCAGGAGTAACTCCAGTCCGAGGAACCCTTGTTGGGGATCGGCAGCAGGGCGTGCACCAGGCGCGGACCGAGGTCACGGGCCGGGTTGATGGCGTAGCCGGTGGGCCCGCCCAGCGACAGCCCGATGCCGACGACCAGCAGCGCGACGAGCAGCACATTGATCCCGGAGCCATAGATCCCGGCCTGCCCGCCGGGGACCGGGCCGATGCCGATGCCCTTGTTCTGGCCGAAGAACAGCAGCGGCAGCACCAGACCGATGGTGGCGATGATCTCGGTCACCAGGTTGGCGGCCGGCTTGCGTATCTCCGGGGCGGTGGAGAAGATCCCCAGCGTCGGCTGGGCCTTGCTCTGTTCGGCGTTGGCCGCGAACTGCGCGTAATACAGCGCCCAGGCCAGTACGGCCCCGATCACCGCGCCGACCATCTGCGCCAGGATGTACAGCGGCACCTTCGACCACTCGGTGCCGCCCGCGACCGCCGAGCCCAGCGTCACCGCGGGGTTGAGATGCCCGCCCGACAGTGGCGCCGCGGTGTAGGCGCCGGCCAGTACGGCCATGCCCCAGCCGAAGGCGATCACGACCCAGCCGGCGTTCTTCGCCTTGGAGTAGTGCAGGGTGACGGCGGCGCACACACCTGCGCCGAAGAGAATGAGTATCGCGGTGCCGATCACTTCACCGACGACGATGTCCCCATTGGAATACATGGCGGCTCCGTAAGTTGTTAGTCGGCCCGGGAGGGCCGGATGTGGCTCATGGCGGCTTGCCAGTCGTGGCTCCCAAGGAGTGGCCGTCCGGCTCTCCGGGGCGCCCTGGCTGCTGATTGAGATGTGCGCGCCTTGTGCGGTCGCTGTTTACGGAGATGACAGTGGGGTGTTCCTCGGGCCGACGGCACGCTGTGCGGAACGAGGAGGGGCAAGTGGACAAGCGGCAGGCCCAGGTCTGGGCCGGCATCGACGCAGGCAAGGGCCACCACTGGGCGGCGGTGGTCGACGAGACCGGCGCGACCCTGTGGTCGAAGAAGATCGACAACGACGAATCGGCGATCCTGACCGCGCTCGGCGAGATCCTCGATCTGGCGGACGAGGTCTCCTGGGCGGTGGACATCTGCGGCACGTCCTCCGCGCTGCTGCTGGCCCTGCTCGCAGCCCACGGCCAGCAGGCCGTCTACGTGCCCGGCCGCACCGTCAACCGCATGTCCGGCGCCTACCATGGCGAGGCCAAGACCGACGCCCGCGACGCCTACGTCATCGCCGAAACCGCCCGCCATCGCCGCGACTTCGCCGTGATCGGCGTGCCGGCCCAGCTGGCCGCCGACCTCGCACTGCTGACCGCCCACCGCGCCGACCTCGTGGCTGACCGGGTGCGGATGATCAACCGCCTGCGCGACGTGCTGACCGGTGTCTTCCCCGCGCTGGAGCGGGCCTTCGACTACAGCAGCCACAAGGGCGCGCTGGTGCTGCTGACCGGCTACCAGACCCCGGCCGCGATCCGCCGCCGCGGCCGGGCCAGGCTGACGGCATGGCTGGCCAACCGCAGCGTGCGAGGTGCCGATGCCGTCGCGGCGACCGCGCTGGAAGCCGCCCAGGCCCAGCAGACCGCGCTGCCGGGCGAGGACGTCGCCGCGCAGATCGTGGCCGACTTGGCCGCACAGATCCTCGCCCTGGATGACCGGCTCAAGCGGATCGACAAGCAGATCCGCGAGACCTTCCGCAGTCATCCGCAGGCGGAGATCATCGAGTCCCTGCCCGGCATGGGCCCCATACTCGGCGCCGAGTTCGTCGTTGCCGCAGGTGACCTTGCTGCCTACGCGGACGCCGGCCATCTCGCTTCCGCGGCCGGGCTCGTGCCCGTCCCACGCGACTCGGGACGCCGGACCGGCAACCTGCACCGGCCCAAGCGCTACAGCCGCCGACTGCGACGGGTGTTCTACATGTCCGCGCAGACCAGCATCATCCGCGAGGGGCCGAACCGCGACTTCTACCTCAAGAAGCGCGGCGAGGGCTGCAAGCATGTCCAGGCCGTCATCGCTCTGGCTCGGCGACGGGCCAGCGTTCTGTGGGCTCTTCTGCGCGACAACCGGGTCTTCACCCCCGCCCTGCCCGTCGCGCAGCAGGCTTGACTCGTTCATTGAGACTCCTTGGCCCTCGCCCGGGGACGTCCCCCGGTCCTCCGTGCAGGGTGCGTGCCACCGGCGGGCAGCGGACAGCCGCTGCCACCCGGCCGGGGTGCCTGAGTACGGCGATGCCGACTGGCATCCGGAAGTGTTCACCGGTGCTGAGGGGGCGTCAAGGTCGCGCGCAGTGGGGGTTGTTGGGGGCAGTTGGAGGGAGGGGGCCAGGGGTGCGAGCCTGCTACGGGTGAGAGCTTGCTATGAGGGCGTGCGCACGCCCTCATAGCAGGGCGTGCGCACGCGCCGGTGTGCCACCGCACGCACCGCATTCACCGCAACGCACCGCACGCGCACCCGTCACACTCACCGCACCACGACCACCGCCGACCCATGCCCGAACAGCCCCTGATTGGCGGTCACCCCCACCCGGGCCCCCGGCACCTGCCGTGCGCCCGCCTGCCCCCGCAGCTGCCAGGTCAGCTCGCAGACCTGGGCGATGGCCTGGGCGGGCACCGCCTCGCCGAAGGAAGCCAGACCACCGCTGGCATTGACCGGCAGCCGCCCGCCCAGGGCCGTCGCACCGTCCCGCAGCAGCTTGGCACCCTCACCGGCGCCACACAGCCCCAGATCCTCGTACCACTCCAACTCCAGCGCGGTGGACAGGTCGTACACCTCGGCCAGCGAGAGGTCCTCCGGTCCGATTCCGGCCTCCTCGTAGGCGCTGTGCGCGATCGACGCCCGGAAGCCGGTCTCCGGCTCCGGTACGGCGGCCGCGGAGTCGGTGGCGATGTCCGGCAGATCCAGTACGGTCCGCGGATACCGCGGGGTGGCCGTGGAGACCGCGCGGACCCGCACCGGGTCCGTGACACCGTGCCGGCGCGCGAAGTCCATGCTGGTCAGGACCAGCGCCGCGGCACCGTCGGAGGTGGCGCAGATGTCCAGCAGCCGCAGCGGATCGGCGACCACGGCGGAGGCCGCGACCTCCTGTACGGTGACCTGCTTGCGGTAGCGGGCGTACGGATTGGCCGCGCCCGCCGCCGAGTTCTTCACCTTCACCCGCGCGAAGTCGTCGGCCGTGTCGCCGTACCGCGCCATCCGGCGGCGCGCATACAGCCCGAAGTACGCCGGGTTGGTGGCCCCCAGCACCCGGAACCGCAGCCAGTCGGGATCGTCGGGCCGGTCGCCGCCCGCCGGGGCGAAGAACCCCTTGGGCGCGGCGTCGGCGCCCACCACCAGGGCCACCTCCACCATCCCCGAAAGGATCTGCGCCCGCGCGGTGTTGATGGCCTGGGCGCCCGACGCGCAGGCCGCGTAGACGCTGGTCACCCGGGCGCCTTGCCAGCCCAGCGCCCTGGCGAAGGTCGCGCCTGCCACATAACCGGGATAGCCGCCACGTACCGTGTCGGCGCCGACGATGCTCTGCACGGCGCGCCAGTCGAGCCCGGCGTCCGCGAGCGCCTCCCGGGCCGCCTTGGTCCCGTACTCGACGAAGCTCCGCCCCCACTTGCCCCAGGGGTGCATACCGGCGCCGAGCACGGCTACGTCTTGGCTGGGGGTGGTTCGGGGGTGGCTAAATACCCGCCGCCCACCCGCGCCCATATTTTTTTCCCCGCCGCCCACCCCCCTTCGGGGGGTGGGCGGGTGTAGCGACGCGGTAGCCGCTCCGGGAGCACCGGCTACCGCCCCACCCACACCCCGAGCCCCACCCTCACCCGCAGCCTCATGACCACCACCAGCCCCACCACCAGCCCCACCACCAGCCCCACCACCAGCCCCACCACTCCCCGCCACCCGCCACTGCCAGGTCGTCCACGTCTGTGCCTCGTCCTCGTGCAGCACCCCCGGCACCAGCTCGACCTCCGTGCCCACGGCGAGATCCGCTGCGCGGACGCCGGGCGCTGCTTGCCCGAGGACCACCATCCGCTCCTCCGCCAGTTCCACCGCGACCAGGAGATACGGCTGCCACGCAACGTCCGGATCGGAGACGTACGGGGCCGGCGGGCGATACCGCGCGTCGGTGTAGGACCAGACCGTGCCGCGTCGGGACAGCGGCACCTCCACCAGCTCGTCACTCCCGCACGCGGGGTTGCGGCAGAAGGCGTCCTCACGGGGGAAGAACACCGCACCACAGGCCCGGCAGCGGGTCCCCAGCAGCCGGAAGCCCGCTGCGTCCTGATCGAACCACCCCGGCACCACCGGCTTCCGTGTCTGTGCCACAGACCCTCCTCGACCGCAGACCGACCACAACGGAGCACAACGAAACTGACCGAGCGCAATGGAACTGACCGAGCGCAATGGAACTGACGGAACGCAACGAAACTGACCGAACGCAACGGAACTGACGGAACCGTTAGCACTGTTGGGTAGCACTGTTGGAACTGCTGGAGCTCAAAAACTGACGGAACGTCAGAAGTGTGACACGCTGCCGTCCCGCGCGGAACCCCGGTACAGTCGCCGGGCGATCAAGCCGTTCACGAGGGGGAGCGCCCGTGACCGAAGCCGCCCGTACCGACGCCCGTCCCGCCCCCACGGCAGCTGCGACGCCCGCCGTACGGCTCACCGCCGTCACCAAGGAATTCGGTGCGCTGCGTGCCGTCGACGGCGCCGAGCTCACCATCGGGAAAGGCGAGTTCTTCTCCCTCCTCGGCCCCTCCGGCTCGGGCAAGACCACCCTGCTGCGCCTGATCGCCGGCTTCGAACGGCCCACCTCGGGCCGCATCGAACTCGCCGGGAGCGACGTCACCGCACTTCCGGCCAGCCGCCGCGACGTCCACACCGTCTTCCAGGACTACGCGCTCTTCCCCCACATGACCGTCGAGCAGAACGTCGCCTACGCGCTCACCGTCGCCGGGGTGCGCAAATCCGAACGCCTCGCCCGCGCCCGCGCGGCACTGCGCACCGTACGCCTCGACGACCACGGTGCGCGCCGGCCCGACCGGCTCTCCGGCGGTCAGCGCCAGCGCGTAGCCCTGGCCCGTGCCCTGATCGACGATCCCGGGCTGCTGTTGCTCGACGAACCCCTCGGCGCGCTCGACCTCCAGCTGCGGCAGGAGATGCAGCGCGAACTCCAGCGCATCCAGCGCGCCACCGGTGTCACCTTCCTCCTCGTCACCCACGACCAGGAGGAGGCGCTGACGCTCAGCGACCGCCTTGCCGTGCTCGACCGCGGCCGTATCGTGCAGACCGGCTCGCCGCTGGAGATCTACGACCGTCCGGCCACCGCGTTCGTCGCGGGCTTCATCGGTACTACCAATCTGCTGCGCGACCAGGCCGCGGTCCGTGTGATCGGCGCCCCGGGCACATACAGCCTCCGCCCCGAGCGGATCCGGATCGTCGCTCCGGACGGCTCGAACGGCGGCCCGAACGGCGTCCCGGGCGGCGTCCCGGCACCGGGGGAGCGGTGTGTGCCCGGCAGGGTCACCGAGATCGCGCACGTCGGTGCCCACACGCGCGTGGTGGTCCGCCTCGACGCAGGCGACGACCAGCTCACCGCTGTGCGGCTGAACTCCACGGACCTGCCGGACGCCGCCCGTCCGGGCGCCGCGGTCCATCTGCTGTGGAACGCCGCCGACGCCTTTCCGGTGCCCGGCTGAAGCCGGTGCCCAGGTGAAGCCGGTCCCGCGGCTGAGGCCGGTTCCCCAGCTCAGGCCGCTTGCCCCGCCGAGGCCGGCGCCCGCCTGAGGGATCGTCGTACAACGCACCGGGGCGCATCCCGGTTCCCGACGCGCTCTGGTGGCAGACGGTCAGCTTCCGGATACTGGCGGGGCTCGACAGCCGTGTGCGACAGCGGGAGTTCACCATGCGTAACGCGAATCCGTGGAAGGCCGCAGTGACGGCCGGGGTCCTGGCGCTGGCCGTCGCCTGCGGCTCCGGCGGCGGCGGAACGCACGGCGGGGGAGCCGCCGAACAGAAGACCGTCGGCAAGGGCGAGGGCCGCGTCGACATCATCGCCTGGGCCGGATATGCCGAGGACGGCTCCAACGACCCCAAGGCCGACTGGGTGCACCCCTTCGAGAAACAGACCGGCTGCAAGGTCAACACCAAGACCGCCGGGACCTCCGACGAGATGGTCTCGCTGATGAAGACCGGCCAGTACGACACCGTGTCCGCCTCCGGCGACGCCACTCTGCGGCTGATCGCCGCCGGGGACGTGGCGCCCGTCAACACCCGTCTGGTGCCGAACTACCGCGACATCTTCAGCGGCCTGAAGATGCGCCCGTTCAACTCCAAGGACGGGAAGATGTACGGCATCCCGCACGGCCGCGGCGCCAATCTGCTGATGTACCGCACCGACAAGGTCTCCCCGGCTCCCGACTCCTGGAAGGCCGTCTTCGACGGCGCGGCGAAGTACGCGGGCAAGGTCACCGCCTACGACTCGCCCATCTACATCGCCGACGCCGCCCTCTACCTGATGAAGACCCGTCCCGCACTCGGCATCAAGGACCCGTACGCCCTGGACCGCACCCAACTCGACGCCGCAGTGGCCCTGTTGAAAAAGCAGCGGCAGCAGATCGGCGAATACTGGAGCGACTACCAGAAGGAAGTCACCGCCTTCAAGGGCGGCGACAGCGTCGTCGGCACCACCTGGCAGGTCATCGCCAACACCGCTGCCGCGGAAAAGGCCCCCGTCAAGGCGGTCCTCCCCAAGGAGGGGGCCACCGGCTGGTCCGACACCTGGATGGTCTCCGCCAAGGCCGCTCACCCCAACTGCGCCTACAAGTGGCTCAACTGGATCGTCTCCCCGAAGGTGAACGCCCAAGTCGCCGAGTACTTCGGCGAGGCGCCCGCCAACGCCAAGGCGTGCAAGGAGACCGCCGACCCACGTCACTGCGCCGTCTACCACGCCGATGACGAGTCCTACTACCGCCGCGTCCACTTCTGGACCACCCCCGTACCGCAGTGCCTCGACGGCCGCAGGAACGTCAAGTGCACCGACTACGCGGAGTGGACCCGTGCCTGGACGGAGATCAAGGGCTGAGCGCGGGCGCCCGGGTGTCCGCCACGCGCCATGAGCCCCGCGCCCGCGCCCGCGGCCGGCTCGCCGCGCTCCTCGCCCCGCCCCTCCTGTGGCTGGTCCTCGCCTACCTCGGCTCTCTCGCCGTCCTCCTGCTCTCCGCTTTCTGGACCACCGACCCCTTCACCTCGGATGTCGTCCACACCTGGACCACCGACAACTTCCGCGACATCCTCACCACCCCCGTCTACCGCACGGTCGCCCTGCGCACCCTTGGTATCGCCGTCGCCGTCACGCTCCTCGACGCTCTGCTCGCGTTGCCGATGGCCTTCTTCATGGCGCGGGTGGCGGCCGGCCGGCTGCGCCGCGCCCTGCTGGTGGCCGTGCTGACCCCGCTGTGGGCCGGCTATCTGGTCAAGGCGTACGCCTGGCGGGTGATGCTCGGCGAGCACGGCATCGTCAACGCGGTACTCGCCCCGCTCGGCCTGCACGGCCCCGGATACGGCACGGCCGCCGTCGTGCTCGTGCTCGCCTACCTCTGGCTGCCGTACATGATCCTTCCGGTCCACGCCGCCCTGGAACGGCTGCCCGCGCACCAACTGGAGGCCTCCGCCGACCTCGGTGCGGGCACCCTACGGACCCTGCGCTCCGTCGTCGCACCCGCCGTCCGTCCCGCGCTCCTGGCGGGTTCCGTCTTCACCTTCTCGCTCTCCCTCGGGGACTACCTCACCGTGCAGATCGTCGGCGGCCGCACCCAGCTCCTGGGCAATGTCATCGCCTCCCAGGTCACCCTCGACCTGCCGCTCGCAGCGGCGCTCTCCGCGGTCCCGGTCGCCCTCGTCGTCTGCTACCTCGCCGCCGTCCGCCGGGCCGGCGCGCTCGACTCGCTCTGACCCGAACCGAAGGAGGCAGCCGGATGCACCTCACCCGCACCGCCCGGATCGTCCTCGGCTGCCTCACGGCCGCCGGTCTCGCCCTGATCTACCTCCCCCTCCTCCTGGTTCTGCTCAACTCCGTCAACGCCGACCCCTCGTTCGCCTGGCCGCCCCGCGCGCTGACCGGCGAGTGGTGGAGCCGCGCCCTGCACAGCGCGGGCGCCCGCGACGCCCTGTGGACCTCGCTGCGGGCGGGCCTCGGAGCCACCGCCGTCGCCCTGGTCCTCGGCTCGCTCGCGGCCTTCGCCGTGCACCGCCACCGCTTCTTCGGACGGCAGACCGTCTCGTTCCTGATCGTGCTGCCGATCGCCCTGCCCGGCATCGTCACCGGTATTGCCCTCAACGCCGCCTTCCGCACCGTCCTCGCGCCGCTGGGCATCGGCTTCGGCCTCTTCACGGTCGTGGTCGGCCATGCCACCTTCTGCGTCGTCATCGTCTTCAACAACGTCGCCGCCCGGCTCCGCCGCATCGCCCCGTCCCTGGCCGAGGCCTCCGCCGACCTGGGCGCCCGCCCCTGGCAGACCCTGCGGTACGTCACCTTCCCGGCGCTGCGCCCGGCGCTGTTCGCCGGCGCGCTGCTGGCCTTCGCGCTCTCCTTCGACGAGGTCGTGGTGACCACCTTCACGGCGGGCGCGGGCACCAAGACGCTGCCGATCTGGATCTACGAGAACCTGGCCCGCCCCCACCAGGCGCCGGTCGTCGATGTGCTCGCCGCGCTGCTGATCGCCCTGTCGGTCATCCCGGTGTACGCCGCCCAGCGACTCTCGTCGGACACCGCCGGCGGCCGGCTGTGAGCACACGGCCCGGCGGCCGGCTCTGAGCGCACGGCGCAGTTTCCCCGAAAGGGTGACTCCGCGGACTTTCATCGAACCGGACGCGGTCCGGCCGCGTCCCTCACAGCAGGGTCCGGGGCACGGGATCGACGGGGGTGATTCGGTGCCCCGGCCCGTCGGCGGCGCGCGCGACCGGTCAGTGCCGTACGAGCGACCGCCGTGCGACCGGGAAGTCGAAGTAGGTGTCCGGAAAAGTCTCCGGGGTGAAGGTGTAGTGCCACCACTCCTTGTCGTAGTTGACGAATCCGGCGCGCTCCAGGCCGTCCTTCAACAGCAGCCGGTTGGCCCGCTGTTCGCCCTTGATCCGCGGGTCGAGAGTGTGCGCCAGCGTGTCGAAGCAGTCGAAGCCGGTGCCCATGTCCAGCGAATTGTCCGGGAAGCGGGCCGCCTTCGGGCCGTGACACGAGGACAGCGGCTCCCCGGGGACATACGGCCGGGTGGGCAGGGCCGGCAGCCGCACCAGCGTCAGATCGAGGGTGCTGCCCCTGCTGTGCCCGGACTTCTCCGCGATATAGCCGTCCCGGAAAAGCGTCGACTTGTCGACCCGCGGATAGAACTCGGCCTTCATCCGCTGGTCGCCGAGGTCCTTGGCCCAGGCCACGAAGTGGTCCACGGCGCGCTGCGGCCGGTAGCAGTCATAGACCTTGAGGGAGTACCCGCGGCGCAGGAACGAGCGCTGTGCCCGGTGCAACGCCCGTGCCGCGTCCCGGGTCAGCAGGCACATCGGCGCCCGGTAGCCGGTCACCGGCACGCCCATGAAGTCGTGCGGGGTGAAGTAGCGCATCTCCTGGATGACGGTGGGATCCACGTCCCGCAGCGCGACGAACTCCGCAGGTGCCTTGGGCCCGTTGCCCGGCTGCGACGACGGCGCCGGACGGTGCGGGACGGTGTCCGCCGCCGCACCCGAAGGGACAGCGGCCACAGTGATCAGCGCGGCGGCAGCGGCAGCAAGGCCGCGCAGCGCGGCAGCAAGTCTCGGCATGGCCCCCGTCTACCAGGCGCGGCAGGGAGGAGGGAAGCCCCGCCGCACAACTGCTCAACCGCGCAACTGCGTAACCGCACGACCGCGCAACCACTTCGCCGCGCAGCCCGCTCCGCCCCGTAGCTCGCTCCGCCTCCCCCAGCCCGCTACGCCCCCACCCCGTCCTCCAACCCCCGCACCCGCACCGGATACCCCACCGCGCCCCCGTCCCGCCGCTCCACGACCACCCGGTCGCCCGAGCGCCGCGAGGTGAAGCGCTCCACCGTCGGCCGCCGCCAGCCGTCCCCGGCGTCCGGCACCACCAGCCCGCTGCCTCCGCGTCCGGCGACCGGCGCCCACACCTCCAGCTCCGTCCCGCCGTCCGCCCCCGCCACCGGCAGCACCGCACCGGCCCGCGCCAGCACCGGAATCCGCGACAGCGGCGCCTCCACCCACACCTGCCCGGGACCGTCGTACGCCTGCCCGGTGGCGGTGTCGTACCACCGGCCACGCGGCAGCCGCACCGGCCGCCGGGTCACCCCCGCCGCCAGCGCCGGCGCGACCAGCAGCGCATCCCCCAGCAGAAAGGCGTCCTCGCAGTCCCGTAGGGCCCGGTCCCGCGGCGCGCTCCACCACAGCGGCCGGACGTACGGCGCCCCGGTCAGCCGCGCCAACTGCCCCAGCGTCCCGAAGTACGGCAGCAGCCGCTCCCGCTCACGCAGCGCCGTACGGGCATGAGCGAGCACCTCGCTCCCGTATTCCCAGGGCTCCCGCCGCCCCGCCCCGAGCGCCGAATGCGTACGGAACAGTGGTAGGTAGGCGCCCAGTTGGAACCACCGCAAATACAGCTCGGAGCATGGCCTCCCGGAGAAGCCACCGATATCGGGGCCGCTGTACGGCACCCCGCACAGCCCCAGCCCCAGGACGAGCGACAGCGACGCCCGCAGCCCCGGCCAGCCCGTCGCCACATCGCCCGACCAGCTGCCGCCGTAGCGCTGCATCCCGGCCCAGCCCGAGCGCGAGAAGAGGAACGGCCGCTCGCCCGGCCGCAGTTCGCACAGCCCCTCGTAGCCGGCCTGTGCCATCGCCAGGCCATAGACGTTGTGCGCCTCCCGGTGGTCGCCGCCCCGCCCCTCCAGCGCATGCCGCGCCGAGCGCGGCAGGGTCCGTTCCCCGAAGGCGGCGAACGAGACCGGCTCGTTCATGTCGTGCCACACCCCCGAGAAGCCCTGTGCCAGCCGCTCCGCATACAGCGCACCCCACCACTTGCGCACCCGCGCATCGGTGAAGTCCGGGTAGACCGACTCGCCCGGCCACACCACCCCACGCACTTCGCGCCCCCCTGCGTCCCGTACGAAGGCGTCCGCCGCCGCCCCGCCCTCGTACACCGCGTCCCCCGGCTCGGCCTTCACCGCCGGATCCACGATGGACACCAGCCGCACCCCGTCCGCGCGCAACTCCCGTGCCAGCCCCGGAAGGTCCGGATAGCGCTGCCGGTCGACCGTGAACACCCGGTTCCGGTCGTAGTGGTCGATGTCCAAATGGAGGGCGGAGAGCGGAAGTTCCCGTTCCTTGTAGCCGGCCACCACCCGCCGCACCTCGGTCTCCCCACCGAAGCCCCAACGGGCGTGCTGATACCCCAGCGCCCACTGCGGCGGCAACGCGGGCGCACCGGTCAGCGCCGTCCAGACCTGGAGCACCCGGGCCGGGGTCCCGGCCAACACCCAGTAGCGCAGCGGCCCGCCGTCCATCCGCAGCTCACACGTGCCCGGCCGGTCATGACCGGAGCCCGCCCCCTCCGCGCCCTCGCGCAGTGTGACCCGGCCGTCCCAGGAATTGTCGTGAAAGACCAGATGCGTACCGGCGTCCGCCACCACCAGCTGCACCGGCATGGTCAGCGACAGTGGATCGTCGCCCGGCCCGAAGGCCCCGCCCGGATCGGTGTTCCACAGACGGTACGCACCGTCCCGCAGCCGTGGCCCGTGTGCCCGGCCGCCCAGTCCGAAGAACCGGCCGTCGGCGGCCACCTCCGAGCGCTGCACCCAGCGCGAGACGCCGCACCCCTCTGGCCGCCCGGCGCGCTCGTCCGCCCCCTGGTCACCGGTCCGGTCCCACCAGCGCGGCGGCAACTCCCGCCGCAACACCGCCCCGCCGGGCGTGCGCACCTCTACCGCGCCGTGCCGGGACACCACCACCAGCACCCGCTCGGAGACCACCCGCCAGCCGCCCTCCGTATCGGGCTCCAGCACCACTCGCGCATCCGCCTCCGGGCACGCCCCGGCCAGCGCGTACGACGGCTCCGGCTCGGCCCCGTCCCAGCCGCAGAACACCGCACCGCCCGCGGCCACCCGCACCCGCAGCGAGGAGCGCGCGAAGTGGATCATCCCGCCGCCCGGCTGGGGCTCCGCCCTCAGGGCCGGCCCCGGCACCCGCGCCCGTTCCGTGCCGGGCCGCGGCAGCGCCCGCGCATCCGCTCTCCGCGCCCGCCACGCCGAGCGCACGGACCGCAGCCCCTGCGCCGGCCCGACCGCCCTGACCGCCCGTACCGACCGCACCAGATCCCGCCCGTCCATGCCGGTCAGCCTGCCATTGTCGGGCAGCTGCGCGGGCACCGTTCAACTGCCGTTCACCTGCGCCGTGTCACGCTCGGCCAAGTTCAGGCCCAGGCTGTGCCCGCAATGTCCCGCCGTCCGCCCGGAGGACGGCGCGCGCGGAGTCCGCCCCTGGGCCCGCCCCTCAATGGCCGAATCCCGCCGTGGTCCTCACCGGCCGCCCCGCGCCACATGGCGGCACCACAGCCGCCACCCCCCGAATGTGGGCAGCCCACCCTGGTGCACAAGTCGATCACATGGCATCGTCCAGGCAAGCCGTGTCATGCGCACACGCCCACCCACTGGGCCGGGGGACCCCCACCGCTGTGCGCCCGACGCCCACGACGCGTATCGCCCGGGAGCCGATGATGACCACCGCACCGCAGTCCGCCCACCAGCCGGAACCGCTCTGGCAACCAGGCCCGGACCGCATCGAGGGCGCACAGGTCACCCGCTTCCACACCTGGGCGGCCGCGCACCACGGCGCACCCGCCCCCACCCCGGGCGACCCCGCGGCGAGCTACGCCGCGCTGCACCACTGGTCCGTCAGCGACCTCCCCGCCTTCTGGCAGGCCACCGCCGAGTGGTTCGACGTCCGCTTCGCCACCCCGTACGACACCGTCCTCGCCGACCGCACGATGCCCGGCGCCCGCTGGTTCCCCGGCGCCACCCTCAACTACGCCGAACACGCCCTGCGCGCCGCCGAGGACCCGGCCCGCGCCGAGGCGCCCGCGCTGCTGTACGTCGACGAGACCCATGAGCCCACCCCCGTCACCTGGAGGGACCTGCGCGCCCAGGTCGGCTCCCTGGCCGCCGAACTCCGCCGCCTCGGTGTCCGCCCCGGAGACCGCGTCAGCGCCTACGTCCCCAACATTCCGCAGGCCGTCGTCGCGCTCCTCGCCACCGCCGCGGTCGGCGCCGTATGGACCTCCTGCGCACCCGACTTCGGCGCCCGCAGCGTGCTGGACCGCTTCCAGCAGATCGAACCGGTCGTGCTGTTCACCGTCGACGGCTACCGCTACGGCGGCAAGGAGCACGACCGCCGCGACACCGTCGCCGAAATCCGCAACGAACTGCCCACCCTGCGCGCCGTCGTCCACATCCCGCTCCTCGGCACCCCCGCCCCCGAAGGGGCCGTGAACTGGTCGGACCTGACCTCGAATGACACCGAACCGGTCTTCGAACAGGTCCCGTTCGACCACCCGCTGTGGGTCCTGTACTCCTCCGGCACCACCGGCCTGCCCAAGGCCATCGTCCAGTCCCAGGGCGGCATCCTGCTCGAACACCTCAAGCAGACCGGCCTGCACTGCGACCTCGGCCCCGACGACCGGTTCTTCTGGTACACCTCCACCGGCTGGATGATGTGGAACTTCCTCGTCGCCGGCCTGTTGGTGGGCTCCACGATCGTGCTCTACGACGGCAGCCCCGGCCACCCCGACATCTCGGCCCAGTGGCAGGTCGCCGAAAGCACCCGCGCGACCGTCTTCGGCACCTCGGCCGCCTACGTCATGGCCTGCCGCAAGGCCGGCATCCACCCGGCCCGCGACCTGGACCTCTCCGCCATCACCTGCGTCGCGACCACCGGCTCCCCGCTCCCGCCGGACGGCTTCCGCTGGCTCCACGACTGCTTCGCGGAGGGCGGCACCGACCTGTGGACCGCCTCCGTCAGCGGCGGCACCGACGTCTGCAGCTGCTTCGCCGGCGCCGTCCCCACCCTCCCCGTCCACATCGGCGAACTCCAGGCCGCCTGCCTCGGCACCGACCTCCAGGCATGGGACCCGCAGGGCAAACCGGTCATCGACGAGGTCGGCGAACTCGTCGTCACCAACCCCATGCCGTCCATGCCCACCCGCTTCTGGAACGACCCCGACGGCACCCGCTACCACGACAGCTACTTCGACATGTACCCCGGAGTCTGGCGGCACGGCGACTGGATCACCCTCACCTCCCGCGGCAGCGTCGTCATCCACGGCCGCTCCGACTCCACCCTCAACCGCCAGGGCGTCCGGATGGGCTCCTCCGACATCTACGAAGCCGTCGAACGGCTCCCCGAGATCCGCGAATCCCTCGTCATCGGCCTGGAACTCCCCGACGGCGGCTACTGGATGCCGCTCTTCGTCCACCTCGCCCCCGGCGTCACCCTCGACGACGCCCTCCGCGACCGCATCAAGCGCACCATCCGCGAACAGCTCTCCCCGCGGCACGTCCCCGACGACATCATCGAAGCCCCCGGCGTCCCGCACACCCTCACCGGCAAGCGCATCGAGGTCCCGGTCAAACGCCTCCTCCAGGGCACCCCCCTCGACAAGGCCGTCAACCCCGGCTCCGTCGACAACCTCGAACTGCTCCGCTTCTACGAGCAGGTGGCCCGCGACCGCGCCACCGCCCGCCCGCAGTAAGCCCGCCCGGCGCCGGACCGCAGAAGGCCCGCACGGCCTCCGGTCCGGCGCCCGGCCGCATTGTCAGACCCCCCGATTACTCTCAGTGACAAGTGGCGTCCGGCCGACCACCGCTCAGCGCCGGGCGCATCTCACCAGGGGGAGTCATGACATCCACAGCCAAATACACCGACCATTCCGCCCGCCGCAAACTCCGCCGCGAAGTCCCCAGCACCGCCGCCGTCCTGGCCGACGAGCAGGACTTCCGCGCCATGCGCCGCTACCGCACCTTCCCGTTCGACGACCACCGCAGCTACCTCCAGCAGATGGAGCACCTGCTGCGCACCCTCGCCTCCCAGGGCGTGCTCACCACCATCAGCCTCTTCGACCCGGCCGCCTACGAGACCTACTGCGCCGACCTCGCCCTGGACCCCGACCGCCCCGAGAGCCGCAGCCGCTACACCGCCGAAGTCGCCCGCACCGGCGCGACCTTGACCTACCAGGGCGAACCCCTCACCCAGCTGCTCCCGCTGCTCCTCGAAGAAGCCGACCGCCAGGCGACCTGGGACCACGCCTCCGCCGTCCTGGCCCGAGCCGGTGACTGCCCCGAGTGCGGCGAAGACCTCGCCCGCACCGCCTTCGCCCGCGCCACCCAAGCCCTCCAGCAACTCCTCGAAGCCCTCGGCAGCGGCACCCACCACCTCGTCTGCTCCGTCGCCGCCGGAGACCCGCCCCTCCTGGCGGTGCTGCACGCCACCGCACCGGACGGCGCCCGACTCCAACTCGACGAATCGGAGACCCTCATCTTCTGCACGGCCCTCGCCGCCGGCTTCGCCCTGCGCACCCCCGGCGGCATCGTCTCCCGCACCACCACCGGCCCCGACGGCCACGACACGGTCCGCGGCTGGGCCCTCCACGACTCCTGGCCCCGCGCCCTCAACGCCGCCGAGGTCTTCACCGCCTACTGCACCGACGCCGACACCGGCGACCCGATCCCACCCGAGCACGGCGTCGACTACGCCCCCGGCCTTCCCCTCACATCCCCACCCGACCCGCACCACCACGACTGACCGCCCCCGCCCACAGCAGCATGGCCGCCCCGCCACAAAGGGCGGGACGGCCATCAACACTCCTCAGCGACGCACCGCGCCGCGCGAGCTCACTCCCCGGAGAGCACTGCCTGGGCAGCGGCCCGCGCATCGTCGGCGGTATCCGCAGCACGCGCCGCGGCCGCCGCCCGCTCACACTGCGCCAGCGTGTGCTTGGACAGCGTCGACCGCACATACGGAATCGAGGCCGCACCCATCGAAAGGCTGGTGACACCGAGCCCCGTCAGCACACACGCCAACAGCGGATCGGAGGCCGCCTCACCACAGACCCCACAGCTCTTGCCCTCGGCCTTCGCGGCCTCGGCCGAAGCCGCCACGAGGTCCAGCAGCGCCGGCTGCCAGGGATCCTGCAGCCGCGAGACGGCACCGACCTGGCGGTCAGCGGCGAAGGTGTACTGCGCCAGGTCATTGGTCCCCAGCGAAAGGAACTCGACCTCCTGCAGAATCGACCGCGCCCGCAGCGCCGCGGACGGAATCTCCACCATCGCCCCGAACTTCGCCTGCAGCCCGGCCTCCCGGCACGCATCCGCGAACGCCTTGGCATCGGTCCGGTCCGCCACCATCGGCGCCATGACCTCAAGGTAGACCGGCAGCCCCTCGGCCGCCTTCGCCAGCGCCGTCAGCTGCGTACGCAGCACATCGGGGTGGTCAAGCAGCGTCCGCAGCCCCCGCACACCCAGCGCGGGGTTCGGCTCATCAGCCGGCGTCAGGAAGTCCAGCGGCTTGTCGGCGCCGGCGTCGAGCACCCGCACCACGACCCGCCCCTCGGGGAAGGCCTCCAGCACCTGGCGGTACGCATCGACCTGCTTCTCCTCGGACGGCGCATTCTTGCTGTCGTCCAAAAACAGAAACTCGGTACGGAAGAGACCAACACCCTCGGCCCCGGCGTCGACCGCCGTGGCCACATCACCGGGCCCGCCGACATTCGCCAGCAGCGGCACCTTGTGCCCGTCGGAGGTGGCCCCCGGCCCGGACGACGCCGCCAGCGCCGCCTTCCGCTCCGCCGCGGCCTGCTCCAGCGCCGCCCGCTTCCCGGCGTCCGGCTCGACGAAAACCTCACCGGTGCTGCCGTCGACGGCGATGACCGTGCCCTCGACGAGCTCACCCGCACCAGGCAGCGCCACGATGGCCGGCACCCCCAGCGCCCGCGCGAGAATCGCGCTGTGGCTGGTCGGCCCGCCCTCCTCGGTCACGAACCCGAGCACCAGAGTCGGGTCCAGCAGCGCGGTGTCAGCCGGCGCCAGATCACGCGCGATCAGCACATACGGCTCATCGCTGTCCGGCACACCCGGCATCGGCACACCCAGCAGCCGCGCGACGATCCGGTTCCGCACATCATCGAGGTCGGCCACCCGGCCCGCGAGATACTCACCGGCCCCCGCCAGCAGCGCCCGGTAGGCGGCGAACGCGTCATACACACCGCGCTCGGCGGTGCTGCCGACAGCGATCCGCCGCTCGACATCCGCCATCAGCTCGGGGTCCTGCGCCATCATGGCCTGTGCCTCCAGCACGGCCTGCGCCTCACCACCCGCCAGGTTTCCCCGCGCCATCAGATCAGCAGCGACAGCCTCTACGGCCTGACGGGCACGCCCCTGTTCGCGCTCCGCCTCATCCGCCGGAATCTGCTTGGCCGGCGGCTCCAGAACCGCCGTACCCATGTGCCGCACCTCGCCGATCGCCACACCGTGGCTGACGCCGACGCCTCGCAGCGTTGTCTCCATTGCACCCGTCTCCGCTTGATGCGACGGCCGGCGCCGCCGCGATGGATGTCGTATCTGCCGTTGGGGCGAACCCCGGCTACTGCCAGGAGAAGAGCTGCTCGCCCGCCTTGACGTCGCCGTCCTCACGCACCTCGCCGAGCGAGTCCGCAGTGGCCTCCAGCGCGACGACCGGGCACACCGGCGACTTCCCGGCCAGCTCAACAGCGGCCGGGTTCCAGCGCACGACCTCCTGGCCGCGGGTCACGGTGTCGCCCTTGTTCACGAGCAGCTCGAAGCCCTCGCCATTGAGCTGAACCGTGTCGATACCGAGATGGGTGAGCACACCGTGTCCCTCGGAGTCGACGACGACGAACGCGTGCGGGTGCAGCGATACGAGGACACCGTCCACGGGCGAAACAGCGGAGGACGGCTCACGCACCGGATCGATGGCGGTACCGGGACCCACCATCGCTCCGGAGAACACGGGGTCGGGCACAGCCGCGAGTCCGATGGCGCGTCCGGCAAGAGGGGACGTCACGGTGGTCATGGGAAGCCTCCCAGGGGTGGAGATTCATCAGGCCGCCGTCACTACCTGTCCTGGACGGCGCACCGTTCAGAAGCGTAAGTCATAAGAACTGACGGTTCCGCATGAGAGACGCCGGTTGCCATCCGCGAGTCCCGCTGAATCGATTTGCCTCGCCCACACCAGAGCTGTACTGTCTGACATCTGCCCCGGACAGCCAGGACGCAATCGACTGCGTCCGGTTGAGGTGGGCGGCACTCCCAGCGTCCTGATCGCGACTCAAGAATTGTGCTTTCTGCATGCCCGCAGAAAAGCAGCGGTTCGAAAGCCGAAAAGGGCCTGCTAGAGTGGGAAACGCGAAGAAGCCGAAAGGCGGAAACGCAAAGCGGAAACGCACCGGCGAAAATCGGAACCGCAAGGATCTGATAGAGTCGGAAACGCAAGACCGAAGGGAAGCGCCCGGAGAGCCCGGTACTGAGTCGATCAGAACCGATAAGGCACAAAGGAAGCGTCCGTTCCTTGAGAACTCAACAGCGTGCCAAAAGTCAACGCCAGATATGTTGATACCCCGTCGACCGGAAACATCCGGAAGATGAGGTTCCTTTGAAAGTCCTGCCGACACCATGTGTGACGGTAGGCAATACACAGCGAGGACGCTGTGAACGACCGGGCCTATTCCGCCTGGTTGTTCCGCTCAACGCGAGTGTCACCCGATTACGGGTAAACATTCACGGAGAGTTTGATCCTGGCTCAGGACGAACGCTGGCGGCGTGCTTAACACATGCAAGTCGAACGATGAACCTCCTTCGGGAGGGGATTAGTGGCGAACGGGTGAGTAACACGTGGGCAATCTGCCCTTCACTCTGGGACAAGCCCTGGAAACGGGGTCTAATACCGGATACGACTACCGACCGCATGGTCTGGTGGTGGAAAGCTCCGGCGGTGAAGGATGAGCCCGCGGCCTATCAGCTTGTTGGTGGGGTGATGGCCTACCAAGGCGACGACGGGTAGCCGGCCTGAGAGGGCGACCGGCCACACTGGGACTGAGACACGGCCCAGACTCCTACGGGAGGCAGCAGTGGGGAATATTGCACAATGGGCGAAAGCCTGATGCAGCGACGCCGCGTGAGGGATGACGGCCTTCGGGTTGTAAACCTCTTTCAGCAGGGAAGAAGCGAGAGTGACGGTACCTGCAGAAGAAGCGCCGGCTAACTACGTGCCAGCAGCCGCGGTAATACGTAGGGCGCAAGCGTTGTCCGGAATTATTGGGCGTAAAGAGCTCGTAGGCGGCTTGTCACGTCGGATGTGAAAGCCCGGGGCTTAACCCCGGGTCTGCATTCGATACGGGCAGGCTAGAGTTCGGTAGGGGAGATCGGAATTCCTGGTGTAGCGGTGAAATGCGCAGATATCAGGAGGAACACCGGTGGCGAAGGCGGATCTCTGGGCCGATACTGACGCTGAGGAGCGAAAGCGTGGGGAGCGAACAGGATTAGATACCCTGGTAGTCCACGCCGTAAACGTTGGGAACTAGGTGTGGGCGACATTCCACGTCGTCCGTGCCGCAGCTAACGCATTAAGTTCCCCGCCTGGGGAGTACGGCCGCAAGGCTAAAACTCAAAGGAATTGACGGGGGCCCGCACAAGCAGCGGAGCATGTGGCTTAATTCGACGCAACGCGAAGAACCTTACCAAGGCTTGACATACACCGGAAAACCCTGGAGACAGGGTCCCCCTTGTGGTCGGTGTACAGGTGGTGCATGGCTGTCGTCAGCTCGTGTCGTGAGATGTTGGGTTAAGTCCCGCAACGAGCGCAACCCTTGTTCTGTGTTGCCAGCATGCCCTTCGGGGTGATGGGGACTCACAGGAGACTGCCGGGGTCAACTCGGAGGAAGGTGGGGACGACGTCAAGTCATCATGCCCCTTATGTCTTGGGCTGCACACGTGCTACAATGGCCGGTACAATGAGCTGCGATACCGCGAGGTGGAGCGAATCTCAAAAAGCCGGTCTCAGTTCGGATTGGGGTCTGCAACTCGACCCCATGAAGTCGGAGTTGCTAGTAATCGCAGATCAGCATTGCTGCGGTGAATACGTTCCCGGGCCTTGTACACACCGCCCGTCACGTCACGAAAGTCGGTAACACCCGAAGCCGGTGGCCCAACCCCTTGTGGGAGGGAATCGTCGAAGGTGGGACTGGCGATTGGGACGAAGTCGTAACAAGGTAGCCGTACCGGAAGGTGCGGCTGGATCACCTCCTTTCTAAGGAGCACTTCTTACCAACTTCGGTTGGTCAGAGGCCAGTACATCAGCGAATGTCTGATGCTGGTTGCTCATGGGTGGAACGTTGACTATTCGGCGCACTTGATTGGTTGTCACTAGTACTGCTTCGGCGTGGAACGTGGTGATGGATCGAGTGGGCCGGGCACGTTGTTGGGTATCTGAGGGTACGGACATGAGTCTGGACCTTCGCGATGCCGGCCCCAGTGAACTCAGCCTTCGGGTTGGGGTGGTGGGTGGCTGGTCGTTGCTTGAGAACTGCACAGTGGACGCGAGCATCTGTGGCCAAGTTTTTAAGGGCGCACGGTGGATGCCTTGGCACCAGGAACCGATGAAGGACGTGGGAGGCCACGATAGGCCCCGGGGAGCTGTCAACCGAGCTTTGATCCGGGGGTGTCCGAATGGGGAAACCCGGCAGTCGTCATGGGCTGTCACCCGCTGCTGAACACATAGGCAGTGTGGAGGGAACGCGGGGAAGTGAAACATCTCAGTACCCGCAGGAAGAGAAAACAACCGTGATTCCGGGAGTAGTGGCGAGCGAAACCGGATGAGGCCAAACCAGTCACGTGTGATACCCGGCAGGGGTTGCGTGGTTGGGGTTGTGGGAGTTCTCTTTCACAGTCTGCCGGCTGTGAGGCAAGTCAGAAACCGTTGATGTAGGCGAAGGACATGCGAAAGGTCCGGCGTAGAGGGTAAGACCCCCGTAGCTGAAACATCAGCGGCTTGCTTGAGAATCACCCAAGTAGCACGGGGCCCGAGAAATCCCGTGTGAATCTGGCGGGACCACCCGTTAAGCCTAAATATTCCCTGGTGACCGATAGCGGATAGTACCGTGAGGGAATGGTGAAAAGTACCGCGGGAGCGGAGTGAAATAGTACCTGAAACCGTGTGCCTACAAGCCGTGGGAGCGTCGCACAAGGACTTGTCCTTGTGTCGTGACTGCGTGCCTTTTGAAGAATGAGCCTGCGAGTTTGCGGTATGTTGCGAGGTTAACCCGTGTGGGGAAGCCGTAGCGAAAGCGAGTCCGAAGAGGGCGTTGAGTAGCGTGCCCAAGACCCGAAGCGGAGTGATCTAGCCATGGGCAGGTTGAAGCGGAGGTAAGACTTCGTGGAGGACCGAACCCACCAGGGTTGAAAACCTGGGGGATGACCTGTGGTTAGGGGTGAAAGGCCAATCAAACTCCGTGATAGCTGGTTCTCCCCGAAATGCATTTAGGTGCAGCGTCGTGTGTTTCTTGCCGGAGGTAGAGCACTGGATAGGCGATGGGCCCTACCGGGTTACTGACCTTAGCCAAACTCCGAATGCCGGTAAGTGAGAGCGCGGCAGTGAGACTGTGGGGGATAAGCTCCATGGTCGAGAGGGAAACAGCCCAGAGCATCGACTAAGGCCCCTAAGCGTGTGCTAAGTGGGAAAGGATGTGGAGTCGCAGAGACAACCAGGAGGTTGGCTTAGAAGCAGCCATCCTTGAAAGAGTGCGTAATAGCTCACTGGTCAAGTGATTCCGCGCCGACAATGTAGCGGGGCTCAAGCACACCGCCGAAGTCGTGTCATTGCCACAACAGCCCTAACGGGTGTGGTGATGGGTAGGGGAGCGTCGTGTGCCGGGTGAAGCAGCCGTGGAAACGAGTTGTGGACGGTTCACGAGTGAGAATGCAGGCATGAGTAGCGATACACACGTGGGAAACGTGTGCGCCGATTGACTAAGGGTTCCTGGGTCAAGCTGATCTGCCCAGGGTAAGTCGGGACCTAAGGCGAGGCCGACAGGCGTAGTCGATGGACAACCGGTTGATATTCCGGTACCCGCTTTGAAGCGCCAAACATCGAGCCCATTAATGCTAAGGCCGTGAAGCCGCCCTGATCTCTTCGGAGTTGAGGGGAGTGGTGGAGCCGCTGACCCAAGGTGGTAGTAGGTGAGTGATGGGGTGACGCAGGAAGGTAGTCCAGCCCGGGCGGTGGTTGTCCCGGGGTAAGGGTGTAGCCCGTCATCTAGGCAAATCCGGATGACATGTGGGTGAGACCTGATGCCGAGCCGATTGTGGTGAAGTGGATGATCCTATGCTGTCGAGAAAAGCCTCTAGCGAGTTTCATGGCGGCCCGTACCCTAAACCGACTCAGGTGGTCAGGTAGAGAATACCGAGGCGTTCGGGTGAACTATGGTTAAGGAACTCGGCAAAATGCCCCCGTAACTTCGGGAGAAGGGGGGCCATTGCTGGTGATCACTCTTGCAGTGTGAGCTGGTGGTGGCCGCAGAGACCAGCGAGAAGCGACTGTTTACTAAAAACACAGGTCCGTGCGAAGCCGTAAGGCGATGTATACGGACTGACGCCTGCCCGGTGCTGGAACGTTAAGGGGACCGGTTAGTCACATTTCGGTGTGGCGAAGCTGAGAACTTAAGCGCCAGTAAACGGCGGTGGTAACTATAACCATCCTAAGGTAGCGAAATTCCTTGTCGGGTAAGTTCCGACCTGCACGAATGGCGTAACGACTTCTCGACTGTCTCAACCATAGGCCCGGTGAAATTGCATTACGAGTAAAGATGCTCGTTTCGCGCAGCAGGACGGAAAGACCCCGGGACCTTTACTATAGCTTGATATTGGTGTTCGGTTCGGCTTGTGTAGGATAGGTGGGAGACTTTGAAGCAGCCACGCCAGTGGTTGTGGAGTCATTGTTGAAATACCACTCTGGTCGTGCTGGATGTCTAACCTGGGTCCGTGATCCGGATCAGGGACAGTGTCTGGTGGGTAGTTTAACTGGGGCGGTTGCCTCCTAAAGGGTAACGGAGGCGCCCAAAGGTTCCCTCAGCCTGGTTGGCAATCAGGTGTTGAGTGTAAGTGCACAAGGGAGCTTGACTGTGAGACTGACGGGTCGAGCAGGTACGAAAGTAGGGACTAGTGATCCGGCGGTGGCTTGTGGAAGCGCCGTCGCTCAACGGATAAAAGGTACCCCGGGGATAACAGGCTGATCTTCCCCAAGAGTCCATATCGACGGGATGGTTTGGCACCTCGATGTCGGCTCGTCGCATCCTGGGGCTGGAGTCGGTCCCAAGGGTTGGGCTGTTCGCCCATTAAAGCGGTACGCGAGCTGGGTTTAGAACGTCGTGAGACAGTTCGGTCCCTATCCGCTGTGCGCGTAGGAGTCTTGAGAAGGGCTGTCCCTAGTACGAGAGGACCGGGACGGACGAACCTCTGGTGTGCCAGTTGTCCTGCCAAGGGCATGGCTGGTTGGCTACGTTCGGAAAGGATAACCGCTGAAAGCATCTAAGCGGGAAGCCTGCTTCGAGATGAGGGCTCCCACCAACTTGATTGGTTAAGGCTCCCAGTAGACGACTGGGTTGATAGGCCAGATATGGAAGCCCGGTAACGGGTGGAGTTGACTGGTACTAATAGGCCGAGGGCTTGTCCTCAGTTGCTCGCGTCCACTGTGTAGGTTCTGAAGTAACGACCTGTGTCAATGTCCGGGTTGGTTAACTTCATAGTGTTTCGGTGGTCATTGCGTTAGGGAAACGCCCGGTTACATTCCGAACCCGGAAGCTAAGCCTTTCAGCGCCGATGGTACTGCAGGGGGGACCCTGTGGGAGAGTAGGACGCCGCCGAACAAATTTTGAGAAAGCCCCTCGGGAACGAAAGTTCCCGAGGGGCTTTTTCGCGTTGCCGTGACCCTGGGACCCGCGGCACGGCGTCGCCGGCGGGACAGGTAAGGTCAGGGGGCATCGTTGGTACATTTCCCCACAGGAGGCTTCCGCGTGGAGGTCCAGGAGACGCGGGTTCAGACGGATCGCGTCCTCACCATCCCGAATATCCTGAGCATGGCTCGTCTCCTCGGCGTGCCGTTGTTCCTGTGGCTGATCCTGTGGCCGGTATTCGGTGGCCCGAAGGCCGATGGCTGGGCGCTGCTGGTCCTCGCCCTGAGCGGTGTCAGTGACTATCTGGACGGTAAGCTCGCCCGGCGCTGGAACCAGATCAGCAGCCTGGGCCGGATCCTTGACCCGGCCGCCGACCGCCTCTACATCCTCTCCACCCTCGTCGGTCTGACCTGGCGCGAGATCCTGCCGGTCTGGCTGACCGCGGCGCTGCTGGCACGGGAACTGATGCTGCTGATCGCGGTCGGATTCCTCGGACGCCACGGTTACGGGCCGCCCCAGGTGAACTTCCTGGGCAAAGCGGCTACGTTCAACTTGATGTACGCCTTCCCGTTGCTCCTGCTGAGCAGCGGAAGCGGCTGGCTTCACACGCTTGCTGCGGTTTTCGGATGGGCGTTCGCAGGATGGGGTACAGCGCTCTACTGGTGGGCAGGAATCCTCTACGTGGTCCAGGTCCGCCGCCTCATCAAAGCGGACACCACGGCCGACTGAGCTTTCCGGACCGGCAGCTGGTGCCAAGGCCCGGCGCCCGTACGCGATAACAGGAACAGTGGCGATCTGGACAGGTGAAGTCGGCAAGACCGTCGTCTCTTAGAGGAGGACGCTTCCGACATGAAGGCCGTTGTGATGGCCGGTGGCGAAGGAACACGCCTTCGCCCCATGACGTCCAGTATGCCCAAGCCCCTGCTTCCGGTCGTCAACAGGCCGATCATGGAGCATGTGCTCAGGCTGCTGAAGCGGCATGGTCTCAACGAGACCGTCGTGACCGTGCAATTCCTTGCCTCCCTCGTCAAGAACTACTTCGGCGACGGAGAAGAGCTCGGAATGGAGCTCACCTACGCCAATGAGGAAAAGCCACTCGGCACCGCGGGCAGTGTGAAGAATGCCGAGGAAGCCCTCAAGGACGATGCCTTCCTCGTCATCTCCGGTGACGCCCTCACGGACTTCGATCTCACCGATCTGATCCGTTTCCACAAGGAAAAGGGCGCCCTGGTCACGGTCTGCCTCACGCGGGTCCCCAACCCGCTTGAGTTCGGCATCACCATCGTCGACGAGGCCGGCAAGGTCGAACGCTTCCTGGAAAAGCCAACCTGGGGTCAGGTCTTCTCGGACACCGTCAACACCGGCATCTACGTCATGGAGCCGGAGGTCTTCGACTATTTCGAGCCCGATGTGTCGGTCGACTGGTCCGGCGATGTCTTCCCGCAGCTCATGAAGGAAGGCAAGCCGATCTACGGCTATATCGCCGAGGGCTACTGGGAAGATGTCGGGACGCACGAGAGCTATGTGAAGGCCCAGGCCGATGTGCTCGAAGGCAAGGTCGATGTGGAAATCGACGGCTTCGAGATCTCGCCGGGCGTATGGGTAGCGGAGGGCGCCGAGGTCCATTCCGACGCGGTGCTGCGCGGTCCGCTGTACATCGGTGACTACGCCAAGATCGAAGCGGGCGTGGAGCTGCGTGAGCACACCGTCGTCGGCTCCAATGTCGTCGTCAAGAGCGGCGCGTTCCTGCACCGGGCCGTAGTGCACGACAACGTCTACATCGGACAGCAGAGCAATCTGCGCGGCTGTGTGATCGGCAAGAACACCGACATCATGCGGGCCTCCCGGATCGAGGACGGCGCCGTCATCGGTGATGAATGCCTGATCGGCGAGGAGTCGATCGTCCAGGGGAACGTGCGGGTCTATCCGTTCAAGACCATTGAGGCCGGCGCGTTCGTCAATACCTCGGTGATCTGGGAGTCCCGCGGTCAGGCGCATCTGTTCGGTGCCCGTGGAGTGTCCGGGATCCTCAATGTCGAGATCACACCGGAACTCGCGGTGCGGCTCGCGGGCGCGTATGCCACCACCCTCAAGAAGGGTTCCACGGTCACCACCGCGCGCGACCATTCGCGTGGTGCCCGAGCACTCAAACGTGCCGTGATCTCCGCGCTGCAGGCCAGTGCCATCGACGTACGGGACCTGGAGAACGTCCCGTTGCCCGTCGCCCGCCAGCAGACCGCACGGGGCAGCGCCGGCGGGATCATGGTCCGTACGACGCCCGGGGTGCCGGACTCGGTGGACATCATGTTCTTCGACGAGCGGGGCGCCGACCTCTCGCAGGCCGGGCAACGCAAGCTCGACCGGGTCTTCGCCCGCCAGGAGTACCGCCGCGCCTTCCCCGGCGAGATCGGTGACCTGATCTTCCCGGCCAGCGTCTTCGACTCCTATACGGGGTCCCTGCTGCGGGCCGTGGATACCACGGGCATCAGCGAATCCGGACTCAAGGTCGTCGTGGACGCCTCCAACGGTAGCGCCGGCCTGGTCCTGCCCAGCCTGCTGGGACGGCTCGGCGTCGACTCCCTGACCATCAACCCCGGCCTGGACGAATCCCGGCCGACCGAGACCCCCGAGACCCGGCGTGCCGGGCTCGTCCGGCTCGGCGAGATCGTCGCCTCGGCGCGGGCCGCCTTCGGCGTGCGCTTCGACCCCGTCGGCGAGCGGCTCTCCCTCGTGGACGAGCGCGGCCGGATCATCGAGGACGACCGTGCTCTGCTGGTCATGCTGGATCTGGTCGCGGCCGAGCGCCGTAGTGGCCGGGTGGCGCTGCCGGTGACCACGACCCGGATCGCCGAGCAGGTGGCGGCGTATCACGGGACGCAGGTGGAGTGGACGACGACCTCGCCCGATGACATGACCCGGGTGGCCCGCGCCGATGGCACGGTCTTCGGCGGGGACGGTATGGGCGGCTTCATCATTCCGGAGTTCAGCAGCGTCTTCGACGGTGCGGCGGCGTTCGTCCGGCTGATCGGCCTGGTCGCCCGTACCCAGCTCACGCTCAGCCAGATCGACGCACGGATCCCGCGGGCGCATGTCCAGCGCCGCGACCTGGCCACCCCGTGGGCGGTCAAGGGCCTGGTCATGCGGCATGTCGTCGAGGCCGCCGGGGACCGGGACGTGGACACCACCGACGGCGTACGGGTCGTGGAGGCCGACGGCCGATGGGTCCTGGTGCTGCCGGACCCCGCGGAGGCGGTCACGCACCTGTGGGCGGAAGGGCCGGACGACACCTCCGCCGAGCAGCTGCTGGACGAGTGGTCCGCCGTGGTGGACAGCGCGGGACGCTGACCGGAGCCCCGCCGGCGGGCCGTGAATCGGCACGCCGGTGGGGCCATTGGGAGACCGCGCGGCCGACGTGCGACGATGTGCGGCATGTCGCAGCAGCGCCCCGATCGGAGCAACCCGAATACGCCGGCCGCGCGCCCCGATGCGTCCATGTCGCTGCTGACCAACGTGATGGATCACAGTCTCGACGACGGGTACGCCGAGGCGGCCGCGCGGAAGTCCGAGACCGGGGTGCGGGGGCTGCCGCGTACCTTGCGGGCGAAGTTGGGCCTGGCGGCCGGTTTGGTGCTGGCCGCGCTCGTGGTGACGGTGGGGGCGGCGCAGGCGCGGATATCAGCACCGACGCTCGCCAAAGAGCGCGAGGAACTGATCAACCGCATCCAGAAAGGCACCGGCGAGGCGGACCGGCAGCAGAAGCGGGTCGATGCGCTACGGGACGACGTCAGCAGGATGCAGCGCGAGGCGCTGAAGAAGCACGGCGGTGACAAGGCCGAACTGCTGGCACTGCTGTCCGGCTCGACGCAGGCCACCGGGCCCGGTGTGAAGCTCGTCGTGGACGATGCGAAGGGCGCGGCGTCCAGCGGCGGCGGTCCGCGCGAGAGCAGTGGTTTTTCGGACACCGGGCGGGTACGCGACAGAGATATGCAACGCGTGGTCAACGGCCTGTGGGCGTCCGGTGCGGAGGCCATCTCCGTCAATGGACAACGGCTTACCTCGCTCTCGGCGATCAGAGCCGCCGGGGACGCCATACTGGTCGACAACAAGCCACTGGTGCCGCCTTATACGGTGCTGGCGGTGGGGGACGGGCAGCGGCTGAGTACCGCGTTCCAGGACAGCGCCGATGGTCAGTACCTGCATGTGCTGCAGGAGAACTACGGCGTACGCACCAGGATTTCCGCTGAGAACGAGGTCACGCTGCCGCCCGCGCCCAGCTTGATCGTACGTACCGCAAAGCCGCAGGCCGGCGCCGCCAAGGCGGACGGCGCCGACACAGGGAAGGGCACATCGTGATCGCCGTATTGGGCCTCATCGTGGGAGTCGTGGTCGGACTTGTCGTCCGACCCGTGGTGCCGACGGTGGTCGAGCCCTACTTGCCGATCGCTGTCGTCGCGGCGCTGGATGCCGTGTTCGGCGGTCTGCGCGCCATGCTGGACGGCATCTTCGACGACAAGGTCTTCGTGGTGTCCTTCCTGTCGAATGTCGTCGTCGCCGCGCTGATTGTCTTCCTCGGCGACAAGTTGGGCGTCGGTGCTCAACTTTCCACCGGCGTCGTTGTGGTGCTGGGTATCCGGATCTTCTCCAACGCCGCGGCGATCCGCCGGCACGTCTTCAGGGCGTGAGGCGGATGAGCGCGGACGAGACGCCTGAGCCGGAGAAGACCCCGGAGCCGGAGAAGCCTGAGCCGGAGAAGACCCCGGAGCTGGAGAAGCCTGAGCCGGAGAAAAAGGCGGAGCCGGAGTCGGCCGAGACGGCCGAGCGGCCGGATGCGGACGGGGACCACGGTCCGGCCGGCCGACGGCCGATGCCGCCCGAGAGTCGGAGCGCCCCCGAGGCGGCGGAGTCCGGCGACGGTGCCGAAGCCCAGGAACCGGACAGTGCTGGACAGAAGCAAGGCAAAGGGGCAGACTCCTCGACTCCGGACGTCGTTGCCGATGACGACGGGAGTGCGGAGCGCCCGAAGACCGGTCGGGAGCGGCTCGTTGCCAGTCTGTGGCCGCCGCGGCTGACCCGGGCTCAACTGATCGTTGCGCTGCTCCTGTTCATTCTCGGCCTCGGCCTGGCGATTCAGGTACGTTCCACAAGTGACAGCAGTGCGCTGCGAGGTGCGCGCCAGGAGGACTTGGTGCGCATTCTGGACGAGCTGGACAACCGCTCCCAGCGGTTGACCGACGAACAGCGGCGCCTGGAAGGGCAGAAGACCGAGCTGGAGAACAGCTCGGACCAGGCCGAGGAGGCCCGTAAGCAGACCGTGGAGAAGGAACAGCAGCTGGGCGTGCTGGCCGGGACCGTCGCGGCGCAAGGGCCCGGCATCAACCTGACCATCGACGATGCGTCGCACTCCGTCGAGGCGGACAAGCTGCTGGACACCATCCAGGAGCTGCGGGCGGCCGGCGCGGAGGCCATCCAGGTCAATGACGTCCGGGTGGTCGCCGACAGCTATCTCTCGGACGTCCGGGGCGGCGTGCAGATCGACGGCAAGCGCGTCATGCAGCCGTTCCGCTTCAAGGTCATCGGCAAGCCGGAGGACTTGGAACCGGCGCTGAACATTCCTGGCGGAGTGGTCCAGACTCTGGAAAAGGAGCAGGCCAAGGTGTCTGTGACCCGTGAGAAGAAGATCATTGTGAACGCCTTGCGAGAGGCGAAGCGGCCTGACTACGCTCGGTTGTCATCTCAGTGAGGCGTGCACGTATGTCGAGTGCCCGGGAAGGGCATGAGGTTACGGGGGGTCGACGCACCGTGCGTGTGGTGTGTGGTGGAAACTGTTTGAAGGCCACGGACGTTCACAGGATGTCCGGATGGGCCGGTGTGTGCATCGAGGGTTCGTCCTGCCCCACGGGCGGGTCTATGTCGTTCAAGGGGAATCGCCCGTGAAGTTGTTTGGAAAGCTGTTCGGCAAGAGCGCACGCCAGGAGGGCGACAGCGGCTCCGCGCGGCATCGCGCTCCGCGCCAGACCGACGAGAGTGCCGCGGCCGAGGGCCGTCCGCTCTTCCGTGACGAGGTCAGCGGTCCGTCCGGGGGGTACGGCGCGGGTTCTGTTGACCCCTCCGGTGCCGGCCGCATAGGTTCCCAGGAACCATCAGCCGCACACACGGGTGGAGGGTCGGCCTTGCCGGTTTGTACGAGGTGCGGGAACCAGAACGCCGAGGCGAGCCGGTTCTGCTCCAACTGTGGTGCGCCGCTGCGTGCGGGCGTCCAGCCCGAGCGGGCGTCCGAGACGACGTCGACCATCTCCATTTCGGGGCTGGAGGCCTACGACTCGGAGACGACGGGCCAGAATCTGGCGCCGTCGCTGTCCCCCGAGGCCCAGGCGGCCGTGGACGCTCTCCCCTTGGGGTCGGCGCTGCTGGTCGTCCGTCGGGGGCCGAATGCGGGCAGTCGCTTCCTGTTGGACAGCGAGCTGACGACGGCCGGCCGGCATCCGCAGGGCGACATCTTCCTCGACGATGTGACGGTCTCGCGCCGTCATGTGGAATTCCGTCGCGGCTCGGACGGTCTCTTCACGGTCGCCGACGTCGGCAGCCTGAACGGCACCTATGTCAACCGTGAGCGGATCGATTCCGTCGCCCTCGCCACCGGCGACGAGGTCCAGATCGGCAAGTTCCGTCTGGTCTTCTACGCGAGCCAGCGAGGCGCCGGTATCTGACCGGCCGGGGAAGGCATATGCGCGATACACCGAAAGGCGGCGCCGGTTCTGCCGGCGCCGCCTCCTCGGACGGCAAGCCGGTGAGCATCGGTACGGTGCTCACCCAGCTGCGCGAGGAGTTTCCCGAGGTCACCATCTCCAAGATTCGCTTCCTGGAGGCCGAGGGGCTGGTCGAGCCGAAGCGCACGCCTTCCGGATACCGGAAATTCACCCAGGCCGACGTCGAGCGGCTGGCCGCCGTCCTGCGGATGCAGCGGGACCACTATCTGCCGCTGAAGGTCATCCGGGAGCATCTGGACGCCCTGGAGCGCGGTGAGCAGGTACCGCTGCCCGCCCCGGCCACACCCTCCCGGGATCTGGTCGAGGGCGTACGCGACCCGGGTGCGGAGCGCCCCACGGCTGCCCGGATCGGCCGGGCCGAGCTGCTGGCCGCCACGGACGTGGACGAGGCGGCGCTCGCCGACTGGGAGTCGTACGGACTTATCGTCCCCCATGCGGACGGCGGATACGACATCGAGGCCGTCACGGTGGCCAAACTTGTCGCGGACCTGGGGCGTTTCGGTCTGGAGCCGCGGCATCTGCGTGCCGTGAAGGCGGCCGCGGAGCGTGAGGCGGGCCTGGTCGAACAGGTCGTTGCACCCCTTCGGCGGCACCGGAACCCGCAGACCAGGGCGCATGCCGAAGCCACCGCCAGAGAGCTGGCAACCCTGTCCGTACGGCTGCATGCGGCCCTGGTGCAGAGTGCTCTGCGGGTCCGCCTGTAGCGAGCAAACGAGTGCCCGACTACCCAAACCTGCCGGGCACGTCCTAGGGTTGCTGTGTGAACGAGCTCGACGTCGTGGGTGTCCGGGTGGAAATGCCTTCCAGCCAACCGATCGTGCTCCTGCGGGAGGTGGGAGGCGACCGATACTTGCCCATTTGGATCGGGCCAGGGGAGGCCACCGCCATCGCCTTTGCCCAGCAGGGCATGGTCCCTGCCAGGCCGCTGACGCATGACCTCTTCAAGGACGTGCTCGAAGCGGTGGGCCAGGAGCTGACGCAGGTCCGCATCACGGATCTGCGCGAGGGGGTTTTCTATGCCGAACTTGTCTTCGCGAGCGGGGTCGAGGTCAGTGCGCGTCCGTCGGACGCGATAGCGCTGGCCCTGCGCACCGGAACGCCGATCTTCGGTACCGACGGTGTGCTGGACGACGCGGGAATCGCCATCCCGGACGAGCAGGAGGACGAGGTGGAGAAGTTCCGCGAGTTCCTCGATCAGATCTCGCCCGAGGACTTCGGGACCAATAGCCAGTGAAATCGGCCAGGCGAACCGCCTGGTTCCAGCCAAACAATGAGCCTTTCCCCGCGCGAGGTCACGAGAAACCACTCGTAGGGTGATTATCACTCGGCGTGGCGAGCGCGGCGATCGTTGACGCACCCCGAGTGACTGCATACCGTCGATGTGGCAGGTCCCGTCCGGGACGTGGAGGACGGAGGGCGGCGTGGCAATCACCGGCGACGGTATGGCGGCGGAAGGGGCGTTGCCGCTCCACTCGGGCGCAGCAGCGAACCCTGCCCCGGCACCGGCCGCGGCGGTGTCGGGGGACTGCGAGACCCAGAACATCGGCTATCGCGGCCCGACCGCCTGTGCGGCAGCGGGCATCACTTACCGGCAGCTCGACTACTGGGCGCGTACGGGCCTGGTGGAGCCGAGCATCCGGCCGGCCTACGGCTCCGGCACCCAGCGGCTCTACAGCTTCCGGGACGTCGTGGTCCTGAAGATCGTCAAGCGGCTGCTGGACACCGGGGTGTCGCTGCAGAACATCCGCACCGCCGTCCAGCATCTGCGCTCGCGCGGGCTGGCGGATCTGACGCGGATGACGCTGATGAGCGATGGCGCCACGGTCTACGAGTGCACCTCGCCCGACCAGGTCGTGGATCTGCTCCAGGGCGGCCAGGGGGTCTTCGGGATCGCCGTGGGCGTGGTGTGGCGGGACGTGGAGAGTGCGCTGTCACAGCTCCACGGGGAGCGGGTGGACACCGGGGAGACGCTGGTGGGGAAGAACCCGCACGACGAGCTGGCGCGCCGGCGTAACCGGGCGGGCTGAGACCCCGGTGGAGCGCGCGGCCCGGCATCGGGCCGATTGTCAGTGGCATGGGGCAGCATCGGAGATGTGAGACCCGCACCGACGATTCTGCATCTGGACATGGATGCCTTCTTCGCGGCCGCCGAGCAGGCGGCCAAGCCGAGCCTGCGCGGCAAACCTGTGGTGGTCGGCGGGATCGGCGGGCGTGGTGTGGTCTCCACGGCGTCGTATGAAGCCCGGGTCTTCGGTGTCCGGTCCGCGATGCCGACGGCGCAGGCCCGTCGGCTGTGTCCCAACGCCGCTTATCTCAGTCCTCGCTTCACGCTGTACCGCCAGGTGAGTGAGGTGGTGATGGAGCTGCTGCATGCGCTGTCGCCATTGGTGGAGCCGCTGAGCCTGGACGAGGCGTTCGTCGATCTGGAGGCGGGCGGGGTGCCGGCCGAGACGGCTGCGGTGCGTGCCGTGGGGGAGCAGCTGCGGCGGGACATCCGGTCCGCGACGGGACTGACCGGATCGGTGGGGCTGGCCGGAGCGAAGCTACTGGCGAAGATCGCGTCCGAGGCGGCCAAGCCGGACGGCCTGGTGGTGATCGAGCCGGGCACGGAGCGGGAGCTGCTGGGCCCGATGACGGCGCGGACGCTGCCCGGGGTGGGCCCCGCGACGGCCGAGGCACTGCGCCGGGCCGGGATCCACACCGTCGCGGAGACCGCCGAGGCGGGGGAGGCCGAGCTGGTGCGGCTGCTGGGTAAGGCGCACGGGGCGGGGCTGTATGCGATGGCGCTGGGGCAGGACGACCGGCCCGTGGTGGCCGAGCGGGACGCGAAATCCATCTCCGTCGAGGACACCTTCGAGGTCGATCTGACCGACCGGGCACGGGTACGGAGCGAGGTGCTGCGGCTGGCGGACCGGTGTGTGCAGCGGCTGCGGGCGGCCGGGCGTTCCGGGCGGACGGTGGTCATCAAGGTCCGTAACTACGACTTCTCGACGCTGACCCGTTCCGAGACGCTCCGGGGGCCCACCGACGACCCGGCGGTGATACGGGAGGCCGCTGTGCGCCTGCTGGAGATGGTGGACACCACCGGCGGGGTGCGGCTGCTGGGAGTGGGCGTCAGCGGGCTGGCGGACTTCACACAGGAGGATCTCTTCGCCCAGCTGGCGACGGAGCGGGAGGCGGCGGAGAGCGCGAGCGCAGCGGCGGCGCAGCAGGCCGCCGGGGGGCCGGAGCGGCAGGAGCCCGAGGAGGAGCGGCCGCGGCGCTGGGATCCGGGGCTGGACGTGGTGCACGACGAATACGGCGCCGGCTGGGTGCAGGGCAGTGGGGTGGGGAGAGTGACGGTGCGCTTCGAAACACCATGGTCCGCACCGGGGAGGGTGCGGACCTTTGCTGTCGAGGATCCGGCGCTGCGGCCGGGGGAGCCCCTGCCGCTGGTGGGCGGGGCGCCGGCCGGCGGTCAGTCGTCGGAGCCGGCGATCTTGCCGAAGTTCTTGTCGCCGGAGCCGGGGGGCACCGGATCGGAGGTCGGGGAAGAAATATCCAAACGATAGTGGTGATAGAGCTGAAGCTCCTGCTCAGGGGAGAGATGACGGCCCACGCCGAAGTCCGGTGCGTCCTTGATCAGCTTGCGGTCGTAGGGAATATGCAGTCCCTCGCCGACCATTTTGCTGGGCTCCAGGGGGACGAACGCATCCCGGCTGAAGAGTCCGGTGCGTACGGCCGCCCACTCCGGTTCCCCCGTCGCATCGTCGAGGTAGACCTCGTCGATGGTCCCTATTTTGGCGCCGTTACGGTCGAACGCTTTGCGGCCGATCAGGCTTCGGGGATCGATATCGGTTTGCACGGCCCCTCCAATTGGTCGCAACTGCCCTGTGACAACTACCAAACGGCACATTTCATGCCCTGGCCACTCGAAGGAGCCTTCGAGAGCCACGCTGGTAGGCTGGCGTTTGGCCGCAGACCCCGTGCGGGAGAGTCCTTGTCGTTCGCGACCAGGGCGCCGAAGGAGCAAATCCTCCCCGGAATCTCTCAGGCACATGTACCGCATGGACGAGGTCACTCTGGAAAGCAGGGCGGGCCGCGGAAGGCACGGCGCCGGGACCCCCCTCACCGACGGTGAAAGCCGGGCTGCCTCTGGGCGGGCCGGTGAAGCTCTCAGGTTGAATGACAGAGGGGGAGGCCGTCCGGGCACCCGTGCCGTGGTGCCCCTCGTAGGTCGCACTGACCAGGAGGCCCCCGCAGATGACCACCAATCGCATCTCCTTGACCGAGCTGGAACGCGGCACCCCCTTCGAGCGCCGGCACGTCGGTCCCGACCACGCGGCGCAGGCGAAGATGCTGGCGCACATCGGATTCGGGTCGCTGGACGAGCTCACCGCCACCGCCGTACCCGATGTGATCAAGAGCGCCGATGCGCTCGGCCTGCCGCAGGCCCGTACCGAGGCCGAGGTGCTCAAGGAACTCCAGGGCCTGGCGGACCGCAACCAGGTCCTGTCGTCCATGATCGGTCTCGGCTACTACGGCACGTTCACCCCGCCGGTGATCCTGCGCAACGTCATGGAGAACCCGGCCTGGTACACGGCGTACACGCCCTACCAGCCGGAGATCTCGCAGGGCCGCCTGGAGGCGCTGCTGAACTTCCAGACGATGGTCGCCGACCTGACCGGACTGCCCACCTCCGGCTCCTCGCTCCTGGACGAGGGCACCGCCGCCGCCGAGGCGATGGCGCTCTCCCGCCGGGTCGGCAAGGTCAAGCAGGGCGTCTTCCTGGTCGACGCCGACTGTCTGCCGCAGACCATCGCCGTGATCGAGACCCGTGCGGAGCCCACGGGCGTCGAGGTCGTGGTCGCGGACCTGTCCGACGGCATTCCGGCCGAGATCGCCGAGCGCGGTGTCTTCGGTGTGCTGCTCCAGTACCCGGGTGCCTCCGGTGCGGTGCGCGATCCCCGCGCCGTCATCGAGCAGGCCCACGAGCTGGGCGCGATCGTCACCGTCGCCGCCGATCTGCTCGCCCTGACGCTGCTGACCTCGCCCGGTGAGCTCGGCGCGGACATCGCCGTCGGCACCACCCAGCGCTTCGGTGTCCCGATGGGCTTCGGCGGACCGCACGCCGGCTTCATGGCCGTCCGTGACCAGTTCGCCCGCAGCCTTCCCGGCCGTCTGGTGGGTGTCTCCGTCGACGCCGACGGCAACAAGGCCTACCGCCTGGCGCTGCAGACCCGTGAGCAGCACATCCGCCGGGAGAAGGCCACCAGCAACATCTGCACCGCGCAGGTGCTGCTGGCCGTCATGGCCGGGATGTACGCGGTCTACCACGGCCCCGAGGGCCTGCGGACGATCGCCCGGCGCACCCACCGCTACGCCGCGATCCTCGCCGAGGGGCTGCGAGCCGGCGGGGTGGAGATCGTGCACGGCGCGTACTTCGACACACTGACCGCCCGGGTGCCCGGCCGGGCCGCCGAGGTCGTCACCGCCGCCCGCGAGGCCGGTGTCAACCTCCGGCAGATCGACGCCGACCTGGTCGGTATCGCCTGCGACGAGACCACCGGGCGGGCGCAGCTGGCCGGCGTCTGGGGCGCCTTCGGGGTGCCCGGTGACGTCGAGCAGCTGGACGCGGCCGTCGCCGAAACGCTGCCGCAGGGGCTGCTGCGCAGCGACGACTACCTCGCCCACCCGGTCTTCCACGAGCACCGCTCCGAGACCGCGATGCTGCGCTACCTGCGCACCCTCGCCGACAAGGACTACGCGCTGGACCGCGGCATGATCCCGCTCGGCTCCTGCACGATGAAGCTCAACGCCACCACCGAGATGGAGCCGGTCACCTGGCCCGCGTTCGGTCAGCTGCACCCGTTCGCGCCGGCCGACCAGGCCCAGGGCTACCTCACGCTGATCCAGGAGCTGGAGGAGCGGCTGGCCACGGTCACCGGTTACGACAAGGTCTCCATCCAGCCGAACGCCGGATCGCAGGGCGAGCTGGCCGGTCTGCTGGCCGTCCGCGCCTACCACCGCGCCAACGGCGATGCGCAGCGCACGGTCTGCCTGATCCCGTCCTCGGCGCACGGCACGAATGCCGCCAGCGCCGTGATGGCCGGCATGAAGGTCGTCGTCGTCAAGACCGGTACGGACGGCGAGGTCGACACCGACGATCTGCACGCCAAGATCGAGAAGCATCGTGACGAGCTTGCGGTGCTGATGGTGACCTACCCCTCCACGCACGGTGTGTTCGAGGAGCACATCACCCAGATCTGCGCGGCGGTGCACGAGGCCGGCGGTCAGGTCTATGTCGACGGCGCCAACCTGAATGCGCTGGTCGGGCTCGCCGAGCCCGGCAAGTTCGGCGGCGATGTCTCGCATCTGAACCTGCACAAGACCTTCTGCATCCCCCACGGTGGCGGTGGCCCCGGTGTCGGCCCGGTCGGCGTACGCGCCCACCTGGCGCCGTACCTGCCCAACCACCCGCTGCAGCCCGCCGCGGGCCCCGAGACGGGCGTCGGGCCGATCTCCGCGGCTCCCTGGGGCTCGGCCGGCATCCTGCCGATCTCCTGGGCGTACGTCCGCCTCATGGGCGGTGAGGGCCTCAAGCGCGCCACCCAGGTCGCGGTCCTCAGCGCCAACTACATCGCCAAGCGGCTGGAGCCGCACTACCCGGTGCTCTACACGGGCCCCGGCGGCCTGGTGGCGCACGAGTGCATCATCGACGTCCGGCCGCTGACCAAGGCGACCGGTGTGAGCATCGACGATGTGGCCAAGCGGCTGATCGACTACGGCTTCCACGCGCCGACGATGTCGTTCCCGGTGGCCGGCACGCTGATGATCGAGCCGACCGAGAGCGAGGACCTGGCCGAGCTGGACCGGTTCTGCGACGCGATGATCGCCATCCGCGCGGAGATCGAGAAGGTCGGCTCGGGGGAGTGGGACAAGGACGACAACCCGCTGCGCAACGCCCCGCACACCGCGGGCGCGCTCGGCGGCGACTGGGCCCACCCGTACACCCGCGAGGAGGCCGTCTTCCCGGCCGGTGTCGCCGCCGCGGAGAAGTACTGGCCGCCGGTGCGCCGGATCGACGGCGCCTACGGTGACCGTAACCTCGTCTGCTCCTGCCCGCCGCTGGACGAGTACGACAACTGAGTCACGGCAGCATCAAGGGCCCTCGGCAGATCTGCCGGGGGCCCTGTGGTACGTGGCAGGCGCGGCGGGTCAGGCAGCGGCGATGACCTGGGTGCGGTGCGGGGCGATGACCTGCCCGTCCGGGAGCAGCTCACCGGTGTCCTCGAAGAGCAGGACGCCGTTGCAGAGCAGGCTCCAGCCTTGCTCCGGATGGTGCGCCACAAGGTGTGCGGCCTCCCGGTCGGTGGAGTCTGCGGAGGGGCAGGGCGGTTGGTGCTGACACATGGAAGTTGTCTTTCGCTGCGGTGAGGTGAACGTCGTCGTGCGGCTCGATGTGGTGTCCATGGCCGCTCCCCCGTTTCTTTCGGTCGGTCCCAGTGTTGCCCCACGGACGGGATTCCGCAGGGATTTCGCAGCAGCGGTACTCACTCGATACGGACGCGTCACCCATGCGGGCGGTTGCTCCCAATTGCACTCGTCCCCAAGAGCGTTGGGAGTGGTATCCGCGGACTAGGCCGGGTGGGTGAGCACGGCAGAGCGCCCCGTGGCCGGACGGGGCCGCGGGGCACGCTCGGGCGGGGCGGCGGGCGCCGTGCAGGGGTCGGCGCCGGCTGCCGGATCAGGCGGGTTCGGCGAGCAGCGGGGCGGGTGTGAGCCGCAGGGTGAGCCGCGGGAGCAGATCGGCGATGCGCTGCGGACGGTGCGCGGCGATACCGGGCGGGGCGGGCGCCAGCGGTACGAGCAGGTCGCCGGGCGCGGGCAGCCCCTGGGCGCCGTCGGAGGTGAGGTCGTGATGCAGCCACAGTGTGAGCATGTAAAGCTCGGGGACGGACAGCAGCCGTGGCTGGTAGGGCGTGCCGAGTGATTCCGCCTGCGCCAGCGCCTGTTCGGTCGCGGCGACGTAGGGGCCGCCGCAGAAGCGTCCGAAGGTCCAGCCGTCCGCGGTGAGCACCGCCTCGGCGGTCGCCACGGCACGCTCGCCGCCGCGGATCAGGAAACGCCAGCCGGCCAGCCGGGTGTGTGGTGTGCCGCCGGCCCGGCTGACCTCGTCCCAGACATGGACCGGCAGCGGGTGGTCGGGGCTGAGCGGACCCTGATGGGCGCGCAGCGCGGAGACCGGGGCCTCGCCGACCGCGGTGGGCGAGGCGAGAGCGGCGAGAACGCTGCGCAGGGCGGGTGCGGGGGCAGGGGGAAGGTGCAGCGGCATGGTGGGTCGCCTCTCACTTCGGAGACACGGTGGAGCGTGGCTCGGAGACACGGTGGAGCGTGGCGGGTGCAAACGGCGTTGTCTGCGTGCGGGGTCAGAGCGTGGCCGGCTCGGGCTGCGGACGGTGGGGTCAGCCGCTGTTTTCCGGTGCTGTGGAGATCACCGGGACGCTGGGCGCCAAGTCTCTGCCTCGTAAGCGGAGTTTATACGACGTATGTTCTGAAAGTGTTTCGGCTACCGGTCTTGTGGATTTCCGGCAAGGCGAAATCCAGACCGCTGCGCGAGGCGCTTTCCACCGCTTTGTACGGCGTTTTGGAGACGTCGCCTGGTATTGCCTTACCGGCGTGGTAGGCCGGAACTCGCCGGTGTTTCTCATGAACGAAATGCCGTTGGCGCGCGCCTCGGAGATATGCCTATGGGCAGTGCCGGACGCTGCACCACTTCGAGCCTATCGGCACCGGCATGCCCCCGCGGCGTTATTGATCAGATTGCCGGGGCATCATCGACCGTAGCGCGAGCCCCGGCGGTGTCGGGGACGGCCCCAAGCGGCCCGTGGCCGCGGGCTGTTCACTTCGAGGAGGGATCCTTCGATGGGGGAGAAGGTCGCCGCTGACGGGATCGACCTGGCGGACCGGGAGCGTTATCGAAGAAAGCTGCATAATTGTCTGGAGGCATTGCACAGGCTGCTGGTGGAGAAGAGGTTCGACCGGCCCAGGAATCTCATGGGTCTGGAGATCGAACTCAATCTTGCCGGCGCCGACGGGCTGCCCCGCATGATGAACTCTCAAGTACTGGAGCGCATCGCCAGCGGTGATTTCCAGACCGAACTCGCCCAGTGCAACCTTGAAGTCAACATCCTGCCGCACCGCTTGAGCGGCCGGGTGCTGGACCAGCTTGCCGAGGAACTCCGTACGGGACTCGGCTATGCGGAAAGGAAAGCGCGGGAGGTCGCCGCCAGGATCGTGATGATCGGCATTCTGCCGACCCTGCACGCCAACGACCTCACGGCCGCCAGCCTCTCCGAGAACGACCGCTATGTCCTGCTCAACGACCAGATGCGGGCGGCCCGCGGCGAGGACTTCGCCCTGGACATCCGCGGCGTGGAGCATCTGGTCTCCCGGTCGCCCTCGATCGCGCCGGAAGCCGCCTGTACGTCGGTCCAGCTGCATCTCCAGGTGACACCGGGCCGGTTCGCCGCTGTCTGGAACGCGGCACAGGCCATCGCCGCGGTACAGGTGGCGGTCGGCGCCAACTCGCCGTTCCTCTTCGGCCGTGAGTTGTGGCGGGAGTCCCGTCCGCCGGTCTTCCAGCAGGCCACGGATACCCGCTCGCCCGAGCTACAGGCCCAGGGGGTACGCCCCCGTACCTGGTTCGGCGAGCGCTGGATCGACTCCGCGTACGACCTCTTCGAGGAGAATGTGCGGTACTTCCCGCCGCTGCTGCCGGTGTGCGGGGCACAGGAACCGCTGCGGATCCTCGATGAGGGCGGGGTGCCCGACCTGGCCGAAATGGTCCTGCACAACGGCACAATCTACCGCTGGAACCGCCCCGTCTACGCGGTCGCCGACGGCGTCGCGCACCTCAGGGTCGAGAACCGGGTGCTGCCGGCCGGCCCCACCATCACGGATGTCATCGCGAACACCGCCTTCTACTACGGCCTGGTGCGGGCCCTGGCCGAGGAGCCGCGCCCGGTGTGGTCGCGGCTCCCGTTCGCCGCCGCGGCCCGTAACTTCGACACGGCCTGCCGGTATGGCATCGATGCCACCCTGGACTGGCCGCGGCCGGGGCGGGCAGGCGGCATCGCCGAGATCCCGGCCGTCCGACTGGTACGCAAGGAGCTGCTGCCGCTGGCGGCCCGCGGGCTGGACGCCTGGGGGGTGGAGCCGGCCGACCGCGACCACTATCTCGGCATCATCGACGAGCGCTGCCGGCGCCGGGGGAACGGGGCGTCCTGGCAGGCCGCGGCCTTCCACCACGCCCGGCGGCAGGGCCTGGACCGGGACGCCGCGCTGGCCGCGATGACCCGGCGCTACAGCGAGTTGATGCACGCGGGGCAGCCGGTGCACACCTGGCCGGTCGCCTGGCCGGTCTCCGCCCGCTCCGCCGTACCGGGACCACGGGAGGCGGCGACGGAGGGTGCCTGAGGACCTGTCCGAGCGGCTCAGCGCGGTACGTTGCTGCCTGCCGCCATGATGGCCTTGAGCATGACCTGGTGGATCTGCGACGGGTCGCTGACCCGGTGCGTCGAGCCGCCGGTGGGTGCCACGATGCGGTGCAGGGCAGAGGTGTCGGCCTCCGGCCCGATCGCGAGGGCGATCAGCGGCACCGGCCGCTTCGGGTCGGAGAGCTTCTCCAGCTTGCTCACCAGGGCGTCGAGGCCGATCCCGTGGGCGTCGTCGTTGGTGCCGTCGGTGAGGATGACCAGCGCGTTGAACTTCCCGCTCGCATAGGTCGAGCGGGCCTTCTCGTACGCGGCGAGCGTGGTGTCGTACAGGCCGGTGGCGCCCTGCGGCTGCGGGGCCAGTGAGCCGAAGGCGTCGGCGAGCGCGTCGCGGTGGGTGCTGCCGTCCTTGTCCCGGCCGCCGAGACGTTCGGTGGGGGACAGCTCCAGATAGTCCTTGTCGCCGTCCAGCGTGGTGGCGAACTTCCACAGCCCGATCTCGTCCTCGGAGGTGAAGCTGGTCAGCGCCTGGAGGAGGGATTTCTTGGCGAGGTCCATACGGGATCGGCCGTTGTGCCCCGGGACCGGGGCGCCCATCGACGCCGAGGCGTCCACGACGGTGGAGAGCCGGGCGTTTTGCACCGTGATCGTCCACATGCCCATCAGGGCCTGGAGTTCCTTCGCCGTCGGCGGTTCGGCGGGGGCGGCGGTGTACGGCTGCGGGGCGCGCCCGCCGGCCGTGCGGACCACCTTCGGGTCCGCCTCGCCAGTGGGGTCCCGGAAGCCGAGCCGGCGAAGCGCACGCTGTCCGGCGGGCTCGCTGAGCAGGGTCAGGAAGCGGTTGGCGGCGCGGGACCGTTCCGGGTCCGTCTCGCTGTTGTCGACCAGCGTGTAGGGATAGTCGAGCCGGGCGGTGCCGCCCTCGGGGTAGAGCAGGTCCAGATCCGGCCCGTCGTCCGCGTGTGTGTTGTGCGCGAAAGCGGCCTGCTCGGACAGCAGCAGCGCCTGGTTACGGCGCGGATTGCGCTGCTCGGCAGCGGAGCCGTCACGGGGCAGGGTGGCCATGGCCTGCCGGTCGCTGTCCGCGGCACGCTGGTTGAGCAGCCGCGCGGTGGCGGCGGTGCGGGCGTCGGCGGCGGTGCGGTCCGGGGTCTCCTTGGCGTTGGCGGCGCTGACGCGGGCCAGTGAGAGCAGGCCGGTGGCGCTGCGGGACGGGTCGGCGACGCCCAGGTGCGGTGCGTCGCCAGATGTCGTGGCCCGGGTCAGTTCCGTCCAGGTGTAGTTCTTGGCGGGCCAGCCCAGCGATGTGGCGGCCTTGGGGACGGCGCCCAGTGCGATCGGGGACGTGGCGAGGGTGCCGGCGGTGGCCAGCGGGGTGCCGCGCTCCGCGCCGACCCGGTCCACCCACAGGCTCGAATCCGGTATCCAGACCTGGAATTCGGGATCGACCGGCCGCTGTCCGAAGGCGTCGGCGACCTCGTGGGCAGCCCGCGAGGCGACCTTGATGTCCAGGCATCTGCCGTCGGCGCGGGCGGCCTCCTCCCGCGCCGAGTGGGCCACCGCCCTGATCGCCGGGGCGATATCGGGCGAGGCGGCCACGTCGAGCCGTGTCACCTCGCCGCCGCACGTCCCGCCGAACGGGAGCAGACCGTTGTCCAGCGCCACGACCGTGCCGGCGACGACGGTCAGCACCACGCCGGTGGCGAGGACGAGTGCGCGGGGACGTGCGCCACGGCGGGCCCCCGTGCGCGCCGGTGTCGAGTCGTCGGGCAAGCTGTGTCGTCCCATTGCGGTTGCGCCTCTCCTTCTCGGAACTCGACCGGGATGCGCCGGTAGGGGAAAACGCGCCATGGGGATGGCGGTCGTCCCCGGCCTGTCGTGCGCGATCTTCGTAGCTGCTGCCGAGACCCTAACTGGGCGTTGGCGGTGACGAGGCGTTAAACGCGGAAGCGGAGGAAGTGTGCAGTCGGATACAAGTCCCTTGGCCGATGCGGATGTTCCAGGTCAAGGCCCTGGTGGCGGGGTCGTCGAGGAGCCGTCCCGGAGCATTCTGTGGAGCGAGACATGGATCGTTCTGGCCCTCTCCCTGGGGGCCAGCGGGCTGTCGGCGCTGATCAGCTTCATCGGGTCGGTGACCAAGCCCGGCGGCCTCAAGGACCAGGCGGCGACACTCAACGGCTCCCATGCGCCCGGCCGGCCCTGGCTGGATCTCGCCTGGCAGCTGTTCGGTATCGCGTCCGCCCTGGTGCCCGTGGCGCTGGTGGCGCATCTGCTGCTGCGGGAACGGGCCGGCGGCCTGCGGGCGATCGGCTTCGACCGGCGGCGGCCCGTATTCGACCTGAGCCGCGGCCTCGCGCTGTCGGTCGTCATCGGCGGCAGTGGTCTGCTGCTCTATCTGGGCGCGCGGGCGGCCGGATTCAATCTGACGGTGGTCCCCGAGGCGCTGCCCCATGTGTGGTGGAAGATCCCGGTGCTGATCGCCTCCGCGGTGCAGAACGCCGTCCTGGAGGAGGTCATTGTCGTCGGGTATCTACTGCGCAGGCTCGGGCAGTTGGGCTGGTCGCCGCTCGCGGCACTCGCGGCCAGTTCGGTGCTGCGTGGTTCCTACCACCTGTACCAGGGCATCGGTGGCTTCGTCGGCAACATGGTGATGGGCGTGCTCTTCGTCCTGCTCTACCGGCGGTGGGGGCGGGTCGGGCCGCTGGTCGCCGCGCATGCCCTGATCGACATCGTGGCGTTCGTCGGGTATGCGCTGCTCGCGGGAAGGGTGGGGTGGTTGCCGACTCCGTGAGGGGGGCGCGGCCGGTGCCTGCCGCGCCTTCCCCGGAGCGGCCGCCGGGCGGGCCGGCTCAGTCGGTGGCCAGTAGTTCCCCGTCGATGACCGTGACCGCCGAACCGGTCAGCAGCGTACGGTCGCCGCGCAGGTCGGTCCGTACGAAGCCGGTGCGGGCGGCGCCCTGCAGGCCCACCAGTTGGGCACGGCCCAGCCGCGCCGACCAGAACGGCGCCAGCGCGGTGTGCGCGCTGCCCGTTACCGGGTCCTCGTCGATGCCGATCCCGGGGAAGAAGCAGCGCGAGACGAAGTCATAGCCGCCGTCGGGATTGTCGGCACGGGCGGTGGTGATCACCCCGCGGCCGCCGTGCCGGGCGAGCGCCTTGAGGTCCGGGGCCAGCGCTCGTACGGACTCCTCGTCGGCCAGCTCGACCAGGAGATCGCCGACATCGGGCCCGGTGTCGTGCGCGGAGCGGACCTCGGTGCCCAGCGCGTCCGCGACCACCGGCGGCACCTCGACGGGGGTGAGCGGCGCCGTCGGGAAGTCCATGGTGATCGCGCCGCGGTCGTCGGCCGTCGTGGTCAGCACCCCGCTGCGGGTGCGGAAACGGACCGTACCGGTGGCCGTCCCCGTGGTGTGCAGGACATGCGCGGTGGCCAAAGTGGCGTGCCCGCACATGTTCACCTCGGCCGCGGGGGTGAGCCAGCGCAGCGCCCAGTCGGCGTCGGCGCCCGCGGGCAGCGGATGCGCGAAGGCGGTCTCGGACAGATTGACTTCGGTGGCGACCCGTTGCAGCCACGCCGTATCGGGAAAGGCACCGGAGTCGAGCAGCATGACTCCCGCGGGGTTGCCGGCGAACGGACGCTCACTGAAGGCGTCGACGATACGAATCCTCATGCCCGCGAGAGTAGAGCCATCGCAAAGCCGCAGGCCAAGGCCAATTCGGGGGAGGTGGCCGGGAAGCGAATGCGGACCGGCACCCACTCCGGGTGACGCACTTCAAGGGCGCGTGTCTGCCCTTGACCTGGGAATCTGCGGGACCTGGACCGAGTACGCGAAGACGGACAGGCGATGGCTTCATGGTCGTCCAGGGCCGTCCTCTGGCGGGTTGGTGGAGAAGCCGGCGGCGGGCACTCACGCGACGGGCTCAGCGGTGACGCGCTGCTTGAAGCCGGTTCGACGGGCAGGTCCGCGGAGTGCTTGAAGTGACCGCGGAGGTCGGAGTCCTGGAGGTATCTCGGGTGCGAGCGTCGTGTCTCCCCCACGAGGACGATGAATCGCCCGGCTGCCGGCCTGGATGAAGTCCGCTGAGCGCCGTGACGAGGTGCTGGCCGGCCTGGCCACCCTCCGGGCCCTTGCCCGGTTCTCGACCCCCGCGGACCGTTCCGACGCAGCCCACGAACGTGGCGACCGCCCGCGCCACCACGGCAGCGTGCTCTTCCGCGGTGGCCCGTTCTAGAAGCGGTTCCTTCGGGGCGTCTTGCCTTCCCGTTGCTTTCCCGGCCGTCCAACACCAGCTGACGGCGCGCTTTCGTCATCGTCCAGGCCCGGCTCGCTGACCGCCCGGTGAAACGGCGATGAGACGACCAGGCCGGTCGTCGATCTGCAGTGAGACCAGTGCGGCTTCGCTGAGGCACCACTGTCCCGTATTAAATGATCTGGGCCCCGAGTCGGGCTCCTGACCTGCGGTGACCAGTTCAGCTGAGACGTGGAGATGCCGGGAATCTCAGGTGATGTGGTCCCGGGCGGGTGAATGCCGGGTGCTGTCGCAGCCGATCTGGTCTGGCTCCGCCGTTTCGAACTGATACCATGCCTGAGTCGTCAGCCACGCTGAGAGCCCGTCCGTGAACCTCACTGCTGGGGCAAGAGGGTGCGGTTGGGCTAGGTGAACGGTTCTGGGCGCTAGAGGCTCATGAACGGCTTCGCAGCCTCGGCGAGTGGGATCTCGGGGACCTACTTGCGCATCATGCGCACGGCGTGCGCGCTGCCCTTGCTGTCCCGGACGTCGCGGACAGCCGCACTGTCCACGGCTTGCAGGACCGCCTCGCGGGTCGGTTACGCCCGCTTGTATCGCGCGTGGCGCTCGCGAGTCCTCTGGCGGGAGAGGATCCACGAGAGAAGGATCATGGGGCCCTCGGCTATCAGAGCGACTACGACCAGTGTGCTGGACGTGTCGCCGTCCACGAGGCGGTAATGCGCGAGCAGTGCGGCCACGATTGGGAGAAGCGCCACGATGCCGCAGAGCGGCCAGAAGAGTTTGCGGAGCATGAGGCGTCATTCTAATAACCCATCCTCAAGAGGAAGACCTGCCCGCGACTTGAGAATGACCGTGATGGCGGGCAGGGCACCGGCCCTTGGACCCCTGGTCACCGCTTCCCGCGGCTCGGGCACGCTCCCCGCGAACCGCTGCCGACTGCGCTCCCCACATTGGGCATGACAGCCCTGTGCGGCCCAGATCGCGGCACTCCTTCTGTCGACGACAAGCCCCAGCCCCACACCGGAGCATCGGCCCACCGCCAGATCCATGGCAACCGATGGCCAAGGCTCCCCGAAGCGCAGGTTCACGGACGGCTCTGACGCGAGCGCCCGACCACGATCGCCCTCTCCGTCCGGAAACAGCGTGTTACCTCGGATTGCTTGAGACGGGGCCAGAACCGGTGTGTCCATCAATCTGATGGACCGGATCACCTGAGAACAGAGGCGAATCGGACCAGAGCACTTGAGACGCGGACCGTATCGACGGAGACGGGACAACCACAACCGGATTTCGCTCAGCCCTTGCTTCGGCGAACAGTCCCGATATATCGTTGAGGCATCGCGACAGATCAACGATAGAGAGATGGAGGACGTCATCATGCGTTCCCATGGACATGAACACGGACATGAGCATCGGCATGAGCACTGCGGACCCGGGCGGCACGGCGGCGGCCGTGGTGAGTTCGGGGGTGGCTGGGAGCGGCGGCGTTCGGCCTTTGGGCCGTTTGGGCCGCCGTTTGGTGGGCCGCCCTTTGGTGGTGGCCGAGGGCGTGGCGGTCCGCGTGGGCGGGCGCGGCGGGGTGATGTGCGCGCCTCGATTCTGGCGCTGCTCAAGGACCGTCCGATGCACGGCTACGAGATGATCCAGGAGATCGCCGAGCGGAGCGGAGGGGCGTGGAAGCCCAGTCCCGGCTCGGTCTATCCGACGCTGCAGCTCCTTGAGGACGAGGGGCTGATCGCCAGCGCCAGTGAGGGCGGCAAGAAGCTGTTCTCGCTGACGGACGCCGGGCGCGCGGAGGCCGACGGCGGCTCGGACGCCCCCTGGGAGGATGCCGGTCGCGGTGTCGACTGGGAGGCGATGAACGAGATCCGCAAGGCGGGCGGCGGCCTGGTGGAGGCGTTCCGGCAGGTGTGGGCCACCGGCAGTCCCGAACAGCGGGAGAAGGCCATGGCGGTGGTCAACAAGGCGCGCAAGGAGCTGTATCTGATCCTTGCTGAGGAGGACTGAGCGAGGAGTGGGGGTGCGGCCTTCGGGGGTCGGGCGAGGGGTGGCCCCCGAAGGTTCCCGAAGGGCCCCGAAGGGTCAGGTGGTCAGGGTGGCGAGCTTGCGCAGTGACTCGTTCAGGGCGGCGCTCGCTGAGTCCTTGAGTTTGCCGGCCATCAGCGAAACCGCGGCTCCGGTGAACGTCCCGTCGATGCGTACGGTCGTTGCCCCGTCTTCCGGGGTGAGTGCGTAACGCATCCCCAGGGTGACGCCCATCGGGCCCTTGCCCTCGATGCCGAGCAGTCGGCCGGGCTCCAGTTCCCGCACGGTCCAGGCGACCTCCGCCGGGAAGCCCATCAGCTTCATGTTCTCCTCGTAGCCCGCGCCCACCTGGAGTGATTCCGGGCCGCCCTTGGGGAAGGCGGTGTGGGTGGCGTTCCACTCCCCGTAGGAGTCGAAGTCGGTGAGCCGCTCCCAGACCTTCGCGGGCGGTGCCTCGATACGGGCCTGTGCGGTGACTTCGGCCATGCGATCACCCCTTCGGTGACGATCCCTGGCTGGTGCGGCGGAACGTAGCTGTGCCGGGGTGAAGGTTCAAGAGTGAGGGTCGCCCCTTGCTGACGAGTCGTCAGTTTTCGGATGGGGTGATGGATCCGGAGGCGGGGTGGGCGGTCGCCCTGTCCTTGAATGTCCGGACTTCACGATTCCCGCACATCTCCTCCGTAAGGATGAGATCGGGTGTGGGTGTGCGCAACCAGCGGGGGAGGGGCAAATGCTTCCCGGCGGTGATGTTCCGGGCCTCAGGGGCTGGTGGGGTGGGTGCTGTGCAAAACCGTACTGCGTACAGTGGGGGCGGCAGCCCCGCCCCGGAGGACCTCGATACTCGGCTCACCGTCGAGCTCGCGTCGGTCGTATCCGCTGCCCGCAGGCGAGCCACCCGCGACGGCGACCGGCAGGTCGACACCGCGCATCTGCTGCACGGCCTCCTGGAATGGGACCCCGCCGTACGCGACGCCTTCGAGGGCGGACCGCAGGTCGCACGGCTGCTCGGCTACCTGGTCCAGCGCAGCATCGGCTACGGACTCCGATGGCACGGCACCATCGAGGACTCCGGCGCGGTCCCGGTGGTCGCCGAGGGTGCCGTCCCCGGATGGTCACCCGCCGCGGCCGCCGCCATGGACGGTGCCCTGGACCGCGCCCATGCCCGCTACGCCACCCGCGCGGGCTGCCTCGACCTGCTGGCGGCTCTGGTGGACGACCCGGAATCCAGGGCCGTCGAGGTGCTGCGACGGGCCTCCGTCGACACCGCCCGGCTCGCCGACCGGCTGGACGGGGAGCGCTCCGGCCAGGATTGACAGCACCCTGCCGGGATTGACAGGCCCGTGGCCAGGATTGACAGGGGTCTTGGGGGGTGGCACTACTGACGACGGCTGCCATGATGGCCGGATGCACGCGTCTTCGGGGAGCCCGGCAGGGTCATCGACCGGCTCGGGCCAGGGAGTTTCCGGGGCCTTGGGGGCCCAGCAGTCATCGTCCGCCCTCGGGGCCCGCCCTGGTCGGGCGCCCGCAGGACGCGGCGCCGGCCTCGGTATCGCCCTGCTGTCCGCGCTCGCCTTCGGCGGTTCGGGCGTCGCCGCCAAGCCCCTGATAGCCGTCGGCCTCGAACCGCTCCAAGTCACCTGGCTGCGGGTGGCGGGGGCGGCGCTGGTGGTGCTGCCGGTCGCCTGGCGGCATCGGGATCTGCCGCGTCGTCGGCCCGCGCTGCTCGCGGGCTACGGGCTGCTCGCCGTCGCCGGCGTCCAGGCGTGCTTCTTCGCCGCGCTCTCCCGTATTCCCGTCGGGGTCGCGCTCCTCATCGAATATCTGGCCCCCGCCCTGGTACTGGGCTGGGTCCGCTTCGTTCAAAAACGGCCGGTCACCCGGGCCGCGGCGGTCGGCGTGGTGCTGGCCGTCGGCGGACTGGCCTGTGTCGTGGAGGTCTGGTCCGGGCTGAGCTTCGATGCCATCGGCCTTGCGCTGGCGCTCGGCGCGGCCTGCTGCCAGGTCGGCTACTTCGTGCTCTCCGACCACGGGACCGACGGCGACGACGCGGTGGACCCGCTCGGTGTGATCGCCTACGGCCTGCTGATCGGCGCCGTCCTCCTCACCGTCATCGCCCGCCCCTGGGGCATGGACTGGGCCGTACTCGGTGGCGGCGCGGACCTGAACGGAACCCAGGTACCCGCCGCTCTGCTGCTCGCCTGGATCGTGCTGATCGCGACGGTGGCGGCCTACCTCACCGGTGTGGTGTCGATCCGCCGGCTCTCGCCACAGGTGGCCGGAGTGGTCGCCTGTCTGGAGGCGGTCATTGCGACGGTCCTGGCCTGGATCCTGCTCGGCGAGCATCTCTCCGCACCGCAGATCGTCGGCGGGGCGGTGGTGCTGATCGGCGCCTTCATCGCGCAGTCGGCCAAGCCGAAGGGGACGGAGACGGTGCGGGTGGCCGGAGGCGGGACGGGGGCGGGAGGCGGCTCGGGGGCCGTTGACAGTGCGGGCGACGGGGCGGGGATGGGTGACGGGGCCGGCGCTCCCGAGGGCAGCGGGGCGCCGGAGTCGTCGGCCGCCCCGGTGGCCTCGGCCCGGACCGGGGATGACTTGTCGGCCGGTTCCCACGCGACATAGGGTGTCGATCATGCATTCGACTGTGCTGCCCCCTCCCGCCGCGTAACGCGGGCGGCGGCCTCCGAGGAAAACCGGGCTCGGGCTGGTTCCCGAGCCGCTTGTCGCTGCCTGCATACGGGACCACGCGACCACTCCACGGCGTATGACGCCGTCCTGGATTTCCCGGAGCACCTCTCCCATGCATGCCACCGTTTCCTCCGCCCTGCCCGTCGGCCGGGGGCTGTTGTACGTCACGCTCGCCGCGACCGCCTGGGGCACCGCGGGCGCGGCCGCCGCGCTCCTTTACCGCGGCAGCGGACTCGGGCCGCTCGCCCTCACTTTCTGGCGCACCTTTGGCGGGCTGGTCCTCCTGCTCGCCGTACGGGCGCTGCTGCGCCGCCGGTCCGGTACCGCCGCCGTCCCCGCCCCGTCCGAGCCGCTCCGGCGGCGCCTGGCCCGGATCGTGATGACCGGCGTCTCGCTCGCCGTCTTCCAGGCCGCCTACTTCGCCGCAGTCGAAGCCACCGGGCTGGCCGTGGGCACCGTCGTCACCATGGGGGCGGGCCCGGTCCTCATCGCTATCGGGGCGCGGGTGACGATGGGCGAACGGCTCGGTGCGGGCGGAGTCCTGGCCGTCGCCGGGGCGCTGGCCGGGCTGGCGGTCCTGGTCCTTGGCGGCGACGGCGCTGCCACCGTCCGGCCGGCCGGTGTCGGCTATGCCCTGTTGTCGGCGGCCGGCTGCGCCGCGATGACGCTGACCACCCGGCGGCTGGGCAAGGACGGCGGCAGCGATCCCTACGCCTCGACGGTCAGCGCCTTCGCGGTCGGTGCGCTGTGCCTGTTGCCGCTCGCGGCGGTGGAGGGGCTGTTGCCCGAGGCGCATGATCTGGGCCGCAGCCTCTGCCTGCTGGCCTATATCGCGGCGGTGCCGACCGCGCTGGCCTACGGGCTGTACTTCGCGGGCCTGGCCGTCGTTCGTGCCGCGACCGCGTCCGTGATCTCACTGATCGAGCCGGTGTCGGCCGCGGCCATCGCGGTGCTGTTTCTCGGGGAGCGGCTCACGATGGCTACGGCGGTCGGAACGGGGGTGCTGCTGACGGCCGTTGCGGGGCTGGCGGTGACCGAGGCGCGCGGAGCGGTGTCGGGGGCGCGGTCGGGGGCGAGGTCGGCTGAGCCGGTGGCGGGCTGAGGGCGGGGGAGCCGTCAGGAAGCGGGCTTCCCCTTGGCGGCTGCGGCCAGTCTGCGCTGCTGGTGGGTGCGGGCCGCCGCGTCCCCGGGGCCGTCCCGCTCGGCGAGGCGTTCCGAGATACGGTGCTGGACGGCCTCGCTCCGCTTGCCGCCGTACTTGAACTTGGCGCGGACCTCCCGCACTTCGAGGCGCAGGCCACGGATGCCGGACAGCAGCCGACCGTACGGAGCGGCACCCGCGGCGACCGGCACTGAGCCGCCCTCCGGCTGGAAGTGGGCCATCTGACGCTGAAGCAGCGCCGCCTTCGCTTCCGGGTCGTCCACGACATGGGCGGTGCAGGTCAGCTGGACCGCGGCATAGAAGCTGGTGGGGACGCCGTGTTCGGGCGGCTGGTCCTCGGCGGCCTGCCAGGGGCCGGGGATGAAGGTGTAGTCGTCTACCACGCTCAGCAGCACCGTCGGCCGGTCTTCCAGCGCGCTCCAGAGGGGATGAGGCCGGGCCAGATGCGCGACGGCCTCGCGGCGGGACGGGTCGTAGGCGAAGTGCAGGGGCTGCAGCATCGGTGGTTCGCCGGGGCGTCCATTGGCCGCCAGCTGGCCGAAGTCGTGTGCCACGAGCCACTGTTGCCATTCGGCGTCCTCAGTGGGGGCGTCCCAGGGGTGGATCAGCACGGTGGCTCCTCAGCGGGCGGAGAGATATGCCGGCTCGGGCGTGCCGGGCGCGAGGTCGTCGGACGGTATGGGGGTGCCGTACACGGGGGCCACGGGCAGGACGCCGCTCCAATACGGCAGCGCGAGGTCCTCCGGCTCGTCGTTGGGGCCGCCGGTGCGGATCTTGGCGGAGACCTCGTGCAGGTCGAGACGGATCACGGAGGTGGCGGCCAGCTCCTTGGTGTTGCCCGGCCGGGAGTCCGCCGCACGTCCGGGCAGCACATGATCGACGAGCGCGTCGAGCGCGGCCGTCTTCTCCTCCTCGTCGGTCACCTGGTGTGCGGTGCCGTGCACCACGACGCAGCGGTAGTTGAGGGAGTGGTGGAACGCGGACCTGGCCAGCACCAGACCGTCGACATGGGTGACCGTCACGCACACCTCCAGGCCGGGGTCCGGCGCCGCGCCGGCCATCCGCAGTGGGCGGGAGCCCGTGGAGCCGTGGAGGTAGAGGCGGTCGCCGACCCGGCCGTAGAGCGTCGGCAGGACGACCGGGGAGCCGTCGCGGACGAAGCCCAGATGGCAGACGTAGCCCGCGTCGAGGATGGCGTGCACGGTCTCGTGGTCGTAGGCGGCGCGTTCGCGGGCGCGGGTGGGGGTCGTGCGCTCGGTCGGTTCGTACGACGCGGCGGGGGCCATTGCGATCTCCATTGCACTAGTGCATAATCAATTTTGTGCTAGGAGAGTATCTGATCGAAGGGCGGCGCGCATCGGAGATTGCCGCCAGTGTCGAGCGGGCCGTCGGTGCGGGTCGGCTCCAGCCAGGTGAAGTGCTGCCTCCGCTGCGGGAGTTGGCCGTCTATCTTGAGGTCAATCCGAATACGGTCGCGGCGGCGTACCGCTCCCTCCGCGACCGAGGGGTGATCGAGACCGCGGGCCGGCGCGGCAGCCGGGTGCGGCCCCGTCCCGCGAGCACGTCGCGCGAGGCGCTGCGGGTGGAGGTGCCGCCGGGCGTCCGGGACGCCTCCGACGGAAACCCCGATCCATCGCTGCTGCCGCCGCTTGAGCGGGCGCTGGCCGAGGCCGCCGCCCGTAGTGCACGGCGTCCCGTGCTCTACGGCACACCGGCCGTGGACGACGACCTCGCCGTTCTCGCCCGCGCGGCGTTCGCCGCCGACGGCGTGACGGAGGCGCCCGTCGCCGTCACCAGCGGCTCGCTGGACGCCATGGAGCGGGTGCTGGCCGCCCATCTGCGGCCCGGCGACGCCGTGGCGGTGGAAGATCCGGGGTGGGGCAGCCTGCTGGATCTCATCCCGGCCCTCGGACTGCGCCCCGTTCCGGTCGGAGTGGATGACGAGGGCCCGCTGCCCGAGCAGTTGGCGCGCGCGGTCCAGGAGGGTGTCCGTGCCGTCGTCGTCACCGACCGGGCGCAGAACCCCACCGGCGCCGCCATCAGCCGCGCCCGCGCCACCGAACTCCGCACCCTGCTGGCCGAAAACCCCGGCATCCTCCTCATCGAGGACGACCACGGGCATGGCATCGTCGATCTCCCGCTCCATCCGCTCTCCGGGGTCACCGACCACTGGGTCCTGGTCCGTTCGACCGCCAAGGCGTACGGCCCGGACCTGAGGCTTGCCGTGCTCACCGGCGATGCGCTGACCATCGACCGGGTGCGCGGCCGTCAGCGCCTCGGGCCGGGCTGGATCAGTCATCTGCTCCAGGACACGGTCGTTCATCTGTGGCGGACCTCCGCGATCGACCCGGCGGCGGTGGCCGGAGCGTACGGCCGGCGGCGGGAGGCGCTGATACGGGCGCTGGCGGAGCGCGGGGTCCGTGCGCGCGGCCGCAGCGGTATGAACGTCTGGGTGCAGGTCCCGGACGAGACGGGCGCGGTGGCCCGACTCCTGCACTCCGGCTGGGCGGTGGCCCCCGGCGCACGCTTCCGCCTGCACTCGCCACCCGGCATCCGCATCACCGTCTCCGGCCTCACGGACGACGACATCACCCCGGTGGCAGATGCCGTCGCCGCGGCGACGGGGGTGGGGGAGGCGCGGCGGTATGAGTGAGCGGTGAGTGCGAGGCGGAGTGGCGGTCTCGGGAGCTTGCGAGGCGGGGCGCCGAAGAGCCCCCGAGACGCGGCTCGGGGGCTCGGGAACCTTGGGGCCCGGTGTCAGATGCGGACCGGCGTCGTCAGTCCGGGGTCGAGTCGGTCCGCGGGGCTGCCGGGCGGATGGGGCGGGGCCTGCTCTGGGTGAGGGCGGCGCCGGCCAGGATGATGAGGGCGCCGAGCGGGGTGTTCCAGCTCAGTTGTTCGTGCAGGAGGGTCACGCCGGCCGCGGTGGCGATCATGGGGACGAAATAGGTGACCATTTGCGCGGTGGTGGGGCCGATCTCGGCGACCAGGCCGTACTGGATGAGGAAGGCGAGGCCGGTACCCAGGGCACCCAGGGCGAAGACGGCGAGCAGCGGGATGATCGGGTAGCTGGTCGGTGCGGTGGTGAACAGTGTTGTCACGACGGCCAGTTGGGCGGTGGCCAGGAGCAGCTGGGTGGTGGACATCGACAGGTGTGAGTGCGAGACGCCTGCCAGGGTGCGGCGGACGTAGATCCAGCCGATGGCGTAGCTGAGCGCCGCGCCCAGTGCCATCACGGTGCCCGTCAGATCCGTGCCGGCGAAGCCCTGCCAGGCGCCGAGCACGGTGAGTACGCCCAGAAACCCGAGGCCGAGACCTGCCACCCGGCGGCGGGTGGGGCGGTCCTCGGAGAGCGCGATGACCGACAGCGCCATACCCCACAGCGGTGAGGTGGCGTTGCAGATGCCGGCCAGTGTGGAGGGGATGGTCAGCTCGGCGTACGCGAAGAGGGAGAACGGCAGCGCGTTGAGGAAGAACGCGGCCGCGGTCAGATGGGCCCAGATGCGGGCGGACCGGGGGAGCCGCTCACGCTTGACCGTGAGGACGGCCAGCAGCACCAGCGCACCGAAGGCGACCCGGCCCAGCGTCACTTGCAGGGGAGCGAAGCCCTGGGTGCCCACCTTGATGAAGAGGAAGCTGAAGCCCCAGACGAGGGAGAGGACGGCGAAGCGGAGCTGCCAGCTGCGGGCCCGGCCGCCGGTCTTGGGGCTGGCGGTCGTGGTCGCCGTCCCGGTGCGGAGCGAGGGGGCCGCGGAGGTCGCGGTAGTAGCGGTGGCCGCGGTAATCGCGGAGGTCGCGGCGTCCCCGTCGGCGGCGGGGCGGTCAGTCGTAGCCGCGGTGTTCGTGGTGTCGGCGGAGGCGGTGGAGGTGCCGGTGGGGGTGCCGGTGGGGGTGCCGGTGGCGGTGCGCATGAGGTCCACGATGCGGGGTACAACTTCGTAGCACAAGCGAAAATTCGTGGCGGGTATCGCTTAGCATTGCTTATATGTTGAACCTTGATCGCCTACGGACGCTGAGTGCGGTCGCCCGCCATGGCTCGGTGGGCGCGGCTGCCGAGGGGCTGCATGTGACGACCTCCGCCGTCTCGCAGCAGATCGCCAAGCTGGAGCGGGAGACCGGGCAGCAGCTGCTGGCGAAGAACGGGCGTGGGGTGCGGCTGACCGACGCCGGACGGCTGCTCGCCGATCATGCGACGCGCATCCTTTCGCAGGTCGAGCTGGCCCAAGCAGAGCTGGAGGCGCATCGCGGCCAGGCGGTGGGCGAGCTGCGGATGGGTGCATTTCCCACTGCGGCACGGGGGCTCTTCCCGGCCGCGCTCGTCACCCTCCGCGCCGAGCACCCCCAGCTGCGGGCAGGGCTCACGGAGATGGAGCCGGACGAATCGGTCCGCGGAGTGGTGCGTGGCGACATCGATCTGGCGGTCGTCCTGGACTGGTACAACCGGCCGCTGTCCCTGCCCGACGGGCTGGCGAAGGCCCCGCTGCTGGACGATCCGGCCGATGTGGCGATGCCGTCCACCCATCCGCTGGCCCAGCGGCGGTCCGTGGAGCTGGAGGAGTTCGCCGATGACGAGTGGATCTCCTGGCCGCAGGGGGAGTTCTGCAATGAGTGGCTGATGTTCACGCTGCGCAGCAAGGGCATTGAGCCGCGGGTCGCGCATATGGCGGAGGAGCACGGCACCCAGCTCGCCCTGATCGCGGCGGGACTGGGCGTCGCGGTGGCTCCGCGACTCGGCCGTGGGCCCGTGCCGGAGGGAGTGAGCGTGGTGCCCGTACGCCATACGATGCGGCGCCATGTCTATGCCATCTGGCGTGCGGATGCCGACCGCAGGCCCTCGATCCGGGCCGCCGTGGGAGCGCTCCGCACGGCCGGGAAGAGTCTGCAGGGTTCCTGAGGCGGCCGGCGTCGGCTGCCCGCGGGCTTTGCTCAGGCCGGTGGGACGACGCCGCGGATCACGCCCAGCTCCAGCAAGTCCTGTGGGCGGATACGGAGTTGGTCGGCGGTGGAGTGGATCTGTGTCTCGTCGCGTTTGAGGATGGCCGCGGCCAGTTCCGGGGCGATCACGGAGAAGTAGCTGTCCGGTGTGGCCCAGAGCCGGTCCGGTGCGGCAAGGGCCAGCGCACCGCCCGAACCGCCTTCGCCGATGAGCAGGGAGGTGACGGGCACCCGGGCGGTGGCGAGCGCCGCGAAGGTGTCGGCGATGGCGGCCCCGGCACCGGCGCGCTCGGCCGCTGCGTCGTTGGCGGCGCCCGGGGTGTCGACGAGGGTGAGGACCGGCACGCCGAGCCGGTCGGCGAGCCGGACGAGCCGCGCGGCGGTACGGAATCCGGCCGGGCGGGTGGCCGTACCGCACTGGGCGGCGAAGGCGATGGTGCGCCCCTCGCGGCGGCCGAATCCGCACCGTATGCCGGGGTCGACACCGCCGCAGCGGTCGCCGCTGATCTCCTCCCGGTCGTCGAAGTAGGCGCGCAAATACGCCTCGGCACGCGGCCGCCCGGATGCGCGGGCGCGGACCACCGCATCCCAGCCGGTCTCCGGCAGCCCGGGTGGGCCGAGCGCAGCCGGCGGAGGCGCCGGATCCACCGTTGTGGCGGGCAACTCCCGTGATGTGCCCAGTAGTTGCAGCCATCGCTGGAGCGTGGCCCGCAGCTGGTCGGGCGGGACGACGGCATCGATCTGGCCGGCGGCCAGCTGGCCCTCGGCGGTGTAGGCGGAGGGGTCGGCATCCGGGGGACGCACCCGCGAGCCCGCGAAGCCGACCTGGGCACCGGGGAGCGCGAGGATCACATCGGCGGCCGCGCCCAGGGTGGCCCAGCCGCCGCCGGTCGTCGGATCGCGCAACACGGCGAGCTGGGGGAGCCCGGCGGCGCGGTTGAGTGCCGACTGCCGTGCCACCCGCTGGAGTTGGGTCAGCGCGCGCATCCCCTCCTGCATCCGGCTGCCGCCCGTGGCGATCAGGGAGACGACCGGCAGACGGTGTTCGCGGGCGTGGGTGTAGGCGGCCTCCAGACGGTCGCCGGTGCGCTCACCGAGGGAGCCGCCCAGATAGCGGAACTCGAAGGAGAGCACGACCGCTTCCCGGCCGCCTATCGTGGCCAGCGCGGTGACCACCGACTCCTCCTCGCCGGTCCGTTCCCGGGCGCGGGCCCGCGCTTCGTCGTAGCCGCGCCAGCCGAGGGGGCCGTCGGGTGCGGACGGCGTCCTGGACGATGCCCCGGAGGGGATTCCGACGTCGTCGGGCACGGCCGTTTCGGAGTAGCTGTCCGCCACTGCTGCGATGGCTTGGCGGGCTGTCAGCCGGGCGTATGGCAGGGCTGTGGTGGCGGCGTGGGCGGGTGGGGTGTGGGCGTCGGTCGTGGTGCTGTTGCCGGCCGCGGCGCTGTCGTCGGTCGTGGGCCCGGTGCCGCCGCCGCGCCGACCGTCGGCCTCCCCGGGGACCGCGCCCCCGTCCCCGCCACCTCCGCCCCTACGCACGGAGCTCACGCTTCAGGATCTTGCCCATGTCGTTGCGCGGCAGGGCGTCCAGGAAGTGCACGGTACGGGGGCGTTTGTGCGGGGCGAGCTGGCGGGCGACATGGTCGGCAAGTTCTTCGGCGGAGGGTGCCGGGCCGGCGTCCGGACCGGTCTCCGCCACGATCCAGGCGACGATCCGCTCACCGAGATCCTCGTCCGGCGCGCCGGTGACGGCGGCCTCGGCGACGCCCGGGTGGGCCAGGAGCGCATTCTCGATCTCGCCCGCGCCGATCTTGTAGCCGCCGCTCTTGATCAGATCGGTGGCCTTACGGCCCACGATGCGGTAGTTGCCCGCGGCGTCGCGGACCGCCATGTCACCAGTGCGGAACCAGCCGCCGTCGAAGGCCGCGGCGGTGGCATCGGGGCGGTTGAGGTACTCGACGAAGAGGTTCGGGCCGCGGACCTGGATCTCGCCGACCGTCTCGCCGTCGTTCGCCTCGATGGCCTGGCCCGCCTCGTCGACGAGCCGGGCATAGACCCCCGGGAGCGGTACGCCGACGGTCCCAGGCGCATCGGGGCCATCCGCCCGGACGCTGGTGTTCATCAGCGTTTCCGTCATGCCGTAGCGCTCGATCACCCGTCGGCCGGTGGCTGCCGTGATCCGCTCATGATCGGTCAGCGGCAGCGCGGCCGAGCCGGAGACCAGCAGCCGGGCCCTGGAGAGCGCCTTGGCGAGCGCGGGATTCTGCCCCACCTCGGCGGCCAGGCGGTGGTACATCGTCGGGACTCCGAAGAGCATCGTGCCCTCAGTGGCGAGTTCCCGGGCCACCGCTTCGGTGCTGAAGCGCCCCAGATGGTGCACGCTGCCACCGCGGCGCAGCGGCCCGAGGATGCCGAGGATCAGCCCATGGACGTGAAAGAGCGGCAGGGCGTGTACAAGGACGTCGTCGGCGGTCCACTGCCAGGCGTCTGCCAGCGCGTCGAGGGTGTGCGCAAGGGCGCGCCGGGGGAGGACCACGCCCTTGGGTGGCCCGGTCGTGCCGGAGGTGTAGACGATCAGCGCCGGTGCCTCATCGCCCGGTTCGATCGGCAGCGGGGCCGGCCCGGCCTCCTCGGAGGGCGCCGCGGCCTCGATGTCGATACGGGACAGCGCGGCGAGCGGGCCCGGCAGCTCGGAGCCCGGCTCGGCCAGGACGAGCGAGGGCGCGCTGTCCGCCACGATGTGCGCCAGCTCGCTCTCGCCGATCTTCGGGTTGACCGGCACCACGGCCACCCCGGCGAGCAGCGCCGCGACCGCACCGACCGAGGTCTCCAGCGTCGGCGTTGCCCAGAGGGCGATACGGGTCTCACCGGCGATCCGCTCGGCGAGCGCCCCCGCCACCAAAGCCAACTGGCCATGGCTGAGGCTGCGATCGCCGAAGCACAGCGCGGGTGCGGGCGAAGCGTCGCGCAGCGCGGGGAAGAGCACGTTCACCGGATCTCCTTCGTCCTCGGCGGCACCCGGCCACCTCGCGGCCGGGCCGTCCCGCTCCCGCACCTGCCGGTACCGAACGGGCTGACCCACACCACTCTCGCAGAGACCACTGACAACGTGATGTGCAACGTGATCACACGTGACGACTGCGACCTTTCGAAGGCGGCGACACCTGGTCCCGGTGGTTGACGCCACCTGGGGCGCCCGGTGACCGGCCCGATGAGATGCCGAAGCTGTACCGGCCGTCACCCGGCCGCTGCCGCTGCCGCAGCCGCAGCCGTGGGCCCCGTCTCGTACGCCCGCGCCCTCACCCCGGGATCTTGCGGAAGTCCCACGATGCGACGGACTTCGGCGTCAGGCGCAGCCACGCATGTCGGCCGTCGTGCGGCATCGTGGCCGTCCCGAAGTACTTCTGCGCGAAGAGCCGCTCCGGGGCGTCCAGTTCGGGGCACGGCTCGCCGGTGCGCGGCGCCTCCCCGACGAACTCGGCGCGGCCCGCCAGCTCGGCGCCGCGCAGCTCGCCGTACGCGTGCCCGTCATCGACGACCACCGTGATCCGCGGGTCCTTGCGCAGCTGGGCCCACCGTTTGCTGCGGGTGATCGAATAGAGCCACAGCGCCGTACCGTCCCAGACGAACCACAGCGCCCCGACGTGCGGCGCACCGTCGCCACCGACCGTGGCGACCCGGCAGGTGCGCTGCGCCCAGAGGAACGCGTCGAGCTCGCCCTGCGTCATCATGATCCGGCGCCCGCGCCGCTGTGTATCGGCCATCCGCCATCGCCCTCCGCCGTGTACCGCTCATGCGGCACTGCCCCGCTCACCTGACACCGGCCCAGCCCTCGGCTACCTACCTGGTTGCGCTATCTGACTGGACGTCAGAAATCATGCGGGCTCTTCCTGACGTACGCAATGCCCGCTAGCCTCGGCCCGCCTCCAGGAGGCCCGTCGGGAAAGCGCATCGCCAGAACCCGGACCCGCCGCGCAACAGACCTACGGAACCAACCGACGGCAACAGACCCACGGAATTCAGGCCCGCCAGAAGGGAAAGCGATGCCTTCGGACGCCGCACGGCTCATCGGCCAACTGGACGCCGCCACGACCGTACTGCTCACCGTCGAGTGCCAGCGCGGGGTGGTCGGCCCGGACAGCGCACTGCCCGAACTCGCCGACGCGGCACGTACGTCGGGGGCGCTGGCGAACGTCGCCCGGCTGGTGGCGGCCGCCCACGACGCCGGTGTCCAGGTGCTGCACGCGGTCGCCGAACGCCGCCCCGACGGCCGCGGCGCCAGCCACAACGCCCGCTTGTTCAAGGCGGCCGAGCGACTGCCCATCCAACAGCTCAGCGGGTCCACCGCGGTCCGTATCGCCGACCCGATACCCGTCTCCGACGATGACCTGGTGGTGCGCAGACTGCACGGCCTCTCGCCGATCGCCGGTACCGACGTGGACGCGCTGCTGCGCAACTTCGGGTGCCGGACCCTGGTCGTCACGGGGGTGTCGGCGAATGTGGCCATCCCCAATGCCGTTTTCGACGCCGTCAACCTCGGCTACACGGCCGTAGTACCCGCGGACGCCATCGCCGGGGTACCTGCCGACTACACCCCCGCGATGATCCGCCACACCCTCGCCCTGGTCGCCACCGTCACCACCACCGATGACGTCCTGACCACCTGGCGGCGGAGACCGGAGCGTGCCACCCCGGCCCCCAACGACACGCCTGCGCCCTCCTGATCTCGCTGATCCCGGCAGCCGCCGCCAAATCACTTGGGCCGGGGTGTCGCCCGCGCCACCACCAGCCAGGACCTACCGGCGTGAGCAAGCGACCGTATGGGGCGTGGCTGAGAGCGCTTCTTACCGGAGCGCACCCTGAGCCCCAACTGGCGGGGAGGGGGACGGTCGTGGGCCTCTGCCGCCGGGCTGATCCCGCTCGGCGGCAGAGGCCCACCTCCGTCGGCTTCCGCTCAGGCAGTCGCCGTGGACTCCGCCGGACGACGGCCCCACGCGGAGATGGTCACCTGAGGGATGTCGATGAAGGCCGGATCCTTCAGAAGGGCGGCGAACTCCGCCAGATCGGCTTCTGTGATCAGACCGTCGGCGAGAAGACCGGGGGCCGCCTGCGTGATGAGCGGAAGCCAGCGGTCCTTGTCGAGTCCGCCCATACAGCCGGGATTCGCGGCGAAGGCCACCTCGGTCAGCGCGTTGCGGGCGAGGAGGGCCGGGAGGCCGCGGACCCAGGTCAGATCAGCCCCGTGCTGCTGATACCTGTGCTGATAGGCATCGAGGAGGCGCTGGACCACGGGGAACGGGGACGTATGGCCGGGCAGCTGGTAGGGCTCTTCGACGATGAGCCAGCCACCGGGGGAGAGCCAGCGGGTGGCCCGCGCGATCATCTCGTCGCGTTCCGGGAGATGGCAGAACAGGTAGCGGGCGTGGATGAGGTCGAAACTGCCGGGCGGGTAATCCTCCCGCGTGATGTCGGCTTCCTGGATCTCCAGATTCGCGGCCCGGCTCGCATCGAGGTGGCGGGTATCGAGATCGACACCGACTACGCGTCCGTCCGGGCAGCGTTCGGCGAGCCAGTAGGCGATGGAGCCGGCGCCTGCGCCCAATTCCAGGCAGTTCCAGGAGGGTTCGATACCAAGACCATCGAGAAGGCCGGTGGTGAAGGTATCGACGTTGCGTTGGATGGCCGCTAAGCGGTCGCGTTCACGGTCGGCGTCATTGCTCAGCATGCCGCTGTTGTAGGGGGTGGTGGTGGCAGGGCGCTGGGTCATGGTGTGGCTCTCTTGGTGAGTACTTGGGGGTGGGTGTGAGTTGGACGTACGTAGTAGACAGGGGCGGGCGGGTGGACGGGTGGGGCAGCGGACGCGGACGAACATGCCCCAGCGCTATCAGGACGGCATGGAGGGTCAGATCTCCGCCCTGGGCTGGGGCCCCAACGCCCTCGTACTGTTCAAAACTCGGTCCATGGCCCGGTGGCCTGTGCCCGCTGCGTGATCCGGGCCTGTCCGAGGGTGAGTGACGTGCGCGGGCCCGCCGCCGTGCCGCAGGGGATCAAGGGGTGTCGGCGCGTACGGCGCTGGTCGCCAGAGTGGTGTAGTGCATCGTGAAGCGGCCGCCCAGGGCGTCGATGGCATGGCCGACCGCGGTCAGTATCTCGGCCAGTTGGTCGTGACGAAGGCGGGTGAGGCCGCCGGTGGTGGGGAGCAGGTTCAGCCATTGGTCGCGTGTGTAGGACTGCTCCCAGTCGAATCGCCACTGTTCCGGTTCGTTGAACTGCTCGGTCTCGCGGAGCTTGTCGGCGATCTTCGCGTACCCCGCTTGGTACGTGTCCAGTGGGCGTCGCGCCGGCTGATTGCTGAACGGGGAGTCGGGCGCCACCCGGCGGTAGGCGGCCGCGAACGGCTCGGCCACCTCGGCAGGCGGTTCGAAGACGTGCCCGAAGATCGCCAGGCGCCCGTGCGGACGCAGCGCTTGGGCCGCCTTCACGGCGCCGGCGGCCGGGTCCACCCAGTGCCACGACTGGGCGGCGATCAATGCGTCGAACGCTCGGCCGGCCGGCTCCCAGGCTTCGAAGGGGGCCACCTCGACCTGTAGGCCGCGGGCTTGCGCGAACTCGGCCATCCGCGCATCCGGCTCTACACCGAGCACGGTGCAACCGGCGGCCTGGAATTGACGGGCCGCGATGCCCGTGCCGCAGCCGACGTCGAGCACGTCAGGCCCCGGGCTTCCGGCGACGATACGCGCCACCAGGCCATCGGGGTAGCCCGGCCGTGCCTGGTTGTAGCGGTGCGCATCCGTGCCGAAAGACTCGGCCATCTGTCGGGCCTGATGCGGTTGCGCCGGCCCTGGTTGCTCTCGCGGTAGAGTGGGCATGCGTTCACTTTAGTGGGCAAGCGCCCATATGCCAACGGATGCCAGGAGCCTGGCGCACGAGAGGATCTGTAAGTGCCGACCGGGGTACACCTTCGCGACGCGCGGCAGCAGCTGTTCGACGCCGCCGAACGCGTGCTGCTGCGCGATGGCCCGAACGGGCTGACCAGCCGGGCTGTCACCGACGAGGCGGCCTGCGCCAAAGGCGTCCTGCACCGGCACTTCGCCGACTTCGACGCTTTCCTCACCGAGCTCGTGCTCGACCGGGCCGCGCAGCTCGAAACGCAAGCGCATGCGCTGCGCGAGACCGTCGGCACCGGCACCGTGGCCGATGACCTCACCGGCGCGCTGACCACCCTGTTCGGACCGGTTCCCGTGGCGATCATTCCGCTCATCACTTTCCGGGACGAGTTGCGCGCGCGGCTGCGGCAAGCCAGGCCCGGAGGCGGCATCGCGATCCTCGCCCAGGTCTCGACCGCGGTCTCCGCTTACCTGGCCGACGAGCGCGCAATGGGCCGCATCTCGGCCGACGCCGACATCGACTCACTCAGCCTCTCGTTGGTCGGCGGTGGTCATCTCCTGTTCGCAGACCGCGACCGCAACCCACCTACCACGGCAACCGTTCACAAGCTGGTGTCCACGGTGCTCGCCGACGTCGTGCAACGGCGGCCACGCTGAACCTGACTTGCAGCCCGCAACGGTCCGCGCCGAAAGGAGTCCTCAGCGTCGGCTGTCGCCGGGCGCGAGCAGGCTGGTGAGCCCGGCGATCGCCGCAGGGGAGGGCTTGAAGTGGCGGCGGACATACTCCGCCTTTTGGTGCTGGGACGTGACGCGCCGGTGCCGGGACGTGGCGCGCTCCAGGCACCGCCCCGGACCTCTCACGAGGCGCGTGGCAGCGTGAGCCAGTCCTCCCAACTGATGTCGCGCCCCAGGTAACGGGGCTGCTGGAAGGGCCAGTCGGCGGCGATCCACTGCGGGACCAGTGTGTCGAGGGCGTGCTCCACCTCGCTGCCGGCGAGGTCGTCCACCACCCACCAGGAGATCTCGCCGTCGGAGCCGGTGCGCTCGGGTGGGTCGACGTAGACGCAGCCGAGGATCGCGGTCTCCTCCTCGTTCAGCAGCGCGTAGTTGAACGACTGGTGGGCCGCTATCTCCTTCTCGTGCCGCAGCAGGTCGATGCGGTCCTCTTCATAGGTCATCGTCTCCTTGGGCCAAGCCCAGGCCGGCCCGAAGATCTCCCACAAGCGTTCTCGGGAGCCCATCACGGCGGGGTAGTCGAGCGCGGTGTCCGCCTCCCGGATGGGGCGCAGGTGCAGCGCGGTGCCGGGTACGGGGACGTAGACGGGGTGGACGAAGTCGTCAGGCAGCCAGCTCATAAGGGCTGAGGCTACAACTGGTCGGCGCGCAGCGGGATCTGAGGCGGCGCGGGTGCACGGCGGACGGGACGGTCACCGGGCTTCGGCGACACCGCCTACGGGGTAGTGGAGCGTGGCCGGGTGCCGAATTCCGGTGTCTCTCGGGTGGGCAGGCCGCGTAGCAGGCTGTCCAGGAAGAGGTCGAAGCGGAGTGGGGCGTCGCCGAGGAGTTGTTGTTCCTGTGCGCCGAGCCAGGTGACGAGTGTGGTGCCGAAGACGTACCAGCTCTGTTCGGCCATCTCGTCGTCCGCGCCGCCCACGCGGAATGCGGTGAGGACGGCGTCCCGCATCTTGGTGAAGCCCCGAGTGTGCCGATGGGGGCGGGAGATGCGGGTGGCGTAGCCGGGGGTGGCCAGGAACTCGTCGTGTGCGGCCCAGGACAGGCGGCCCAGCCATGCCCGCCAATTGTCCGGTGTCGGTTGGTCGGTGGGGACGATGCGTTCGATCAGCGTCTCGCTGATCAGGTCGATGACGCCCTCCCGCCCCGGAACCCAGCGGTAGAGGGCGGAGTGTGAGACGCCGAGCCGGGTCGCCAACTCCCGCATGGACAGCGACTCCAGATCGCCGGAGGCGAGCGCGGCCGCCGCGATGGACTCTCTGCTCAGCCGCGCGGGCGGGCCGGGCCGTTTCCCAGGACCAGTCATGCTCCGGACCTTACCGAGCCTTCGGCGGCTTCCGTCAGCGACGGGCGTTCTGAGGTGGTGACCAATGGTCTCTATTGGGTTAGGCTCACCTAACTTACTGTGCTGGTCGCTGGTTTCCATGCCGCTTGGAGGAGTGCTGTGTTTGTGCGTACGGAAAGGGACAGGGAAACCCGGAGCGGGACGACCGGGTGCGCCACGGAGGCCGCCGCGGCGCCTGGGCTGCTCCTGCTGCTCGCGTGCGGAGCGATGTTCCTGGTCATCCTCGACGCCACGATCGTCTCGGTCGCGCTGCCCGCCGTCGGCTCCGAACTCGGCTTCGGCGGCGCGGGGCTGGGGTGGGTGGTGAATGCCTACACCCTGACCTTCGCCGGATTCCTGTTACTGGGCGGCCGATTGGCCGACCTCTCCGGCACCCGGCTGGTGCTGGTGACGGGGCTTGCGATCTTCACCCTCGCCAATCTGTGGTCCGGACTCGCCGCCGGCCCGGCGCAGTTGGTGACCGCCCGCGCTGTGCAGGGCGTCGGCGGCGCGCTGTTGATGCCGGCCACGCTGACCGTCGTGCACCAGGCGTACGGCGATCCCGTACGGCGTGCCCGGGCACTCGGTCTGTGGAGCATGGTCGGTGCGGTCGGTGCCGCGGCCGGAACCGTGCTCGGCGGGGTGCTCACCGACGCGCTGGGCTGGCGCTGGGTGTTCTGGGTGAAGGTCCCCATCGGCCTGGCCGTCGCAGTGGCCGGGTGGCTGGTTCTGCCCCGCCGGACGGCCGCCGCGGAACCGGGACAAGAGCGTCGTCCCATTGACGTCGTCGGGGCGCTCCTGGTGACGGCCGGGCTCGCCGCGCTCGTATACGGGGTGGTGACGGTGCGCGCCGCGGGCGCACGCGGTGTGGCGTTCGGCAGCCTGGCCGGTGCCGTGGTGCTGCTGGCGCTCTTCCTCGTCCACCAAGCCCGGTGGGCCCGCGAGCCCCTCGTCCCCTTGAGCATCTTCGCCCACCGCTCGGTCAGCAGCGCCAACGCCGTCGTCTTCGGAATGGGGGTCGCCTACCTCGCCAGTCCCGTGCTGCTCGCGCTCTATCTGCAACAGGTGCTCCACTACAGCCCCACCCGTGCGGGGCTCGGCTTCCTGCCGTCCGCCTTCGCCGTGATGATCGGCGCTCAGCTGGCGGGCCGCCTCACCCCGCGCTGGGGCACTCGCCGTACCGCTGCGGCGGGAACGGCCGTCTCCGCCGCCGGCTTTCTCTGGCTGTCGGGCATCGGCGCCCACAGCGCCTTCCTGACGGATATCGCGCTCCCCGCGTCGCTGTTCGGGCTCGGCGCCGGTGTGGCGTTCACGCCCATCACCGTGGCGGCCACCGGCGGCGTCGCCCCCTCCATGACGGGGCTCGCCTCGGGCCTGCTCAACACGACCCGCCAGGTGGCCACGGCACTCGGCATCGCCGTACTCACCACCCTCGCCGAATCCCGCGGTGGCGCTCCTGGCTATGCACTCGCCTTCGCGGTGTCGGCGGGGCTGAGCCTGCTTGCCTCTGTGGCGGCGGTGGTGTGGATGCCGTCGGGGGGTGAGCGTATGAGTTCCTCGGGGGTGTGACGGGGGTTCCCGCGTCGTCATACCTTCCGTACGGTCACGCCCGCCGCCGTCAGTTGCTCGGTCTCGTCGTCCGGTGCGGACTCCTCGGTGATGACGGCGTGCAGGTCAGGGGCGGGGGTGACGAACGCGAGGGCGGTACGGGAGAGCTTGGCGGCCTCCGCGACGGCGATCACGCGGCGGGAAGAGGTGATCGCGGCGCGTTTGACGGCGGCATCGTCCAAGTCGTAGGCGGTCAGGCCGTTCGCCGCATTCAGGCCGCAGCAGCCGATGATCGCGGTGTCGAAACGGAGGGCGGCCAGGGAGGCCTGGGTGAGGGGGCCGGTCAGTGCCAGTTCGCCGGGGCGGGGTCGGCCGCCGGGTACCAGGAGCGTCAGCTGTGGCGCGTCTGTGAGGGCATTCACCGCGTGGAGGGAGAGCGGCAGTACGGTCAGCCGGCGGTCTGTCAGTTGCCGGGCCACCTCCAGGCAGGTGGTGCCGCTGTCGAGTACTACGGACTCTCCGTCGGCGACCAGCCGGGCGGCCTCGGCGGCGATGCGCCGCTTGGCCTCCAGTCCCTCCTGGGCCCGCAGGGCGAAGGGTGGTTCCTCGCCGCGCAGCAGCAGGCTGCGTGCGCCTCCTCGGTAGCGCTCAAGTACCCCCTGGGAAGCCAGGAGCTCCAGGTCGCGGCGGATGGTCATCTCGGAGGCGCCGGTGAGCCCGGCGAGCTCCGCGACGCCGAGGCTTCCTGCCTCGCGCACTGCTTCTGTGATCTGCCTGAGTCGATCTGTGCCAGCCATGCTCAGATTGAACATCCATGGTGTTCGAAATGCAATCTTTCGAAAGTGGAAGTTGTTCGCTATGTTCGAAGCGTGGAGAGATCACTGCGGGTCGGTCGACTGGCCACCTTCGCCTACTTCGTCCTGAACGGCTTCCTGATGGGGATGTGGATCGTCCATATCCCCGGTATCGAGCATCGCGTAGGGATCGGCCATGCCGTGCTTGGCTGGCTCCTGCTGCTGCTCGGTGCGGGAGCCTTCGCCGGTATGCAGATCGTCGGCCCCCTGACCGACCGCTTCGGCACCCGCACCGTCGTACCGCTCAGCGCAGCCCTGTGCAGTGCGGCCGTGGTCCTGCCGGGATGGGCCACGAGCGGCTGGACGCTGGGGGCGGCGCTACTGGTGCTCGGTCTCGGCAACGGCTGTCTGGATGTCAGCATGAACGCCCATGCCGTGCAGGTCGAGCGCGGCTACCAGCGGCCCGTCATGTCCGCGTTCCATGCCGCTTTCTCCATCGGCGGCGTCCTTGCCGCGTTGGTCGGCGCCCGGATGCTCAGCTGGGGGTGGAGCGCGGCAGCGACCCTCGGTGCGGTGGCACTGCTGGGCGTGGCCGTGGCAGCGGTGGCGGCCCCCGCGCTGCTGCCGCTCCAGGGTGCTCATACGGCTGGTGCCCCTGAGGACCCAGATGCCCCCGTTGCTGCCGTCGGGAAGGCGCGACACGGAACTCCCCGGCGTATCTGGGGACTTGCAACCCTCGCATTGATGATCATGCTGTGCGAAGGCGTGGCCAATGACTGGAGCACGCTTCACCTGCGTCACGCCCTGGGAGCGCCGCCCGCCACCGCCGCCCTCGCCTACGGGGCCTTCTCCACCGCCATGACCATCGGCCGTCTGCTCGCCGACCGGGTGGCCGCGCGCTTCGGCTCCGTCGCCGTTCTCCGCTACGGGGCATCCGCCGCCGCACTCGGTCTCACTGCGGCTTCGCTCTCCTCCTCGATCCCCATGGCCCTGACCGGCTGGACACTGTTCGGCGCCGGACTCTCCGGTTGCGTCCCCCAACTCTTCAGCGCCGCAGGCCACGCCGACCCGGCCGCCGCCGGGGCCAACGTCTCCCGCGTCGCGGGCCTCGGCTACCTCGGCATGCTCGCCGGGCCCACGGTCATCGGCCCCCTGACCGAGGTCATGCCGCTCCACCTCACGTTCTTCCTGCCCGTGGCGTTCTGCATCGTCGCCGCTGCCACGGCCGGCATCCTCCGGTGGAAGGCAGTGGAAGGCAGCGGCGTTCTACGAGGCCCCTTGCTGGAACGTCCTGGCATGGAACGTCCTGGCATGGGACGTCCTGGCATGGGACGTATGTCAGAACGTGATGTAGACGCTGGGTAGGGCGGCGCCGAAGAGGGCGTGGGGGCCGCGCAGGGTGAGGCCGGTTTCCTTGCCGCAGAGGGTGGTCGAACCGTTGACGGCGGGGCCGGTTTGGGTGCCGCGGGCGAGCCAGGTGCAGCCGTCGGTGTTCTCGGAGGGAGTGCCCACGACGGCTTCCGCCTTGCCGTCTTTGGTGAGGTCGGCGAGATGGACGGCGCTGCCGAATCCGTCGTCGGTTTCGGCGCTGTCGGAGATGCCGGGGGTGTCCTGGGAATAGGCGGTGGATTTGTTTGTGGTCAGGCCGGCGGCGGATCCGTACAGGAGGACGGCACCGCCGGCGTAGGCGCGGGTGCCGATCGCTTCACCGGGCACGCCGACCAGGACATCGGCATAGCCGTCCGCATTGATGTCACCGATGCTCAGCGACTGCCCGAATCGGTCCTCGAATTCCCCGGCGCCCGGGATACCCTCGGTGTCCTGGTGGAAGATGCGGGGCTGCTGATCGGCGGTGATGCCATGGGCGCTGCCGTAAAGGACCTGAATCTCGCCTCCCTTGTGGGCGCCACGCTCACCGTCAACCGTTGCGTCGTCGGCGATACCGGTGATCAGATCGCCGTAGCCATCGCCGTTCACGTCCCCGATCTGACCGGTGTGACCGTCGGCGTAGGGCAGTTTGAGCGGCGCGTCCTTTGTGGGGTCGGAGGGGTCCACCGGGCCGCGATCGAGGAGCACGGGGCCGCGACGGTCGCCATCGGTCGCTCCGGGCAGCCAGAACCGCTCGGCTCGGCCGTCACCGTTGACATCGCCCATCACCACTCCGCGTGCGCCGATGCGCCATTCCCGGTACTGCGAGGCGGCCTGCCCGCTGCGAGTGAAGGGGCCTGTATAGGCGGCACCTTCACAGCGCGACGCCACGGTCACCTCCGGGGCACCGTCCCCGTTCATGTCCCCCGTAGCCAGTCCCACGCCGAAGCCACAGAGGGTCTGGAGCTTGCCGAACTCTGCGACGGGGCTGATTGTCGCCCCGCCTTTCGGCCCGGACGGCCCGCCCCACACCACGGTCACCGAACCGCGCGCCTCCTTGCCGTCCACGGCCTCATGGGGCGCACCGACCAGCAGGTCCGCGTAGCCGTCGCGGTCGAGGTCCGCACTCGCCACCGATGTGCCGAACCCGTCGGACGCTTCCGGCTCACCCGGCACTCCCGCACTCGCCTGAGTAATCACGGTGCGTCGGGCGGCACCCACCGAGGAGGCCGACCCGTACAGCACCACTACCGCACCGGCTCCTTCCACCGCGCCGTTGGCCGCACCAGGTGCCCCCACTGCCAGATCACGGTAGCCGTCACCATTGAAGTCATCCTGCACCGTCGCCGTATTGGCGCCTCGGTACGGCGCGGCCGCCGCTACTGCCGGACCGGAGACAAAGGTGCCGGCGGCGACCGTGGTGAGCACGGCGGATAACGCAACGATCCTGTGCAACGAAACCCCTTGATCCGAAGGTGAGTTGGCGGCCCACCGCGCAACGCTGCCCGCGGTGGCCGTCCTTCGCCGGCGTCGATACCGGCACCACTCGCCACACACGACACATCACCGGGGTCAATGGTTGTAAGGGGGTGTACGTGGTTGCAGGGGCGGCCGACTCGCCAGTGCATGCCCGAGCCCCGAGGCCGAGGCCCGGGGGAGTGGGACAGTCCGGCAGGGCTACGGGCGGCGGCGTCCCCATGCGGAGATCATCGGGCCGGTGGCCAGGTCGAGTTGGCCGGTGGCGACGTTTGCCAGATGACGGTCGATTTCCTCGTCGGTGGCAAGCCCCTGTCCTGTCAGATGGTGGCGGACCTGCCGTACGGTCGCGTCCTCCAGTACGGCGCACGCCGGCGAGGTGATCGGGAAGTACGCATCGGCCTGCACATCGTCCAGACCGGCCTCGCGGAGCACCCTGGGCAGGGTTCGCCCGTACGCGAGGTCCGCGCCGCGTGCTGCCATCAGGGCGCGGAAGCCGGACCGCATCCGGTTGGCGAGGCGCTGTTCGGGACCCGACTCGTCCGGGCACGGCAGCGGCTGCAACGTCGGGTCGGCGTCCTCCAGAAGCAGCCAGCCGCCGGGCCGCAGCGCCTGGACCATCCGGCGCAGGGCCTCGGCGCGGTCGGTGACGTGGACCAGGACCAGTCGGGCGTGTACGAGATCGAAGCCACCGGGCGGCGGCGGGTCGGCCGCCACGTCGTGGGTGAGCACCTCGATCACGCCGTCGGCAATACGGGAGGTCCAGGACACATCGATGTCGGTGGCGAGCACCGTGCCCGTCGGACCGACGCGCTCGGCCAGCCCGAGGGGTACGGAGGGACCGCCGGCGCCGACCTCCCAGCACCGCATACCGGCACCGATGCCGAGCTGGTCGACGTGCCGGAACGTCACCGGGTCGAACAGCTCGGCGAGAGCGCCGAAGCGGATACCCGCCTCGGACTGCTTGTTGTCCAGCAGGTAACCGTGGTCGGTGTCATGTTCAGCCATGAGTCGATTCTGGCAGGGAGGGGCGTCGTCCCGTCCCGACCTGACCCAACCCGCCCTGACCGAGGGTGACTTGCCTCATTGGTGGATGGGCGATCGCGTCCGCTCCGTCGGGACATGCCCGTTGCGATGCCGGGTAGGGGCCCTGTGACGGGGGCCAGCAACCGGAAGGAGCCAGAGCATGCGCAACAGCACCTCGACGGTAGGGACGGCGCAGGAGACCTCGTCGAAGGTGTGTGCCGTCCCGGCTCCGGCGGCGCTGCCGCAGATTCCGGACCCGCAGCATGTCGCTCCCGCCGACGCACGGAGGCTCTCGAAGCTGCTGCTTCTGCGACTTGAGTCGCTGGAAGAGGGCACGCAGGAGTACCAGTACGTGCGCAACACCCTCATCGAGATGAACCTGACCCTGGTGCGCTATGTGGCCCGCCGGTTCTCCAGCCGCAGGGAGTCCATGGAGGATGTGTTGCAGGTCGGGACGATCGGTCTGATCAAGGCGATCGACCGCTACGACCCCTCCCGTGACGTGGAGTTCACCACTCTCGCCGTCCCGTACATCCAGGGCGAGATCAAGCGGTTCTTCCGGGACACGACCTGGTCGGTGCGGGTGCCGAGGCGTCTGCAGGAGCTTCGTATCGACCTGGCCCGTGCCCGGGAGGAGCTGGAGGCGGAGGGCAGTCATGAGCCGTCCGTCGCGGAGCTTGCCGAGCACCTCGGGATTCCCGAGGAGGAGGTGGCGGAGGGATTGGTGGCCTGTAACGGCTACGACAGTGACTCCATCGACCGGCCCATCCAGGCCGGTGGCGGCGGCAAGCAGCAGACGGGTCTCGTCGCCGACCTCGTCGGCACCGAGGACCCCGCCCTGGCCCTGGCCGAAGACATCCAGGCCCTCAAGCCGCACCTGGCCAAGCTCGACGACCGCGACCGCACCCTCCTCCAGCTGCGCTTCGGCGCGGAGATGACACAGTCCGAGATCGGCGAGGAACTCGGCCTCTCCCAGATGCATGTCTCGCGCCTGCTGACCCGCGTCTGCGCAAAGCTGCGTGAGGGGCTGCTCGCCTGAGCTGGTCCTCTTGCCGGGGGCGCGTCGGCCGAGGTCTCACTCCCCGAATGCGAGCCGGATCCCGAAGGCGGCGATGACCGTACCCGTGATGCGGTCGAGATAGCGGCGTGCCCTGGGCCGTTGCAGACGCTCTCGGAGCACATGCCCGAGGGTGATCAGTACGCCGGCCCATATGACGGCCAGAAGGATGTGTATGCCGGTCAGGAGCACGCCCCCGGCGAGGTGCGAGGCGTCGGCGGGCAGGAACTGCGGGAGCACCGCGACGTAGAAAGCGCCCATCTTCGGGTTGAGAAGGTTGGTTGTGACCCCTTGACGCCAGCCGCCGAGCAGGGAGTCGTCGGAGCCTGAACCCACGTTGACCTCGGCCCGGCTCCCGGGAGCCTCCGGGGCCTCGTCCATCGAGCGGCGCAAGGTTCCCCAGAGCATCCGGCCACCGATCCACACCAGGTACGCGGCCCCGGCCCAGCGGAGGATCTCGTACGCGAGGTGCGAGGCGGTCAGCAGTGCCGTGACACCGAGCGAGGTGAGCATGCCCCAGATCAGTGTGCCGCTCTGGATTCCGAGGACCACGCCCCAGGCGCGTAGGCGGTGCCCGAGCGCGGCAGTGCGAAGGATGAGGGCGGTGTCCAGCCCGGGAGTGAGGGTGAGGAGTCCGACCATCAAAGAGAACGTCCACAACGCGTCCATGGGGATCATGGGCGATCACGTTACGTCGGAAGCCCCGGGACGACCACCCTCCTGCCCGATATCGGGCAGGATTTGTGCTGCGTGACCCTTGTGAAGGTCAGCGGCTCCCCGTGACGCTGCTGGCCGAGTACGCGGACCTGCCACAGTCGGTGGCGATCTACTCCGGCGCCGTCGCAGCCACGCGAGGCGGTGCAGCGGTTCAGCGCTTAGCGGGGAAGGCGCCCGGCCAGATCCCCACCCGCCCAGACACCCCGTACCCGCCCAGGCGAGCGACCGCGACCCTCAGGTCAGCCGACTTCGCCTCTCACGCACGTAGGCTGCCCGCGCTGACCATTCGTCACGAAAGGGGTGCTTTGTGGCCACTCAACTCAACCCGTACATCAGCTTCTCCGGTGAAGCGAAGCAAGCCATGGAGTTCTACAAGGAGGTCCTCGGCGGCGACCTGGCCGTCAACACCTACGGCAACTTCGGCTCCGAGGCACCACCCGGATACGCCGACAAGGTCATGCACAGCCAGCTCGAAACGGCCAGCGGATTCACCCTGATGGGCGCCGACAACCCGCCCGGAACCGAACACAAGCCGGGGAACAACTTCGCCGTGAGCCTGAGCGGCGACGACTCGGACGAACTGCGCGGCTACTGGGACAAGCTGTCCGCTGACGGCACCGTGTCCGTCCCCCTGGAAAAGCAGATGTGGGGTGACGTGTTCGGCATGTGCACCGACAAGTTCGGCATCACATGGATGGTCAACATCAGCGAGCAGGGCTGACCGGGCCGATCTGACCTGGCCTGGCCTGTCCTGGTCTGACCTGTCCTCGCCTGGTCTGGTCCGACGTGGCCTGAGCCGGGTGTCTGCGCGTCGACGCGTCGGCGCCCTACTGGGGGTGCCGACGCGTTGTCCACCTCCACCTCCACCTCCACCTCCACGTCCATGTCCGCGTGGCGCTCGGGCGCATCCGACGGGTCCCCGCTTTCATGTCCGCAGTGGCCTGACGCGGGAACAGGCGGGCTATGGCTAGGAAATCGGCCCGAACCAACGGGCGAGGGCGGCGCGCAGGCTGTCCGCGTCGTCATTTCGGCCGGCCCAGCAGACGTGACCGTCCGGCCGGACCAGCAATGCCTCGTCGCCGTTGGCCGCGGGTCCGAGAGGTCCGAGACGGTCGACCCGGTCTCCCCAATCCTTCGCCGCGGCTGCGGCCGCTGATGTGGGGGCGGCGGTCAGCAGGGCTGCGCGGCCGGAGGGGAGCTGGACGCCAGGTGCACGTGCGCCGAGCAGCGGGTGGTGCGGCGCGCCGGGCATGGGGTAGCGGATGTCTGTGCCGGCGATCATGGCGGCGATGTGGTGGTTGGCCTCCGGGGTGGTGAGCAGGTCGGCGAGCAGGTCGCGTACGGCCATGGCGTCCGGGTCGGGGAGCGTTAGCGCCATCTGGGCGCGGGTGTTGGCCAGGACCCGGGCGCCGACTGGGTGGCGCTCGGTGTGATAGGTGGCCAGCAGTTCGGTGGGGGCCCGGCCTCGGGCCACGGCGGCGAGCTTCCAGCCCAGGTTGAACGCGTCCTGCATGCCGAGGTTGAGGCCCTGTCCGCCGGCGGGGGCGTGGATGTGGGCGGCGTCGCCGGCCAGTAGCACCCTGCCGTCGGCGTACCGCTCGGCCTGCCGGGAGGCGTCGGTGAAGCGGGACGCCCAACGGATGGCGCGGAGTTCGCGCGGCGGGCCTGGGCATCGGACCAGTGCGGTGCGGACCTCGTCCGCGGTGACCGGGGCGTCGCGGTCGACGCCCTGCTGCTCGGGGCCGCCGAGGATCAGCCGGTGCACACCGCCGCCGAGTGGCAGAAGGAAGGCGAGACCCGCGGGGTCCGGGCTGAGGTCGGGAAGGTGCCAGGGCTCGCCGGTGCCGTCGGATCCGGCCTCTGTGGCGGCGAAGACCTCGTCGCCGCCGGGCACTTGAGTGACCCTGCGGTGGGTCTCGTACCCCTCCACCGGCTCGCCCGGCGCCTCGTCGGCCGGACGGAGTTCGACATCGGCGACGGCCATGCCGATCCGGCCGTCCCGGCCCGGGAAGGGCACGCCCAGGATGCGCCGCACGGTGCTGCGCCCGCCGTCCGCGCCTACCAAGTACCCGGCCTGGACAGTGCTTTCGGTGCCATCGGGCCCGAGGAGGGTGGCGGTGACGCCGTCCGCGTCCTGCTGGAAGGACGTCAGTTCCCGGCCTCGCTGAACCGGTACGCCGTGCTCGGCGAGGTGGTCCTCCAGGAACTCCTCTACCCGGGCCTGCGGGATGCCGACCTGATGCGGGAACGCGGTGTCCAGGGCGCCGTAGTTGAGCGGCAGTCCGGCGAAGTGGCCGGAGGGGAGGAGGGCCAGCGACCGGTCCAGGAGCGGCTCCAGCCAGCCCCGGCAGTCCAGCACCTCGGCGGTTCGGGGCTGCAAGTTGAGCGCCTTGGATTGGCCCGTCCGACGGGGCAGCCGTTCCGCGACGGCCGTCCGCACCCCGGCCAGGCCCAGTTCGTTGGCGAGCAGCAGGCCGGTCGGGCCCGCACCCGCGATCAGTACGTCGACGTCGGCGTTCACGGCTCCCCTACAGCTTCAGACCGTGGCGGGTGATGTACCAGTTGTGGAACGCGAGCAGCCCGCCGAGCAGTACCAGCCAGAGCAGAGTGCTGGTGAGCGGGAAGCTGTCCACCGGGATCGTGTACGCCAACACCACCCGCAGCACCGCGTCGAGCAGGAAGACCGCGCCCCACACCGCCGTGACCAGCCGCAGGTGGCGACGGAACGTCGGCTCCGCGTCCCATCGCGCCTCCCAGGCGGTCAGTCCGGCCTCGCCGACCTTGGCGATGACGATGCCGCGCGAGGCCGTCATGATGAACGGGCGCCGGGTCAGCAGCGTGCCGAGTACCCAGAGCCCGATCGCGGCGGTCAGCCAGCTGTCCCTGATCATCAGCACTCGCGGGCTGCCAGTGATCAGGGACAGCAGCGTTCCTGCCACCACCAGGCTCAGCGTGAACACCGCCATCGCCTCGACGCGCCGCTGCCGCACGACGCCGTAAGCGATCCACGGCAGGAGCAGCACACCGCCGACCACCATCGAGAGCCACTGGCCGACGCCGGCGGCGCGCAGCCCGTAGTAGGAGCCGAGGGGGAGGACGAGTTCGAAGAGCAGCTGTGCGGCGAGCCGCCGGCGCAGCGCCACCGTGCGACGCCGGTCGGGCGCCGCGGCGGCCTCGGCCGTGTCGGTCTGGGCCGTGTCGGTCTGTGTCTGTGTCTGTGTCTGTGTCTGTGGTGTCTGGTGCGTTGCCATGGTGTGTTCCCCCGTGTCCGCTGTGGTCATGGTGTCTTCCTGGTGGCGCGGTCGAAGAGATCCGCCAACTCCCGGCCCACGGCCCGCACATCGAGATCGGGATCGTGGGTGGCGCGGCGCACCACGTCGTCGATGGCGGCGCGGATCGCCCGCATCATCACCCACGGGTCGAAGTCACCGAACTCGCCCGTGCGCTGCGCCTTGCGGAGCTGCTCCACCTGGACGGTGAGGTTCGCCTCCGTCGCTTCGAGGAACGCGACCATGCCGGGGTCGCCGCCACGGAGGTTGGCGAGGATGTCGACCATCGCCGCAAGGTGATTCGGGTACTCGGCGAGCAGGTCGAGGTTGCCTTCGATGGACGCCCGCAGCCGGTCCGCGTATCGCGTGTGGGCCTCGATGCGGGGGCGCAGATATCCGTCCCCGAGCCGCAGCACCTCGGTGACGACCTCACGCATCAGGTCGTCCCGCCCATCGAAGTGGTAGGAGATCATCCCTGTGCTGCTCAGCCCTGCGTGCTCCGCGATTTTCGCGAACGAGGCCCGGTGGTACCCGACTTCGGCGATGACGTCGATGGCCGCGGCGACGATCTGCGCGCGGCGCCCCGTCTCCGTGAAGGAGGCCGACTTGGTCCTCCGCTCCTTCTGCTTGGCCGTGCTGTTTTTTGCTTGCATGAGCAAGACGCTAGCGGGGTTTGCTTGCCTGAGCAAGAGGTGGTGGGGCGTGACGGCACGCTGTCCCTGCTGTGGTCAGTGGAGGCAAAGAGCCGGTGCGACGCATCACCGGCCACCCGCCCCGCGCCTTCCGTGCCTGGCCGCCCGAGCTGGCCGACGCCTTCCGCTGAGCCGGTGTAACGGGGAAGTCCCTTACTCACCGCTCCATCGCCGGCAATCCAGGCAGCAGCTTCTCGATGGTGATGGGGAAGTCGCGGATGCGGGTTCCGGTGGCGTTGAAGACGGCGTTTGCTACGGAGGCGCCTGCTCCGCAGATGCCCAGCTCGCCGACGCCCTTGGCGCCGAGGGGGTTGGCCTTGTCGTCGTAGCCGTCGAGGATGATGGCGTCGATGTCGGGGATGTCGGCGTGGACCGGTACCAGGTACTGGGCGAGGTCGCGGTTGATGAAGGCGCCGGAGCGCAGGTCGACTACGGCCTCTTCTTCGAGGGCTGCGCCGGCTCCCCAGATCATGCCGCCGATGAGTTGTGAGCGGGCCGTTTTCGCGTTGAGTACCTGGCCTACCGAGAACACGCCCAGCATCCTGCGCAGTCGGATCTCGGCGGTGTCCGCGTCGACTCCTACTTCGGCGAAGTGGGCGCCGTAGGTGTTGATCGAGTAGTCCGCGTAGTTCGAGTCGTCACCCATGAAGCGGGTCTCGCCCTCGGCCTCCAGGTCTTCGGGGGGCATGCGGGTGAGGATCTCGCTCAGGGCCTCGGAGGCGTCACCGATGTGGACGTGGCCGTCGGAGAAGAGGGCGTGGGACGAGTTCCGGCCGTGCAGGGGGGAACGGGTGTCGGCGTGCACCGCGGTCAGCACTCTTTCGCGCAGGGTCGCGCAGGCGCGATGTACCGCGGTGCAGGAGTTGGCGGCGCCCCAGGAGCCGCCGGAACCCCAGCTGGTGGGGTGTTCGGAGCGGCCGAGTTCGATCCGTACCCGGTCGGGGGGCAGTCCGAGGCCGTCGGCTGCGACCTGCGTCAGGACGGTGTAGGTGCCGGTGCCGATATCGGTCATGTCTGATTCGACGACGGCGGTGCCGTCCGTTTCCCACCGCACGCGCACTGCCGTCGGTCCCTGGAAGTGCCCACGGATGGCGGCGGACATGCCGTAGCCGACCAGCCAGCGTCCGTCGCGCACACTCGCCGGGGTGGCGGGACGGTTCTCCCAGCCGAAGCGGCGGGCGCCTTCGCGCAGGCAGTCGATCAGATGGCGGTCGCTGTACGGCACATCTCGCTCGGGATCGACGGCGGGCTCGTTGCGGAGCCGCAGCTCGACCGGGTCCATCCCGAGCGCGTCGGCCATCTCGTCCATCGCCGACTCCACCGCCAGCAGGCCCGGCGCCTCGCCCGGCGCGCGGACATCCGACCCGCGCGGCAGGTCGAGCGGAGTCAGCCGGTGGCTGGTCAGCCGGTGGGGTGCGGCGTAGAGGCTGCGGGTCGTGGCGGCGGTCTGCTCGGCGAATTCGACGTCGCGGTTGGTGTGCGCGGTGACGTCGTGGGCGAGGGCGGTCAGCTGTCCGTCGTGCCCCGCGCCCAGCCGGACCCGCTGCCTTGAGGTGGGGCGCATGCCGACGAGCTGGAACATCTGCTGCCGGGTGAGGGCGACCTTGACCGGCTCGCGCAAGGCGCGGGCGGCGAGCGCCGCCAGGATCGTTTCGGCATGGATGCCCAGCTTGGAGCCGAAGCCCCCGCCGACGTACGGGGAGACGATGTGAATCCGTGCCGGGTCGGTCCGGAGCGTAGCGGCGACCGACGCCTGCGCGGCATCGACGATCTGGCAGCTGACGTGGACGTACAGATCCTCGCCACGCGGAACCACCAGGCACGCGTGGGGTTCCATCGGCATGGAGAACTCGTACGGCGTGGTGTAGCTCTGGTCGACCTGTACGTCGGCGGTATGGAATGCGGCGTCGAAGCTGCCCACCGCGGTGTCGGTGGCGATTCCGGCATTGACCTTCTTCGGGGCGTACGCATCACCTTCGTGCGCGGCGAAGTCGAAATGCCCCCGCCCCTCGGCGTACTCCACCTCGACCAGGGCGGCCGCCGCGCGGGCCTGCTCGAAGGTCTCGGCGACGGCGAATGCCACCGGTTCTCCGTGATAGTGCACGTCCGGGCCGGTCAGTACCGGCTGGGCGCGCCAGTACTCGAAGGGGATGGACTCATCACGCGGCCCCTGCTCCGGTGCGTTGTGATGGGTCATCACCATCCTTACGCCGGGCGCCTGTTCGGCGTTCTCGGTGTCGATACGGGTGATACGGCCCTTGCCGATGGCCGCGCCGACGATGACACCGTAGAGCGGTTGGCCGGCATCCCAGTACTCGTAGGCGTAGGTGGCCCGGCCGGTGACCTTCCGCGGGCCGTCAACGCGGTTCAAACCTTGCCCGATCATCTCGGCTCCTCAGCTCGGGACTGGGCCGCCTGCGCCAGCGTCCGGCACAGCGTGCGCTTGGCCAGCTCGATCTTGAAGTCGTTGTCTCCCCGCCCCACGGCGTCGCGCATCGCGGCGTCCGCGGCGGTCTGAAAGGTGGTCATCGTGGCGGGACGGCCGGTCAGCGCGGCCTCCGCCTCGATGGACCGCCACGGCTTGTGCGCCACACCGCCGAGCGCCACCCGTGCCGTATCGACCGTCCCCTGCTCGGCCGAGACGACAGCCGCCACGGAGACCAGCGCGAACTCGTAGGACGCCCGGTCGCGTACCTTGCGGTAGAGCTGGCGTCCCGGAGGCGGCGGGGGCAGCCGCACCGCCGTGATCATCTCGCCGGGCCGCAGTACGGTCTCGATATGCGGGGTGTCGCCGGGCAGCCGGTAGAAGTCGGTGAGGGCGACGTGGCGTACCGACTCATCGGCGTCGAGCAGCTCGACCTCCGCGTCCAGCGCGGTCATGGCGACGGCCATGTCCGAGGGGTGCGTGGCGATGCAGGAGTCGCTGGCGCCGAGAATCGCGTGGGTCCGGTTGAGCCCGCCGATCGCCGAGCAACCGGAGCCGGGCTCCCGCTTGTTGCAGCCGGCGGAGGTGTCGTAGAAGTACGGGCAGCGGGTGCGCTGCAACAGATTCCCGCCGGTGGACGCCTTGTTGCGCAACTGGCCCGAGGCGCCGGCCACCAGTGCCTCCGAGAGCACCGGATAGCGCGTACGTACCCGGGTGTCGGCGGCCACATCGGAGTTCGCCGCCTGGGCGCCGATACGCAGTCCGCCGTCCGGGAGTTCCTCGATGTCCCGCAGCGGAAGCCGGCTGATGTCGACCAGATGGCTGGGCCGCTCGATGTCGAGTTTCATCAGGTCGAGCAGATTGGTGCCGCCGCTGATGAACTTCGCACCGGCCCGGGACACCGCGGCGACGGCGGTCTGCGCGTCCATGGCCCGCTCGTAGGTGAAGGGCCTCATTCCGCGCCTCCCTCCGCGGTGTCGCGGATGGCGGCGACGATGTTCGGATACGCGGCGCACCGGCAGATGTTGCCGCTCATCCGCTCGCGGATCTCCGCATCGGTCAGCACGACGCTCGGCGAGGCCACATCGGCGGTGGCGTGGCTGGGCCAGCCCGCCGCCACCTCGGTGAGCATGCCGACCGCCGAACAGATCTGGCCAGGGGTGCAATAGCCGCACTGGAAGCCGTCCCGCTCGACGAAGGCGCGTTGCATGGGGTGCAGGCTCTCGGGATCGCCCAGACCCTCGATCGTCACGATCTCGTCGTCCTCATGCATCACCGCGAGCGACAGACAGGAGTTGACGCGTCGGCCGTTGACCAGCACCGTGCAGGCGCCGCACTGCCCGTGATCACAGCCCTTCTTGGTCCCGCCCAGGCGCAGATGTTCGCGCAGCGCGTCCAGCAGCGAGGTCCGCGGATCGACTTCGAGCTGCCGCGCCTGACCGTTGACGCTCAGGGTGACCGGCAGACGGCGGTCCGTCTCGCCCTGACTCCGTCCCGCGACGTCCACATCCGTATCGCTCATCAAAGCCCGCCTTCCTCGCTGGGCGCGGGCACCCGCTGCCCATGCCCCGCCGTCGCCGCTGCCGGGCACGGCACGCCTTTGCTCCCAGCGTCTCTCAGATGTCTGAGCGTCGCACCGCGAGGATGGTGGGTGGGGGACACCCAGCCCCGGCCCGGCACCGCCCGCCCTCAGCGGCCGGTCAAGGCCGCCCGCCGTCCGTGGGCGGTGTGATCGGCCGGTGGGCGGGAGGGGCCGGAGTCACGGAGTGTGGCAGTGGTGGCACGGCGGGCTCCCGCAGCCAGGCGTCGAAGAAGCCGTCGAGTGGTTCGGCGGCGTACTGCTGGGCGTGCGCGGTGAAGTCGGCGGTCACCACCGTTCCATGGCGGTGCCATACGGCCCAGTCCTTGAGCATGCGGAAGAAGGCGTCCTCGCCCAGGGTGCAGCGCAGCGCGTGGACGACCAGCCCCCCTCGCTGGTAGAGCCGGTCGTCGAACATCAGGTTCCGGCCAGGATCGGCCAGCCGCAGATCCTGGGGGAGGTCGGTCAGGAAGAGGTGTGCGGTGAGGGCGTGGGCGCCGGCCGCGGGGCCTCCCGCGTGCTCGGACCACAGCCACTCCGCGTACTTGGCGAAGCCCTCGTTGAGCCAGATGTGCCGCCAGTCGCCGATCGAGACGCTGTTGCCGAACCACTGGTGCGCCAGTTCGTGCGCGACCAGGCGTTCCCAGGTACGTGTGCCGTCTAGGTGGTTGGCGCCGAAGGTGGCCAGACCCTGGGCCTCCACCGGGACCTCCAGATCCTCGTCGGCGACCACCACGGTGTACTCCCCGAAGGGATAGCGGCCGAAGGTGTCCTCGAAGTACTCCATCATGAGGGGCTGCCGGGCGAAGTCCTCGGCGAACAGGGGAATCAACCGGTCGGGCACATAGGCGGTCTGTGGCACGGCCCGGCGGGCGCGCCGCGGCTCCGGCGGTTGGCCGCTGTCCGGCTCCGACCGGTGCGGTTCGGGTGTCGGCGCCGGGTCGTGGACGAGCGATACGGGCCTGTATTTGCCGATGGAGACGGTCACCAGATAACTGGACGTGGGTGCCGACTGCTCGTACACCCAGGTGGTGCGGCTCGCCCGGGTGGTGCGGGAGAGCAGCCGGCCACCGGCGACCACTGTGTACGGGGACGGGGCGGTGACCGAGATCCGGTACGACGCCTTGTCCGCCGGCCGGTCGTTGCAGGGGTACCAGGACGGCGCGCCGACCGGCTGACTGGCGACCAGCGCGCCGTCGGTCAGCTCCTCCCAGCCCAGGCCGCCCCACTGGCTGTCCGTCGGCTGCGGGTTGCCCGTATAGCGCACCTCGACCGTGAACGCCTCACCGGGGGTGAGCGGCCTCGGCGGGCGGATGTGCAGCTTGCCCATCCGGTGCCGGTAGCGCGCCCGCCGCCCGTTCACCAGCAAGCGGCCGATCCGGAATCCGGCCAGGTCGAGGGCGAATTCGGGCAGCGGCTCGGAGCCTGCCACGGCGTTGAGCCGGGCGCTGGCGTGCAGCCGGTTGGGCAGCGGCCAGTATTCCAGGGCCAGTTCGTAGTGCTGCACCCGATAGCGGACGTCCCCGTGGGCGGGGAAGTAGGGGTCCGCGCCGGCAGCGGCGCCCTGCTCGGAACTCAACGGTCTCCTGCTCCCTTGGGGCGGACCGGCCGACGGCTGGGGCGGACCGGCCGACGGTGCCTCGTCGCGCGGTGCCGCATGGCCGCCGTCACCATGCCTCGATCGGGTTGCCCAGCCACCTGGTGCCGGCCGGGACGGTCTCCGCGCCCATCACCAGCGACGCCGGGCCGAGGGTGCTGCGGGCGCCGATGGTGCTGCCGGGCAGCACGATGCCGCCGGGGCCGAGAGTCGCCCCCTCGCGCAGCATCACGGTGTCCATCCGCATGATCCGGTCGTGAAAGAGATGGGTCTGCAGCACACAGCCCCGGTTGACGCTCACCGCGGCCTCCAAGGTGACCAGGTCGGCCTCCGGCAGCCAGTAGCTTTCGCACCATACGCCCCGGCCGACGCCGGCACCCAGACCGCGCAGCCAGAGGTTCATCAACGGCGTGCCCGGCACCGCACCGACCAGCCACGGCACCGCCAGCATCTCGACGAAGGTGTCCGCGAGCTCGGCACGCCACACGAACCGGCTCCACAGCGGCCGCTCCACCGCACGGAACCGCCCCACCAGCAGCCATTTGGCGGCCATGGACACTCCACAGGCGACGGCACCGGCGGCCAGCAGCACCAGGCCGGACAGCAGCGCCGCCAGTGCGGGGGAGCCGGTGGTGGCCAGGAGAGCCAGTGCGGCCAGGGTCAGGGTGCCCAGAGCCGCGGAGACCAGTACGGGCAGCAGCCGGCACGCCTCGACCAGTCCTCGTGCCCACACCAGCCGGGCCGGAGGGTCATAGGTCCGGCTCTGGTCGGCGGCGGTGGCCGAGCGCGGCAGCCGGATCGGCGGCATGCCCAGATAGGAGCTGCCCTTCTTCGCCTTCTTCGGTGTGGCGGACAGCACCCCCACCAGGCCCCCTTCGGGGACGGCGCGTCCCGACGCGGTCATCCCCGAGTTCCCCAGGAAGGCCCGCTCGCCGATCTTCGCCACGCCGATCCGCAGCCAGCCGCCGCCCAGCGCGTACGGGGCGACCAGCGCGTCATCGGCCAGGAAGGCCCGGTCGCCGACCCTGGTGAGGCTGGGCAGCGCCAGCACCGTGGACACCTCCACCCGCCTGCCGACCTTCATGCCCAGCGCACGCAGCCAGACCGGGGTGATCAGGCTGGCGTAGAGCGGGAAGAGGGTCTCCCGGGCAAGGTCCATCAGCTGGGTGACCGTCCACGACTGCCAGCCGATCCGGCCGTGCAGCGGATGCCACCCGGGGCGCAGGCCGAGGCTGAGCAGGCGGACGGCGGCGACCAGCAACGCGGCGTACGCCAGCCCGAAGGCCAAGGTGGCGGGCGCCAGCGCGATCAGCGCACTGCATATGGCGCCGCCCAGGCTGTCGCCCGGGGTGAGGAAGCAGCTCGCGACCGCCAGCGCCGCGATGCCCGCGGCCACCTGCAACAGGGTGAGTCCGGCGCTGCTCACCCCGTACAGCAACGCCCACCGGGCCCGGCGCGGGGGACGCCGCTTGGGCCACCGGCGTTCGGCCTTGCCCAGCTTGACGGCCGGGGCGCCGCCCCAGCGCTGACCGGTCGGCACCCGGCCGGTGACGGCGGAACCGGGCGCGACCCGGGCCCGCTTGCCCACCCGGGCGCCGGGGAAGAGCGTGCTGCGGGTACCGACCACCGCGCCGGACCCGATCTTCACCGGACCGACCTCCAGCCGGTCCCCGTCCAGCCAGTAGCCGGACAGGTCCACCTCCGCCTCGACCGCACACCCCCGACCCAGCTTGAGCATCCCGGTGACCGGCGGCGGGGAGTGCAGATCGGCATCCGGTCCGATACGGGCGCCCAGCGCGCGGGCGTAGTGGACGAGCCACGCCCCGGACAGGAAGACCGCCCCGCTCAGCTCGGCGAGCCGCTCGGCGGCCCACAGCCGCAGATGCACGCTGCCGCCGCGCGGATAGCTGCCGGACCGCAGCCCGCGGAGCAACAGCCGGGCACCACCGGCGGCGACCGCCAGCCTGCCCGGTGGGCTGAAGCACAGCAGACCGCCCGCCGCCACCCACCACCAGGAGGCCGTGGGCGCCCACGGATAGCTTCCGAACCACGAAAGGACGTTCCCCAGGGCCAGCAGCCCGACCGTCCAGCGCAGCCCGACCAGGGTGAAGAGCGGCACCAGCAGCAGCAGTTGGACGACCTGGGCGCGGGTGGGGACGGGGGCGATCCGCCGCGCCCCGCTGTCGCTCCGCGCGGAGCGCTCCAGCAGCCGGGCCAGCTTGCGCAGGGTGGGCTGCTGGTAGATGTTGCGGACCGCGGCTGCCGGATAGCGGTCCCGCAGCAGGGTGGTGAGCTTGGCGGCCGCCAGACTGCCGCCGCCCATCGCGAAGAAGTCGTCCCTGGCACTGACGACCGGCACCCCGAGGATCTCGCTCCACTGCTTGGCAAGCCATGCCTCGGTGCCGTGGAGCTGCTCGGCCGCGCCCGCGGCGCCGAGGCCCGGACCTGCCGTCTTGGGCAGCGGCCAGGGCAGCCGGTCCCGGTCCACCTTGCCGGAGGTCCGGGTGGGCAGCGTCTCAACGCGGGCGAGCAGTGGCACCAGGGCGGCGGGCAGCTCCGCGCGCAGCCGCTCGACGGCCGCCGCCCGGCTCCAGCCCTCCCCGGCCACCACATAGCCGACCAGCACCTGATGGCCGTTCCCGGTCGTCCGCACGGCGGCCGCGGCACCGGTGACGCCCGGAAGTGTCTGCAACGCCGCGTCCACCTCGCCGAGTTCGATCCGCCGCCCGCCGAGCTTGATCTGCTCGTCGCCGCGCCCCAGGAAGACCAGCCCCTCCGGCTCGGCCCGTACGAGGTCACCGCTGCGATAGGCGCGGTCCCACCCCAGAGACTCCAGCGGCGCGAACTTCTCGGCGTCCAAACTGGGGTCCAGGTAGCGCGCCAGTCCGGTCCCGCCGATGACCAACTGGCCGCTGCCGCCCAGGGCGACCGGCAGCTGCGCCTCGTCCACCACAGCCAACTGCCAGCCGTCCAGGGGAAGTCCGATCCGCACCGGCCCTTCGCCTGTGAGCAGCGACGCACAGGTCACCACGGTCGCCTCGGTCGGCCCGTAGGTGTTCCACACCTCCCGCCCCTCGGTCACCAGCCGCTCCACCAGCTCCGGCGGACACGCTTCACCCCCGAAGATCAGCAGCCGGACGTCGTTGAGGGCCTCGGCCGGCCACAGCGCGGCGAGCGTGGGCACCGTGGACACCACCGTGATCTCCTGCTCCACGAGCCAGGGGCCGAGCGCGGCGCCACCACGGACCTGAGAACGCGGTACCGGGACCAGACAGGCGCCGTACCGCCAGGCGAGCCACATCTCCTCGCACGAGGCGTCAAACGCGACCGAGAGACCGGCCATCACCCGATCGCCCGGCCCGATCGGTTCCTCCTGCAGGAAGAGCGCCGCCTCGGCATCGACAAAGGCCGCCGCATTACGGTGCGTGACGGCGACGCCCTTGGGCCGGCCGGTGGAACCAGAGGTGAAGATGACCCAGGCGTCGTCGTCCGGGCGTGGTGGGGCCTGAGGGTGGGTGGGGTCGGCGGGGCCGATGGGGGCTGTGGCGGTGGCGGGATCTGAGATGGCGGCCGGATCTGAGATGGCGGCCGGATCTGAGGTGGCGGTCGGACCGCCCGTCATGGTCAGCCGGCGCCCGGCGCCCAGGACGGCGCACACCGCCGCCTCGGCGAACACCAGCTCCGCGCGCTCCTCCGGGTCCTCGGCGTCCACCGGCACATACGCGGCGCCCGCCATGAGCACCGCCAGGATGCAGACGTACAGGTCATTGGTGCCGGACGGCACCCGCACCCCCACGCGGTCGCCCACCCCGATCCCGCCCGCGGCCAGCCGCCTGCGCAGGCTCTCCGCCTCGTCGGCCAGCTCCCGGTAGCTGAGCCTGGACCGGCCGTCGTCCAGCGCCGGCTCCTGCGGATGGGCCAGGACGGTGGCCTCCAGCACGTCCACGAGCGTCCGCGCCACGGGGGCCGGCCGCCCGGCGAACACCGCGAGCGGACCATCCGCACCGTCGCCCTGGGGCCCCTGGTCCCGTTCAGGCCCCTGATCCCGCAGCAGACAACTCTGCGCCACCTCAACCATGCGTTCCTCGTCCCCTCGATCCCCCCTTCCGCGGCCGTGGTCCGGCCCTGGTGAACCCCGAGGTGCGCCGGTGCCGGTCATCCCGACCGACATCCCAGCAGTACGAACTGCCCAATATTAACCTAGACTTCACTTACACGAACTATCGGACGAAAGTCAGCGCAGCGGTCACTCACGCCAGGCCGCCTATCAGTCCGCGCACCAGTCCGCATCTCAGTCGCGAACGCCCAACAGCACGCTGCCCTGCCACCAAACGGCAAAGACAACCCATTCGGCCGCTACTCGTTTGCATGCCCCCAGATGCCGCCACACGCTGCTCATAGCCCCCCTTGGAAAGGACTCGACATGTTGATGCCGTTGGCCGACGACTGGCTGGCCCCCTGGTTCGCCCGAGCCCGCGCAGTCCTCAAGGGGGAGCCGATGGTCGCGCTCCTGGCGGACCTTGCCACCGCCGCTCCTCTACCAGGACGCTCGGCCGCGCGCATCATCAACCTGCCCCTGCAACCGGCCGCCGCCGCCCTGAGCACCACCCCGCACCTCCTCACCGCGGCTCTGCTCCGGCTCGCCGAAGCCGGCCTCCTCACCTGCACCTACGACGGCGAAGCCGACAGCCTGCACGCCACGATCACCCTGCTCTCCGGCGAAGCGGCGCCCGGCGAGGCGGTGTACGGGGGCGAGGTGGGCGAGGCGGTGTTGTCCTAGGGGCATCCCCGCTCAACATGCCTATGCCTAGCGGGAGATGAGCAACAGAGTCCCCCTGCTATGGTGCGCCGATGTCATCGATCAAGAAGTTCCAGGTCACCTTCGACTGCGCGGAGCCTGAGCGCCTGGCTCGTTTTTGGTGCGAGGTGCTGGGGTACGTCGTACCGCCGCCACCGGAGGGGTTTGCCACGTGGGACGATTTCAAGGAATCGCAGCCACCTGAGGAGCGGGATTCGTGGTTCGCCTGCAGTGATCCCTCAGGTGTGGGCCCGCGCCTGTACTTCCAGCGCGTCCCCGAAGGGAAGACCGCCAAGAACCGGGTCCATCTTGACGTGCGGGTCGGCACCGGACTCGTGGGCAAAGAGCGCCTCGCCGCACTTGAGGCCGAGTGCGCACGACTGGTCCCGCTCGGCGCGGTACACGTGCAAACGCTGCTTGCCGATGACGACAATGAGTCGTGCATCCCGATGCTGGACATCGAGGGCAACGAGTTCTGTATCGACTGAGCATCGTCTGAGGGCGAGGCCGCCCCGCCGTCGCCCTCCTGGTGCCCGTGGCACCCGCCCGCCGGAGATGCGGTCCGGCGGGCGGTTGGGTGCCGTGCCGTCAGCCGAGGGAGACCGAGCCGCCCTTGACGGTTACCTTGGCGGGGGCCAGGCCCTTGGTGGCGGGGCCGGTCTTTACGCTGCCGTCGGTGATGTCGAACTTGCTGCCGTGGCACATGCAGTTGATGGTGCCACCGGAGACCTCGCCGACAACACAGCCGGCGTGGGTGCAGATCGCGGAGAACGCCTTGATTTCGCCGTCCTGGGGCTGGGTGACGACGACCTTCTCGCCCTTGAAGATCTTGCCGCCGCCCTTGGGGATCTCCGACGTCTTGGCGAGGGTGGGGCCTGCGCCCCCACCGGCGGAACCCTCGGCCCCGCTCCCTCCGGTGCCGCCCGAACCGCTGTCGCCGCCTCCGCTCGCGCCCGGGTCGGCCTGACCGTCACCCGCGGCCTTGGAGTCACCGCTCCCCGCGTCCGCCATGCCGCCGCCGCAGGCCGCCAGCGCGGCCGTGAGTCCGGCCGCGCCGACCGCCGCGACGACGGCCCGCCGCCCCGTCCCACGTCCCGCCGGCGCCGGGCCGGTCTCCTCCGCCGCGGCCATCGCTGCGGTCTCCGTCCGCTCCGACGCTGCCTGTCGAGCCATGGTGTGCCTCCGGTTCTTGGTGGTGCCTTCGGTCGCGATGTGCTCCATGGAGGTTGCACAAGGTCCATACGGAGCTGCCGCCCGGAGTGTTCAAAGGGAGTGGGTCGACTGTTGTCGGAGCGGCAACGAGTGCCCGGCGGGAGGTGCCCGGCGGGAGGCGCCCGGGTGGAGGTACACCGCCGGGTGCCGGGTGCCGGGTGCCGGGTGCCGGGTGCCGGGTGCCGGGCGCCGCTCCGGTCAGTCCCCGGTGGCCCGCCCCTCCAGTGCCTTCAGCAGGAAGTCCCGCTGGAAGTGGAGTAGTTGCGCATTGACCGCGTCGGCCGGTAGATGTGTGGCGCCGGGCAGCGGCAGCACGCTGTGCGGCTTGCCCGCGGCGAGCAGTTCGGCCGAGAAGCGCAGGGTGTGCGCGGCCGCCACATTGTCGTCCGCGAGCCCGTGGACCAGCAGCAACGGGCGGCTCAGCAGATGGCCATGGCCGATCAGCGAGGAGCGCACATAGTTTTCCGGCTGCTCCTCTGGATGGCCCAGGAAACGCTCCTTCCAGTGGGTGTCGTACAACCGCTGGTCGGTGGGCGGGGCCCCGGCGACCGCCGCGTGGAAGACATCCGGGCGGTACAGCACGGCGGCCGCGGCCAGGAACCCGCCGAACGACCAGCCGCGGATCGCCACCCGCGTCAGATCCAGGTCCCCACAGCGCGCCGCGGCCGCCCGCAGCGCGTCCACCTGGTCCTCCAGCGCGGGCGTGAGCTGGTCGCCGTGAACGGTCTTCTCCCAGGCCGGGCCCCGGTTCGTGGTGCCACGCCCGTCGACCGCCAGCACCGCGAAGCCCTGCTCGGCGAACCACTGCGACACACAGCTGAACCACCTGCGGGCCCGTCCGACGACCTGTATGGCCGGCCCGCCGTACGGGTCAAGCAGTACCGGCAGCTTTCCGGTGCCCTCCTCGTGCCACGACGGCAGGAAAAGGGAACCGCGCAACTGCCGTTCACCGAACGTGAGATGGACCGGCCGTGGGGTGACGGACGGCTCCTCGGCGAGCGAGGTGATGAGGGTCTGGTGCGGCGGATCCCCGGCCGCCCGGCCTGCTGCGCCGGCTCCGTCGCCCTGCCGCGCGTCCACCCCGTCGCCGCGCCGCACGCCCACCTCGTCGGCCCGCAGCACGCCCACCTCCTCGCCCCGTGGTGTCTCGCCCTCCAGGACGACCGTGCCGCCCCGCGCCACCCCCGTATACCGGCCGGGCTCCTGGCTCAGCCGACGGATGCCCTGGCCGGGCTCATGGAGCCACACATGGGTCTCCAGCGGATCGTCGCTCGCCGTGAACAGGACCCGCTCACCCTCGACGCCGAGGACCGCGCACAGTTGCAACCCCTCGGGGGTGACCCGTTGGCCCCCGACGGTCAGATACCGGGTCTCGCCCTCGTCCTCGGGCAGGACCAGGGCACCCGACGCCGTACGGGCCGGGGTGCCCTCGATGATCTCCACCCAGGCGGGATCGGTCCGCTCATGGAGCACGTCGGTGGCGCCGGTCTCCGGATCGACCGCGAGCGTGCGCATGCTGCGCTGGTCGCGGCTCTGCACGGAGACGTAAGGACCGTGCGTATCCCAGCCGGCCGCGACGACGTACTCGTACGCCTTACGGTCCCACTCCACCTCGATCCGCTCGCCCTCCAGGGAGAGGAGTTCCAGGGTGACCTCCGCGTTGGGGGTGCCGGCCGCCGGGTAACGGATCGCCTGCGGCGGCTTCGCCGGGTCGGCCGGGTCGCTGATGTAACGCCGTTCCACTGGGCTGGTGTCGACCCTGGCCACCAGGAGGCAGCGGCTGTCCGGTGCCCACCAGTAGCCGCGCGGCCGGTGCATGGACTCCGCGGCCACATACTCCGCGAGCCCGTAGGAGATCTCCGGGTCCTCAGTACGGGCCAACTGCCGGTCGGCACCGGCCAGATCGACGACGTGGAAGCAGCGCCGGCTCACATAGGCGATGTACCGGCCATCGGGGGAGGGGCGGGGATCGACCACCGGACCGGCCGCAGGGACGGAGAACGGTGTGCCGCCGTCGGTACGCACCGCCCACAGGGCCCCCGACAGCGCGAACGCCACCAGATGGGCGGCCTCGTCCGTCGCGTAAGACACCACTCCCACCGACCGCTCACGGGCGCGCTCCCGGCGCAGCCGCTCCTCCTCGGGGACCGCCCCGGAACCGGCGCCTACCAGGAGGGCCGGATCGGCCAGCAGCCGTTCCGCGCCGTCCTCGTACTGCCATAGCCGGCCTACGGGATCGGTGCCGGAGCCCGTACGGACGAAGAGCACCCGGCGGCCGTCGGGGGAGACGGCGAGATTCCGGGGCACCCCGAGGGAGAAGCGGCGGGTGCGGGCGAACTGACGAGGGAAGTCAGCGGAGTGCGTGGGCCGTTCGGACTTCTTGGCGCTGCTGTGCAAGATGCTGTCCTCCAGATGCCGAGGGCGTTCCGATCTGCGGTGATCCCGGGCATGGCGAGCCCAGATCGAGAACATAGGCATATTTTGGATTCAGCGGAAAGGCCCGGCGGGAATACCCACCCGGATCACGACCCGGATCACGCCCCGTACAGCTCCGGACGCAGAAACGGAGGCCACCGTGCTCGCGCTCCGGGCGGCTCGCGCACCGGCCGCCGGGTGCTTGGGCGAGGTGCTTGAGGCCATGGGAGTCGGCCAAAGGAAACCGGGAACTCCGGCCCCCGGTCAGTATCGTGGCATACGGCGAACGCCTCCGCCGGGGGCATCGGAAAGCACGGGGGAGCGATGTGCGTACGGCACCTGTGGGCGCCCCTGCGCGGCCTTGTGCTGTTCGGGCTCGGGCTCGCCGCCGCCCCGATGCTGGCCGCCGTAGCCCTCGGCGCGCTCTTCGGCATCCAGTCGCTCGCCCAGTGGTACCGCCGTCCGCTCAATGTGTACCGCACCCTCGCGAGCCGGTGGTGCGGGGTGGACATCCCGGTGCCGTACCAGCCCCCGCCGCTGCCACCCGAACCCGAACCCGACGGCTGGTACCGCTACAAGAACCGGCTGTACCTGACCCCGAAGAAGCTGTCCTACGAACGGCGTTGGGACTGGTTGGTCAAGGACCCGGCCACCTCCCGAGACATCCTGTGGATGCTGATCAACCCCGTCGCCGGCAGTGTCACGGCGCTGCTGCCGCTCACGCTGGTCGTGCTGGGGGCCACGTTCCCGTGGTACTGGCCCGGCCATACCGGGATCACCGTCCCGATCGCCGTGGCGACGGCGCTGGCCGGCTTCGGCTTCGGGCCGGTGCTGCTTCATCTGCACGGCCGCTGGACCTGTCAACTCCTCGCGTCCGCCACCGATTCCGGGATACGGCGTGCGCTGATCTGGATCGGCCGTGGTGGGCTCGCCACCTGGCGGCTGGCCCTGACCGCCGGCCTCGCCGTCGCTGAATGGGCCGCCGCCCTCACGCATCTGCTGGCGATGGTGCCGATCCTGCTGTGGGCCTGGCCGACCGTACTCGTCGCCGGCCGGCAGCTCACCTCCTGGCGACGGCATCAGATCCAGGAGTGGACCGGCATCCGGATCGACCGGCCCTACCTGCCTGAACCGGTCCTGCCACCGCCCCGGCCCGACGGCACCTACCAGATCGGCCGCACGCTCTACCGCACCCCGGAAATGGCGCTGCGGTCCCTGCGGTACCGGCAGAACGCACGGGACCTGGCCACCTGGCGGGACCTGCTGTGGCTGCTGCTCGACCCCGTGGTCGGGGTGCTGCTCGCCGCCGTTCCCGTACTGGTCACCGGATACTGCTTCTTCGGCCTCATCTGGTCCTGGGCCTGGGCGTCGCTGCTCCAGCTCTTCGTCGACTTCCCCACGTTCGAAAGCCGGCCCCTGCTCACCCGTGGCGTCCCGGTCCTCGGCACATACCCGATCGCCACCGCCCCCCTGATCGGTGTGATCGGCACCCTGACCGGGAGTCTGCTCGCCATCCCGCTGCTGCGGCTGCACGGCCTGTGGAGCTGGCTCCTGCTCGGGCCGACCAAGTCGGCGCTGCTCGGCCGCCGGGTCGACCAGCTCACCGAGACCCGGATGGAAGCCCGGGAGACGCTGTCCTCGGAACTGCGCCGGATCGAAAGGGATCTGCACGACGGGGCGCAGGCGCAGTGGGTCGCCATGGGGATGAAACTCGGCGCCATCGAGGCACTCATCGAACGGGACCCGGCCGCCGCCAAGATGATGGTCGGCACCGCCAGAGAAGCCTCCGCGAACGCGCTCATCGAATTACGCCATCTGATCCGCGGGATCAACCCCCCGGTGCTCGCCGAACGCGGACTCGCGGACGCCATCCGCGGGCTGGCCCTGGACTCACCGCTCTCGGTAGGGCTGCGGATCGACCTGCCCGGCCGCCCGGAGCGCCCGGTCGAAGCCGCCGCCTATTTCGCCGTGTCCGAACTCCTCACCAATGTGTCCAAACACGCCGACGCGAGCCGTGTGCTCATCGACGTCCGCTACATGGCGAACCAGCTGCGGATCGCGCTCACCGACAACGGAGCCGGTGGCGCCGATCCGGCCAAGGGCAGCGGGCTGCGCGGTGTCCAACGGCGACTCGCTACATTCGACGGAACTCTCGCCGTGCACAGCCCACTTGGCGGTCCCACCACAGTCACCCTGGAGATCCCGTGCGTGTTGTCCTCGTAGAGGACCTCTACCTGCTACGCGAAGGTCTGACCCATCTGCTCACCGCGCACGGCTTCGAGGTGGTCGCCGCGGTCGAGACCGGCCCGGAGCTGCTCACCGCTGTGCAGGAGCACCGGCCCGACGTCGCGATCGTGGATGTCCGACTACCACCCACCTTCACCGATGAGGGGCTGCAAGCGGCCCACGAGGCCCGCCGGCGGATCCCCGGCCTGCCCGTCCTGGTGCTGTCCCAGCACGTCGAACAGCTCTATGCGCGCGAACTGCTGGCCGACGGTTCCGGCGCCATCGGCTATCTGCTGAAGGACCGGGTCTTCAATGCCACACAGTTCGTGGACGCGCTGCGCCGGGTCGCCGAGGGCGGCACCGCGATGGACCCGGAGGTCATCTCCAAACTGGTGGAGAGCAACGCCCATCAGGAGCCACTGGGCACCCTGACCGCCCGGGAACGGGAGGTCCTGGAGCTGATGGCCGAGGGCTGCTCCAACGCGGCGGTCTCCCACCGCCTCTACATCAGCGAAGGCGCGGTGAGCAAACACATCGCCAGCGTCTTCAGCAAGCTGAACCTGACCAACTCCCATGACACCAACCGCCGGGTGCTCGCGGTCCTCGCTTACCTGAACAGCGCGAATCTGGACTAGGGATTTTGCGGACACGCCCTGGGGCTGCCGCCGCCGGGCGCGACGGCGGCAGCCCTTCCCGCAGGTTTCAGCCCTTGGTCGGGGAGAAAGTGCCCACGGCGGAGCCGTCGGACGTGCAGTCCGTGCCCTGGTAGCGGTCGGCGAAGGTGCCCGTGAGGCCGGTGTACGCGTCGTACGCATGGTCCAGGGGCAGGTCCTTACCCACCCTGAACCGCAGCTGTACGTGGACGGACTCGCGGGGCTTCAGCGTCTTCGCGGCGGGGATGGTGCCACGGGCGTCTCCATCGGCCTCGCGCAGCGTCTTCCAGGCGTGCTGCGAGGCGTCCCAGTACTGCAGATCGCCGTACGGGCTCAGGTCGCGCTCGCCCTCGTTGTAGACATAGCTGCCCAGGTCGGCTCTGAGTTCGAGCGACTTCAGCTCCTTCGCCGAGGTGTTGGTGAGGGTGGTGGTGTACGTCGTCCAGTGAGTGCCGAGAGTGATCGAATCGGGTATGCCGAACGAGCGGCCCACCAGGGCGTTGTTCTCGTACTGCCCGTTGCTGACGTCGGAGCACTTCGGCATGTCCGCGGCAGGGGCCGCCTGGGAGGCGGGCGCGGCGGCCACCACCACGGGGAGCAGGGCGGCCGTCGCGGCCGAGACCGACAGGACGCGGCGCAGTTTCATGTTCATGAAGATCTCTTTCCCGGTTCTTCGGACCCTTGGAGCCTTTGTTTCCAGCGTCACTGAGTTCTCAGGCCGTGGATCCTTGGGTTATCAGGTACTTGAAGGAATGGTGGGGCGGTGGGGCTTACGCGGTGATATCCGTGGCGCCCGGACCGGCCAGGCCCTTCCGGCGGCGCACGGCGATGACCGCACCCGCGCCGACCACCATCGCGGCCCCGCCGACGAGAGCGATCGCCGGGAGCGCGGACGAGGAGCCGGTCGTGGCGAGTTGGCCGCCGCCCTGCGGGCTGAGGCCACCGGTGGAATCGGCACCACCCGTACCGCCGGCGGGCGCGGCGCTCTGGCCGGGCTCGGCAGTGCCACCCGGCTTGCCCGGCTCACTCGGCTTGGCCGTCGGGGGCTGCGTCGGCTTCGTGCCCGCGGGGAGGATGGTGAAGTCGGACCAGGCTTCCTTGGCCGAACCACAGGAACCGTCGCCGTTGCGGTAGTCGCCGGCGGCGAGCGCGTACCCGGCGCCGGGCTTGGCGTCCTTGACCACGCGGGTGCGCAGTTGGAGCGTGAGGGTGCTGCGCGGCCCGACGGCGAAGAAGCCGAACACATCCTCGGGCTCCGCGTCATGGAAGGTCTTCCACCGCCCCGTCTTGGCGTCGCGGTACTCGGTCTCCAGCGGGTCGGCACCTTCGGCGGAGGACACGTGCAGGAAGGGCAGGACCTTCTCCAAGGGCTTGCCGGTGGTGTTGGCGAGCGTCATGGAGAACGGAGTCCAGGCGCCGCCCGCAGCCAGCTGACGCGGCAGCCCGTGGACGGCCGCCTGCAACTGGTCGGACTCGAACGCGCAGGACTGACCCGCACCATCGGAATCATCAGCGGCGTCCTTACCTCCGCCGGTGGCACCACTCGCGCCGCTGGCCCTCTCAGCGGTCCCTCCGGCGGTCCCGGCGGTTTTCGACGGCTTCCCCGGGCCGGGACGGGCAGCCCCGTCATGGTCGGATGTGCGGACACCGGCCTTGGACACCGGCTCCGCCGCGAACGCGGCGGCGGGCGCGGCCAGTACGGCCGCGGGCCCTAACACAGCAGCCGCTGTGGCTGCCGTCAGTGCGTGACGAATCTTCATTCAGCAGACCTCTCGTATCCCAAGTGCCGCCCGAACGGCACAGGTTGACGTTCGTCATGCTCAGGCCGTGCATCACACATGGCGTGCGTGAGCACACACGCAGATATGCGGACATACGTACACCTACGCCTTATGTATGAGGACTCGCACGGCGAAAAGGTTGCCTAGGCACGTCACTGAAGTGACGCTCAGCGGCGCGAGCAACTCCCACTCCTGGTCAGAGAGTTCAGACCGTCCGGTCTTTGCGGCTCGCGTGCCGCGTCGGCGCTGTCAGTGGGAGAACCGCTCTGGGCAGAAGTCCGCAAGCATCGCGTCTCTCTTCCCGCCGAGGATCTCCGAAGCAAGCAGCTGGCCGATGACCGGCCCGAGCGTGATGCCGCTGTGGGAAACGGCCTCGTAGTAGCCCGGCACCGTCGGTACCGCTCCCACCGAGGGGAACCCGTCGGCCGGGATGGGCCGGTCGGCTACCCGTGCCTGTGCGATGCGGGAGTTGCCGAGCTCGGGAACGACCTGCCGTGCCGATTCGTGGAGCAGCCGTGCGAGTTCCGCTGGATCTTCGCCTGTGTCGATGAGTGCGTCGATCTCGCGGCTGTGGAGGACCACCGAAGTGTCTCCGTCGGGACGGATCTCGATGTGCGGCGCGTGCATGGCCCGGTGAACCGGGACCTGAGCACAGCGGATCCGGGTGACGACGCCGGGTTCCCGGCGCATCGGCAAGTGCCTGCGATGAGCCCGGCGATGTGGGAGGCGCTGCGTCCCGCTGCGTTCACGACGATGTTGACGTCGAGACAGCTGCCATCGAAGAGCGCAACTGTCCGGATGCTCCCGTCGGCACCGGTGCCGATGTCACAGACCGCGGTGCCGGACCGGTGCTCGGCGCCGGATGCAACAGCCTGGCCGACCAGGCGGCCGACGAGATGACGTCCGTGCACCCAGGCTTCGTCGGGGTAGAACGCGACGGGAACCTCATCGCCCGCGACGTTCAGGTCGAAGTAGGACTTGCGCGCGGTCTTGTTGCTGGCGTTGACCCACGAGAAAGACCAGTTGGTGACGCCTTCGCCCGGTTGGCCTGCGTCGATGAAGACCACCTCGGCACCGCGCCGGACCAGGTTCCAGCCCACGCTGGCTCCGAGGATGCCTACTCCGATGACAGCAACACGGTCAGGCCGCTTCACGGACCCGATCCTCATGAACGCTCCCTTCCCGGATCACGGGCGAGCTCAACTCCCGTTCCTAGCATGCAAGCATGCGGAACGGCGAGCGCTATGAGGCCAGCTCATTTCAGGCCCTAGGCGAGGGCGTAAGCCTCGTACCGGACGGTCTCGGCCGTGCGGGCGCCCGAGGCTACGGCCAGGGTGCGGTTGAGCCACCGGTAGCGTTCGTCGCCGGTTTCGAAGTGGCAGAAGAGGCGGAAGTAGTACTCGGCGGGGTCCACCGGCTTTCCTTCGGCCAATCTTTGCAGGACCTCGGGTGGGCCGTGGCGTACGCCGTTGGTGGAGAGGTAGAGATGTGCCCCGTCGTGGGTGCGCAGGGTGTAGCGGGTGTCGATGCTGGCCATGCCGTCGGGGTGTAGTACCTGCCAGTCCGCGCCGCCCGGGAGGATCACCCCGGACAGCCGTGGTCCCTCGAAGGTGCCGCCGACGATGTTGATCACCCGTCGCCGGCCCCAGTGTGAGTCGCCGAGGTCGAGGACCGGGTCCAGTGCCACCTCGAAGGTGGCCAGGCTTTCCAGCTTCATCGCACGCTCCAGGATGCGCGCTCGTTGAGCAGGGCCGGATCGAAGCCCGCGGTGCGCTTGTACGAAGCGGCGATCTCCGCTCGTTCCGCGAGCGGGACGACCTGTTCGATGTCGTCGAAGCCACCGGGGGCCCGCTGGTGGGCGAGCGTCATGACGATCTCGGGGCCCTGGCGCCGGTTGGCGAGTTGGAGCGCGGTCGTGGCCGGCCTGCGGAGGTCCTCGTACGTGGCGGTGGACCCGGTCGTGGCGAGCGAGTGGGCGAGCACCCGGGCGTCGATGACCGCCTGGGAGGCTCCGTTGGACCCGATGGGGTACATGGCATGCGCGGCGTCGCCCAGCAGGACAACGTCGTCCTTGGTCCAGTAGGGCAGGGGATCGCGGTCCACCATCGGGTACTCGAAGGCGGCCTCGGCTTCTGTGATGATCCCCGGCACGTCGAGCCAGTCGAACTTCCAGTCGGCGAAGTGTTCCACGATCGTTGCCAGGTCGGCGGGGCGATTCCAGTTTCCACGCTCAAGCGGTTCGTCGCCCAGCGGCCGCTCGGCGATCCAGTTGATCAGCCGGCCGTCCCCGACCGGGTACGCGACGAACTTCTGTGAGCCGTCCCCGGCCATGATCATGGTCCGGCCGGTCAGGAACGGTTCGGCGTAGGTCGTGCCCCGCCACAGTACGAGCCCGTTCCACGGTGGTGCCCCTTCGCCGGGGAAGAGCGCGGCCCTGACGGCCGAGTGGATCCCGTCGGCGCCGACGAGCAGGTCGGAATCGTGTCGCAGGCCGGTGATCCGGCTCCCGGTCCGGACCGCGTGCGCGCCGAGGCGCTCGCGGACGGCGTCCAGCAGCAGCATTTGCAGCCTGCCCCGGTGCACCGAGTACTGCGGCCATCGGTAGCCGGCGTCGAGCCCGCGCGGTTCGGACCAGATCGCCTGTCCGTACCGGTTGTAGTAGGCCAGCTCGGCGGTGGGGACGGCGATCGCGGCCAGCCGGTCCGCCAGCCCGAGCTCGGTCAACTCCCTTACCGCGTGCGGAAGGAGGTTGATCCCGACGCCGAGCGGACGGATCGCCTGGGCCGCCTCGTGTATGACGACGTCGTCGAATCCGGCCGCATGCAGGCTGAGTGCGGTGGCGAGCCCGCCGATACCGCCTCCAGCAATGGTGATCCGCATAGCACCCTCCGGCTCGTAGGAGATTGTTATGGCCGTAACAATCTCTTGCTGAAGCCGCCATGCGCAAGACTCTGTCCCGTGGAACGACCAGATCTCAGCTACGCCGCCTACGCGCGCGACCGGCTCGCCGGCATGCCGTCACCGGCCGACCCGGAAGCCTTCTCGCTCGCCTACCACCTGCTGCACCTCTCCTACCTGGTCATCGCCGACCTGGAGAGCCATATCCACCGCCCGCGCGGCTGGACGCTCCCGGGGTTCCGGCTGATGTTCAAACTGAAGCTGCTGGGCCCCACCCAGCCCGCCCGGCTTGCCGAAATCTCGGCGATGTCCCGCTCGGCGGTCACCAACGCCGTCAACACTCTCGAACGGGACGGTCTGGTCGAGCGCCGACCACTCCCCGACGACCGTCGCGCGATCGCCATCGCCCTCACCGCCGCGGGCGAGGACGCCGTCCAGGAGGCGTTCACCGAGCAGACCCGTCGCGAGCAGCAGTGGTTCGCCACCCTCGACACCGAGGAGCGAGCCACCTTCACCGACCTGCTCATCCGCGTCCTCAACGCGCGCCCTGAGGACGCGGGGTAGGGGCGTTGTCCGGTGGGCGGGCGCGGCGCCGACCCACCGGACAACACACCGCGTGGGCTCACCGCTCCAGGGTCAGGCGGCGGCCCGGCTGCGGAGTTTCGGGGGGCCTGGGCGCAGGGCGTTCTTGCGTTGACCGTAATGACGTCGAAGAAGTCGGGCCGTGGAGTTGAGGCGGTGGAACATGTCGTCGGCGCTGGTGACGTAGGGGGTGTCCACGCCGAGGCCGGCATCGAGGTCACCCTCTCCGGCCAGCGGATGGCCCGGTCGAAGGTGTCCAGCAGCATGTGCGCATCGCCTCGGCGGAGTCCACCACCGTGCCGTCGGCGTCCGAGATCACGGGGAGCCGGGCGCTCTGATCCGGTAGTTGGCGAAGACCTCGGCCTCTGCCTTGCGGCGCAGGGGGGCGAAAGCACGGGCATGGGAACCGGCCGGCGGTCGCGAAGTCGAACCGGCCCATGCCGGGGAAGAGTACGGCGGTCCGCGGCGCCCCGCCGGAGTCTCGCTCCAGGGTCGGCGCGGTGAGGGAGTCCCCGGCATGCGCTTCAGTCTGTCCCGTGGTCAGGAACACACCTTTTTGAGGGTTTTGACGTTGGTGACAGTCGACTTGACCCACACCGCCACCCGGCCGAAATCGCGCGCGGCCTCTGCTCGTGCCATGCCATATTGATGAGCCACCTGCCGTATCGCCTTGGCGGCGTCACGGTCCCGCACGCTCTTCGACAACTCGCGTAATTCCTTGCCCTTTTTCTCGTAGTCTTCGGCCTTCTTCGGATCCGGCACCAGATCGACGATCCGGAGTGCCTTCACACAGGCGGAAGCTTTGTCCTTGAAACCGGACGCCTTATCGGAATGCCCCTTCTCCGTGCATCCCGCGGTCAGCAGTGCCACTGCTAAAGCGAGGACAGGGATACGGGCCGCCCCCCTGGGCATATGAATCCTCCCCATGCCTTGTGCTGTGGTCGTCAACACCGTTGCGGATGACGGCCCGAGCGGCTTCAGCGTATCCGGTCCGCCGCTCGCCTGTCACCGATGTAAGGGGCAACGTGACGGGCAACGGGACAGCCGATGCATGGCGCAAATTAGGGGGTTCTCCGGTGCCGGATAGGGGGAGCTCCCGTGTGGATCTCGGCTCTACCTGGCAGTCGCAAGAGAAGTGGGATTTCGCGCGCTTCGAGTCGTGCAAGCAGCCCGGGTGCCCGCGAGCCATCGAGGCGTACGCAGCAGCCGTGAGCAGGGGAAATGGCCGCGCCGCTGGCACCGCTGAGCGTACGGCCGTTGGGCTGCCGCCGCGCCTGGCGCACACGGCGGCCGCGGCCGGTATTTCGCCGCCCGCCTTCCTTGCGACCCGTATCCACGCGCGGAAACTTCTCCGCTTCAGACCCGTGCACCGGGCAATTCACCGCGACCGTGACCGGAACCGCCCGCAGCACCCGCTGATCAGCCACCACCACCCCGCCCGTATCTCAGGGTTGCGCGATATCCCTTAGGGGACGGCTGGGGGTTGGAGTACCTGCCGGCGATTACAGATGAGTTCGCTATTGCCCGTCAGGTGTCTCGCGGCGCGGCAGATCACGGGCGAAGAAATGCCGCTGCATTACCCATATCGGGCGTCAATTCGGCGCCGGCTGAATAACCGGATAAATGCCCGTTGGGCAGCGTAAAGCCCCTGCTCATCTCGCCGGTCCCGGAGGGAAAGGGAGGCGCTATGAGGTGAATCGTCCGTGCGGGCGCGGCGGTATCCGTGCGGCGGGCCAGACGGCCGTCCCGGGCGCCTCCGGCGGCCCGTCGGGCGAGCGGGGGGTAGAGATAGCTCCACCCTTTCTTGGGACCTGGCTGGGATGTTCCAGGGCTTGTCTCCGGCCACCATGAAGCATGTTGAAGAGCCTCGTGGGGAGACCGAACCATGCGCGACACCGATGTGACCAGGCTGCATACGAGCCACCGAGCCACGGCCGGGGAGCTCACCGGCCACCCGCCGCACCCCGGTGCCGACCACCCCCGACAGGGCGCCCGGCAGCCTCGGGCCTGTGAGGTCTGACGTGACCCCTCCGACGCTCTTCCTGCGGGGCCCGCACCCCGCACAGCCCTTCGACTCTCAACTGGGGGAGACGTGAACCACTCGGCCGAGTCGCATTCCTCATCCATGACCGACGATCCGGAAAAGACCACCAAGGACGAGCCGAAGAAGGTCCCGGAGAATTTCCAGGACCAGCTGGCCTTCGCCTGGGATTACATCGGCGGGGTCTACGGCACGATCCTGACCATTCTGCCGGTCATCACCTACATCGTGGTCAACGCGCTGACCAGCATGTGGCCGGCGATCTGGGCCTCGATCGGCACCGCGGTCCTGGTGGGCATCTTCCAGCTGCTGCGCAAGGAGAAGCTGGCCGCCGCATTCGTCGGGCTCGGCACGGTACTCATCACCTCCGGCGTCGCCGTATTCGTCGGCGAGGCCAAGGGCTACTACCTGCTCGGCAACTGGATCACCGTCGGTATCGGCAGCATTCTGCTGCTGTCCGTCCTGGTGCGCCGGCCCCTGATCGGCCAGGTATGGGCGGCCGCCAATCTCCAGGGCACGTTTTGGCGCAAGGACCGGAAGTCGCTGTTCTACTACGACCTGGCCACGCTGCTCTGGTCCTTCCTGAGCTTCTCCCGGTTCGCGGTGGAGCGATGGCTCTACAACATGGACGAGACCACCTGGCTCGGCATCGCGCGGCTCGTCATGGGATGGCCGCTGACCTTCTTCGCCGTCATGACCAGCATTTGGGCCGTCCGCCGGGTGGATCAGCGGCGCAAACGCTACGACCCGAATTACAAGGACCCCAAGCAGAAAGCCGAATCCGAGGAGAGCGATTCGGCGGACATCGAGACCGCCAAGAGCCGCGGAGAATAGCGACGCCGAGCCCATCCAGCGGGATGGGCTCGGCGCCCCACAGTGAATACCCCTCCCCCGTGTGTGGCGACGGCTCGCGAACGTCGCCGACAGGGGTATGACACCGCCACTTCCGGTCCGCAAATAGTGGTTTCCGCGGCCGTGCCTTAGACGTCGTTTCTTTTGGTCGCGAGACCTAAGTCGATGGTCCGACGCGCTGGCCCGATGTGGTTCATCACGCGTGCTGGTCGGATAGCGGAATGAGCGATCTTGTCAACGAGCCAGGCCCAGCCGTCCGTCTGCGTTTGGCCGAGGAAAGGAACGTCTGGCTGTGCACCGTGCGTCCGGATGGCTCTGCGCACGTCACGCCCGTCTGGTTTGTCTACCAAAGCTCTCGGTGGTGGATTGGTTCGGATCTCAGCTCCGTCAAGGTCAGAAACATCCGCACGGAGCCCCGGGTGTCCCTGGCTTTGGAGGATGGCCGGTTCCCGGTGGTTGCCGAAGGAGACGCACTCCTGATTGGTGAGGGGTTCCCCCGCGAGATCGTGACCGCGTTCGAGCAGAAGTACGCATGGGATGTATCCGCTCCCACTCGCCCCGGAAGCAAGCGTGTGTTGCTGGAAGTGTGTATACGTCGGTGGCTGCTGGCTGGCACGGCCCAGTGACAGCGGCGACAAGAGTCAGCCTGAAGCGATGAGCCGACGGTGACAGATGAGGGCTGCGGCGATGCCGACGAAGGCGAGGAAGTGCTCGGCCTTGCATTCGTACCGGCGGTGCAGGCGGCGGCAGCCGGAGAGCCAGGAGACCGTCCTCTCCACGACCCAGCGGTGGCGGCCCAGTCGCATGGAGGACTCGATACCCTTGCGGGCGATGCGGTGGCGGATGCCTCTCTTGCGAAGCCAACGGTGCAGGTGGTCGTAGTCGTAACCTTTGTCGGCGTGGAGCTTGGCCGGGCGCCGGCGGCGCGGTCCGCGGCGGGAGCGGATGGGCGGGATCCCGCGCACGAGTGGTTTCAGGCCGAGGCTGTCGTGCAGGTTGGCGCCGGAGACGCCAAGAGACAGGGGCAGTCCGTTCCGGTCGGTGATCAGGTGGATTTTCGATCCGCTCTTGCCGCGGTCGGTCGGGTTCGGTCCGGTCAGGGGCCCCCTTTTGCCGCCCGGACGCTGACGGAGTCGATCGCGCACCGCGACCAGTCCAGTTCCCCTCGGGCACCGAGTTCGTCGAGGATGACCCGGTGGAGCCTGGCCCAGACCCGCTCCTGGCTCCACCGAGCGAACCGCCGGTAGACGGTGGGCCAGGCCGGCCCGAACACCGGCGGCAACTGCCGCCAGGTGCAGCCTGAGGTAGCCACAAAGATGATTGCCGCCAGGGTCTCGCGGTCACCTGCGCGCCGTCGCCCCCCGCCTTGCGGACGCCGCACCTCCGTCGGCGGGACCACCCGCCGGAACAGCACCCACAACTCGTCTGGCACCAACTGCTCAACCAGATCCGTCATGCACTGCCCAACGAACGGTCACACCAAAAGAAACGGCGTCTTGGCCCACCCACCCCCTGAAGGAGATTCAGGGGTACCTGCCCCACGACTTCGGCGCGTACTACATGAGCCCTGCCCTACCTGCCGCCGAACACAGCCCGCACCCGCTTGCCATTCACGATCACCACAACACCCGTCAGCAGAACTCCGCACACGCCCTGCTCAATCTTCAGCCACAGCGGAAACCCACCGGGCAGCGCGACGATGACCGCAATCGCCACGACCATGACGGCCGACGCCAGGCGCAGCCGGAGATAAGAACGGTTGTGGCCGCGAACCGTCCGGGCAACAAATGAGGCCATGAGCAAGGACGTCGCTACGACGATGATCGTGCGGACCCAGACGGCGTCGGTCACGATGTCGGGGCGGTCGCGCAGCAGGATGATCGCGACGAGCGTCAGTGCGCTGAGGCCGACATAGCAGCCGACGAGCAGCTTGGTGCTGCGGAACGCCCGCCGGATGTGTGGATGGCTCAGGCTTTCCCCGGAAACCCCGGCGGCGTGCGTCCTGCGGGTGTTCATGATGTCCCTTCCGCTCTGTCGTACCGCCGCTCTCGACGGCCGCCTCCAGGATCCGGCCCGCCCGCCGCCCGTTCATCGTTCACCGGAACGAAGCGCACGCCCGCCGACATCAGGGGCTTGCCGGGGCTGCCCCGTAATGGATCCGCACCGGTGCTCTCAGGGTGCGGCGAGAAGCTCCGGGGAAGGGGTGAGGCGGTAGGAGTTGCGGTGGGATTGCACCAGGCCGCCGGTGGGGGAAGGGAAGTGGGTGCCGAGCAGCAGGGTGCCGGTGTCGGCCAGGGAGGCGAGAAGGCGGTGCCGGGTAGCGGCGGCTTGGTGGGGATCGGTGTCGACGCAGCTGCCCATGGTGGGGTCGAGCATCTGCACGGGGTGATGGATGCAGTCGCCGGTGATCAGGGCGGTGGTCGTGCGGCCGCGAAGTTCGACGGCGAGGTGGCCGGGGGTGTGGCCGGGGGTGGGGATCAGGCGGATGCTCGGGGCGATGTCGGTGCCGTCTGCCGGGACATCGACGAGGTCGAGAAGGCCGGCGTCCTTGATGGGGTGGACGGAGTCCCGGAACATCTGCCGCCGGGCTTCGTCCATGTCGGCCGCCGCCCAGTGGTTCCACTCCGAGCGGGCCGTCACATAGCGGGCGTTGCGGAAGGTGGGCTTCCAGGTGTCGCCGTCGGCAGAGGTGTTCCATCCGACGTGGTCGGTGTGGAGGTGCGTGAGGATCACGAGGTCGATGGTCTGTGGCGGAAATCCGGCGGCTTCGAGATGTGCGAGGTAGTCGCTGTCGAGGTTGTTCCAGGCGGGGTTGGCACGCGTCTTGCCGTTGCCGATACCGGTATCGACGAGGACGCGCAGACCGTCCGCCGTGAAGGCGAAGCTGTGACTGCTCAGCCGCAGGGTGCCGGCTTCGTCAGCGAAGTCGGGCCGCAGCCAGGGGGCTTGGGCCACCACATCCGGGGTGGCCGTCGGTAGCAACCAGGGGCCGGTCTGTGGGGGCAGAGCCACCTCGTCGATGCGGTGGATGGTGAGGTCGCCCAGGTCCCAGGCCGGGGGAGTGCTGGGAGATGAGGGCAAGGGTGAGGAGGAGGGGGAGGAGGAGGGGGAGTTGGTCGGGTGGTTGCGCATCCAGGGTTTCCGTTCCTTCGCTTGGGCTTCTGAGCGGGCCGACGGTGATTGTGACGGGCCCTCAGCCGTAAACGCTATTTATTTGCTTTAGATGACGCTAGCCCCTATCGTCGGCTAAGGCAAATCTTTTGCGTTTGTCGAGGGTGGTCGCCGACCGCCGCTCCGCAACGCACCCTGCACGCATACGAAGAAAGGGACCCATGAGCGACGCCGAACTCACCGCCACGGAGGCCGCCCGATGGGCGCTCCGTGCCGGACTCCCGCTGGAGAGCGCGCGCCACGCCGAAGTGGCCGCCGCCGCCAACCACATCCACGCCGTGGTCCGCACCTTGCGTGAACTGGACTTCGGAGAGACGCAGCCCGCCACCCACACCGTCGAAGGGGACGCCCCCGATGTCTCACTGTGAACTGACCCTCGCCGAGGCGGCCGACGCCATGGCGAACCGGGAGCTGTCCCCGGTAGAGCTGACCGCTTCCGTGCTCGAACGCATCGAGGCCGTCGAAGGGCGGCTCGGGGCATACGTCGCCGTGGCGGGCGAAGCGGCGCAGGAGTCGGCCGCACGGGCGGAGCGCGAGATCGCGGCCGGCCGGTATCGGGGCCCGCTGCACGGCATCCCGTTCGGGCTGAAGGACCTCATCGATGTCGCCGGTCTGCCGACCACCGCCAGTTCCCGGGTACGGGAGGGCCATATCGCGCAGGCCGACAGCGCGGTGGCCAAGGGCCTGTCCGAGGCGGGTGCGGTCCTCCTGGGGAAGACGCATACGCACGAATTCGCCTACGGGCTGACGACGCCCCAGACGCGCAACGCCTGGGACCAGAGCCGCATCGCGGGCGGTTCGAGCGGTGGTTCCGCGGTCGCCGTGGCCGCCGGAGCTGCCACCTTCGCCCTGGGCACGGACACCGGTGGTTCCATCCGTGTACCGGCAGCGCTGAACGGAGTCGTCGGGTTGAAGCCGACCTACGGCCTCATCTCCCGGCAGGGTGTGACCTCGCTGTCCTGGTCCCTGGACCATGTCGGCCCGCTCACCCGCACGGTGCGGGACGCGGCGCTGGTGCTCTCCGCGTTGGCGGGCCATGACTCCGGGGCTCCGGCCGGGGGAGGTACGGCGCGGCGGCCCGGTTACCCGCTCTCCCAGGAAGGGGACTTGACGGGCCTGCGGATCGGAGTACCGGCCAACTACTACTTCGACCACGTCAGCCCCGCGGTCGAAATCGCTGTGCGACGTGCCCTCGCCCAGATGTCGGACCTCGGTGCCGAACTCGTCGAGATCGAGATTCCGATGGCCCGCTATGTTCAGGCGATCCAATGGGGCCTGATGGTCCCGGAGGCCACCGCTTACCACGAACGTACCCTGCGGTCGGTGCCCGAGCTGTACGCGCCGGACGTCCGGGTGCTGCTGGAGGCCGGGGAACTGATGTCGGCCGGTGACTATCTGCGGGCCCAGCGAGCCCGTACCCTCATGCGGCAGGCGTGGGGACGCGTGCTCGACCAGGTCGATGTGATCGCCGCGCCCACGGTGCCGATGACGGCAGCCGAGGCCGGTCAGGACACCGTGGAATGGCCGGACGGTACGACGGAGAGCGTCTCGGACGCCTATGTCCGCCTCTCCGCCCCCGCGAACATCACCGGAATCCCGGCGCTTTCCCTGCCGGTCGGCCGCGATCACGCGGGCCTGCCCATCGGCATGCAGCTGATGGGGCCGCCCAGGGGGGAAGCCCTGGTGCTGCGCACCGGCCATGCCTACGAATCGGTCCAGGAGCGGTGCGGTGGCCTGCCGGTCGTGACCGCCTGAAGAATCCGGCCGTGACCGCCTGAAGAATGCAGCCCCGGACTACGCAGCCCCGGACTGCGCAGCCGCGGACTACGGAGAGGGGCCCTGCTCCAGACGCAACGATTTTGCTTTAAGGTGGTGGCATGAGTCCCAAGGCCATGGCTCGCCCCGGAGGGCGCAGCGCCCGCGTGCAGGAGGCGGTGCACGCCGCGGTGCGGGAACTCGAAGCTGAGAAAGGCCGCGCCTCGCTGACCGTGCCGGCCGTCGCGGCCCGCGCGGGCGTCACCCCGTCGACGATCTACCGCCGCTGGGGCGATCTCCACGAGCTGCTGTCCGACGTGGCGGTCGAACGTCTGCGGCCCGAGGAGCCACCCGTCGATCACGGGAGCCTGCACACGGATCTGGAGTCCTGGGCCAGGCAGTTCCTCGATGAGATGGCCTCGCCGTCGGGACGCGCCTATATCCGCGATGCGCTCCTGGGCGACCCCGACGGCAGCAATGCCGGCCAGTGTTCGGCCTACGCCGCCGACCAGATCGAGGTCATCCTCGCGCGCGCGACGGGACGCGGCGAAGCCGCTCCCGACGTCGAAGCGGTCATGGACCATGTCGTGGCCCCGATGATGTACCGCATCCTGTTCCAGCCGGGCCGGCTCACCGCTTCGTATGCGGATCACCTCGTCCAAGCCGCTCTGACCGGCCCCTGAGCACCAGCACTTCACGAAGCGTCCCCGCACCGCATCGTGGGACTTTCGTTGATGTGCCTCGCGACGAAAGGTGGTGTCGTCGGCGAGTAGGGCTGCTTAACGTGGCTGCGTGACAGGTGTGGAAGGTATGGAGCGTACGAAGCGCGCTCGGCAGGTGTCCGCGGTGAGGATGCGCGCGGCGTTCCGGCGGCTGGCCGATCCGGGCAGGGCTCTCGTTGATCCCGGGATGTGGCCTCCGAAGCGCAGGGTGCTGGAAGTGCTGCTGAGCGTGGTGCCGGCAGCGATGGCGGCGGGGAACGAAGCCCTGCACGACGGCGGCGCGATACGGATCGCCGCCGTTGCGCTGGCTGCCGTCCTGCTGGTGCCGCTGCGCCGGGTGCTGCCCGGGACCGTACTGCTGGTGGCCGTCGCGGTCTCGGCGGTGTGGGGCAGTCTCGCTCTGCTGATCCCCGTTGCCAGCTGGTCCGCCGGGCGCCGGATCACCGGAGTCGGCAGGGCAACCGCCATCTTCGCCTTCACCTATTTCCTCAGCCTCGTCCTGGACTTTCTGGAGCTGCCCCGCGTCAGCCTCGGCCTGGACCTTCTGCGGGAGCTGTCCAACGCCGCCCCGGCGACCCTGGTTTTCGGCGCCCTGGCCACGGTGGTCGCGATCATCGTGCCCGGCCTCTCCGGCCGCTACTGGTCGCAGCGCCGCACCCTGCTCGACACCCTGCGGGAGTACAACGCCCAACTGCTGCGCGAGCGGGCGATGATCGCCAAACAGGCCCGGATGCGCGAACGTCAGCGCATCGCGCAGGACATGCACGACAGCCTCGGACATCAGCTCGCCCTCATCTCGGTGCACACCGGAGCGCTGGAGGTGGACCGTGAGCTGACCGGGCGGCAGCGGGAGGCCGTGGGGGTGCTGCGGGAGGCGTCGGTGGGTGCGATGCACGAGCTGCGCGAGGTGGTGGGGCTGCTGCGGGACGGCACCCACGCCCCCGTGGACGAAGCCCCTCCCTCACCTGCTGCCGCCGACACCCCCACCCCTGCCCTGGAGGCCATGGGGGAGGAGGACGCCAAGGCGCCGTCGCGCGGGGTGGCGGGTATTGAGCGCTTGGTGGCAGCCTCCCGGAGCGCGGGCACGGCCGTGGAGCTGCGGCGCACGGGCGAGGTGCGCCCGCTCGCCCCGACCACCGATCACGCGGCGTACCGGATAGCCCAGGAGGGCCTGACCAACGCCCATAAGCACGCGCCGGGCGCCTCGATCGCCATCGAACTGCGCTATGAACCGGACTCATTGGTCGTGGAGGTCGCGAACGGCCCCATGTCCGGGAGCGCCAACGACGGGCGGGGCGTGGTGAGCGGCGGTCAGGGGCTGACCGGGCTCGGGGAGCGGGCCCGGCTCGTCGGCGGCATGGTGCATGTGGGCGCGACGGCGGACGGCGGCTTCCGGCTGGCGGGGGTGCTGCCGTACGCCCCGCCGGAGGGCGGTGCCACCAGCCCCTCGACCAGCCCCTCCAGCGGCCACGAGACGGCGACGTTCGTTGATCCGGCAGGCGACCTTCGGCAGCAGATTCCGGCGGGCGCACTCGGCGAAGCTGATCTCGTCATCGACGGGAACGGTCTGCCGAAGGAGCTGGTCAAGGCCATCAGGACGCATAAGAGAAGCAGTGGCGTAGCCATCGGCTGCGGGGTGGCCGCGCTCCTCGCCCTGCTGGTGGCCGGCCCCGTGGTCGGAGGGTTCTTCCTCGCCAGCGAAGCGGATCGGGCCGTTATCGAGCCGAAGGAGTACAGGGCGATGAAGGTGGGCCAGTCCGAGGCCGAGGTGCGCAAGCGACTACCCAGCGGCTCCTCGTTCATAGCCGGAGACCTCGACAAGGGCGCAGCGCCCGTGCCCGAGGGGGCGCAGTGCCTCAGCCTGATGTCCTCGGAGACCAGCAGTAGCTGGGAGACGGACCCGGTCTTCCGATTCTGCTTCAAGGACGGGAAGTTGATCGAGAAGACGTCCTTCGAGGTCAAGACATAAGGGAGGAATGCTCGCCCTGAGGTCCGAGCGGGCGGTGTGATCGGGGATGATGGCGAGCGGCCGCAGCTATGACCGTTCAAGAGGGCGCAGGAGACTCGTGATCAAGGTTCTCGTCACGGATGACGAGCCGCTCATTCGGGCGGGTATCAGGATGATTCTCACCTCGGCCGACGACATCGACGTCGTCGCGGAGGCGGCGAACGGCCGCGAGGCGGTCGAACTGGCCCGCGCCCAGCGCGTGGACGTCGTACTGCTCGACATCCAGATGCCGGTGATGGACGGGCTGACGGCGCTGGCCGAACTCCGCCGCGCCGCCCCCGAGGCGCGGGTGCTGATCCTCACCACCTTCGGTGAGCAGCAGAACGTGCTGCGCGCCCTGGCGGAGGGCAGCGCGGGCTTTCTGCTCAAGGACTCGGCGCCCGCGGAACTCATGCGTGCGGTACGGGCCGCCGCGGCCGGAGACGCGTATCTGTCACCGGGCGCCACCCGCCATGTCGTGGACTCACTGGCATCCGGCCAGAGCGCGCGCCGTTCCGAGCAGGCGCGCCGCAGGCTGGAGAGCCTGTCGGACCGTGAGCTGGAGGTCCTGGCACTGCTGGGCGAGGGCCTGTCCAACGCGGACGCCGGCCAGCGGATCCATATGAGCGAGGCCACGGTCAAAACGTATGTGAGCCGCATCCTGGCCAAGCTGGGCTGCGAAAACCGGGTGCAGGCCGCACTCCTGGCCCGCGACGCCGGGCTGGGAACCTGAGACGGTGGCCGATGCGCACACCCGCGCTCTCGGGGTGTGCGCATCGGCCGCCTGTCATGTCAGGTATCTGTCAGGCATAGGTGTAGAACTTGGTGTGGTCCAGCAGGTCCGCCGGGGTGACGTCGTTCCATGGCTTCATCGTGTCGTTGAGGTCGACGACATTGGGGGTGTTGCCGGTCGGCAGATACCCCGACTTGGGGTGCAGCCGCTGCCAGTCGGCCCAGAGCTTGTCGATGAAGCAGTGGTGCAGCCAGAAGACCGGGTCGTTGGGCGAGGCGCCGGTGGTCATCTGCCCACCGACCCAGACATGCACCCGGTTGTGCAGGTTCGGACCGCGCCAGCCCTCGATGTTGTTGCGGAAGCCGTCGGAGGAGCTGTTCCAGGGGGCGGCGTCGTAGACCGGCATGGCGAGCACCTGGTCGACCTCGGCCCGGGTCGGCAGTTCGCGGACCCCGGTGCCGAGTGAGCGACGCAGGAACGTCCGGCCGTCCACCCGTATGTTCATCGGCCACTTGCCGCTGCCGAAGGCGAACGATCCCGAGGTCACCCGGCCGTCGCCGCTCCGCCCGTCGCCGCCGAGGAAATCGTCGGCCCAGAGGGAGCTGCGGGGGGTGCGGTCAACGGTCCAGTCCCAGTACGGGAGGGTGACCGAGGGCGTGATGCTTTGCAGGGCCTCTTCGAACTGGATCAGGAACCTGCGGTGCCAGGGGAGGAAGGACGGCGACCGGTGGCCGGTGCGCTCCCCGTTGTCGGTGTCGCCGATGATGAAGGCGTTATGGGTGTTGATGAACTCGTCGTAGCGGCCGCTGCTCTTGAGCTCCAGCACCGCATCGACGAAGTTCCGCTTCTCGGTGGCGGTGAGGTCCGCCTGGTTCTTCCGGACTGCCATGTCGAGGACTCCTCGGTGGGGGGACGGGCAGGGCGGGTCTCAGCCGGTGACGACGGGGACCAGTTCGGCGCCCTGAAGTTCACGAACGGCGGCGCGCGCCAAGGCGCGTGGCGTGGTGAACGTCTCGTAGTGGTTCACCAGGCTTATCCAGGTGCCGTCCGCGTTCCGCATCACATGGAGGTCGTCGTTGTCGATGCGGACGACGAAGTCCATCCCCTCGTGGGGACCGGCGGCCCCGCCGGTGTGGTGACCCCCGTGGCCGCCGTCCGGCGAGCCATCGTCGTCCGCCGGCCAGCCCTCGATATGACGGCCCTGGTAGACCTCATCGAACGGCTCCGGCATCTGGTGACCGGCTGAGTGCCCGTGCCCGGCTGAGTGCCCGTGCCCGGCTGAGTGCCCGTGGCCGTCGGCCGGGCGGCCGGCAGCGCTGGCGGGGAAGGCGGCCGGTGCGGCGAGCACCGCACCGGTCAGGGCTGCGGCGCTGCTGTACAGCACCTGGCGTCGGGTGAGACGCGACATGATCCACTCCTCTGTTCGTCTCGGCTCCTCCTCTGGGGCGGGCCCGCAGAGAAGAACGGTTCTTGGAGCCGGCGCGCCGACGGTCGGCCCGCGCCGCCACATGCTGACAGGGACGAACGGATCATCAAGTTGTCCCGGTGAGTGAGGCAACGAACGAGACAACACCCGGGCGGCAGTGGAGCATTCAACGGCGCCAATCGTGCTTGCGCCCCTCCACAGCCGACCGCGGAACCGGATATTCCGCGATCTCGGCCGCCCCTCGCCGTAGATCCTCCTTCCCCGCGATCGAAACCATGAGACCCCGCACGGCCGGAACTCGGCGCGAATGCAGGGGGCTTGGGGGAGGCGGGGTTTGCGGCGGCCTTCGCCGGTGTTGCCGTATCGGCAACGCCGTTGAGGGGAGGGTGAGTTCGTACGGTGTCCTCGTGCAGTGGTGCTGCTCACAGCCTGCGTGGCGTGCGGTCGGGTGCCCGTCGATCCGGGACAATGAGACCGATCCGGAACACTGAAACAGGTGATGACCTGGGGAAATGACCACTCCCTGACACGCTGTTCCGGAATGGCGAACGAACAGAGGATCAGGGTGGGGACGGAAATAGAGGAGTTCGCGCGGCTGCTGCGCCGGCTGAAGGATCGCTCCGGACGCAGTTATGGCGTCCTTGCCGGGCAGTTGCATATGAGCGTGTCCACGCTGCACCGGTACTGCAACGGGGATGCCGTGCCGATGGACTTCGCGCCCGCCGACCGTCTCGCCAGGCGGTGCGGGGCGACAGCGGACGAACTGGTGGAGCTGCACCGGCGCTGGATCCTCGCCGACGAGGCCCGTCGGCGCAGCCGCGCCGCAGGTTCCTCGGGGGGCACCGCGCCAGGCTCGGCTGCCTCGTCCGCCCCGACGCCCTCGTCCGCCTCGACCGAGCCGTCCGGCCCGGCCCCCTCGTCGACTGATGAGCCGCCCGCCTTGTCGCCCGACAAGCCGCCCGCCCCGTCGCCCGACAAGTCGGCCACCTCGTCGACCGACAAGCCGGCCACCTCACCAACGGAGCCGACCGACACAACCCCCGATCCGGCCCCAGATTTACCCTCCACCCCGCCCTCAGCCGACGAAGCCCCCGGCGAGGACGCGCCGGAAGTGCCCGCGGACCCGGTGGCAGTCAGACGCACCCCCGCCCGGCGCACCCGCCTCCGTATCGCCCTCGCGCTCAGCGCGGTGGCATGCCTCGCCATACCGGCCGCCCTGGCCGTCAACGACTCCAAGGGGAGCGATTCCCAGCGGAGGACGGCGGGCGGCGCCGACCGGGATCCGGGCGCCGCCAGGGCCGACGGTGGCAAGCCCACACGGCCGTCGGCGAGCCCTTCACCGGGCCGTAGCGCGGCGGACGGAGAGCCCACCCCCGGGGGAAAGGCGCGGCACAGCCCGCCCGGTCACGAGGGCCCCGACGGCTCCGGCGCGAGCCGGGCCCCGGAGGACGACCGTGACCGGGGAGGAACGGCTCCGCACGTGGGCATCAGCTCGTACAACTGGCAGCAGCCCTGTGGCGTCAACTTCCTCCTCCAGAAGTCTCCGGACCGTGTCCCGCCGCCGCCCCCACCACAGGACTCCCGCGGCTGGGCACGGGCCGAGGGCGGTATCGACGGTGGCCATCTGCGGCTCCAGCTCACCGCAACGGGCCGCACGGATGCCGCCGTTGTGCTGACCTCGCTGCACGTACGGATGGTGGGCAGGCATACCGCGCTGCCCTGGACCGCCTATTCGATGGGCGACGGCTGCGGCGGCGGTATCACCCCGCAGTCCTTCGACCTCGATCTGGACGACGCCCAGCCGCTGGCGAAGCCGGTGGCCGGAGAGGACGGCGACGTCGTGGTGCCCGCGAAGAACTTCCCGTTCAAGGTCTCCACCCAGGATCCGCAGGTCCTGAACCTCGATCTGCACACCGAGGGGCATGACGTCAGCTGGTATCTGGAGGTCGGCTGGAGCAGCGGCGGCCGGCGGGGAACGGTCCGGGTGGACGACGAGGGGAAGCCATTCCGGATGAGCGCGATCGAAGGCCGTAAGCACTATTACTACCAGCCGGATACCAACCACTGGGCTCCCAAGTGACCCGAATCCCCGGAGCAACCCGAGAGTCCCCGAGCAAGCCGAAAGTCCTGGGGGCCGCCCCGTAGTGTCCCCGTCAGCTCCCGAACAGGGAGATCAGCCCGTCGGCCAGCCCACCGCGCCAACAGGCGTAGTCGAGACCGCCGTTGAACTCCTGCGAGGTGACGGTGTGACCACAGCGGCGCAGCAGCTCATGGAGGGCCGGGCCCGACTCCGCCCCTGCTTCCTGCACGTCCTGCCGGGCGACATCGAGGTGTATACGGGCCTGGCACCGGTGGGCCGGGGCGAACCACTGCGACGGCCAGCGAGGCTCGCCACGGCCGGCCCCGGGGGGAGCAGGGGATTGGGCCAAGGCGCCGCCAAACCGCTCGGGCCGGCGCAGACAGGCGTGCAGCGCCGCCGTGCCGCCCAGATGCTGCCCGGCCACGACGGTGCGTCGCGGCTCCGCGGTGACCGGCCAGCGGGCCGCAGCCCAGGACATCAGGTCGTCGGCGAGGAAATCGGCGTAGGCATCGTGGGTATCGCGCTCCTGCCACCAGCCGCTGGGGCCGGCCGCATCGGGCGCGAGCACCAACAGCGGCGGAATCCTCCCTTCGGCGAGGAGCGCGTCGAGCGTATGGGCCAGGCCGAGTGCGCCGAACCACCGCTCCCCGTCCGGCAGTACGAGAACATCCAGGGGGCCGCCCGCAGTGCCGGACGGCGGCCCGTACACCCAGGTGGTGTGCTGGTCGCCGAGGGTGGCTCCGGGACTGCGGTGGCACTGCACCGCGCCGCGGGGGATATCCGGCCGGGGCTCTCGCCAGGGTTGCGCCGGGGATAACGGCAGCTCGTAGAGCGAACTGCCGGCCGATCCCGCACTGTCCGGCAGCAGTGTCCGGTTGTGCGGGTCGGGCATCGCGTGGAGGGCCAGCCCCCGCAAACGGGCGCGCCGCGGTCCCTCCGCGCTGGGCAGCGGGCCGGGTGAGATATCGGCGACCAGCCGATAGGAGCCCCGGTGGTCGGCCCGCAGGCGATGGGTCAGATACCAGATCTCGGTGCCGGGCAAGGGGGCGAGGAGGGAACCGGCGAGGTCGTCGGGGTCGGTGAGCCCGTTGGCGAGCAGCAGAACCTGGCGGGTGGCCCGATGGCCGCGCCAGAGGAAGGTCACCGCCCGGTGGTCGGGATCGTCGTCGAGCGGCTCGATGAGCGGAGTGCCGTCCCGCTCCACCCCAGCCCAGAACTCGGCTTCCAGCAAGCTGTGTTCGGCCGTCCCGGCCTGTTCGAGCCGCTGGGCGAACCGGCCGAGGCGAGGACTGGCGACGGTGTACGGCACGGGCTCGGAGGCGTCCGCAGGCGCCGTGACGGCGAAGGAGGCAGCGCGGCTCACCTGACTGCCCTCCGCGTGCACTGCGGCTCACCGGACTGCGGACCGGCCGTCGGCCGGAGCATGGTCCCGGTGGCGGTGGCCGGGTATCCCGGGGTGGTTCGGAGGGAGGGGCGGAGGGCAGATCGATACGTCATGTGGGGAAGGGCATTTCTGATCGGAAGGGATGGTGAGTGAGCGCTGAGCGCTCGGTTCGGGGCGGTGCCGTCAGGGCCGTCAGCGCCCGAGCGGGAACCGATGCAGCGCGTCCTGGCCCTCGGGACACCCTGCCCTCATCAACTTAGCTTAGGCTTACCTAACATGCACCCGGGATTCGGCCCCCAGAGCTCGACGGGGCGCCCCCCCCGGGTTCCCTGAACGCCGCCTCCCCGCCCGGCAGTTCGCCCACGACTGATCCACGACTGATCCACGACTGATCCACGCCTGGTTTCGCCATGTTCGGTCACGAACCCTTGTGCTCGTTTCTGTTCTACACAACACTCTCGATGCACAGAAACACGCACTACTGAACATGTCGAGTCGTGGGCGACGACCATCGGTCGAGTCGAGGAGTGCACATATGACGCCAGTCAGCCGACGTAGATTCCTGAGTGCAGCCATGGTGGGGGCCGCGTCCATGGGGGTCGCCATGGGCGGCAGCCGGACGGCCCTCGCGCAGGCCGAGGACCCGAGGGGACTGACCATCCGTGGCAATGAATTCCTGCTGGACGGCAAGCCGTTCCGGATCCTCGCGGGCGCCTTCCACTACTTCAGAACGCACCCCAAGGACTGGCGCGACCGGCTGACGCGCATGCGGGCCATGGGCCTGAACACGGTGGAAACCTATGTCGCCTGGAATTTCCACCAACCGTACGAGAGAAAAGCCGACTTCACCGGGTGGCGCGATGTCGCCGCCTTCGTGCGACTCGCGGACGAGGTCGGGCTGAAGGTGATCGTGCGACCGGGACCGTATATCTGCGCGGAATGGGACTTCGGCGGCCTGCCGGCCTGGCTCCTCAAGGACAAGGACGCGCCGCTACGCCGTTCCGACCCCGCTTTCGAGCGAGCGGTGGACGCCTGGTTCGCCGAACTCCTGCCCCGGTTCGTCGATCTGCAGGCCACCCGCGGCGGGCCCATCATCGCCATGCAGGTCGAGAACGAATACGGCAGCTACGGCGACGACCACGCGTATCTGGAACATCTGCGGGACAGCATGCGGGCACAGGGCATCGACAGCCTGCTGTTCTGCTCCAACGGAGCCAGCCAGGACGCGCTGAAGGCCGGCAGCCTTCCCGATCTCCTCTCCACCGTCAACTTCGCCGGCGACCCCACCGGTCCCTTCGCCGAGCTGCGCGCATTCCAGCCGGAAGGTCCCCTCTTCTGCACGGAATTCTGGGACGGCTGGTTCGACCACTGGGGAGAGCCGCACCACACCACCGACCCGGCACAGACCGCCACCGACGTGGCGAAGATGCTCGAAGCGGGAGCGTCGATCAATTTCTATATGGCGGTGGGCGGCACGAACTTCGGCTGGTCCGCGGGCGCCAACCTGACCGGTAGCGCCTATCAGCCCACCATCACCAGCTACGACTACGACGCCCCGATCAGTGAATCCGGCGAACTCACCGAGAAGTTCCACAAAGTGCGCGAGGTGCTCGCCGAATACACCACGCTGCCGAATACGCCGCTGCCCGCCACCCCACCGCGCCTGCCGGCCCAGCGGGTCGCCGTCCAGGAGTCGGCGCCCTTCATGGGAGCCCTCGATGCGCTGAGCACTCCGGTGCGGCGCACCACCCCCGTCCACATGGAGGCCCTCGGGCAGCCCCACGGCCTGATCCACTACCGCACCCGGGTGCGCGGGCCGCAGGAGACCAAGAGGCTGCGGCTCACGGGGCTGGGCGACCGTGCGCTGGTCTTCAGCGACGGCAAACGGATCGGCACCTTCGACCGCAACCAGCCGGACTACTCCGTCGACTTCACCGTGCCCGGCGCCTCCAGCACCCTTGACCTGTTGGTGGACCCCACCGGCCGGGTCAACTTCGGCCACGAATTCAACGACCCCAAGGGAATCAGCGGTGCGGTCCTCCTCAACGACGAAGAAGTACACGACTGGGAAATCCGCCGACTCCCGCTGGACAACCTCTCAGCCCTGAAATTCACCAGCGAACACACACCGACCGGCCCTGCCTTCCACCGCGCCCGGGTCCATATAGCCACCCCTGCGGACGGTTTCCTCGCCTTCCCCGGCTGGGACAAGGGCATGGTCTGGCTCAACGGCTTCGCGCTCGGCCGGTACTGGTCCCTCGGTCCGCAGATCACCCTGTACGCACCACGTCATCTGTGGCGAAAGGGCCGGAACGAGCTCATCGTCCTGGAAATGGAACGAACGGGATCCGATATCGAAATACGCTCCACACCCGACATCGGATAGACAGCGCCTGCCCCATCACGAGCCCCGAATATCGAGCCCCGACGGACCGGTTCCGCCGGGGCTCGCGGCGTCACTGAGCCGGTTTGTGCTCCTCGGCGTAGCGGGCCAGCCCTTCCGCCATGCCCTGCATGAACTTCTGGAGGTAGCGCGGCATGTACCAGCCCATCAGCCAGCTCGTCTCGTAGGTGCCGTGCCAGTGAATGACCGTGCCCGACCCCGCTGTCGGCGTCAGCTCGATGCGCGCGTGATAGCTGTGCATCGGCGTATTGAACGCGTCTTCGTAGGCCAAGAGGCGTCGCTCGACCTTCTCCGTCAGCCGCTCACCGGTCACGGTGCGTCCCGTCCGGAAAGCCCGGACGGCACCGACGCCGTCGTCGCCGCCGGGGTCGAGGCCGACCGATCGTGCCCTGTCCAGACTGTCCACCTTGGACCACAGCGGCCAGCTTGCGGCGTCGACCAGCAGCTTCCAGACGGTCTCCGGCGAGGCGCCGGTAGTCACGGTGACGTCGTATCGGTGCATGGTGAAGGGCTCCTGTGAGTGGATGCGGGTGGCGTACCCGGCGAGGAAAACGTGGTTGACGCGGTAGCGGACGGCCACGTGGCTCGGTTCACGAGGTGCCGTGATCACGTGTTCCCGACCATGGAGAAGGTGCGTCAGCTGTCGCGGGCGGGCGTCGGCCGCCCTGTCAGGCGGTGCGGCGGATGAGGAGGACGTGGTCGGTGACCTCGGCGGTGCGCCCGTCGGGTCCGGTCGCGATCCGGCGGGGTGCGTCGGCCCGCTCGACCCGCCATGTCTGCGGGGGCAGGTCGATATCCGCGGCGACTTCCCGCGGGCTCGGGTAGCGGATGTCGGGATCCTGGTTCCAGGACCAGGGCGCGGCCGAGCCGTGGTCGACGACCAGGAGTCGTCCGCCTGGGCGCAGGGCGAGCGCGGCCGAGCGCAGGACGGTTGCCCGGTCCAGGTCGAAGGGGGTGTGCAGGTAGTGGGCGCAGACCAGATCAAACCCGCCAGGCGGGAAGGAGGTGTGCAAGTCGGCTCGCTCGGTGGTGACGTGGTCGTCCAGGCCGTGTGAGCGGGCGAGGGCGGCGAGCCGCTCGACCGCCACTGCCGAGATGTCGACGGCGGTGACGTGCCACCCCTGGCGGGCGAGCCACAGTGCGTCGCCGCCGTCGCCGCATCCGAGGTCCAACGCGTCACCGGGCGGCAGGCCGGTCACCGTCTCGGTGAGGCGGGCATTCGGCCGCGGGCCGCCGGCTTCAGGTCGGGCCGCGTAGACGCCGTCCCAGAACGCGACCGCATCGGTGGTGCTCATCGAGGCTCCTTGTGTCGGTGGTGTGCACTCAGTCTTGCCAGGCATCTCACGACCTGGCACGGAATCTTGCGGTTACGGCAAGATGGCCCGATGGAGCGCAAGTTGGACGACGACGTGCTTGACGCGGTGGGGCCGCGCCTTCGTGCGCTGCGCCGTGCCCGCGGCATCACCCTCGCCGACCTCGCGGCGACGACCGGCGTGTCGGAGAGCACGCTGTCCCGGCTGGAGAACGGGCAGCGCCGGCCGAGCCTGGAGTTGCTGCTGCCGCTGGCCCGTACCTATGACGTGCCGTTGGACGACCTCGTCGGCGCCCCGCGCACCGGCGACCCCCGGATACACCTCAAGCCGATCCGGCGGTTCGGGATGACGTTCCTGCCGCTGTCCCGGCAACCGGGCGGGGTGCACGCGTTCAAGATGATCATCCCCGCCGTGCCGGAACCACTCGAACCGACCCCACAGACCCACGAAGGCTTCGAATGGCTCTATGTGCTCAACGGACGCCTGCGGCTCGTGACCGGTGAGCGCGATCTGACGCTGCCGCCTGGTGAGGCAGCCGAGTTCGACACCTCCTTGCCCCACTGGCTGGGCAGCGCCGACGGCGGCGTGGTGGAGCTACTCATCCTGTTCGGCCTGCAAGGGGTGCGTGCGCACCTACGCACCGACCCTCATTGACCGCCGCAGGCCGGGGCGGGTGGCCGTCCCGCTATCCCAGACGTTCCATCCAGTCCTCAGGGACGCGTCCCGCCGGGCCGGGGGTGGGCTGATCGGCGGGGTGGCTCTCGGGGGGTGCCAGGCGGGGGCCCGAGGCGTAGGTGTCTGAGGTCTCGTAGTTGAAGAACCAGGATTCGCCCGGTTCGAAGCTGCGGATGACCGGGTGCCCGGTGGCCCGTGTGTGGGCCGTCGCGTGCTTGGCGGGGGAGTCGTCGCAACAGCCGATATGACCGCACTGTGCGCAGCGTCGCAGGTGGAACCACCAGCCGCCGGCGGCCTCGCACTCGGCGCAGCCGGGTCCGCTGGGTGGGACCGAGGGGTCGATGCCGTTCGGGGAACTCATGAGGACTCCTGTGGGGGAGGGGGTTCGGCGGAGGACAGCGGGAGACGTACCTGGAAGCGGGTGTCGCCGGGGACGGACTGGAACCGCAGGTCGCCCTGGTGTTTGTTGGCGACGATGCGCCATGAGATGTCCAGGCCGAGACCTGTGCCGTCACCCACCGGTTTGGTGGTGAAGAACGGGTCGAAGACGCGGTCGCGGATCTCCGCGGGGATGCCGGGGCCGGTGTCGCGGAACTCGACGAGCAGATGGTCGCCGTCACGCGCGGTGCGTACGGTCAACGTCCCGTCCGTGCCGGTGCTGTTCATCGCCGAGACCGCGTTGTCGATCAGGTTCGTCCATACCTGATTGAGCTCGCTGGGGTAGGCCGGGATCTTCGGCAGGCTGCGGTCGTAGTCCTTGACGACGGTGATGTGCGGGCCGATCTTCGCGGAGACCATCAGCAGGGTGCTGTCCAGCAGTTCATGCACATCGGCGACCTGATGGGGCGCCCGGTCGAGTTGCGAGTACTGCTTGGCCGCGGTGACCAGGGCCGAGACGCGGTTGGTCGAGTCCTCGATCTCGTTCATCAACAGCTCGGTTTCCACGGTGTAGTTGAGCCACCGCACGGCCCCTTCGAGAGTGTCCGCGTCCACCGCCGCGGCGACCTGGTCCAGCCAGTCGGCGTCGAGACCGGCTTGGACGAAGGTCGGCGCGAGCTGCCAGCCGTCCGCGATGCCGTGGTCGTCCAGCCAGTCGGCGAGGGCGTCCTCCCGGTCCGCGGCCTCCAACGGGCTCAGCGTGGCGGCCTTGGCGACGCGTTCGGCCGTGCGCTCCGCGACGTTGATGAGCGCCTCCAGACTTTCGCGCCGGTACGGGCGTGCCGCGATGAGACCGAGCTTGTGGCGCATCCCCGCGACCCGCTCGCGGAGCGCGGAGGTGGCGCGCACGGCCGCGGTGGCGGGGTTGTTCAGCTCATGGGTCAGCCCGGCGGACAGCGACCCCAGAGCCAGCAGCCGTTCCCGCTGGCCGACGGCCTCCTGGGTGCTCTTGGTGCCGAAGAAGAGCCCTTCGAGCAGATGCACGGCCATGGGGAACCACTCACGCATGATCGCGGCGAAGGCCTCCGCGGGCAGCACGAAGAAGCGGGACGGCTCGATGACACGCAGGGAGCTGTTGTACACCTGCCGCAGACGGTCACCCAGGTATGCCTGGAAGGCTCCCGCGTACACCCCGCGCTCGGAACTCCGGGTGATCTCCACGTCGTACTCCCCGATCCGCCGCGAGAGTACGACGGTCCCTTCGAGCAGTACGTAGAAGCAGGTGGCGTCGTCGCCCTCCCCGTACACGGGCCCGGGGTTGAACTCCTCCACCCGGCCTTCGCGGCAGAGCCGGTCGATCTGGTCGGCGGCCAGCTTCTCGAACAGGAACAGCGAGCCGAGTTCCGCCCGGCTGCACGGCATCGGCCGGCTGTTCATGACTGCTCCAGATACCGGTGGGCGAGCATGACCGCCATCGCTCCCTCACCCACGGCGGACGCGACACGCTTGGCGGACTCGGCGCGGGCGTCCCCGGCCACGAACACGCCCGGGACGTTGGTTTCCAGGTGGTAGGGCGGCCGGTCCAACTCCCAGCCGGCCGGCGGGCGCCCGTCCGCGGTCAGATCGGGGCCGGTCAGAATGAACCCGCGGGAGTCCCGGAGCACCGTGCCCTCCAGCCAGTCGGTCAGCGGTGCCGCGCCGATGAAGACGAACAGCCACTGGGTGTCGACGAGTTCGGTGTCGCCGGTCACGGTGTCGCGCAGGGTGATCTGTTCCAGCTGATGCGCACCATGGGCGGCGTCGACCACCGAGTTGGTACGCACCGAGATCGTGGGCGACTCGTCCACCTGCTGGATGAGGTAATGCGACATCGACGTCGACAAGGACGGCTTTCGCACCAGAAGGTTCACCGACTTGGCGCTCCGGGACAGGTAAATCGCGGCCTGGCCCGCGGAGTTGGCCCCGCCGACGATATACACGTCGTGGCCTTGGCACGCGGCCGCTTCGGTCAGGGCCGAGCCGTAGAACACCCCGCAGCCGGTCAGCTCGGTCACCCGCGGCGCATCGAGCTGCCGGTACGACACGCCGGTCGCGAGAATCACCGAGTGCGCGGCGACAGCGGAGCCGTCCGAGAACCGGACGACGCGCGAAGCGCCGTTGACCTCCAGCCCGGTGACCTCGCGCGCGGTCAGTATCTCGGCGCCGAACTTCGCTGCCTGACGCCGGGCCCGGTCGGTGAGCTGCGCCCCGGACACGCCGTCGGGAAAGCCGAGATAGTTCTCGATGCGCGAGCTCTGGCCCGCCTGGCCGCCGGTCGCGGAGCGCTCCACGAGGACGGTGCGCAGGCCCTCGGAGGCCCCGTACACCGCCGCACCCAGACCGGCCGGTCCACCGCCGATGACGACGAGATCGTAGAAGTCGGTTGTCGGTGTCGTCGCGAGGCCGACCCGGGTGGCCAGCTCGCGATCCTCGGGTTCGATCAGCGACGCGCCGTCCGGCGTGATCACCAGCGGGAGCCGCAAGCCCTCCTCGCCCGCGGCGCACAGCAGCCGCCGGCCTTCCGGATCCTCGGACGAGTACCAGCGGTACGGCACCTGGTTACGGGCCAGGAAGTCCCGTACCGCCGACGACCGCGCCGACCAGCGGTGTCCGACGACCTTGGTGACGGCCACCGCCCGGTGGTCGGTGGCCCGCCAGGCCTGCAGCAGATCATCGAGGACGGGGTAGAGCTTCTCCTCGGGCGGCTCCCAGGGCTTGAGCAGGTAGTGGTCAAGATCGACGAGGTTGATCGCGTCAATGGCCGCATTGGTATCCGCGTACGCGGTCAGCAGGACCCGCCGGGCCTCGGGGTAGATGTCGAGCGCCTGCTCAAGGAACTCGATGCCGTTCATCTCCGGCATCCGGTAGTCGGCCACGATCACCGCTACGGGACCGCCGCGCAGCTTCAGCTCACGCAGCGCGTCAAGGGCGGACGCGCCCGACTCCGCGCGGACAATCCGGTACGACGCGCCGTAGCGCCGCCGAAGATCGCGGGCGACCGCGCGCGAGACGCCCGGATCGTCATCCACGGTCAGGATGACGGTCCGCGCCGGGCTGGCCGCCTGCTCCATAGGCATCCCGTCCCCGGGTCGATCACCTTTCCGCACCGCCTTGACGCGCGTCCTGGCACGCCCAAACGCCGGTGCGCCGGTACGTCGATGCACCGGCACCTCGGCAATGTCCATCCTATGCGTGATTGTCATCCTTTGCGGCCCGCGATCGGGCTCAAGATCACCCGCCAAACGGCGCTGCCGCGCGCCTGCCCCATGCCTCCTGCCACAGGCACTTAAATATCGGACCGTGACTAAAGACCCGCAGCGCTTCACGATCTTGTTGGTCCCGGAACATGTGGAGGACAGAGGCGGCGCCTCCGTGGAGGACTCAGCCGTACGATCCGCGGTCGTCGAGGCGACGGGCGAAACAGGCGCCTCGGGCTACCCCCGCTACGCCGGCCACGGAATCGTCGCCGACATCGACCCCCGTACGAACACGGTCGAGGCATTGCTCGTCGACGGCTCGGAGCTGGATTACGGACTGACCGCTTTGGTGACGTCCTGATCGCAGCGCCGGCCTGAAAGTCCTTGTGCCCACATCAGTACCTGGACTGTGGTTTACGGCCAAAAGTATGGATTGTGACGTACAAATGACGGGTTGATGCGGCATCGGCTTGTCTGTTCTGTGGGGATTGATAGGGGGAGGAATGCGGATGAGGCGGGCATAGGGTTTGAAGTGAAGTGGTGGGAGGTGGCAGGGGTGCGGGGTGGGCCAGTGGCCGGAAAGGTCGACGGTGGGGACCTCGGGTTGCGGCGACCTGATAGAAATCGAGCGCGGTGCGACGACTCCGCGTTTCTCGCGCTGCGGCCGATTCCAGGCTCTTCGGTCTGACCTGGGGGAATGCCCCAGTAGTCAGGCTTACATGGCATGACGGGGGGTCAGAGGTGAGTATTTCTTCAGGGGCCGGATGTGCCCCATATGTGGCTGTGGTGAATAGCGAGAGGCAGTGTTCTCGGTCGCTGTTCTCTGTCGCTCGAATTCATGGAAACGCCGATGGGTGGGGCGTCGAATGCGGTCCGGTCGGCCGACAAGTGCGGCGGCCCCCGTCGTGGCCGCGAAACCGCTATCCGAACTGACATGAAGTCGGCGGGTGTGGTGTCGGTCGTGGCCTGGGCCCACAGCGGATAGCGGCTGCCATACAAGAAACGCCGTATGCACCGGAGTTTGTCATGCCCTCGGCGGCGGCGTACGGGGCGCGGTCCGCAGGAGCCCGTCCGTGGCTGCGGCCCGCATCTCCCGCCACGCCCCTCAGCGACCAGGAGGACACTCCCTTGACCGGTCAGACGCGCACCACACGGTCCATGCTCTCGCGGGGGCTCTCGATCCTGGCCTGCTTTCGCCCGGGGGACTCCGAGCTGGCCCTGTCCGAACTCGCGCGCCGCGCCGACCTGCCCAAGCCGACCGCGCACCGTCTGATAGCCGAACTCGTCGACGCGGGCATGCTGGAGCGCGGGGACCGGGGCCTGCGCCTGGGACTCAGCCTGTTCACGCTGGGCACGCGCGTGCCCCGGCAACGCATGCTGAGTCAACTGGCACATCCGCATCTGAAGCGGATGCATGACCTGACCCGGCAGAGCGCGTTCCTGTTCCTCCCGAACGGCCTCGACCCCGTCATGGTGTGCGGGGTGCTCGGCGGCCGGGGGGCCGAACCCGGCACCGGCGCCCCGGCGGAGAGCGAGGCGGCGGCGTGCGCGGTGGCGAAGCTCCTCCGGGTTCACCGCGCCCGGCTCGCCACCGCCGGTGCCGGTCGTGTCGAATGGCGGGGGCCGCGCCGCGCCGTGCGTGAGCCGTCGGCGGAGGAACTGGCCCGGGTAGCGGAACAGGGCTTCGCGATCGCGCGCTGCGGACCGGAGACGGTGGCGATCGCCGCGCCCGTGCTGGACGCTTCCGACGCGCTGATCGCCGCGCTGGCCGTCGCGGGTCCCCGCGAGCGGATGCACCCCGCCCGGATGGCTGCGCACCTTCGGGCCGCCGGGGTGGGGCTTTCGCGCGCGTTGCGTAGCTCCTCCGGACCGGTTCCGGTGCCGTGAACCGCTGGTCCGAGAGTCGCTGGTCCGTGAACCGCTGGTCGGTGAACCGTCGGTCCGTGCGCTGCTGGTCCGTGAACCGCTGGTCCGTGCGCCGTCGGATCCTGTCTGTCATCCGGCACCGGCCCGGCCGCGCGCGTCCGGCACCCTGCGACAGTGCCCGGGACACCCATGTACTGGTCAAGCCGGACGGTGTCAGCCGGGGGCTGGCGCCGGAAGTGGTCCGGGCCTTGCGGCAGGCCGGACTGACCGTCGAAACCGTCGGGCATCTCCGGCTGACCCGGGCACAGGCCGAGCGCTGGTACCCGGAGAAGCTGAACGAACCGGATGGCTTCCGCACGCTCGCCTACCTCTCCGAGGGGCCCATGCTGTTGCTGGCAGTCGTCGGGGATGACGCGTTGCGCCGTACGCGTCGCGTCAAGAAGGACATCCGCCGCAGGTTCGGGACGGACGAGCGGCGCAATGTCGCCCACTGCCCGGAGACGCGCGGTGAACGGGACCACGAGCGGGGCGTGTTCGGTCCTCTCGTACGGCCGTGTCGGTAGGAGGTGCTGCACCGGCCCGCCGACCCGCGTTGGACCCGCCGGTCCCGTACCCGCCCCGCCATTCACCCACGTCGGAAGACCACCTGCGCCGAAAGCCGCTCCAGCCCACCCGCCTCCTCTCGCACCCGCTCCACGGCGTGCCAGCTCTCCTCGCCCCGTACGAGGAGCACCCCGGTGTTGGCGACCGGAGCGACCCGCCGCACCACATCGGCACCGGACGAGGAACCCAGCAGTAGCAGATCACCGCCCCGCCCCGTGGGCCACGCTTCGTTGAAGTACAGGACGTGGGTGACCAGCTTCTCCGGCTTGTCGACATGCGGGTCCAGCCAGCAACTCCCGCCGTAGCGCCAGACGTTCACCTCGACGGGAGCGTCACCGACCGGCAGACCGGTCAGCCCGGCGACGGCCGTACGGTAGGCCGGCCCCGTGACCTCGGCGACCAGCCGCCGCCAGGGTCCGGCGAGCCCGGCGGCGCCGGCCTCCGCGTCGTCCACCGGGTGCAGCTGGCGGTGGTACATCGCGTACGACTTGTCCGTACCCGTGCGCGTGACCATCCGGAACCCGTCCCGGGGAAACGTCTCGCGCAGCGCTCTCGCCTCGGCGGGCGCGAAGGTGTCGTGGACGTGGTACCAGCGGAACGGGGCGTCCTCGGCCGTTGTGTGGTCGAAGGAGACCAGCGGTGTGCTCAACAGGTCTCCCCGGCAGGCAACGGTTCGGGTGCGCGGGGCACCAGCTCCTTCTCCACGTCGAAGAGGAAGTGCTGAAGGTCGGCCGACCCCACCGCGTAATGGCAGTACTCACGCCGGATCCGCTCCAGCGCGGCATGTGCCGTCGTCCCGCCCAGGACCACGTCCAGGCAGCACAGCACGGTCCCGGTGCGGCCGTGCCCGCCGAAGCAGGCCACCTCCACCGTGGCACCGTTCTCCAGTGCCGCGGCGGCCTCCTTGATCCGCCGCACCAGCAGCGATCTCTCCACCGGCGCCTCCAGCGTGGGCCAGTACACGAAGTACGGGGTGCGGGCGTCCGTCTCGCCGCGCCAGCGCTCGTCGAGGTAGAGGCCGATGTCGGCCGGTTCGGCGTACGGCGCGTGCCGGCGGCGTTCCTCACTGTCCAGCGAGGTTCCCCACACCTCGTACCCGCCGACGCGGTAACGGGTCCTCCAGTGACGGTCTTTCATGACGTCCTCATGTCTTCCCTCTCGTCCTGTACCGGCGCTCGCCTGCCGACGCCCGCCCCCGGGATCCAGTAGCCCGCTGTGTGGTATTCGTCCGGGCCGAAGGCCGTTTTGAAACGGGTCACCGAGGTGCCGGGGTAGGTGTCTCCCATGTGGAGCGCCCGTGCGCCGTGTGCGCAGGCGTCCTCGATGACCAGGTGCAACAGGTACGGCGCGGCGTAGGTGGGCGCGGCCCGGTCCTTGTCCATGGCCCCTTGCCAGTAGACGACGTACGGCCCCTGGTAGAGCGCCACCACCGCCGCGGCCGCCTGTCCGCCATGGCGGGCCAGCCACACGCGGCAGTGCGGACCCAAGTGGTCGGCGACGGCGGTGAACTTCGACAGCGGGTTCTTCGCCCGTACCCGTCGGCGCACTTCGCCCGCCGGCTGGTCCGACTGGCGGTCCCAGCGGTCGAGCGACAGCTCGAAGAGCCGGTCGAACTCCGGGAGGAGCCGGCCCGAGCCATCGTGTTCGACCGTGAGTCCGGCCCGTTCGGCGCGCCGTACGGCGGAGCGCAGCGTGCCCCGGAAGCGGTGGCGCCACACATGGTCGAAGCCGCCGTCGAGCGGCAGGATCTGCGCCATCCGCGGATTGCGCCGGGTACCTGGTGGAACCAGTGCGTCCCATATCGCTGTCGACGTGGGGGACGGCCGCAGGTAGACGCGGTCCGCGGGCAGGGACGCCAGGTCGCGCAGCACGGTCCTCGCGCGGTCGGGAGTGAGCGCGTCGGGAGCCCCGAGCACACCGCCCACGCCCCACCCCTCCGGCCATGACGCGTACTCCGCAACACTCCCGGCCGCGGAGCGCACCAGCGGCACCAGCAGCCTGGTGCCATCGGGCCAGAGGTAGAGGCGCGTCGCGTCCCGCCAGCCGTGTGCGCACACGGCCGATCGCCATCCCGGCGTCTGGCTCGGCAGGACGTCCGGGCCTGCCTCGGCGAGTGTCTCGTACCACTCGTGATCCGGTACCGGGGTACGGACCTGGACGCCGTCCGTCGGCGCGGGGGCGCTCATGGACGGCCCTCTGGCACATCGCCCGGGTCGGCCGGTGGTCCGGGGCGAGCGGGGGTGGGTGTGGGTGCGGGTGCCGGTGCAGGTGCGGTCAGCAGTCCACGTACCTGTGCCAGGTCGTTCGCCGCCACGTCCAGCGCCAACAGCGCGTCCTGGATGCTGTTATGACGCTCCGTCACTTCGGTCAGCCAACGCGCCATCGTCACCGGAGACGTACGCAGCCGGGAGAGGTACTCCTCACGGGTGTGGCCGCGCCGTAGCCACTTGTCCTTGAAGCGGTCGGCCTTGGCGACCAGGTCGGTCATCCCGGCGGCGTAGTCGGCGGCGATCTCGTGCGGGGGCGCGCCGGCCAGCGCCAGCAGGGCGGCCACGACCACACCCGTGCGGTCCTTGCCGAAGTGGCAGCTCAGCAGGAAGGGGCGGTCCGCCGCCCCGGCGAGCTCCCGGAACAGGAGCGGCCAGCTCCCGGGGGTCGCCTCGGTCAGGATGCCGTGCAGGTAGCGGGTGCGGTCGGCGATGCCGGGCCGCCGCGCGGCGATGGTGTCACGCGGATAGCCGGTGAGCGGAGTACGCAGCCAGCGCACGCCGTGGGCGAACAGTCCGCTCGGCGGCCCGTAGCGCGCCACCTCGGAATCCGAGCGGAGGTCCAGTACCGAGGCCAGGCCGTGCTCTGCGACGAGCGCACCGGCTTCGTCCGCCGTGAACGCGGTGAGGTCACCGGACCGGTGCAGAATGCCGGGCCGCAGACCGGATACCCGCGGCATGCGGTAGTTGATGCCCGGGGCGGCGAACACGGCGCTCACCGGGCCCGGCCCGGCAGGGCGAGCGCCGCGGCGAGCTCGTCCCAGAAGCGCGGGAAGTCGGCGTTGACGTCCGGGCCGTAGCGGACCCGGACGCACGGCAGGGCGCGGAGTGCCGCGAGGACGCCCGCGCGGATGGCGGGCTCCGGGCGTGGCCGTGGCAGCAGCCCGAGGTAGTCGGTGTAGTGCCGCAGGTCCGGTCCGGACAGCAGGGCGCCGTCGAGCGCGTCCGTCCGGCCGGTGACGGTTTCGATCCGCCAGCCCCTGCGGTCCCGCTCCGCCTGTGGCAACACGAGGCCCGCCGGGTGCGTGTCGGTGGCCACGGTGGCTCCGGTCAGTGCGGTGAACTCGTCCAGATCCGCGCGGATTCGCTTCCGGCCTTCGGGTGCGGTGCTCCAGGCGGTGTCGGTGAACTCCCGCTGGGTGCCGCAACCGTGGCGTCGCAACGATGCGCGCTCGAAGGCAGCGCGGGCCGGATGCCCGGCGAGCAGGGCCGTGGCGATGCCGATGCGTTTCGGCCACCCCCGCAGGGTCGGCGGGCCGCCGCGCCGATGTGCCCAGGCGACGAGGGTGTCATCGGACACGAAGTCCGCGCCGCACAGGGTGACGGCGAGGAAGGCCAGCGAGGACTTGCCCCGGTGCTTGGGCCCCAGCATCAGCACCGAGGACCCCTTCACCGCCACAGCCGATCCGTGCAGGAACACCGCTCCACGACCGGTGAGTTGCGCCCCGAGCAGCGTGCCCAGCAGCCGTACGACGGCCCGTACGGAGGCGGGCCCCGCGTCCGGCGCCTCGACGGATACCGCTGCGGTGCCGGGCGTCGCGGTGACGACGAGGGGTGCGCTGTCGGCCTCGCCGTCGCGCAGCAGCACGGTGCGGTCGGCGGAGCGCTCCAGGACGACGAAGCGGGGCCCGTCCGGGTGCACCAGCAGTTGTGGTGCGGTGTCCAGCTCCTGCGGGCCGGGCAGGGTGGTGGTCCGTGCTGTGACGGTCAGGCGCGGGGCCGTCGAGGACACGGTGTCGCCCACCTCGAACAGGGGGTGCACCAGGGCGCTGATCGCCGCCCGGAGGCCGGGGAGCGCACTGTGCACGGTCAGTTCCGCCGGTGGAAGGGTGAGCCGGAAGGTCTCGGCGGCCGTACGCGGACCCGTCGGACGGGGGCCGGTCTGCGGGGATGCGGCGGTGACGGGCATGGGCCTCCTTCGTCGGGTGCGTGGCGGCGCGAGGGCTCTGCGGGGCCTGACGGTTTGAGGGGGTGAAGGCTCGATGGCGTGAGGGCTCGATGGCTCGACTGGTGTGACCGTTTGATGGTGGCTGACCCGAGGGGGCCGGAGAAGGCGGTGTTCCCCCACGTGGAACGGTGATCTGCGCGGTTCGCCGAATTCCCGCCTGGCGGAACGCGGGAGGCGCCCCGAGGTTCCGGTGGCATGGATAGGGTGCGGTGCGTGATCGAGATCGTGGAGTACCGCGATGCCTGGCCGACTCTCTTCGCGGAGCTGGGATGCCGACTGCGTCGCGGGCTCGGGGAGGTCGCACTGCGCATCGACCACATCGGCTCCACTGCAGTGCCGGGGCTGCGGGCGAAGCCCGTGATCGATATCCAGGTGTCCGTCGCCGCGTTCGAACCCGCCGACTTCCGCGCACCACTGGAGGCGGCGGGGTTCGCGTTCCGCGCCGACAACCCCGACCTGACCAAACGGTACTTCCGCGAGACCTCCGGCCCCCGTACCCATGTGCACGTCCGGCGGGCGGGCAGCTTCGCCGAGCAGTTCTGCCTGATGCTGCGCGACTACCTCCGGGAAAGCCGCACGGACGCGGAGCTGTACGGAGCGCGGAAGGCGCTGCTGGCCGAGCGGCACGGCACGGACCGGCGTGCCTATACGGCGGAGAAGTCCGCCCTGGTATGGGAGTTGGTCCGCCGGGCCGACGAGTGGGCGCAGGCATGTGGCTGGCAGCCCGGTCCCAGCGATGCCTGACTGGCGCCTGGCCGATGCCTGGCCTATGCCTGGTCGATGCCGTCAGGCGTCCGGGTCAGCCCGCTAGTCGTTGCGGCCGAGTGGCGTCGTGACGACCGTGAGGAACACAGTGAGGGCGGTGACGGCCGCATCGGGGCCGGTCGGCATCGGGCCGGCCAGTGTGAGGACCATGGCCGAGAGCACCAGGGCGTACAGCACCGGCAGTCGGGCGCGTACGCCGTCGGCTGCGCTGCGGCGCGCGGCGCGGGCCGTGGCTCTCGCCACCTGCGCGGAGAACTCCGTGTGGCGCAGCACCAGCAGCCGAACGAGCGCCGCCGAGGACGCGCCGGTCCCCGCGTCCTCCGTGGCGATGCGGACGATGCGGCGCACCGCGCGCGCCGCGTCGGCGTCCGCGCCGCTCAGAGCTGAGGGGGCGGGCGTCGGTACGGTGCAGCACAGCGGCAGAAAGGCCAGCGGTAGCGCGGGGTGCACGGCGAAGGCCACCGCCAACCTCAGGGCGCGGTCCACGGTATGACGGGCCGTCGACGGCGACGGCCCGAGCAGGGCGGCAGCCGCACCCAGCAGCGCCGCGATCACCGTGCTGGGACGCAGGCGCTTCATGGCGTGGCCCCCTCGCGCCCGGCAGACACCCGCACCCGTACACCGGTACGCGAACTCCAGTCGGCCAGTACCGCAGCCAGCAAGGGGTCGGGCTCACCGGGCAGCAGGACCTCTCTCGCACCTGCTTCAAGGAGGGCACTGACCCGAGCGGCCGCAATCCTCCGCCACGTCTCGTCATCCAGGTCGACACCGCCCGCGAACTCGGCGGACAACACGGTGCGCCAGCCGTGCGGCAGAGACTGCGCGAGATCAGCCAGGTGGCACAGCCGTACGGTGTGGGGCAGCCGTTCCGGCACGGAGTCGTCCGGGCCTAGGGAACCCAGGTGCACATTCGCGGCGAGATCGGCAAAGCCCAGGCGGCTGGCCCGCGCGGGAACGATGACGAGCCCGTCAGGCAGGACCCCCGCAGGCATGACCCCGGGAGCGCCCTCCTCCGGTTCCGCCGCCCGTTCCACCTCCCGCAGATGACGCCGCGTCACCCGCCAGTGCCGTACGGCCGTCAGGTCCACCGCCGTCAGGCCGTACACAAAGCGGGCGAGCAGGACCGCGGCCGCGCACAGGCCCGCCGCGGCATCCGGACGGCGCGCTGCGGCCAGCGCCGGTCCGAGCGCGGCACCGGCGGCGAGCACGCCGATGAGCACGGTGACGATCCGCGCCTCACGGCGCCGGGCGTCCCAGCCGGCTCGTCCGGTCCGTCCGGCGCGTCCAGCCCCTCCGTCCCGTCCCGTGCCGTCCCCCCGCCGTCTACGAGGACGCACCACCAAACCGACCGCGACCGCGGCGCACAAGCCAGGCCCCACCACCAGAGACGGATCCACAACGGCCAGCGCCACGCAGGCACTTGCGACCGTCAGCAGTGAACCGGTGAGGTGAGCGAGGACGGCAACCGCCGCACCCGGTTTTGGCTCCCAGCGGATCGCGACGCCCGCGGCGGCGTACAGGTGGCTCGATAGCGGCTCCGGGGCCCGCCGGCCCGGGGCCCGCCGGCCCGGGGCCGCGCCCAGCCGCTGCACGGCGCGCAGCAGCCGGATCCGGGCGGCCCGGTCCCGGGCGTGGGCGGTCGGGGCGAGCGCGGCGGTGCCCAGGGCGGCCCCGGCCTGGTACAGCAGCCAGCATCCGATCAGCCACCAGAGCACCGCAGGCGTCGGATACCCGAGCAGCAGAATGCCCGCCGCACACCCGGCGCCACGCAGAACGGCCCCACCGATGACTCCCAACGGCCCCCACACACCGGTCACACCCCGACCGGCCACGCCCACACCCGTCCCGTCCACACCGGCCACGCCCCTACCGGCCACGCCCACACCCATCACGGCGCCGCACCCCGCCACCCGGGCGGCGCCCCACCCGGAAAGCCCATCAGCACGCGGCCCAACGCCTCCTCGGCCCGCTGCCGCAGGGGATCCCATCCAAGCGCGGACCCAGCCACCTCTTCGGCCAGCCCGGCGATATCCCTCACCTGGGTGGAACGGCCGGCCGCCGGCCACGCCAGGAACCCGGCGTCGGACGGCAGCGACTGCGCCCGCACGGCGGCGGCCGTCACCTCGGGGACGATCGCGCGCGCCACGGGCACACCACCCCCCTCGGCCGGGGACAGCACCACCAGCTTGCCCAGCGGGGCACAGCCGGCGGTGCGGACACCCAGGACGCGTTCCGCCTCCGCCGGGGCGAAGACCACCTTGGCCGGTGTCTGCGGCAGGTCGGCCACCCGGCACTGGCCGTCACCGTGGCGCAGCAGAGCGGCCTCGCGTACCCGCGTCGCCAGGCCCAGCCCTTCGAGCGTGCCCCAGCGGAAGCGCGGCAACAGCCCGGACCCCACGGCCCACCAGCCACCCGGGCCCGGCACCAGCAGGGTCCGGTCGCCGCTCACGAAGCAGCCACCCGCCCGTGCGAGACGCAGGGCCAGCGTGCTCTTGCCGGTACCGGAGTCGCCGAGGAACGCGATGGCCCGCCCGTCCCGGCCGGTCGCGGCGGACGCGTGCACGGTCAGGCCGCCGAGGGCCGAGAGTGCGGCCGCCACCAGGGCCCGCAGCACGATGTCGCCGGTCCGTGCGCGCTGTTCGGTACCGCTGTCGTCGTCGTGCAGGATCGTCCACCAGCCGTAGCGATGGCCGATGGCGTGCCGGGGGAGCGCCGGGTCCGCCGCGTCGGCGGGGCGGTCGCCGCAGCACAGCCATGTCCCGTCCGGGGTACGCCAGTAGTTCTCCTCGCGCAGCCGCCGGGCAGGTCCCGATGCCATCCGCTCCAGCCGGTCCAGCGCTGCTGGGTCCCGCATCGAGCGCACACGGAGGCGGAGGCGGCCGTACCCGGGCCAGACCGAGGGCGTGGTCGTGACGAGCTGCGTCGCGACCCGTGCGGTCTCGGCCTCGTCGCCGGCCGTGTACGACCAGGACACCGGTCCCCACTGGGCCCGCGCCGTGCGGCGGTCGGGCGGTTCGGCCGGCACGTCAGGAGACCTCGGCCAGCCGTGCGGTGAGCAGCGCGGGAAGCAGCCGCCCGGCCAGGTATTCCTCCCGGGCGGTGGTGAGCGTGCGGCGGATGAGGTCCACCGGCTCGGTGCCGTAGATGCGGACCACGCTCCCGTGGAACAGGCGCACCACCTTCAGCCGGTCCGCCAGCAGTGCGACGGCCCACTCCCGCAGATCCCGGTGCACCACCTCGGTGAACCCGGCCTCGCGCAACTGCCGCAGCCGGTCCGGCAGGGACGTGACGAAGAAGACGTCCGGCGGGTGCGCCTCGTGGAAGGCGGCGGACGGTGCGCGGCCCGGCGGCGCCAGGCTCACCTCCTCGGTGACCACGAGCAGTCCTCCGGGGCGCAGCAGGCGGGCCGCCTCCCGCAGTACCGCGCCGGGCCGTGGGAAGTGCGGCATCGAACCGGTCACGATGACGACATCCAACCCCCCGTCGGGCAGCGGGACTTCGGTGGCGTCGGCGCAGATCTCGGTCACTTCGTCGCGGCCTTGCGCGGCGGTGATACGCCGGCTGACGGCACAGTGCTCGGGGACCAGGTCGATGCCGTACATCCGCGCCACGCCACCGCCGTCCTGGGCGAGCGCGTCCGCCAGGTACCGCAGCGCGCCGCCGAAGCCGCTGCCCAGTTCACCCACGGTCAGCACGTCGTCCGGGAATGTTTCGCGGACGAGTTGGGTGACGAGATCGCAGCCCTGGGGGCCGAAGTGGCCCATCTGGTCCAGGCCCAGCAGTCCCTTGGGGCCGCTCTCCCCGGTGAACTCGACGATGGCGGCCTCGGTCCGCTCCCAGTCGTGCAGCGCGGGGAAGAGCTCCTGGTGATAGTGGTGCTGGACCCGGGTCTGCTCGGTGCCGTCGTGGCGTCGGGGCATCGGGGTCACCATGTCGGGTGCTCCTCGGCGACGAAGTGCACGAGCAGGACGCGCCGGTCCTGCTCCGCCCGTTCAGCGACCGGCATCACGGTGTGCCACGAGTGCGGCGAGGGGACCAGCAGTACCGAGTCGGTGAGTCCCGGCAGGATCTCGGCGGCGACATCGTCCACGGCGGGGGAGCGCAGGATGCGCAGGGCTCCGCTCCATTCCGGGCGCCAGCCCTCGTTGAAGTACCAGGTCTGGGTGACGATCTTGTCGGCGCGGTCGGTGTGCGGGTCGATCCACGACCCGGAGCCGTACCGTACGGCGCGTACCTCCAGCAAACAGCCGCCGAGGTTACGGCCGGTGGCTTCGGCGACCGCCGCGGGATAGCCGTCGTCGAGCAGGGACGCGACCAGGCCCTGCCACAGGGGTGTCAGCCGGCGCATGCCCTCGGGCAGGGGGACGCCGCCCTGGACCAGCGTCAGGTTCCAGGTGCGGTAGCCCTTGCCGGCGGCGGTGCCACCGGCCCGCTCGGTGAGGGTGAACCCCTCGGAGGGGAACTCCGCGGCGAGACGGCGCCGGACGGAATCCCCGGGCAGGGAGTCCGCCACCAGCCCCCAGGCGAAGGGGTCGCGGGCCATGGTCGTGCGGGCGATGGCGTCCCGGTCGAGCACTGCGGTGGTCGTCACGCGGTTTCTCCCGTCTCCTCCGGTACGTCGATGCGTGCTCCCAGCGCGGCGAGCTTCGCGGGCAGGTTCTCGTAGCCGCGGGCCAGGTGGGCGACGCCGTGCAGCTGGTGCGGGACGCCGGTTCCCAGCGCGGCGAGGAGCAGGGTGGCGGCCGCCCTCAGGTCACCGGCCGCCAGGGGCCCGGGAGAAGGCTTCAGCGGACCGGGGGAGATACGCAGCTCGTTTCCGGCCCGGTCGAGCACGGCGCCCATGGCGCGCAGGCCCTCCGCATAGCCGAAGCGGTTCTCCCATACGCCGTCCGTCAGCCGGGACGGGGCGTCCGCTCTCAGCAGCATCAGCGCGAACAGCGGACCGGCGTCGCTGTACACGTGGTGTGAGGCGGCGAGGACGTCGGTGCCCCGCAGCCGCTCCGGCGGCCTGATCCGCAGCAAGGAACCCTCCCAGCTCAGCGGCACGCCCATCGCGGCGAGGCAGGCCAGCTCCGGGGCCAGACCCGAGCGGACCACGTCGGGCCGTTGCAGCACCAGGTCCAGATCGCGGCGCAGATGGACCGCCCACGCGATGAACGTGACGATCTCCATCAGGTCGGAGGGCAGCGTGATGTCCGCACCGCCGAGCGGGCCCCGCAGGCCCTCCACCGTGATCCGTTCCCGGGTCACCTCGATCCGCGCACCGGCCCGGCCCAGCACCCGCGCCAGCTCCAGTGCGTCGGGCTTGGGGTACGGGTTGTCCAGCACCGTCGTGCCCCGTGCGGTGACCGCGGCGAGCAGCGCCGTCTTGGTCGCACCCGAATAGTGCGGACCGGTGGGTGTTCCGGTACGGGGCTCCGGCTCCGCGAAGTCCGCGAGGTCGATCCGGGCGCCCCGCAGCCCTTCCCGGGGCGCCGTGGCGCGGAACCCTTCGCCGCTCACCTCGCACGCGGCACCGAACCGCTCCAGGACCGTGGCGATATGGGACAGCGGGCGGGAGCCCTGCGTCCCGCCCCCGATCGCACAGCCGCCGTGCTGTCCGGAGCTGACCTCGCCGCGCGTCGCGAGCACCGTGGGCAGCAGATACACGCCGCCGTGGATGCCGGCACTCCAGTGCGTCGGAATACCGGCCCCGTTGAGGCCGGAAGCGTCGACGGTGACGCGGGGCCCGTCATCGTCCACCGTGGCACCGAGATGCCGCAGCATGGCCGAGAGCAGCCGACGGTCCTCGATCCAGGGGGCGTTGGCGATCCGCCAGGGACGGTCGGAGAGGCAGGCGGCGGCCAGGCTCGGCACGAGCAGATGCTTGAAGCCGCCGGGGGCGAGCGTGGGGCGCGGGACGGCCGGTCCGCCGAGGACGGTCCAGTACGCCGTCGGTGCGGTGGGCGCGCGGCGGTCATCGGGCCGGTCGCCGTCCACGACGGCCACGGCGGGTGGGGTGTTCGGCACGCGGCTGCTCCTTGGGATGTGGTCAGCCGGGCGGCGTCACCCGGCGGTGGGTGCCGTCCCGCCCTCGGCGAGGTCGCCCGGATGACCGAGGACCAGCACGAGGAACCACGGCTTGCGCGACAACTTGTCGAACCTCTTCCCGAACTCCTCCCGCCGGGCCGGGTCGGCCCGCGGTTCGTACAGCTCACGCAGGACGAGCCCGGCGCGGTGGACCTCGGAGATCATCTGGCCGAGTGGGCGCCGGAAGAACCGGACGACCGGGGTGGGCGGTCCGAAGCTCGGCCATTCGTCCCGCAGTTCCTCGATACGGAAGTAGTCGCCGCTGGGGGACATCTCGAAGTCGTTCAGCGGATGGTGGGTGGAGAGCACCACCGTGCCCCCGGGCGCCAGGACCCGGCGGAACTCGGCCAGCGTCGGTACCCAGTCCTCCAGGTAGTGCAGGGTGAGTGAGGACACCACCACGTCGACGGACGCATCGGCCAGGAAGTCCAGCGGCTCGCGCAGATCGTGCACCCGCACCTCGGCCCGGTCGCCCAGCCGTTCACCGGCCAGCTTCACCAGCGTGGGACTCGCGTCCAGCGCGACGACCCGCGCCGCCCCCTGGCCCACCAGCCAGCGCGTCAGCGCTCCGCCCGCGCATCCGGCCTCCAGCACCCGCCGCCCCGCCAGCGGCGGGCACTTGCTCTGCACCGCGGGACGGTCCAGCAGCGTGTTGTAGATGTTGTCCGCGCTGCCCCGGTCGTACTGGACGGCGAATTCCTCGTAGCTCCGGTCGCGAGCCATGGTTGCTCCACTCCTCATCGCACCCGGCACGGGCCGGGCACCGATGCCCCGCTCGCCGTGTGCCGTGCCGTGGCGGGCCCCTCGGCGCCGGTCCCCGGACCGCCTGCCGGGCCGGTGAGGGCGCCGTCCTCCGGCAACCTATCGCGGGGTGCGGAGCCGTCGTCGGAGGCGTTTCGTGCGGCGGAACGGAATTCGTCGGGGACCGCGGCGCAGGTCGCGTCCAGGAGGTCCAGTGCTTCCTCCACCTCCTCGTCGGTGGCCACCAGCGGCGGGAGCAGCCGGATCACCTCCGGCTGCCCCAGGCACGGGGACACCACGAGCCCGCGCCGGCTCAGCTCCAGCAGAACGTCACCGGCCGCGCCGTGCGGCCCGAACTCGACGCCCCACAGCAGCCCTTGGCCGCGGACCTCGGTGACCAGCCCGGTGTGACGGTGCGCGATCCGGCGGAGCCCTTCCGCCATGAGGCCCGACAGCCGCTCGCCCCGGGGCGCCAGTTCCTCCACGGCACGCAGCGCGGCGCTGCCCGCGGCGGCCGCGAGGGGGTGGCCGGAGAATGTCGTGGTGTGCACGAACGGGTCGGTGGCCAGCGGCCCGTACAGCTCCTCCGTCGCCACCACTGCCGACAGCGGCTGGACCCCACCGCCCAGCGCCTTGCCGAACAGCACCGCATCGGGCCGCAGACCGGCGGCGACACTCAGCGCCCGCTCCCCGCACCGCCGCAGCCCCGTCTGGATCTCGTCGGCGATCACATACGCCCCGTGCGCACGGGCGGCAGCGGTCAGGGCGGCCAGGAACGCCGACGGCAGTGCCCGGACGCCGCCCTCGCCCTGTACGGGTTCCACGATCACTGCGGCGACGTCCTCTTCCGCGAAGGCCCCGGGCACCGCTCCGGGGTCTGCGGGGATATGCACCACCCCGCCGAGCAGCGGCTCCAGGGACTGGCGGTAGCGCCGGTTCCAGGTGGCGGCGAGCGCTCCCAGCGACTTTCCGTGGTACGCGCCCTCGACGGCGACGACCCGGGTCCGGCCGGTGGCCAGCCGGGCCAGTTTGAGCGCGGCCTCCACCGCGTCGGACCCGTTGAGCCCCAGCCACACCCTGGTCAGACGGCCGGGGTCGGTGTACGCGACCAGCTCGGCCGCGAACCCGGCCGTCGTGCCGTTCGCCAGGACGCGGGTGGAGACCGGCATCGACTCCAACTCCCCGCGGACCGCGCGCAGTACCTCCGGATGCCCGCGCCCGAGCAGCGTGACCGCGTAACTGCCGAAGTCCAGTGCGGACCGCCCGTCGGAGAGCACGATCCTCGCCCCGTCCCCACAGGACTCGACCGCCCCCGCACCGTTCATGCCGTAGACGAGGGCCAGCCCCGGCGAGAGGTGCGCCCGCACCCGGCCCAGCACGGTGCGCGCGTCCGGACCCGTGCTCTCCACCGCCGCACTCATGCGCGCCCGCCGGCGGCCACCGCGGGATCCGGCGCACCGTCCCCCAGCGCCCCGGCGATCTGGACGAACCACTGGTGCACCGCCCCCGTCGCATAGCCGCCGGACGGCAGAAAGAACGAGACGGCGCAGGCGAAGCGGCCCGGGTGCAGCGGATCCGGCTCGACGCGGTGCACCGAGATATGCGTCTGCAGCACGGTCGGGCGGGCGGCGGTGCTGCGCACGCACGCCCCGTCCGTCCAGCGGTAGCGCACATAGTCCAGCTCCGGGCGGCGCACCGCGAGGCGGAGCACCGCCTCGCGCGTGGTCGCGAAGGCATAGGGCAGGCCCTCGCGCTCGACGTGCGCCACCTCCGCGCCCGCCGATTCCCCGAGCAGGGCCCGCACTCGCGCATTCCACTCGTACGAGGCATGTGCGCAGCGGTAGAAGACCGGGACACGAGGATCCAGCCGCGGCCAGAACTCGTGGGCGGGCCCCTGGTGATCCAGCGCCCGCTTCCCCTCGGCGGACCCGGAGCGGCGCAGCAGATCCAGTGCGGTGTCCTCGTCACCGGCGAGCAGGGCTCCGCCGATCAGATGGGTCTGCTTGGGGCCGCCCGGCACACCGAAGCGCTGTGTGTCGTAGTAGTTGACGAAGAAATGGGTGTGCCGCCGGGGCCCCTCGGCCAAGGCGGTGGCCAGGGGCTCGTCCAGGTCCCGGACGACCAGCCGGAAGCAGTTGCCGTCCAGCTCTCCGGTCCGCAGCGGTGCGGTGCCGGACCCGTGCGGTGTCACCCGCCAGGCGCGGTCCTCACCACAGGAGCGGCCGCGCGCGTTGGCGCGTTCCACCTCCTCGGGTGACAGCACGGCGCGCACCGAGACGAACTGCTCGGTGATGCCGTCCTCGTCCTTCAGCCCGGCCGCCGCCACATCCCGCACGTCCACGCCGAACGCCGCGGCGAGTGCGCCCAGCGCCTCATGCGTGGTCAGGCCGCGCTTCCACAACAGGAGATAGGTGTGCGTGGACGCGTCACGCGCTGCCGTCTCCAATCCGAGGGTCTCCGTGACGCGGAAGTCCTCCGGCAGGACTTTCAGCAGGGGCAGATGCATCGGGTCCCTCCGGACTCTGGACAGCTGACGGGCAGCCGCCCGACGACCGCGCGGGGGTGCCGCCGGCCCACCCTCTTGGGTGAGCCGCTCTCCGCGCGCCAGCCGCCGTGGTGACCGGTGGTTGCGCCCTGCTCGCGCGGAGGAGCGTCTACGGGTGCCTGCCGCCCGCTGCCTTCGGCGTTCCCGTACCCGAGCGGGGAGCCCGACCGTCCGGCGCACGGGCCGGAAGGGCGCCTCGCCGCGTACGACCGACACGACGACCACTGAAGCGGATCACATGGGATTCAGGAGGTGACAGGTGAAGACTCAATGGCGTCGAGCCGTGGCGGCAGTTCTGCCTCGGCAAGTTGTACCGGTCGTCCGCTTCCCGGATAAGGGCTGTTCCGCGCACCGGAACACTTCCCGGTCCGCCTTGCCGCGCCCTCTGCCGCCTGCCTACGGTGACCGGGCTGTCGGGCCCGTGGAAGTCCGCTCCCCAGCTCCCCAGCTCCCCCGCTCGTCGTCAAGCTGCGCCGGGAGGCCCCAGACCGTCATGGAACACACCTCTGTACCGGCCGCCTTTCCGGAGCGGCATGTGCTCGAAGGGCGCTTCCAGAAGTTCCTGGAGGAACGCGGCCTCGACCTCGGCGATGTGATCGGCGAGACCGATCAGGGCCACGGCCGTCCGGCGCTCGCCGTGGCCGCCGGTTCGGTGCTGGCCGGGTTCGGCAACCACCGCAGCGACCTCGATCTGCTGGTGCTCGTCGAGAACGACCAGCTCACCAGGTTCCCCATCCAGTCGCACCGGCACGGCACCCTGATCGACGTCAACATCCGTCAGGCGAGCGCGGTCCTGGACCGTACGGCACGCCTGCGCGACAGCTCCTGGCCCCGCTTCGGCACGGTCACCCAGGAGGCATGGAACCACCGGCGCCGCACCCTCAAGACCGCCAGCAGGCTGGCTCTCGGCCTGCCCCTGCTCGTCACCGGGCCGTGGCAGACCTGGCACGACGGCCTGCGGCAGCCCTGGCTCGCGCGGGCGGTCGAACAGTGGTGGACGGTCGAGGCGCACCGGCTCGGACGCGCCGCCCAACTCCTCGTCGGCGAACGGCCGATGGCCGCGGCGGTGCGGGGCAGGGAGGCCATCGTGGCCGCCCTGAACGCCCGAGCCGCCGCTGCCGGAGAGATCTACTTCACCGAGAAGTGGGTCGGCGAGAAACTCAGGGCCGCCGGGGACCACGACGCCCTCGCTCTCCTCCGTGAGGTCCTCACGCCCCCGCTCGCCCCCCGCGACCGGGTGGCGCGCTGTCTCGGCCTCGTCCATGAACTGACCGCCTCCGAGGCGCCGTTGCACACCGTGGTGCGCTGGGCCACCGGCATCGGCACGGCACAGCTGGACGACCGCACGGTCGTCGACCGCTGGGAGCTGCGCGCGCTTGAAGTCCCGCGCACCGACCTGCCGCCCGCCGGAAGCGACGACATCCTCTGGTCGGGACCGCCCGGCGCCGACCCGCCCGCGGACATCCAGCGGCTGTTCGCGCACGACATGCTGTGGCTCGGCGTGGCGCTCGCGCAGGAGGAGGCATCCGGACGATGACCGCACCGCACACCGAAGCCCACGAGCCCCTGCCGGATGTGCGCCGGCTCATGGCGTTCCGCGCCCATGGAGCGGTGCGCCTGCTGCTGAAGTGCCGCGCCGCACAGGAGGACGTCGAGGGCGCGGTCTCTGCGGGACAGCCCGAGGTCGCGGTCCTCATGGCCTACGACCTGGTGCAGCTCTCCCTCTCCGTACGGGGCCTGCGCACCCACGGCGAACTGAACTACACCGGTGAGCAGCCGGGCTTTGACCCGTTCGCCGGAGTGCCGGAAGCGGACGTCGAGGACGGTCTGCGGCTCGCGGCCGACGGCCTGGAGGCCATCCCGCAGGGCCGGGGCGAGGAGTGGCTGGACCGGCTGAGCGCCCATCTGGGCGTCACCGAGGGGCAGTTGGGGTATGCGCAGAAGCTGCCCAACGTCCGCGCCGGCAGCGGCCTGATGAAGGGCTTCAAACTCGCCCGCACCTGGTCGCCGCATCTGGAGCGGCTCGGCCTGCCGGATGTCATGCCGAGCAACTGGACCCGGCGTGCCGACTGACCCCGGTCCCGGTCGTGCGGGCGGCGGCCCCGCCTTGACGCTGCACGGCATCACCAAGCGGTACGGGACGGTGACGGCGCTGAGCGAGGTGGATCTGGACATCGTGCCGGGGGAGATCGTCGGCCTGCTCGGGCACAACGGGGCGGGCAAGACCACCCTGATGTCCATCGTGGCGGGGCTGCTGCGGCCGGACACCGGGCACGTCCGCGTCCTCGGCAGAGACCCGGCGCGGGAGCCGCACCAAGCCCGGCGTCAACTCGGGCTGGCTCCCCAGGAATTGGGCCTCTACATGCCATTGACGGTGCGTCAGAACCTGCTGTTCTTCGCGGAACTCGTCGGACTGCGCGGCCGCACCGCCGACCGCCGCATCGAGGAGGTCGCCGAGCCCCTGGGGCTGACCGACCTGCTCGGCCGCCGGGCGTCACGGCTGTCCGGCGGACAACAGCGGCGCGTGCACACCGCGATGGCCCTGGTGCACCGTCCACCCCTGCTCCTGCTGGACGAGCCGACGGCCGGGGTGGACGTACAGACCCGTGAACAGCTCCTGGAGGCGGTCCGCACCATGGCAGCCGAGGGCACCGCCATCTGCTACTCCACGCACTATCTGCCCGAGGTGGAGACCCTCGACGGCTCGGTCGCCGTGCTGAACGGCGGCCGCCTGATCGCCCGCGGCACGCTGAAGGAACTGGTGCGGCAGTACGGCGACAGCGGCATCGAACTCACCTTCTCCGGCGGCCCGCCCGACCTGTCCCTGCCCTGGCCCGTGGTGCGGGACGGCCGGGTGCTGCGCGTGACCGTGGACCAGCCGCATCTGGCCGTGCCGCAGGTGATGGCGGCCCTCGGTGAGGCGGCCGGTGAGCTGGTCAACCTCAGGCTCGTCCAGCCCAGTCTGGACAGTGTGTTCCTGCGGGTCACGGGACGCCGGTACGGCGCGGCCACCGAGGAGGACACCCCATGAAGCAGGGCTCGCCCGGACGGATCGCCGCGCTGATCCGGCACGACATCCGGCTCCAACTGCGCGACCCGGCACCCCTGATCGTCCGTACCGTGATGCCCCTGCTCCTCATGGGATTCATGCAGCCCCTCTTCCGTACGGCGCTGCGGGCCGAGCAGGTCGAGGGCGCCACCGGCGCGGAGCAGGCGGTCCCCGGCATGGCCGTCATGTTCACGTTCTTCCTGGTGAACCTGGTGGGCTTCGGGGTCTTCCGGGAGCACGGATGGAAGACCTGGGACCGGCTCCGGGCGGGACTCGCCAGGCCCGGCGAGGTCATCGCCGGCCGGGTCGTCGTCCCGCTGGGCATCGCCGTCCTGCAACTCGCGGTGGTGTTCCTGGCCGGCGGGCTCCTGTACGACCTGCGGGTCAGCGGGGCGTGGCCGGCGCTCGTCGCGGTCGGCGCGGCACTGGCCCTCTGTGTGGTCATGTTCGGGATGGCGCTCGTCTCGCTGTGCCGGACGGTCTCCCAGCTGGCCGTGTTCGCGAACCTCGCGGCGCTGCTGTTCGCCGGCCTCGGCGGTGCGCTGACACCACTGTCCGCCCTGCCGGACTGGGCGCGCCCGCTCGCGCCGGGAGTGCCCAGCTACTGGGCGATGCGCGGTTTCACCACCGTCGTCATCGACGGCGGCGGGGCCGGTGCGGTGCTGCTGCCGGTCATGGTGCTGCTCGGCTTCTCCGCCGTATTCGCCGCGGTGACGCTGACGTTCTTCCGCTTCGAGGACCAAAAGGTCTCGTGGTCATGACGGCCGGTAAGGCGGATACGGGGGATGAGATGAATGACCTGACACCCGGTACGACAGTGGTGGTCTTCGACTGCTTCGGCACGATCATCACCGAGCGGCGCCCCATGCCGGGCCCCGACGACTTCACCCGGGCGGTCGCCGAGGTGCTCGCACTGGACCGGAAACTGGCCGACGAGGTCGTGACCGAGGTGTTCACCACCTTGTACACCGCGCTCGTCGACAAGGCGGCCCTCCAGCCCGCGACCCGCGACGTACTCGATACGACCCTGCGGAGCCGGGGAGTGGTCCGCCCGGCGGAGGACCTGGACCGGGCGCTGTGGCGGGCCCTGGGATGCGAGGACGACGACCGGTACGCGTTGTGTGAACCCGCCGCCGATGCCATGCGCCGCACGGCCGGGGCCGGGCACACGGTCCGGCTGCTGTCCAACTGCTATCTCCCCGGCGGTCTCATGCGCCGCCTGCTGACCCGGCTCAGGGTCCCCGAGGTGTACGAGCGTGCCCACTTCACCGCCGACGGCGGGCCGAAGAAGCCGGATCCCCGGGCCTTCGAGCTGATCACGGCCGGCCCGTTCGGACGACGGATCATGGTCGGCGACTCCGACGACAACGACCTCACCCCGGCCCGCCGTCTCGGCTGGGAGGTGGTTCCGGTGGATCCCGCCCGCCCGGACTTCGGGGAGCTGTACGCGCTGCTGTTCCGTGACGCGCCGGAAATCCGTTCCGTACAGAGAAACACCCGCTGATCGACCGGTCGCCCGCGGGCTAGCTTTGACGGCACATCGGCACATCGGCACATCGGCACATCAGCACCTCGCACCGCATGGCCCGTCCCGGCCCTTCCACCCCGCGCCATGCCGAAGGAGTTCCCCGTGAGAGTCCTGGTCATCTGGCCTCCCCATGTACCCAGTTACTTCAACGCAGGCCACCACACCCCGCTGTACATGACGGCCGGGCATCTGCGCCGCCTGCCGTCGGTGGACCGGGTCGATGTACGGGACGCCGGTGTGCTGAACACCCACTGGAAGGCCATCGGTGACCTCCTCTACCAGGGCCGTTACGACGTCATCGCGATCATGAACGACTTCGACGCCATCGACGGCTTCGAACGCTTCACCGCCTACGCCCGCGAACTGTCCCCGGACAGCCGCCTGATCACCTTCGGCCGCCTGAGCAGCATGAATCCCGGCTTCTTCCAGCGGTACGGGCTGGATGCCATCGTCCGGTCCGGTGACTACGAGGCGGGCGTCGCGCACTACGTCGAGTCCCTCGCCGCCGGTACACCCCACGCCGCCCTGCCCGGAGTCGTCGTACGCGACGGGGAACGGTGGATCCCGCCCTCGCGCGACGGCGACAGTCTGGCCCCCGAGGCATGGACACTGCCCGATGTACGGGAGATCCCGTACGAGCACTATGACCGGCTCTATGTGCGCGACGAGGACAAGTTCTGCGGAATCCCGTTCCGCCGCGAACTGGTGGTCCCGGTCGCCCGTGGCTGCCCCATCGGCTGCGAGTTCTGCGAGGTGCACGAGATCTTCGGGCTCCGCGAGCGGCGGCTGTCCGTCGATGCGACCGTCTCGTACATCGAGGAGAGCCTGCGGGCCCTGCCGTTCGAGTATGTCTCCTTCTACGCGCCCACCTTCACGCTCGACAAGCGGTGGGTGCGCGAGCTGTGCGAACGGTTCCTGACCGGCCCCGTGTCACCGCGGTGGAAGTGCGCCACCACGGTCCATCATCTCGACGCGGAACTGGTGGAGTTGATGGGCCGGGCGGGCTGTGTGCGTATCTCGGTGGGCCTGGAGACCCTCGAACCCGACGGCCACGGCTCGCTGCCCCGGACCAAGCGGATCGAGGAAGACAGGTTCCGGGACCTCGCGGAGCAGTGCGCGCGGGCGGGCATCGAGCTCAATGCCTTCGTCATCATCGGTCTGCCCGGCACCGGACCGGAGGGCGCCCGGCGCACACGGGAACTGGTCGAACAGGTCGGCGCGCGCTTCCGCCCCACCATGTACACCCGTCTGCACGACATGACTCCTTCCATGACACCGCTCCAGATCAGCAGGTACAACCGCCATCTGATCGCGGACCCGCAGCACGCACCGGACGACGGCCTCTACGACTTCCTGTTCGGCCGGGAGACCCGGGTGACGTCCGTGCAGGAGCGGATTCCGGTGGCCGCCGCCCGGAGCGGCGCATGACCGCGCCACCGGCCGCCTCGCGCGCGGACGCCGTGCCGTTCCCGACCCGGCCGGACGTCTGGGAGCTGCCGTGGGAACCCCGGCGGCAGCGGTCCGGTGTGCTCAACCTGAAGAGCTGCGAACTGCGCCACCCGGTCGCTGCCGAGCTCGTCTCGGCGGCGGCGCACCGGCTCGGCACCGCGGACCTGATGTACTACCCCTACCAGCAGAAACTGGTGGCCGCACTCAGCGACTACCAGGGCCATGAGCCGTCCGGCATCCTGCTCACCGCCGGCTCCGACTCCGCCGTCGGCCTCGTCGTGGACGCCCTGGCGACCGGCGGCCGAAGCCTGATCCTGCACGAGCCGACCTTCGAGAGCTGGCGGTACTACGCCGCCCTGCGCGCCGTACCCGTCGTGAGCTGCCCCGCACTGGAGGCCGGGGCCTCCCGGCTCGAACTGACCGGGCTGCACCGCACGATGGCGGATCACCCCCCGGCCGTGGTGGTGCTCACCAACCCGGCGAGCCCGTCCGGCCTCGCCCTCTCACCGGAAGCGATCGCGGAAACGGCCGAGCGCGCACGGCGGGCCGGCCATCTGCTCGTCATCGACGAGTGCTACGGCGCCTTCACCGGCATCACCCATGTCCCGCTGGTCGCCTCGTCGCCGCATCTGCTGGTCCTCCGCTCCTACTCCAAGACCTTCGGACTCGCCGGAGCACGTATCGCCTCGGTCGCCGGGTCGCCCGCGCTGGTCTCCTACCTGTCCCGGTTCCGGCCGGACAGCACGGTCTCATCCACGGCACTGGCCCTGCTGCACACCCTCCTCGCGGACGCGGACCGGTTCGCCGAGGTGTGGCGCGAGGTGCGGGCCATCCGCGCCGAGTTCGTCCAGGAGGTGCTCACCGCACACCCCGGGTGGCGCGCACTCGACCCGGGCGGCAACTTCGTGACGTTCCGGACCGGCGACCGCGCCCTTCCCCTGCGGATGGCACACCACCTGGACAGCCACCAGGTACGCATCCGCGCGCTCGACGAGGTGCCCGGACTGGCGGGGTGCCTGCGGGTATCCCTCGCCGACGCGCCCACGATGCGGAAGGTAGCCGCGCTGATGAACGACCCGGTGGCCCCGCGATGACCCCCACGGCCGCGTGCAGGATCGTGGTGCTGGGCAGCCCCGGCAGCGGCAAATCGACCTTCAGCCACGCCCTGGCGGCAAGCACCGGCCTGCCCCTGATACACCTCGATGACCTCTACTGGCGACCGGGCTGGCGCAGGCCCTCGACGCCGGAGTGGGAGCGCACGGTGGAGCAACTCTCCGCAGGGCCGTGCTGGATCATCGACGGCAACTTCGCCGCCACCGTCCGGCAGCGGGTCGAGCGGGCCGACGCCGTGGTGCTCCTGGACCTGCATCCGTGGCTGTGCGCGGCCGCTCTGGTACGCCGCTCCCTGCGGCTGCGCCGGGACGCGCTGCGGGGGCGGCAGCCACGGGACTACCTGCCCGCCGGACTGGCGGCGGACGACCCACCGGTGCGCAGCCTCACCGCCCTCGTCCGCAAGGCCGCCGGATTCCGCGGCCGCGAACTGTGCTGGATGCGTCCCGTACTTGTGGCCGCGGCGGCCCCGGTCCTGCGCTGCCGCAGCCGCCGCTCGGCGGAGCGGGTGCTACGGCACCTGTCGGCGCGGCCCCGACCGCTGCCGCCCACACCCGCCGGGACCGAGTCGGCGCTCATCTGTACCTGCGGACAGCGGCGGCACGACGGCGGCCCGCTCCCCGCTCCGCCCCGGCAGCCGTCATACGAGGCACACCCGGTGCAGGAGACCAGCCCGGTGCAGGAGACCCGCCCGGCCCATGAGGCCCGCCCGGTCCAGGAGAGGAGCACCTGACCATGGCTGATCGCGCAGAGGAGCCACCACCTCACCGGACGCTGCTCGACTCGGGCTGGCACACCGACTGGCACTCCGACTGGGCTCCGGACGGTGTGCCGGACGGAGTGGCGGGCCATGCCTCCGGCGCGGCGCGGATCCGGCAGTTGGCAGCCAGCGGCTTCGCCGCGCTGGCGATCCCCCAGGAGTTCGGCGGATCCGGCGCCGGTCTGGTCGAAGTGGCCTCCGCTCAGCGCGCGTTGGGGGCCCTTGACCCGTCCGCCGCCATCGCGCTGAACATGCACTCGTTCACCGTGGGGCTGATGGCCGACTACTGGCAGCGCCACCGGGACACCAGCTGGATGCTGCTGGAGGGCATCGCCGGGACACACGCCCTCGTCGCATCCGCCTTCGCGGAACCGGGAGGCAGCCCCAACTTCATGAGCAGCCGGTCATCGGCAGTCGAGACCGGCAAGGGCTACCGGGTCTCCGGCGTCAAGTACCCCTGCTCACTGGCCTCCACGGCCACGCTCGTATGCCTGACCGCCCGCGTCGAGGCAACGGACGAAACCATCCTCGCCCTGTGCCCGGCCGCCTCCCCGGGCCTCACGGTGGAGGGGGACTGGCCGTCCCTGGGTATGACTGGATCGGACACCGCCAAGCTGGTGCTCCGGGACGTCGATATCGATGACCGGCTCGTCTTCCACCGCGGCCCGGCCGACATCATCGACGACACGGTGATCTCCGGAATGGTCTGGTTCTCCGTCCTGCTGAGCGCCACCTACCACGGAGTCCTCAGCGCCCTGCTCGACCTGGCCTACCGGCAGATGACCGGTTCCGGACAGTACGGCACGCGCGTTCCCCTGCTGGGCCGCGCGACCAGAGAGGTACTGACCCTCGGCGGGGCCTGCCGCCAGCTCGGCCGGGACTTCGAGGACGGCAGGCTCTCCGGCCGCGCGGCCCTCGCCGCGGCCGTCGCGCTGCGCGCCACGCTCAGCGACGTACGGGACCGGGCCCTGTCGGCGCTCACCCCCGTGCTCGGCAGCCGTCTGTACACCCGCGACCAGCCCGCCGCGAAGCTCCTGATCGACTCCCTGGCCGCGCATCACCATCCACCGAGCCTGCTCGTCTGCGACCAGGTCGTCGGAGACCACTGCACCGGGCGGGAGATCAGCTTCGATCCGGCCGGTTGAGGCGGCCCGCACACCCCGGAGAACCGTCCGCGAGGAGAGAGAGCCAGCAATGCCCCATGTCGAAGTGAATCTGAGAATCCAGGCACCGGCCGAGGAGACGTGGCGGGCCGTCACACGGCTGGAGGACTACGCCGCGTACATGGAGAACGTCGAGTCGGTCCATGTGAGCGGCACATCCCATGGCACGCGCGTGAGCGAATGGTCGGTGCTCCTCAAGGGATCCGTCCTGGAGTGGGTGGAGGAGGATCAACTGGAAGAGTCGACACGCACCATGACGTTCCATCAGACATCAGGGGACCTGGACGAGTTCACCGGCTACTGGCGGGTGGATCCGCAGGACACCGACACGTCCCTGGTGACCTTCTCCGTGGACTTCGAGATCGGTATCCCGCTGCTGGCCGACATGCTGAACCCGGTCGCCACCAAGGCCCTGCGAGAGAACTCCGAGCAGATGCTCCGGGCGATCGAGAGGCGGCTCGTCGTCTCGTGACTCCTCCCGCACGCATTCTCGTCACGGGCGCCACCGGAGCGGTCGGCGGCGCCGTACTCCGCCGCCTGACCGCGGCGGGTTATGAGGTGTACGGAGTCAGCAGCCGCGGCGGCAGTTCCCCGCGTCAGCTCGCCTGGCGCATCGGCACCGAGGAACCCCCCGACGCGCTGCGCGGAGCCTGGCACACGGTGGTCCACTGCGCCGCCGACACCCGCTGGAACCTCTCCGCCGAGGAGTCCGAGCAGGCGAACGTGGCTCCGCTGCGCGCCCTGCTGAAGTGGAAGGACGACCACACCCGCCTCATCCATCTGTCGTCCTCCTACGCGACCGGACTGACCGGCAGCGTGGAGCCCACCTCATCCGACGCGTACCGGAACACCTACGAATGGTCCAAGGCGGCCGCCGAGCGGTTGATCGCCGCCGAGTGCCCGACGGGGGACATCATCCGCTTCCCCATCGTGATGGGCGCCCGCGTGGACGGCTTCCTGGACAGATACAGCGGCTTCTTCTGGCTGCCGTCCTCACTGTGCACCGGCGCCGTCCCCGCGCTGGTCGGTGACGAGGACGCATACCTCGACATCGTCAGTACCGACGACATCGCCGAGCACATCCGCGACCTGGTCGGGGGAGACCGGCCCACCGGCGTCAGACTCTCCATCCTGGGCCGCGGCGACGGCGCGCCACGCGTGGCACAGGCGTTCCACACCATACTGACCGCGCTCAATACCTGGCGCGCGGAGCACGGCGTACCGGCGCTGGAGCAACTGCGCTACGTCTCGGCGGACCAGTGGAACCGCTTCTATCTCCCCTTCGCCCGGGAGTACTTGGACCGGGCGCAGCTCATGCGCGTCACGGCCTTCCAGGCGTACCAGAGCTATCTGTCGATCACCGACCCCTTTGAGGTGACCCACAGGACGGAACCCATCACCTCCACCCTCTACCGCTCCATGCGGTGCTGGGCCGAAACCCATGCGTCGACCGCCCGCCGCATCCCGAGACCCTGGCGCCCCTGACCCGGCCTGCCCGACCACCCCAGCGCACCTCACCTCACCCCACCCCACCCCAGACCTGCCCAGCCGCTACTCTTCCGCCATGTTGCAGACGAGATTCACCGAAATGTTCGGGCTTGTCCATCCGGTGATGTCGGCCCCCATGGCCATGCACAGCGGCGGGACACTCGCGGCCGCGGTCTCCGCCGCCGGCGGGCTGGGCTGTTTCGGCGGTACGCACCCCCGGAAGGGTCCCGACTGGATCCGCGCCGAGATCGCGACCATCCGTGCCGCGACAGACGGCCCGTTCGCCGTCGGTTTCATCACGCCCTTCCTCCCCTTCACCGAGCCGCTGTTCGACGCCACGCTGGAGGAGCGGCCGGCGGTCGTCGCGCTCTCGTTCGCCGATCCGCAGCCATGGCTGGCCCGCGCCAAGGAAGCCGGGGCGCGGGTGATGTGCCAGGTCCAGAACTACCAGGACGCCGAGGCGGCCGCCGCCGCAGGCGCCGATGTCCTCGTGGCACAGGGAAACGAGGCCGGCGGTCACACCGGGACGATGGGCCTGCTGCCCTTCCTGACCGGGATCGTACGGCGCTACCCCGACATTCCGGTGCTGGCCGCAGGCGGCATCGGCGACGGCCGGACGCTCGCGGCGGTCCTCACCGCCGGTGCGGACGGCGCCTGGCTGGGCACGGCGTTCCTCGCGACCCCCGAGGCCGTCGAGGTGCACGACCTCCACAAGCGCCTGATCATTGAGAGCGACGGCGGCGACACCGTGTGGACACCGGCCTATGACATCGTGTCAGGACTCCCGTGGCCGGCCGGTATCGGCGAACGCGTACGCCGCAACCGCTTCACCGACGAGTGGACGGAACGCGAATCAACGCTACGTGACCGCGCCGAGGAACTCGGACCCGCGGAAAGCACCACCCCCTTCGACGCCCCGCCCGACCCCGACACCAGCGAAATCATCTACGGCCAGTCGGCCACCTTCGTCGACGGCATCCGCCCGGCCGCCGACGTGGTCCACACCATCAGCACCGAGGCCGAAGCCATCCTGACATCCCGCCCCCACTCCCTACTCGGCCGACCGACCACCTGACGAGCACCGTCAACCGGCCCCTCCGGACCGGCCGAAAACGCCCCTGACCTGCTCCCGACGCTCGTCCTCGGCGGGGAATTCGAACGAATGCTTTCCCGCGCACCTCGCCGATATCGCCGCACGTATTCCGGACTCCGAGCACATCACGCAGCCCGGCACGGCTCACATGGGCTACTTGGAAGCGGAGCCGCTCCGCAGCGCGTATGTCGGTTTCATCCGGGGCCACATGGCGCGGATCGAGAACAGGCCCGCGCCATGGCCACGTGATACGACGAGCGCGGCTATGCCTTCCTCTGCGCCGCCACCGCAGCAGTCCTCGTCATCGGACTCCGAACCTGATCGGCTGGACAGCCCTTAGAACGTCGTTGAAGGGACTGAACTGAACCCGGTTCAGTTCAGTCCCTCCGCTCACTCCCGGTGGGTGCAGGCATCCACCAGCGCAGTTTTCTACTCCACCGAGTAGGACAGCTCGTAGTGGGCCCCGTCCCTCTTGAAAACCACTGATCGATTGCCCTGTTTGTCGCTGATGACCTTCCGGCCAAGGTTGTCGTCCGGGTCCGGGTCGTCCTTCTCCACCAATGTGACGGCGATCTCGTTGGTGAAGTGGACGGTGACGTCAACGTTGTATTCGCCGCCCTCCTCAACCTGCAACGTCTTGACCACCCCATGCCCACCGAGATGAATCGCCGGCTCGTCCTGGCCGGTCCAGTCCTCTGATGTGACGCACTTCAAGGCGTCCAGATACAGGACTGCCATGCACCCTCCTCTGTGGAATCCGATCGCATACCGGGTTCACGTTCCCGTGACGTGATCAACAGTCGATAAACGGTGCGTGCCGCTGGCCGCCGCGCAGTTCCAGTCGTTCTCCCTTGAACCGCTCGCGGAAGCCGCGGTCGTGGGAGACCGCGACCACCGCCCCGGGGTACGCCGCGAGCGCTGCCTCCAGGTCCTCGATCAGATCGAGCGCGATGTGATTCGTCGGCTCGTCGAGTACGAGGAGGTCCGCGGGCCGGGTCACCAGGCTCGCGATCTGCAGCCGCCGCTGCTGCCCTGCGGACAGCGCCGCGACCGGGAGGTGCAAGTCCTCCTCGCGGAACAGGCCCAGCGCCAGCAGCTGTTCGGTGTGCTCCTCCGGCAGTCCGGGCCGCCCGGCCGCGAAGGCGGCGAGCAGCGGGAGCCGGGTGGAGCGCGCGGGCAGTTCCTGCGCCAGGTACCCGATCCGGGCGGGGCGGCGTACCGCGCCGGCATCCGGCTCCAGGTCGCCCGCCAGAACGCGCAGCAGCGTCGTCTTGCCCGCCCCGTTCTCGCCCGTGACCAGCAGCCGCTGCCCGGCGGCAATCGGCAACGGCCCGTCCAGACGCAGCCGTTCGCCGACCACCACGCCGTCGAGCTCGGCGAGCGGGCGGTCGACGGGCTGCTCGCCGTGTGCCGCCGTCAGCGCTGCCGTGAACCGCAGCGGTTCCGGTGGCGCCGCCGCGGGATTGCGCCGCAGGCGGGCCAGCCGCTCCCGGACCGCCCGCACCTGTCCGCCCAGCTTCGCCTCGTGTGAACGCCGGTGTTTGCCGAAGCCCTGGCCCGGGTCCCTGCCGGTGGAGGCCAGTCGCTTTCCCGCGGCATCGAGCAACTGCTCGGCATGGGCCACTTCCGCAAGCCAGTCCGCGTATGCCTGCTCCGCGCGGCGTCGGGCGGCGGCCTTCGCGGCGCGGTAGCCGGCCCAGCCGTCCCCGTACCGGTGCAGTGTCCGCGCGTCCCGGTCGACCTCCAGGATCGTGGTGGCGATGCGCTCCAGGAACCCGCGGTCATGGGTGACCGCGACGACGGTGCCGCGGTGCGCCCGCAGCTGCTCCTCAAGCCAGCGCACGGCCGCCGCATCGAGGTGGTTCGTCGGCTCGTCGAGAAGCAGCAGCTCGGGGGCGGCGGCCAGCACGCAGGCGAGCGCGAGCCGCGACTGCTCACCGCCGGAGAGCGAGCCGAGCACCCGGTCGCGGCTGATCCGGGCGAGCCCGAGCCCGTGCAGGGCGGCGTCGACACGGGCGTCTGCCTCGTATCCGCCGCGTTCCTCGTATGCGGTCAACAGCTCTCCGTAGGCGGTGAGTTCGCCTTCGGATGCCTCGCCCAGGTGCTCCTCTGCCGTACGCAGTCGGCGCTCCATGTCGCGCAGTTCGGCGAGGGCGAGGTCGACAGCGTCCTGCACGGTGCGGTCCGGGGTGAGGTCGAGGGTCTGGGCGAGGTGGCCGGTGCCGCCGGGGAAGCTGATGGTGATCTCCCCGGCGTCCGGGGCCTCGGCCGCGGCGAGCAGCCGCAGCAGAGTGGACTTGCCGGAGCCGTTCTCGCCGATGACGGCGGCCTTCTCGCCCGGACGGACGGTGAAGGAGACCTGGTCGAGGACGGTCCGGGTGCCGTAGGTCTTGGTGACGTCCTTGACGGACAGCTGCGCCACGGCAGCGGGCACAGCGGTATGGGCGCGTTCGCGCATATGACTTTCCCTGGGAATGTGAAGTGTCCACGGGCAGCAGAAACGGCGGTGTCGGCCGTGCCCGGACTCAGAGGAAGTAGTGGAAAGCCATGCGCCCACCATAGCAAGACGATGCGTCTCGTCTCTACTCATTTAGCTGGGGAGGTCACCGCTCGCTCCCGAAGTGCGTCCCCCACCTGGGTAAACTGTTGCGGCCCCGACCAGTCGCGAACCGCAGCAGGAGACCGGATGCCGCAGCAGGACAAGTCCGCGACCGGGGCACCGCGGGAAGGGAGCGGACGGGACGTGCCGCCTACCCGACAGGCGCTGTCGGACAGCGTTTATGAGGACATCAAGGCCATGGTCATGGACCATGAGATCACCCCCGGCTCCCGTGTCAGCATCGAGGCGCTGGCCCGCTCCCTCCATGTCTCGCCGACCCCGATCCGGGAGGCGCTGGCCAGGCTGGAATCCGACGGCCTGGTGGTCAAGCGGACGCTCTCGGGGTACCGCACCACCGAGCTGCTGACCCGCCAGGGGCTTGAGGAGCTCTTCGAGATGCGGCAGCTGCTGGAACCGAAGGCGGCCGCCCTTGCTGCGGTCAATGCCAGCGAGGCTCAGCTCGACGGCATCGAGGGGATCGTGGAAGAGATGCAGTCCCACCCCGGGCCTGCCGGGCGGTACGCGTCCTACCGCGATTTCGCCGCCCTCGACCAGCGCTTCCATGATGCGGTCGCACAGGCCTCCCACCGTCCGCTGCTCGCGGACGCGGTGGAGCGGCTCCACTCCCATCTGCACATCTTCCGGCTCAGCAGCTTCCTCGGTGCCGATGACCCGACCTTCGCGGAGCATGAGCGCGTGGTGCGCGCCATACTGCGCCGCAATCCCGAGCGCGCGGCCGAGGCGATGACCGAACACCTCAGCCGCAGCCTCCAGCGCCAGCTCAGCCGGGAAGAGGGAGAAGAAGAGGAGTCCTCCTGACCGCTCGGCTCGGTTTCCCGTGTCCGCTCGGCCACGGCGCCCGAGCGGAGGCCGGTCCCGGCCCATGGGCGATCAGCCGTTACGGCACCCGCCGGTCCGGCATCGTCACCCCGTAGACCCGGCCCGCGGTGCCGGACCACACCGCCGCCTGCTCGGTTTCGTTGAGTGCGGCGGTCAGGGTCTGGGTGTACGTGACGACGTCGGTACAGCGCGCGGCCAGGGTGCATACCGGCCAGTCGGAGCCGAACATCAGCCGGTCCGGTCCGAATGCCTCCAGGGCCGTCTCCGCGTAGGGGCGCAGATCGTCGACGGCCCATGCCTTCCAGTCGGCCTCGGTGGCCAGTCCGGAGAGTTTGCCCACGGTGTTCGGCAGGGTGGCGAAGCGCCGCAGCCCGGCGGACCAGGGCTCGACCGTGTGCGTGGAGATGGGGGGCTTGCCCAAGTGGTCCAGGACGAAGGTCAGTTCGGGCACCGCGGCGGCCGCGCGGATCGCGGCGGGCAGCTGAGGGGACTGCACCAGCACGTCATAGACGAGACCTGCGGCTGCCACCGCGCGCAAGCCTCGCAGCACCTCCGGCCGGGTGAGCCATTCCGGGTCGGGCTCGCTCTGCACCTGGTGGCGGATGCCCCGGAGGAACTCTCCTCCGGGCAAGCCCCGCAGACGGGCGAGTGCGTCGCTGATGCCGGGTGAGGTGAGGTCCGTCCACCCGACGACCGCACCGACGAGTGCGCTGTCGGCGGCCAGGGACAGAAACTCTGGGGTCTCCTCGGCCACCGCCACCGTCTGTACCAGGACGCTCGCGGCGATCCCCGCCGACCGGGCTTCGGTCTCGTAGTCCCGCAGGGTGAACGAGCGCCGCAGTGGGGCGAGTTCGGGACCGGTGATCCAGTCCTGGTCGCGTACGTCCAGGTCCCAGAGGTGGTGGTGTGCGTCGATGAGGTGCATAGGAAGCCTCACTTCCCCGGTACGGGTACATCCGGCGGCAGCAGGCCCTCGCCGCGCAGCGCCGCCCACACCCCGTCGGGGACCGCCCGGTCCAGCTGTGCGGCGGCGTCGCGGACCTCAGCCGCCGAGCGGGCGCCCGTCAGGACGGAGGCGACGGCCGGGTGCCCGAAGGGGAAGCGCAGCGCGGCGGCGCGCAGTGGCACCCCGTGCTCCTCGGTGACGGTCTGCATCCGCAGCGCACGGCTGACCAGGGGCTCCGGAGCGGCCGTGTAGTCGTACGTGGCGTCGGCCCTCGGGTCGGCCAGCAGGCCCGAGTTGAAGACACCGCCGACGATCACACTCTTGCCGCGCGCCGCGGCGGCGGGCAGCAGCTCTCCCAGAGCCGTCTGCTCCAGCAGGGTGTAGCGACCGGCACACAGCACCGCGTCGACATCGGTGTCCTCAACGAAGCGGGTCAGCATACGGCTCTGGTTCATGCCCGCGCCGATCGCGCCGACCACGCCCTGGGACCGCAGCTCCTCCAGCGCGGGGTACGCCTCCCTGAACGCCTGTTCCTCATGGTCGTCGGGGTCGTGCAGCAGTACCAGGTCGACATGGTCGAGACCGAGCCGGGTCAGACTCTCCTCCAGCGAACGGCGGACACCGTCGCCGCTGAAGTCCCACTGCCTGCGGTGGGTCGCGGGTACGGCGAAACCGTGGGCGAGATCGTCCCCCAAGTCCCCCTCACCACCGCCGTGTTGGCGAGGTAGGAGCAGCCGCCCGACCTTGGTCGAGACCGTATAGGTGTCCCGGGGCTTGGTGCGCAGTACGGCGCCGAGTCGGCGTTCCGACAGGCCCAGTCCGTAGTGCGGGGCGGTGTCGAAGTACCGGATGCCCACCTCCCAGGCCGCTTCGAGTGCGGCGGTGGCCTCGTCCTCGTCGACCGGGGTGAAGAGACCGGCGAGGGCGGCGGCGCCGAACCCCAGGGCGGTGACGGTGACATCGCTGCGCCCCAGGGTGCGGCGCGGGAGTACCGGTTCGTGAGCCGCGCTGTGCATGCCCGTCACCGTTCCGCCGGCCGTAGCCGCAGGCCCTGCATTCCGCCGTCCACCGCGAGGGCGGTCCCGGTGACCGAGGCGGCGGCGGGGGAGGCCAAGTAGGCGATGGCGGCGGCCACTTCACCGGCCGACACGAGGCGGCCCAAGGGCTGGCGGGCCTGGAGCGCGGCCCGCTCCGCGGCGGGATCCGCGGCCTGGTCCAGGAGACGCCCCACCCACGGGGTGTCCGCCGTTCCGGGGTTCACGCAGTTGACCCGGATGCCTTCCCGGATGTGGTCGGCGGCCATGGCCAGCGTCAGCGACTGGACCGCGCCCTTGCTCGCGCTGTACAGCGCCCGCTGGGGCAGGCCCGCCGTGGCGGCGATCGAGCAGACATGGACGAGAGCGGCGTGTGCGGAGGCCCTGAGGTAGGGCAGTGCCGCCCGGCTCGTGCGCACCATGCCCATGACGTTCACATCGAAGACCCGGTGCCACTGGTCGTCGGTGCCCTCCTCGACGGTGCCGACGGCCCCGATCCCCGCATTGTTGACCACGATGTCGAGACCCGCGAGGTCCGAGGCCACCGCATCCACCGCGGTCCGCACCATGGCGTCGTCCGTCACATCCGCCCGGTAGCCGCGCAGTGGCTCCGGCACCGCCGACGGGTCGAGATCGAGGACCGCAACATCCGCGCCACGGGCCGCGAGCAGCCGTGCCGTGGCCAGTCCGATGCCGGAAGCCCCGCCGGTGACCAGGGCTTTGAGCCCGGAGAGTTCCCTCACCGGTGCGCCATCCCTGACCCGGGCGTCGCGGTCGCGGTCGTCATACCTGTTCATGTCCGCTGCCCTCTCATGAGTGCCCTGCCCGTTCATGCCTGTTCGAAGGTCTGCCGCTGGCTTCCCAGACCGTCGATGGTGAGTTCGGTGGTGTCGCCGGCCCGGAGGTAGGGCTTGTCCGGCAGACCGAGGGCGACTCCGGCCGGGGTGCCCGTATTGATGACGTCACCGGGCTCCAGCACCATGTACTGGCTCAGGTACCAGACCAGGAACGCGACATCGAAGACCATGTCCTTGCTCGTGCCGTCCTGCCGCCGCACACCGTTGACGGACAGCCGCAGACCGAGCGCCTGCGGATCGGGCACCTCGTCCGCGGTCACCAGCCAGGGCCCGAGCGGATTGAAGGTCTCGCAGGACTTGCCGAGGTCCCACTGGGACGAGGCTTCGAGCTGGAAGGCGCGCTCCGACACGTCATTGCTGATCGCATATCCGCAGATCACCTCTGCCGAGTCCGAGGGGTAGCCGAGATAGCGTGCGCGCCGGCCGATCACCACCGCGAGTTCCACTTCCCAGTCGGTCTTGGCCGAGCCACGCGGAATGAGGACGGTGTCGTACGGGCCGACCACGGTGGACGGATCCTTCATGAACACCACGGGCCGCAGCGGCACCTCGGCACCGGTTTCCGCCGCATGGTCCAGGTAGTTGAGGCCGATGCACACCACCTTGCCGGGACGGGCCACCGGTGCGCCGGTGCGCAGCCCTTCCGTGTCCAGCAGCGGCAGTTCACCGGAGCCGAGGGCGGTTCGTATCCGCTCCACACCGCCGTTCGCCAGGAAGGGGCCGTCGATGTCATGGGTCAGCCCGGAGAGGTCATAGGTGTGTCCGGCGCTGTCGAGGACTGCGGGGCGCTCCTTGCCGGGGGCGCCGAGACGCAGCAGTTTCACGTGGGTCTCCTGTGGTCGCGAGTCGGGGGGCGGAGGGTGTGGTGGCTGTCGTAGGGAGTCGGGGGCGGCGGACCGTTATCCGCCCGCGCACGCCGATGGGGGAGTGGCCTACTCCATGAGGAACACCTGCTCCATGGCGGCCCACCACTCACCCGGCGCCGCCTCCCGCACGGGCTGCTGACAGGGGGCGGTGAGTTTCCACCAGGCTTGCGTCGCCTCGTCCGCGCTCATACGGGCGAGGTCCGCCGCCAGGTCGTCGCCGTGGTACTCGAAATAGCTGAACAGCCGGTCGCCGAGCAGATGGATCGAGTAATTCGCGATATGGCAGCGCCGCAGCTGGTCCAGCACCGGCTGGGGGACGTCGCGGTGCAGCGCGCGGTACTCGTCGAGCATCTCCGGGCGGACCCTGATGACCTGCGCCACGCGCCTCATGCCTGCACCCCCTCCGGGCGTACGGCCGAGACCGCGCGGTCGTGGATGATGCGGATGATCCTGCCGCTCATCCGCGCATAGTCGCGGTCGTTGTCGACCGCACCACGGATCCGGTGGTCGGCCATCACCACCACCCGGTCCGCGAGCGTGATCATCTCCGCGAGGTCGCTGCTGATCAGCAGAATGGGCAGGCCGTCGCGGGCCAGCTCCCAGAGAAGTTCATGGAAGGCGTGTTTGGTACGCACATCGACACCGACTGTCGGCTCATCGACGATGAGCAGCCGGGTGTCGGCCGCCAGCCACTTCGCCAGGCTCACTTTCTGCTGGTTGCCACCGGACAGTTCACCGGCGTTCTGCCCGAGCCCGGAAATACGGATGCCGAGACGTGCGACGAGGTCGTGCGACACCTCCTGCTCCTCGCGCGAGGAGACAAACCCGAGCGCCTTCGCCAGCCTCTTCCACACCGTCACCGTGATGTTCCGGACGATGGGCTGCTCCAGGAAGACCCCTTCCTCCTTACGGTTCTCGGTCAGATAGCCGATGCCGAAGCTGTGCAGAGCCTGCCGGGGAGAGGCGATACGCACCGGCTCGCCGTGCACCCGGATCTCGCCGCCGGTGACGCGGTCGAGGCCGAGCATGGCCTTGACCAGTTCGCTGCGCCCCGCGCCGACCAGCCCGTACAGGCCGACGATCTCGCCGGGCCGTACGTCCAGGCTGATGTCCCGGTGTCCGGCGGCGGTGGAGACCCCGTCGAACGAGAGCACCGGCGCCGCGGCGGTGTCCCTCTTCCGCGGACGCATCTCGGTCGCCGAGTGGGCGCGGCCCACCATGAGGCTGACCACGTCGTCCTGGGTGTGATCGGCGAGCGGTGCGGACTCCAGCACGGAGGTGCCGTCGCGCAGCACGGTGACGGTGTCGCAGACGGCGAACACCTCCTCCAGTTTGTGACTGACGAAGACGACACACGTCCCGCGGGCCTTCAGCCGCCGGATGACCTCGAACAGCCGCTCCGCCTCCTGCGGGGACAGGGAGGCGGTCGGCTCGTCAAGGAGCAGCACCCGGCTCTCGGTGTAGAGGGCCTTCGCGATTTCCACCAACTGCTGTTGTGCCACCGACAGTTCGCGCACTGGCCGGTCCGGATCGATGTCCAGTCCCAGCTCACCGAGGCAGGTCAGCGCGGGGGCGGTCATGGCCGCGCGGTTGATGAGACCGCGGCGTGAGGGAGGGCTCTGCAGCGTGATGTTCTCGGCCACGGAGAAGCCCGGAATCAGATTGCGTTCCTGGTGTACGACGCCGATTCCGGTACGGGTGGCCTCCAGCGGTGAGCGCAGCTGCACCTCCTCGCCGCACCAGGTGAGACGGCCGCTGTGGGGAGTGTGCACCCCGGTCAGGACCTTGATCAGGGTGGACTTTCCCGCGCCGTTCTCGCCGAGCAGCGCATGGACGGATCCCGCGGTGAGGTGCAGTCCGACGCCGTCCAGGGCCCGTACGCCGGGAAAGATCTTGACGATGTCGTGGCATTCGAGAAGGACGTCGCTCATCGGGAACCTCTCATCTGCGGCAGGACGGTGGCGGCCGGGCGCACCGCACTTTCCGGGGGTTCGGGCGGTGTGCGGCCGTGGGAACTGCCCTTCTTCTCCAGGTGGGTCTGGTGGATACGGCCGCCGACGACCGTGCCGAGCACGACCAGTCCGATGAGGAAGTTCACCCAGCTCGGGTCGAGCGAGAACTGCGCGCGTGCGGCGTCGATGAGCCGCATCACGAAGGCCGCCAGCACCGTGCCGAGCACCGCGACCGAACCTCCGGTGAGCGCGACGCCGCCGATGATGGGAGCGGCGAAGCTGGGCAGCAGCCAGTCGCCGCCGACACTGCGGTTGACGCCGGGCAGCGACGCCGTCGCGGTCAGGGCGGCCACCCCGGTCAACAGCCCCGACAGGGTGTGGGCGAGCACGATCTGCCGGTCGGTGGAGATACCCGACAGCCGGGCCGCCAGCGGGTTGCCGCCGGCCGCCAGCAGCCGCCGGCCGGCCGTGCTGCGGTACAGGAAGGCGGCGAGCAGGGCCGCGGCGACCAGCGCCGTGAGGAACACCAGCGGGATGTTCAGCGGGGCCGCCCTGCCGAGGTCCCGCAGGCCGGCGGAGTACCCGTCGACGGTGCGGGTGCCGGCCAGCCGGTACTGCGCTCCCAGCAGGATCGTCATCGTCCCGAGGGTGACGATAAAGCCGTTGATCTTCGTCGCCACGATGAACAGTCCGGTCACCAGGCCGACTGCGGTCGCCGTCAGCACTCCGGCCGCCACCGCGACCCCGGCGGGCATGCCCCGGTCCGCCATCAGGACGCCCATCAGACACGCGGTGAAGCCGCCGAGCGCGCCGACCGCGAGATTGAGCTGTCCGACGCACAACGCGACCATCTGGGCCAGCCCGATGAGGACCGGGGCGGCCAGGTACTGCAGGAAGGTGCGCACCGAGGGGCCCTCGAAGAACGAGCCGCCGGAGGCCGCACCCAGGGCGAGGGAACCGGCGAGCACGACACACAGCAGGGTCATCGTCGTGGTGCGGGAGAAGCGGCGCAGGGCCGCGACGCCCCGGGCTCCCCGGTCATGGGTTGTGATCATGTGGAACGCACCACCTTGCGATGGGACACCACGGTGCGCACCCGGTCGGCCGAGAGGGCCAGCAGAAGTACACAGCCGAGAGAGATGTTCAGGTTTTCCAGACCGACCCCCAGCAGATCGAGCCCCTTGCGGATGACCCCGACCAGGGCCGTGCCCAGCAGAGTTCCCAGTACGGAGACCACGCCGCCGGTGAGCAGGGTGCCGCCGAGCACCGAGCCGAGGAAGGAAGGCAGCATGAAGTCGTCCCCGATGGAGGCGCGGAACGTTCCGGTGCTGACGGCGGCCATGAATCCGGCGAGCGCGGCGAGCAGCCCAGAGAGGGTGTGCGCCAGGATGACGCGGCGGCCGGTGGGAATGCCGGACAGCTCCGCCGCCGCGGGATTCGCGCCGGTGAGCAGCAGCTCCCGGCCGATGCGGGTAGCGGCATACAGGAAACCGAGGCCGAGCAGTGCCAGGACGGTGAACTGCGCCAGCTGCGGCACGGCCGGGGATCCGCACACCGGCCCGGCGCAGATATCGCCCAGCGAGTACGAGCGCAGTTCCGCGAGCCCTGACGGCTTGGTGGTGAAGGCGGCGTTCTCGGTCAGGGCCGAGTAGAGCAGGGAGATGAGCCCCAGCAGCGCGAAGTCCATCGCCAGGGTCACCACGAACGAACTCACCCCGGTCCGGGTGATGATCCAGCCGGTCAGCATGCCGATCGCGGCTCCGGCGCACAGGCACAGCAGCAGCCCCAGCGGCAGTGGCAGGCCCAGCCGGTCGTACCCGAAGCCCGCGAACAGGGCCCCGAAGGCGGCCATCCGTCCGACGGCCAGATTCATATGCCCCACGGAAAGGGCGACCATCTGGGCGAGCGCCACCACAGTCAGCGTCGAGATGTCCTGCAGCAGCGGGAACAGTACGAGCCGCGCGTCGAGGAACGTCGGCTGCAGCACACCGAACAGGGCGGTGAGGCCGACGACGAGCGCGAGCAGGCCGAGCCGCTGGTTGACCCAGAACGGCAGCCGGTGCCCGGGACGCGGCGGCGCGGCCTCGGCGGTGCCGGTATCGGTGTCCGGCGGGACGACGGGTGCGGTCATGCCACCCTCCGGTTGTCGAGGGCGTCCATGTCCCAGTCGATGCCGATCCCCGGGGTGTCGGGCGCCACGGCCAGCCCGTCGCGGACCAGCAGCTCGCTGCGCGTGACCGCCCGCAGCTGCGGGATGTGCTCGACGTACCTGCCGTTGGGCACCGCGGCGACGAGGCTGACATGCAGTTCCATCAGGAAGTGCGGGCACACCATGACGTTGTGGCTCTCCGCCGTGTGCGCGACCTTGAGCCAGGGCGTGATCCCGCCGACCCGCGCGACATCGACCTGCACGATGGAAGCGGCGCCCTTCTCCAGGTAGTTGCGGAACTGCATGGGCGAGTACATGGACTCGCCGACCGCGACGGGAATCCGGGTCGCCCGCGCCAGCCGGGCATGGCCGCTGATGTCGTCCGCCGGCAGCGGCTCTTCGATCCAATACGGGTCGTAGGGCTCCAGTGCGGCGGCCAGCTGGAGGGCCGAGGACATCGTCTGGGACTGATTGGCGTCGGTCATGAGGTGCAGCGACGGGCCGACGGCCTCGCGTACGGCGCGCAGCCGCTCCGCGTCCTCGGCGGCACGCGGCTTACCCACCTTGATCTTGACGCCGGCCCAGCCGGCCTCCTGGGCCCGGAGCGCGCCCTTGACCAGGTCTTCGGTGTCCAGGTGGAGCCAGCCGCCCTCGGTGTCGTAGACCGGGACCTCCTGGCGGTGGCCGCCGGCCAGCCGCCACAGCGGCTCGCCCGCGCGCCGGCAGCGCACGTCCCACAGGGCGGTGTCGACGGCGGCCAGCGCGAGCGAGGTGATGGCCCCGGTGGTGGTCGCCCGGGTCTGTGCGAACAGCTGCTGCCACAGCGCCTCGACGTTGCGCGCGTCCCGCCCGATGAGGACGGGCAGCAGATGGTCCCGCAGCAGGGCCAGTACGGAGCTTCCGCCGGTGCCGATGGTGTAGGCGTAGCCGGTCCCCGCACTGCCGTCCGCGGTGGTGAGGTCGACAAGTACCGTCTCCTGCTTGACGAAGGACTGCACCGCGTCGATCCGGTCCGTCTCCACGGCGATATCGGCCAGCTTGGCCGTGGCGGTCGTGATGATGCTCATCTCGTGATGTCCGCTTTCTGTAGTGCGGGGACGGCCTGTGGTGCGGGGACGGCAGGCGTCAGCGGCACGCCAGGACCTTCTCCGCGAACTGCTTCTTGAGCTGCTCGTTCTTCCGCTGCCGCGCACTGTCGTAGGTGGCGACGTTCGCCTTGGTGACGACGAACGAGCCCGAGTCGATGGCCTGTCCGGGCGTGCGCATGGTGCACTGCTTCGTCTGCAGCAGCGCGAGCGCCCACGAACCGATCTGGGCCTGCCCCACCGGGTTCTGGACGACGGTGGCGGTGACCGTCCCCTGCTTGATCGCGCCGAGGATCTTGGCGTCGTCGTCGATGGCCACGAGCTTCGCCCGCGAACCGGCTTCCCGGACCGCGTCGGCGGCGGCGACGGCCGGGTTGTAGGCGGTGGAGACGATGCCCCCGATCTGCGCGCCCTTGGCCGCCAGCAGGTCGGACACCGCCCGCTGCGCGGTCTGCAGGTCCTTGTCGATGTCGGTGATGGTCTGCAGCAGCTGCACCTTGCCGCCCGATTCCTGCACGGCCCTGCCGACGCCCTTGATCCGCAGCTGGGTGTTGGCGTCCACGTTGTTGCCCGTCAGGTGGACGATCTTGCCCTTACCGCCCATCGCGGCGATGGCGGCCTTCGCGGCCTTGTAGGCGGCGAGTTCGACGTCCGTCGAGAGGCAGAACTCGGCCTCGTTCTTCGTGCCCGCCGGGCAGGAGCCGAGTGAGGCCGCGGTGAGGCCCTTCCCCTTCAGGTCCGCGAACGTCGTATTGATGTCGGTCGGCGAGACCCCGAAGACGCCGAACGCGTTGTAGCCGCGGGCGGCGAGCGTGGACAGCAGGTTGTTCTGCTTCTGCTGGTCCCACTCCGCCGTCTCGTCGAACGCCACATCGCCGAGCCGGTATGTCTTCTTCGCCTCGGCGCCGGCGGTCTTCCAGGGCTGGAAGAAGGGGTGCGCGCCGCCGGGCACGAGCGCGACCTTGACGCCCGACCCGTCCGCGAGCACGGCCTTGCCGTTGCCCGCCCCCGCAGACGCGGGACCCTGCCCGCCCGCCGGCTCAACGGAGTTCTTCATCGTGCACGCCGCCGAACCCACGGCCAGCACCGCGAGGACGGCAACGCCCGGCAGGAGGGAACTGCTCCAGCGACGCATCCGCCTCACCTCCAAAATCAAATAGGAAATTGTTGAAGCGATGGTGCGCCTATCGAGTCACGCCGGTCAAGACCCCGACCGGCGCAAAAGCCTCCGACACCTGCCGTAACCATGCATCGACCATGCACTCGCGACCTCCGCGTCAGGTGCAGCAGTGCGCCAGAACCCTTCCCCTGCGGCCTTCTTGGCGTCCGCGACGACCGGCCACCCGACCGCGTTCCGGAACCTCGCGACCCCGGAGGGTGACGGTTCAAATCAAGCCATGTCGGGCCTCTTGACGCGCAAGGGTGGCCCTCATTTCATATAGGAAATTCAAATCGGCTCTACCAGGAGGTAGGAGCGATGCGTTCATGGAAAACGGGCATGGCGAGCGCCTTGGCGGTACTCGGCTTGCTGGCCACCGGAATCACCCAGGCTGCCGCCGCACCGGAAGGTCCCCCGGCAGCCGCCGGCGCACCATCAGGCAGCGAAGTGCGGAACCTGGCCTTCGGCACGGCGGCAACCCAGAGCAGCACCTATAAGGGGGCCGCCGCGAACCGCGCCGTCGACGGCGACACGAAGGGAACCGCCGGAGAGGCCGCGGGTGAAGTCACCGGCAGCGTGAGCCACACCAACCGGGAGTCCCAGCCGTACTGGCAAACCGACCTCGGAGCCTCGAAGAAGGTCAACAAGGTGGTCGTGTGGAACCGCACCGACTGCTGCACCACGCGGCTGTCGAACTTCTGGGTCCTCACCTCTGACAAGCCCATTACGGGCCGGAGTCTGACCGACGCCCGCAACCAGACCGGCGTCACCGCCAAGAAGGTCGACTCGCTCTCCGCAGCCTCGGCGGAGGTATCGACAGGCCACTCCGCCCGCTACCTCCGTATCCAGCTCGAAGGCACCGACTACCTCAATCTCGCCGAGGTCCAGGTCTTCGGGGACGAGGTACTCACTCCGTCCACGGCCGCGCAGAAGTGGGTGAAGGACAACCCGTTCGGCATGTTCCTGCACTACAACATGTCGACGTACCAGAACAAGCAGTGGGCCGACCCTCAGGGCAACCCGGCCGACTTCAACCCGACCTCTCTGAACCCGGGGCAGTGGGCGCAGAGCATCAAGGACGCCGGAATGACGTTCGGGGTGCTCACGGCCAAGCACCATGACGGCTTCGCCCTGTGGGACTCCGCCCAGTCCGACTACGACATCGCCAAGAGCCCGTACAAGGGCGGCAAGGGCGATATCGTCCGCGAGTACGTCGACGCCATGCACGCCAAGGGTCTCAAGGTCGGGCTCTACTTCTCCATCTGGGACCGGCACAACGGCGACTCGACCGCACTCGTCCAGAACCAGCTGCGCGAACTGCTCACCAAGTACGGGCAGATCGACTACCTGTGGTTCGACGGCTGGGGCTGGCAGGTCCCGTACTCCACGATTCCCTACCAGCCCGTGCGCGACATGATCCGAGAGGTCTCACCCCACACCGTGGTCGCCAACAACGATCACCGCAAGTCACTCCTTACCTCGGACGTCATCGTGTATGAGGTTCCGGTCGATGGCATGCCCCCCGCCACCAACACCCGCCCCACCGACGGCTCCGACACACTCGACACGAACAGCACCTGGTTCCACACCACGGGCACCGGTGCCCCGCGGCCCGCGGCCGACATCGTCAAGAACCTCCACAATGCCACCGCAGGCAACGCCCTCTACCTGCTCAACGTGGGCCCCGACCGCACCGGCCGCCTGCCCCAGAACTACGTCGACCGCCTGAAGGAGATCGGCTCCACCTCCTGACACCGGCCCGCTGTGGCGTACGCCGGCCGCTGGAGGGGGCCGGCGTACCGCCATGGGCGAGGGCGATGCGCACGTGCGGTTACAGTCCCCCTATGACTGATGGGGAGCAGGGGCCGGATCCGGCGACGGCGCAGGGCGCAGTGGGCCCTCGGGCAGGGGATGCCGATCGGGAGTCGGTGGCTGAAAGGCTGCGGGTTGCCGCGGGTGAAGGCCGCATCGACCTCACCGAGTTGGCGGAGAGACTCGATCGGACCTACGGCGCGAAGACGTACGCCGAACTGGACGTCCTGGTGGCCGACCTGCCGCAGGAGCGGCCCTCCGGATCGTCTGCCGGCACTGACCCGGAAACGCTTGTCCTCAAGACCCGTCTGGGCAATATCAAGCAGGGCGGCCGGTGGACAGTTCCCCGGCGCATCATCGCCGAGTGCAAGATGCTGAGCATCGTGATCGACTTCACCGAGGCAGCCTGTGCGCACCGTGAGGTGATCCTTGAGGCGAGTTGCGGAACGGGCGGCATCCAGTTGATCGTCCCGCAGGGCTGGGCGCTGCGGATCGATGCGGCGAGTACCAATACCGCGCACATCAGCAACAAGGCCACCGCACCGGCGGACCCGACCGCCCCGACGCTCACGGTCGTCGGGCATCCGCGAGCCGGCTACATCAAGATCAAACAACCTCGCCGGAGCCGATCGGCCGCGCTCGCGCGCCCCAGGTTCGACCGCTAAGCGGGCCGATCCGTCTGACCGTCATGCGGCTCCGGAGAGGGGCTCAAGCACACGGCGAGGGCGGCGATGTCGTCGTCGAGGCGGCCTTTGCTGTGGTGGAGGAGGTCATGGTGAAGGGCGCTGAGCAGGTCTCCGGGGCGCCCCGGGGTCTGCCGGTGCAGCCAGGCCGCCAGCGGGAAGAACTCGCCGTCGCGGTCGCGGGCCTCGGCGACGCCGTCGGTGTAGAGGAACAGCAGGTCGCCAGGGGCCAAGCCGAAGGTATCGATGCTGTAGTGATCACCGATCAGCTCCGCGAGGTTGAGAAGCGGTGAGGGATCGGTGGGCTCCAGGGTGCGGACTTCCCCGTGGTTCAGGATCAGCGGTGGGGGATGTCCGCAGTTGAGGATTCTGATACCGCCGCCCCTGTGTGGGATCTCCGCGAGCAGGGCGGTGGCGAAGCGCTCCATCATGCCCTCGGGAGCGAAAGCGGCGTTGTAACGGGTACTGCTGGCCTCCAGGCGGCGGGCGATATGGACCAGGTCGGCCTCGTCGTAGGCCGCCTCGCGGAAGCAGTTGACCATCGCCGCGGCCGTGCCCACCGCCGGCAGCCCTTTGCCCCGCACATCACCGATCAGCAGCCGCACCCCGTACTCCGTGTCGACCACCTCATAGAAGTCGCCGCCGATACTGGCCTCCGCCGCGGCCGCGAGATACAGCGCCTCGATCTCGATGCCTCCGAAGCGGCGCGGCATCGGGCTCAGGACCACCTGCTGCGCCGTGTCGGCGACCAGCCGGACCTGGAACAGGGTCTGCTCCCGCCGGAGCCGGACATGACTTCCGTACGCGGCCGCCACGGTGACAGCGACCACCCCCGCAGCCGTCCACCACGTCCCCAGGTCGGGGAACACGATGCCGAGGCCGATCATGAGCAGAAGGCAGACGGTCCCCAGTAGGACGGTGGGGAGGACCGGCCACATGGCGGCGGCGAGCGCCGGCGCCGCGGGCAGCAGCCGGCTGAAAGCCAGCTCCCGGGGAGTGGCGTACGCCAAGGCGGCGATGACCACGGTCAGGATCACCGGAGACAGCAGCGTCAGCGGCCCCCGGCCGTGGCGACGACGGAGGCGCAACCGTCCAGATCTGATCACATTTCGCAGGATATCTACGTACACCGGGACATGGCGCTCTGCCCAGCCGGAGTCGGCCGCCTGCCCCCGGACGGTGCACCCTGCTGGGCGAGGGTGCGGAGGCCCGGCGGAGCCGGTTGTCAGTCGACCGGGCCGTTGAGGGGCAGCTCCCGGGCGACCTGGACGAGGGAGCGGTTCTGCTGTTCCTCGTAGAGGTCGAAGGGGTCCAGGACCTCGCGGTCGATGGCGCCGGAGAGCCATTCGCTGTCGTAGGCGATGCCCGTGGCGTCGTTGTTCCTGGATCCGTCGTCGGTGAGATTGGACTGGAAGATGCCGGCTGCGGAGCGCGGCAGGAAGTCCTCGTAGACGAGGGGCTCGGCACGGACCCAGCCCTGGTCCAGCAACTCATCGAGGCGCGTGGGTGGGCGGCTGCCGTCAGCCGGCCGGTCGGGCACGACCTGATAGCGGAAGTACGCCAGCCCCTGGGCGCCGAGTTCCCGCTCGCTGCCGGGGACGCGCTCGGTCCACAGGGCGCGGGCGAGCGCGGTCCGGTCCGCATCAGGGGGGCAGGCCGCCTGTTCGTCGACGCGGGCGAGCAGCCGGTCATAGAGGTTCCTGCCGTCGCGGGTGAGGGCGATACCGCGGGCTTCGACCTCACCGAAGCGCACGCGCAGGGCCCCGCTGAGCACACTGCCGTCGGGGGTGCGCAGGGCACGGGGCTCGGCCAGTGCACGGAAGGACGTCTGCCGCAGCAGCAGATCGGGGCCGTCCCAGGCCGGTGGACCCTGAATGGCGTCGATCATCTCGATGCCGCGCTCGGTCATACGCCGGTAGAGCTCGTCGATATCCAGCACGCGCGGGGTGAGGTGGTTGATATGGGTGCTGCGCACTCCGCCGATGTCCGCGGCGACGGCGGAGACCTTCTCCAAGGTCTCGTACCAGACCTTGTCGATCGGTTCGGCGGACAGCTCGAAGGCCCGCACCGCGAGCTGGAGGAAGCGTTCGGCGTCGGCGTCGGTCAGTTCGGCGTCGCCGGCGGCCCGGTCGGCCAGGGCGAGCAGCTCGGGCGGGAACAGCTCGCGGCCGGCGAGGAAAGTCTCCAGGCGGGAACGCAGGTCGGCATCGAAGAAGCGGGGATCCGCGGGGGTGAGCATGGACGTGAAAACGCGGAACGGGTTGCGTGCCAGTTCTTCTTCCTCGACGGGACGGAACGCCGTCGACACGACGGGCACCGCGCTGGCGGCAGCTTCCCGCAGGTCGTAGAAGCCCACCGGGTGCATGCCCAGCGCTCCGAAGATGCGGGCGACCTGCCGCAGTTCACCGGGGGTGCCGACCCGAATGGCGCCGTGTCGTTCGGCGGTCACCCGGCCGATCGAGCCAAGGCGTTCGGCGTCGGCGCCGCGCGCCCGCAGCACGTCCTCGTTGACCTCGCGCGAGACGTCCACAAGCGTGGTGTAGGCAGGAACCTCCCGCCCGTACATATCCGAGAGCCGGGCAGCGAAGGCCGCGCGCAACTGCCACTGACTGATCATCGAAGGGACGTCCTTTCCATCGGGGGATGTGTTCACCATGGGCGGTCTCTCATTCCGGCCCCTCAGGTGTCTCTACTCCAGCGGCTTGGCACGTGACTCGGGAGACGTCCAGGCGACGAGGACTCCGACGAGGAGCAGCGCGATGGCGTAACCCGTGAAGTAGCTCTGTGCGTTGTGGCCGGCAAGCCAGGTCTGCAGGTACGGGGTGGTGCCGCCGAACAGGGCCACGGCAATGGCGTACGGGACGCCGGTGCCGGTGGTGCGCACATGGGTCGGGAAGAGTTCGGCGAAGACGGCCGGGGCGATGGACGCGCACGTGGCGATGAAGATGAGCGCGATCGTGGTGGCGATGCCGAGCGCCCACACCTCACCTGACTGAGCCAGCCATGTCAGGGGATAGGAGAGCACCGCCATGCCCACTCCGAAGAACAGCAGGTTGGGGCGACGCCCGATGCGGTCCGAGAGGATTCCGCACAGCGGCAGGGCCACGATGAAGACGATGAGTGCGGCGATCTCGGCGAGCAGGACTGCCGTCGGGTCGAGTTTCAGCACGCTGATGGCGTAGGCGGGCGCGGCGGTGGTCCAGGAGTAGTAGGTGACAGTGAGGCCGGCCGTGAGGCCGATGACGCGTCCGGCAGCCGCGCGGTGCTGCCAGAACCCCCGCCATATCGAGGGGCGCTTGGCCCTCGGCTGCTCAGCGGAGGGCACCTTCTCGAAGGCGTGGGTCTCGGTCAGTTTGGTCCGAAGGAACAGGGTGTAGATGCCGAACAGGCCGCCGAGGATGAACGGCACGCGCCAACCCCACGCAGCCATTCCCTCCGCGCCGTACACATTCGACAACCCGGCGCCGAGCAGCGTCGCCGTCAATATGCCGCACGCTCCGGAGACGTAGATGATGCTGGTCCAGCGACCGCGGCGCCGGAGCGGGGCCATCTCGGCGATATACGTCTGGGCCGAGGGCAGTTCGCCGCCGTGAGCCATGCCTTGAGCAAGCCGGGCCAGGAGCAGGCACACCGAGGCCGCCGCACCCACACTGGCGTAGGGAGGGGCGAGGCCGATCGCGAAGCTGCCTGCTGACTGCAGGGCGATGGAGGCCACCATGGCAAGGCGCCTGCCCTTGCGGTCCGCGATCCAGCCGAAGACGACAGCACCGACCGGGCGCATAAAGAAACCGACGGCGAACAGGGCCAGCGTGGACAGCAGGGCCGACAGCTCGTCGTCCGGGTTGAAGAACTGCTTGGCGAAGAACGGCGCGAAGAGCCCGTAAACGTGCCAGTCGTACCACTCAAGGGCGTTGCCCATTCCGGTGCCGACGAGAGCCCGGCGTCGTGGGTGACGCGGGGATGCCGGGGTCTGGCCGTCGGGTTCGACCCGGGGCGCCGGACCGGCTGAGGACGGGTCGGACGCCGGGCGGGCGGAGGGTGTGGATCGCATGAAACCTCCAACGTGAGGGGGCCGGGGTCAAGTAGGCGAGGGGCGAGGTCAAGAACGTGAGGGAGAAGGCTTCAAGACGGCGATATGACGGTGCGGTCCGCGGTCGAGCCGAGCGCGAGGCGGCGGGCCGCGAGGTCGGCGTACAGGGCGGCGCCGTCACCGAGCACGCCTTCGTCGAACTCGGCATAGGAGGAATGGTTGTTACTCACCGCTTCGGGGTCTGCGCCGGCCGGCGCAGCACCGAGCATCACCAGGCTCCCGGGCACTTCATTGAGGACGCGGGAGAAGTCCTCAGCCCCCGTGAGAGGGTGCGGCAGCGGCCGGAAGCGATGCTCGCCGAAGCCCTCGTTCACGGTGTCTTCGACGAAGGCGGTCTCCTGCGCATCATTGACGGTGACCGGGTACCGCTTGGTGAATTCCACCTTCGCGCGCAGCCCGTGAGCGGCAGCGATCTGTCGGACGAGGTGCACCACCGCGTCCTTCATTCTGCTCTGCGCCTTGTCGGAGAAGGTGCGTACGGTGCCCTCGAAGCGGGCCGTTTCGGGGATGACGTTGCGGCGGGTGCCCGCATGGAAGGAGCCGACGGTCAGGACGACCGGATCGAAGGGGTCACAGCTCCGGGTCACCATCGTCTGCAAGGCGGTGACGATTTCGCATGCCGCCGGCACCGGGTCCTTTGCACGGTGCGGCGCCGAGGAATGCCCGCCGACACCGGTGATAGTCACGTCCACATCGTTGGTCGCCGCCATGGTCGGGCCGCTGCGGGCCATAAAGGTTCCGTGCCGGAACCCGGTGGTGAACACGTGCAGGGCGTACGCGGCGACCGGCCGGGGCCCCGCGGCGTCGAGAACACCTTCGGCCAGCATCGCCCCGGCCCCGTCCCATCCCTCCTCGCCGGGTTGGAACATCAGCACCACATCGCCGGCGAGGTCGTGCCGGCGGCCGGCGAGGAGATGAGCGGCGCCGATCAGCATGGTGGTGTGCAGATCATGGCCACAGGCGTGCATCACGCCCTCTGTCGTGGAGGCGAAGGACAGACCGGTGCGCTCGGCCACCGGCAGAGCATCCATATCGGCACGGAGCAGTACGGCCGGTCCCGGCCGCGCGCCACGCAGCACGGCGGTGACGGAGGACAACCGGCTGCCGGTGGAGATCTCCAGACCCAGGCCGTCCAATGACGCCAACACCTTCTCCTGACTGCGGGGGAGCGACAGCCCGACCTCGGGTTCCGAGTGCAAGCTTCGGCGCACCCTCACCAAATGGTCGCGCATTGCAACTGCTTCATCGCTGAACGTCATGATAGGTGGAGCACCTCCACAGGGCCCTTGAGCTGGGATGTGATGCAGCGGGGTATCCCCAGAGTGGTCAGGTGCGCTTCACTGGCTCGCACATCGATGGAAAAAATCACGAGGCGATGTCCTATGCGTGATTCGTTCACCCTGGATGAGATCGATCTGGCCGTGATCAACGTGATGCAGATCGCGCCGAGGGCGACGTGGAAGGAGGTGGGCAAGGTCCTCGGGATCAGCGCGGCCACCGCGGCCCGGCGCTGGGCCGCCCTGACCACGCACGGAATAGCCTGGGTCACCGCCTACCCGAGTCTGTCCGTCTGGAGCGAGCGGCACTTCCTGGCATTCATCGAAGTCGACTGCGAGCCCAGCGACCGTGGGTGCGTGGTGGACGCACTCGTCGAAGTGCCACAGGTCGTCTCGATTTCACAAGTGGCCAGCGGCCGCGACCTGTTTCTCACCCTCCTCGTCCCCGACCTGCAGTCGCTGTCCCGGTTCACCCTCGACCACATCAGCCAGCTGCCCGGGGTACGTGGCACCCGCACCTACACGGCAACGCACTTCTACAGCGAGGGAAGCAAATGGCGACTGCGAGCCCTGTCGCCCGCCCAGCGGGGCCACTTGACGCGGTACGCCCCGTCCACCCCCGCATCTGCCGGGGGATTCCCTGACGCCTGCCGTGACCTGCTGCTGCACCTCAGCGCCGACGGCCGACGAACGATCGCCGAACTCGCGGAACTCACCGCGACCAGCGTCGCCACCACCCGCCGCCGCTTGGAACGACTGATACGAGACGGCCTGGTGTCCCTGCGCTGCGACATCTCCGACAGCATCAGCGGCTGGCCGGTCTGCGCCCACCTGTGGGCCCGAGTTCCTCCCAACGACCTCGATCGCATCGCCCAGACCCTGCTCACGCTGCCGGAAATCCGCATGTGTGCCGCCATCACCGGAACCGACAATCTGCTGGTCGTCGTCTGGCTCCGCTCCCTCGCGGACAGCCAGCGCCTGGAGAGCAGACTCGCCGAGCGCTACCCCACCCTCACCCTCACCGAACGCGCCATCGTCATGCGCACCACCAAACGCATGGGCCACATCCTCGACACCGCCGGCCGCACCACCCACACCATCCCCGTCAACCCCTGGGCAGAGCTGCCGTCGGAGCCGGGCGGGGGCGGCTGACGGCGCCGGCGCTGAAATCGGCGAAGATGCCCAGGCCGCAGCCGCCTGCCCACCCCGTCCCGCTGCGTCATCACCCCTGCGCGCTTTGTAAGGTTCATTTCATGGCGATGTGGAACCCACCGGCGGCTGCGGCTCAGTCGCCACCTTCAGCGGCCTGGCAAGCGCCGACCGAGATCGAGCGAAAGCTGTACGAGGCGAAAGCGCGCGGTGACTGGGTCGGATACTTCGATGTGCTCGCCGATTGCGACCTCTTCGTCTCGATGCCCCGACGGGACGCCGACGGGCATGACACAGGTCCGCCGCTGTCCTATTGGAGCCCAGTCGTGGGGCAGTGGTGCGAAGTTGTCCAGACGGAAGGCGTTCTGCCGGCCCCGGTGCCCGATCCGGTGTTCGGCCTCCTTTCCCTGGGTGACTTCGCCGAATCGTGGGGCAATGACGAGCGGTGGCTGGCAGTCAACCCGGGCACTCCGTATGAGGCGTATTTCCCGCCCAACCCGGGGCTGTGGAAGGCACATGCCGACCGGGCGAAGGGGTCGGATGTGCAGCGTGGCACCCTGCGAACCCTGCGGGTGGGGGCCCCGCTCCAGGGGCCCGTCGCCCACGGGCTCGGGTGCGGGGCGCTGATGAACGTCACCAACGGAGCCCTGTGGAACGCCATGGGAACCCACGGAAACGGCTACTTCCTGGAGCGCCACAGCCTGGAACGGTGGTGGGGCGTGACCGACCGAAGCAGCTGGCGAAACGCGCTGGACGGCCTCCTCAAAGGCAGGGGTGTCAGGGGCCCGTGGGAGTTCGTACTGGAGGTCCGGGCCGCCCTGTCCCAGCAGTTCGGCGGCCAGGTCGATCCGGCACTGTGGCGGGAGACGGCTGAGAAGGCGTTGCTCCACAGCGCCGCAGAAAGTGGCGGTACGGTCTCCGACGCCCAGGTCGCCGGGGTGAAGCAGCTGATCGGCCGCATTACGCGCTACGAAGGCCGCTTTCGCGCGGACGGCATCCTTGCCGCCAACAGTCGTGTGCGGTCCGCGCTGGCGTGGGATTACGGACGGGCTTCCTGCATGGCCCGCTGGGGAATCGGAGCCCGCTTCACGGATATTCCGGAGGCCGAAGAGGCGGTAATGCAGGTCTGCCGTCTGAGCCAGATGACGTACAACTCCTGGGAAGAGTTCGCCGCTGGCTACATCCTGGGCCGCTGCCTGCACTTCGACGACGAGCAATTCGGGCACTGGTACACGGAAATGCTCCACGCCCATCGAGTGCTGGCCACCCACGCCGAAAGCCCCTGGCGCACCGTCTCCTGGGTATGACACGTCGATGGCAGCGACGGCCGACCCCGCCATCCCCCGCTCCGCCCGCGGATGAGCAACTCCGGGGCGGCCACTCGGTAACGGCCTCCGCTGGGCCGCCGGGGCCGGGCGGCGGTGCCCATCACTCCGACCTCAGGTTGGCTTGCGCCACACGGAGATGTGCTTCGCGGAGTCCTGGGTGAACGGCGCCCCGTCCCAGTCCGCGACACGGCGTTCCAGCTCCAGCCCGGCGATCCGTGCCATCAGGTCGAGCTCTGCCGGCCAGACGTACCGGTGCCGGGAGGCGTCGCGGCGGTATCGGCCGTCCTCGCCGTCGCGGGTGAAGTGATGCGAGACGAGAATCTGCTCGACCAGGTCGAAGGTGTCGAAGCCGAGATGCTGCTCGGAGACGTCGAACGGCACCGCGACCTGACCGGGCGGCAGGAACTGCAGCGGGGGCACGCCCAGTTCGATGACGAAGCGGCCGCCGGGCCCCAGATGACGTGCCGCGTTGCGGAAGCACTCGACCTGCTCGTCCTGCGTGAGCAGGTTCGTGATGGTGTTGTAGACGAGATAGACCAGGGTGAACTCGCCAGGGACGACGGTCGTGGCCATGTCCCCGATGGCAACCGGTAGCGTCTCCTCGTCGACCTTGCGCCGCAGGACAGCTGCCATGTGCTCGGACAGTTCGATGCCGGCTACCGGCACGCCGCGTTCCCGGAGCGGGACGCCCACCCGTCCGGTTCCGATGGCGAACTCCAGCGCCCGGCCGTCGCCGGCGAGTTCGGCGAGGAAGGCGAGAGTCGGTCCGAGAACGGCGGCCGAGGACAGCGCGGTCTCCTCGGCGTCGTAGCGGTCGGCGGTCGCACGGTTCCACAGCTCACTGCTCGTCATGGGCAGCCACTGTGCCGGGTGGCGAGCGTCGCTGTCGACGCATATAAACAGTGAGCTCGATCGGATCACGACCGCGAGACGGTCAAGGTCCGCGGAACAGACCCGAACCAGGAGCAGAACGCGTGAAGTCGGATGTCCCTCTTCCCTTGGCCAAGTGTGCCTTTGACGATCCCGCCACGCGGCGCGCCTATCAGCGGGATCGGCGCAAGACGCTCATCAACCTCCTGGTCAGGCTGGGGGTGTGGGTGGCCCTGCTGATCGTGGCGAAGTGTGTGGAGAGCGATGAGCAGCTCATAGAGGGCCTTGCCGCGTTTCTGCTGATCCCCATGGCACTCCTGCTGATCGGGCCGTCCGTGAGGCTGCTGTGGCTGTACTCACTCAAGAACATCGTGCTCGTTTCGCGTCCCTGGCAGCGCTGCGAAGTGATCCGCAGGCGGGATACCAAGGTGGCCAAGGGATTCGCCGTAGAAATCAGGCTCGTCGACGAGGAGGACGAGCTGTCCAAGTCGCCAGTGATGGGTGCCTTCACGGGGCACTTGCACAACAGGTGGCCGAAGAAGCTGGAGGAGGGCACTTGGTTCGCGGGCACTCACGAGCTCGGTGGCGTCATCGCGCGGCCGGGTGGACAGCTGCTGATGAGGGTGGTCCGCCGCTAGCGAATTCGGCGGAGCGACGCCGCACCGGGTGGACGGCTGCCTTGCGGCCACCGGCCTGAACCATGGACAACTGCCCATGTGTGACGGAGCCCTTTGTATGACCGAGCCCTTCGGCCGGCCCCGAAGACCGGCCGAAGGGCTCGCACCGGCCCACCCCGGGGCTCGGTGCATGGTTCAGCTGTGCTCGGGCTCCACCGGGAGCCAGAGTTCCGCGTCGGCCTCGGTCTTGTCCGGCGACAGCCGGGTGCGCAGGATCTCAGGGCCCGAGCGGCTGCGGTACGGGTTCGACGGGAACCATTCGGTGAACACGTCCCGCCACAGCTCCTGGATGGCCCGCGGCACCGGCGCGGAGGCGGTGAAGACCGCCCAGGTGCCGGCCGGGACGGCCAGAGCGGTCGCGCCCTCCGGGGCGGCCGCAGACGTGATCACGCCATGGTAGTAGTCGAGTTCGGTACCTTCGGCCCGGCTGGGGTCGAGGTCGTCGCAGACCGCGACGATGCCCTGGGGCTCCTGGTCCGAGAGCTCCTCCAGACGCTCCAGTGTCTGCGGGGTGATCCCGCGGACGAAGTCCATGATCGCCTGATTCGGCCCGGTGTGCACCAGGGGTACCCGGGTCTTGAGCCCGGCGACGGTGAAGGCCGGCTTGTCCACGACGCGGTAACGCATAGTGCTGCTCCCTTCGATGGTGAGACGGAAGGCCATCCGGGACTGGGAGCTGAGCGCGGCGCCGGTACGCCGGGCCTCGCCCGGCCCGATGCCGTGCATGGCACGGAACGCCCGCGCGAACGCCTCGCCCGAGCCGTAGCCATAGCGCACCGCGATCTCCAGCAACGTCGCACGCCCCGCAAGTACTTCGGCGCCCGCAAGGGTGAGCCGACGGCGCCGGACGTACTCCGACAGCGGTATGCCCGCCAGTGCGGAGAACATCCGGCGCAGGTGATACTCCGAGGTGGCCGCGATGCGCGCCAGCTCGTCCACCTCGATTGCCTGGTCGAGATGGCGCTCGATGTGCTCCATGGCCTGGTTCAGCCGCTCCAGCATGCCCCGTCTCCTTCCTCTTGACGATCACCACGCTAGGCAGCGCCCACCATGCCGGACCCGACATCCTGTGCCCGATCAAGTCGGGTGCGCGCGGCGGCCCGGTGCCCAGCGCGCGGACACGCCACGCTCAGGCTGGCGCGGTGCCTGGCCTGCGGTCATCCTCCGGTCGCACTGCGTTCTCGGACCTAACGCACAGGCGGGCGGCATCGCATGACGGCGTCAGAGGGCCGCGGAGGCGGTGAGTTCGATGGAGGCGTTCAGGGCTCGGCCTACTCGCCGTCCCACTGCACCGCGGTCAGGATGGCTCCGTCGTGGCGCCGTGCGTAGCGGCAACTCACCGGGAGGTTGAAGAGCACCTCGGCAACTCCGGTGACCGGCCGCAGATCCGCGAGGAAAGCGTCGTCAGGCAATCCGGCCGCCGCCTCTCGCAACGCCGGGTCGTCGGACGACCTGGCGTCGGTCGCACGGACCGGCGCGACCGGTACCGGATCCTCTGCGGGCTCGAACCACCGGTCGGTGAACGCCATCCCGAAGGCATTGGTGTCCTCTGTGCCCGCCTCCGCCACGGCTTGGTACACGCAGTCCACCAGCCGTTGCAGCCAGTCGGGCAACGAGAGTGCCAGGCGGCGGGTGTCGGTGGCGTCCCAGAACTGGAAGACCGGGCCCCAGGTGCCGGTCTCCCGGTCGACGTCGACATAGAAGTGCCCGTCGCCGTGGTCCAGGTGGACGAACCAGTGGCTGCCGGGGCCACCGGCGTGCTCCAGGTACCAGCTGACGTCGTGCCCGAGGTACTCACCGTTGTTGAAGGATTCGCTGAAGTCGAGCTGCTCGGCAGAGGTGTGTCCGTTCACCACGGACCGACGCACGGTGATCCGGAGGCCGCCGACGGAGCGGAACAGCACGCGGATCTCGGCGGGTACCGGAACCGGCCACGAGTCCATCCGGGCGTCGTCGATCCCAGGTTCCAACTCCACCAACCCACCGGAGACGTCCGGCAGTTGGCGCAACCGCGCCACCAACGCGTCAATGTCCGTCATCGCAGGTCCCCTCCGTGCCACGGCAGGACTCTACTGACCGGGCCGGGTCCGGTGGCCACAGGGGCTCCGGCGAGGGGATGGCCGTAACGAGGGGGTGGGCCTGACTGCAGGACTGCCGGTGACTACGAGGAGTAGCTGTGGGGGTAGGCACCTAAGCGGAGGGTGATTACGAGCAGGCGGCTACGAGGAGTGCGTGCACCCGTGCTCGCCGTAATACCACTCGTACTGGCCCATGACCCACGGGTCCGCCGTGATCGTGAAGGTGCCACGCGGGGCGGGGCAGTGGAACGTCGTGGTGACGAGGCCACGGTCCGGCGGAGGCCCTGGCGACGCGGGGGCCGCGGAGGCGATGCCGGCGCCTCCGGTGACGAACAGTGCGGTCGCGAACGCTATCGCGATGATCTTCTTCATCATGTCTCCCCGTTCCATCACGTGCGGGAACTACCTCTGAGGACAATACGCGCAAACCCCCAATTCCTGACAAGGGGCAAAATGACCCAATGTCCCCGATAACGGGGAGGGGTGTACAGGCGGGCGGCGGGGCGTCACTGGGGAGTCCGAGGGTCAGGTGGCTGCCGACGGAAACGGCATGGAGCTGGGGGGAGTTGACCTGCCGGCAGCCGGGCCGCGACCACATCGCCGACGTCGCGTGGATCTACCCATCCGGGGTGCTTTTGGGTCTGCCGTGTCGGTCTCGTCGGGAACGAGCGCCCCGGGGCCCCGGCCGCCCACCGGATGCAGTCGCACCTGTCGCCCCCGGGTAGGCCGCGCAGGGATTCATCCGCACCTGTCTGTCTGAGCGCGGCGTGCAATTCCGACAGGTGTCGGTTAACCTACGGATGTAGGAGACGGGGTGGCGTGCGGTGCGGCTTTCTCCGTCCGGGGTCGCGTGGGAACGCCGTGCCTGCCCCGGGCGGGGCCGTACCGCGCTGCGTTCCCGTCGCGAGGACAGGAAGGGCAGTCGTTCACATGCGGAGCCAAACCCCTGGCGGCCCGGTTTTCGAAGCGGCACGCGGCCGCCAACGGCAGATGCGGCAGTACCCGCCGGCCTACGAGAGCGCGATGGAGCCTTCCGCAGAGTGGGTGGAGCTGCGCAGCAAGTGCCCCGTGGCCTCCGTCAGCGTTCCTGGCGGCAGTGAGGCCAAGCTGCTGACCCGCTACGACGACGTCAAGGAGTTGCTGGCGGACCCGCGCTTCACGCGGCCGCGTACGGACCATGGATCCGCGGAATCCGCTTTCTCCGTACCGATGTTCGGCGAGTGCACGTACCCCTACACCCCCAACACCCCCGCAGGGACGAAGGAGACCCCCACATGAAGATCACCGTAGACGAGGAGAAGTGCAGCGGCGCCGGACAGTGCGTCCTGGTCGCCCCCGAGGTCTTCGACCAGCGTGACGAGGACGGAATCGTCGTCGTCCTGGAGCCGGAGCCCCCGCAGGACCGGTACGCCCTCACCCGTGAGGCAGCCGCTGTGTGCCCGGCCGCCGCCATCGAGCTGCACGACACCCTCTGACCCTTCCCTCTCCTCCCGGCCGAGTTGGCCGGCCCGCGGAGCCGCAACGGCTCCACCGGCGCCGGGGCCGGACGCGCGCCCGTGAGCGGGCCGAGCGACCGCCCGGCGGCCCCGTAGGACCCGGACCCCGCATGCCTTCACCGGTGTGCCTGAACTGCTGCCTCGTCAAGGAGCGCCCCATGAACGACCCAGAGCCGACCACCCGCGCGGGCAGAGTGATCGCCACGCTCGCCATGGCCGGCACCGTCGCCGCGATCATGCAGACCCTGGTGACCCCGCTGATCGCGAAGATGCCGGAACTGCTGAACACCACATCCTCGAACGCGGCGTGGGTCGTCACCGTCACCCTCCTCGTCGCAGGAGTGTGTGTCCCGATATCGGGACGCCTCGGCGACCTGCTGGGTAAGCGGCGCATGCTGCTCGCCTGCACCGTCCCGCTGGTGATCGGGTCGGTGGTGTGTGCCCTCGCCTCCTCCGTCATACCCATGATCATCGGACGCGGCCTGCAGGGCATGGGCATGGGCGTGGTGCCCCTGGGCATCGCACTGCTGCGTGACGTCGTCCCGGCGGAGAAGCTCAGCGGCTCCATCGCCCTGGTCAGTGCCTCCATGGGCATCGGCGGCGCCATCGGCCTGCCCCTGGCCGCCGCCGTGGCCCAGTACGCCAACTGGCGCGTGCTGTTCTGGGGCTCGGCGGTCCTGGCTGCCGTGATCGGCGTCCTCATCCGGTTCGTCGTGCCCGACGTCCCGGCCGGAGCCAAAGGGCAGCGCTTCGACGCACCCGGTGCGATCGGCCTCGCCATCGGCCTCGTGTCCCTGCTCCTCGCGATCTCCAAGGGAGCTGACTGGGGCTGGGGTTCCGGTACCACGCTGGGACTGCTCGCCCTCGCCGTCGTGGCGCTGCTCGCCTGGGGCTGCTGGGAGCTGCGCACCCGCGACCCGCTGGTTGATCTGCGCACCACGGCCCGCCCGCGCCTTCTGATGACCAACGTCGCTTCGATCCTGGTCGGTGTCGGCATGTACGCGTACATGCTGATCGCGCCGCAGCTGCTGCAGTTCCCCGAAGTCACCGGCTACGGTCTGGGCCAGTCGATGCTGGCCGCCGGCCTGTGGACAGCGCCCGGCGGCATCATGATGATGATCATCTCTCCGCTCGGCGGCAAGCTGATCGACGCACGTGGCCCCAAAACCGCCCTCGTCCTCGGTGCCCTGGTGATCGCGGCCGGCTACGGCCTCTCGCTCACGCTGATGGGCACCGCCTGGGGCCTCATGATCGTCGGTATCGTCCTCAACAGCGGTGTCGCCCTTGCCTACGGCGCCATGCCGGCCCTCATCATGAGCGCCGTCCCGCGCTCCGAAACAGCGGCGGCCAACGGCTTCAACACCCTGATGCGCTCACTGGGTACCACGGTCGGCGCCGCCGTGATCGGTGTCGTCCTGGCGCAGATGACCACCAGCATGGGAGGCGTCACGCTGGCCTCCGAGGACGGATTCCGCACCGGCCTGCTGATCGGCTGCGGCGTGGCCCTCCTGGCCGCCGTCGTCGCCGCGGCCATCCCGGGAGTGGCCTCCACCGCATCCCGGCAGCCCGAGGGGAAGGCCGCGGACGAGCAGGCGCCGGCCGGCCACCGCTGACCCGAGCCCGAGCCGCCGTACATCACCCCTCGATTACTATGCTCACTTCATGCCGGAGGCCGGAAGCAAGGGGCGCGCTGCCGTCGACGGACTGCTCGGGAAGCAGGGAGAAGTGCCTGCCATGGGAAACTCCCCGGATTCCCCTCAGGGCCGTTGAAGGGCGATTTCCGCTTTTGCACCCGTCCGAAGTCGATCGTGGATTGCAGGGCTGAAGAGACGGGTGGCCTGGAAAGTGCTTGCAGAGGTGACAGCGACTCGCTATGTCACGCCCTTGCGTGAGGGCGGATCGCTCCCGGGGATCGTTGAGGGTGACGATCTCGGGACGTACATCATAAAGTTCACCGGTGCCGGGCAGGGGCGGAAGGCGCTGGTTGCCGAGGTGATGTGTGGGGAGTTGGGGCGTCGGCTCGGGCTGCGGGTGCCGGAGTTGGTGCGGATGCAGCTCGATCCTGTTATTGGGTTGAGTGAGCCTGATCAGGAGGTTCAGGAGCTGCTGAAGGCCAGCGGGGGGCTCAATCTGGGGATGGATTACCTTCCTGGATCGCTGGGTTTCGATCCGCTCGCCTTTGATGTGAGTCCGCGGCAGGCGGGCCGTGTGGTGTGGTTCGACGCACTGATCAACAACGTCGACCGGTCCTGGCGTAACCCCAATCTGCTGGTGTGGCACGGAGAACTGTGGCTGATCGACCATGGTGCGGCGATGATCTGGCACCACAACTGGCCCACCGCGGAGAAGGCTTCGGCCCGCCCGTACAACGCCTCCGACCATGTCCTGGCCACCTTCGGGCCGGACGTGGCCTCGGCGGCCGAGGAATTCGCGCCGCAGATCACCGAAGAGCTGCTGACCGGGATCGCGGCGGATGTCCCGGACGAATGGCTGGTCGACGAGCCCGGCTTTGACTCGCCGGACGCGCTGCGCCAGGCGTATGTGCAGACCCTGCTGGCCCGCTCCCGGACGATCAGCGAGCACATCACCATCGGCGCGCCCTCCCAGGACGGCCCCTCGAAGGCGCCGGAATGGCTGGCCGGCAAGCTGGCGCGGAGGGCAGTGAAATGACCGGTCTGCACAATGGGCGCGATGTCTTTGAGTACGCCCTGCTGAAGGTCGTGCCCAGGGTGGAGCGCGGCGAGATGATCAATGCCGGGGTGGTCGTGTACTGCCGTGCCCGGCGCTTCGTCGAGGCTCGGACCTATCTGGACGAGGCCCGGCTGCTGGCCCTTGACCCCGCGGTCGATGTGGAGGGCGTACGGGCCGCGCTCGGCGCCGTCGAGAGTATCTGCCAGGGCGGCGAACGAGCCGGGCAGGCGGCGGGGGATGACGCGGGACGTCGCTTCCGCTGGCTGATCGCACCGCGCAGCACCATCGTCCAGCCCGGACCGGTGCACACCGGGCTGACCACCGATCCCGCCGCCGAGGCGGAGCGGTTGGTGGAGCTGCTGGTGCGCTGAGGATCACCGGATCGCCGTTCGGGCGCCCGGCGCCGCCTTCGGGGTGGGCCGGGCGCTTCGTCGTGGAGCGCGCCAAGCCCCGGCAGGTCTGTCTCACAGGTGAGGCAGCCAGCGGCGCGCTGGTGGGGCGTTGACAGCGGGTGGCCGGGCTTCTAGCGTCAGGCCTGCTCAGGCTACTAAGCGGTTGCTCACCCACGGGATCGGTGCGGCGGACCGCTAGTCGAGGTTTCGAGGGTGAGGAGAACCCGCATGTCCACCACCGAGCAGCGCGTCGCCATCGTCACGGGCGCGGCCCGCGGTATCGGCGCGGCCACCGCCGTGCGCCTGGCCGCCGAGGGCCGTGCCGTCGCCGTACTGGACCTCGACGAGGCGGCCTGCAAGGACACCGTCGAGAAGATCACCGCGGCCGGTGGCAAGGCCATCGCCGTCGGCTGTGATGTCTCGGACGCGGAGCAGGTCGAGACGGCGGTCGCCCGGGTCGTCTCCGAGCTCGGTGCGCCGACCGTCCTCGTCAACAACGCCGGTGTGCTCCGCGACAACCTGCTGTTCAAGATGAGCGAGAGTGACTGGGACACGGTCATGAACGTGCATCTGCGCGGTGCGTTCCTGATGTCCCGCGCCTGCCAGAAGCACATGGTGGACGCCAAGTTCGGCCGGATCGTCAACCTCTCCTCCAGTTCGGCGCTCGGCAACCGCGGTCAGGTCAACTACTCGGCGGCCAAGGCCGGTCTGCAGGGCTTCACCAAGACCCTCGCCGTTGAGCTCGGCAAGTTCGGCGTCACCGCCAACGCCGTCGCGCCCGGCTTCATCGTCACCGACATGACGGCCGCCACCGCCGAGCGCGTCGGGATGGGCTTCGAGGAGTTCCAGGCCGCGGCCGCCACCCAGATCCCGGTCCAGCGCGTGGGCCGGCCCGACGACATCGCCAACGCGATCGCCTTCTTCACGGGCGACGCGGCCGGCTTCGTCTCGGGCCAGGTCATGTACGTCGCCGGCGGCCCGCTCAACTGACCGCCCCACCGACCTCAGGAGTTCTGGACATGACCGAGCAGGACAGCGGGCTCCCCGAGCCCACCGGCAAGGTGGCACTGGTCACCGGCGCCAGCCGCGGCATCGGCTATGGCATCGCCGAGGCCCTGGTGGCCCGCGGCGACCGGGTGGTCATCACCGGCCGCAATGAGGAAGCCCTCAAGGAGGCCGCAGAGAAGCTGGGCTCCGACCGGGTGATCGGCGTCGCCGGGAAGGCGCATGACGAGGCCCACCAGGGCATCGCCGTCGAGCGTGCGATGGAGACCTTCGGCCGCGTCGACTACCTCGTCAACAACGCCGGAACGAACCCGGTGTTCGGCCCCATCGCCGACCTCGATCTGGGGGTGGCGCGCAAGGTGTTCGAGACGAATGTGGTCTCGGCGCTCGGCTTCGCGCAGCGCACCTGGCACGCCTGGCAGAAGGACAACGGCGGCGCCATCGTCAATATCGCCTCGATCGCCGGCCTCGCGCCCTCGCCGTTCATCGGCGCGTACGGGATCAGCAAGGCCGCGATGGTGAACCTGACACAGCAGCTCGCCCACGAGTTCGCGCCGGGCGTGCGGGTCAACTCCATCGCGCCCGCCGTGGTCAAGACCAAGTTCGCGGCGGCGCTGTACGAGAACCGCGAGGAGGAGGCGGCGGCCGGCTACCCGCTGGCGCGGCTCGGCGTCCCGGAGGACATCGGCGGGGCCGCGGCCTTCCTGCTGTCCGAGTCCGCGGGCTGGATCACCGGCCAGAACCTGGTCGTCGACGGCGGTCTGTTCCTGAACGCCGGGGTCTGACGGCACCGGGCGTCGGGCGGCGGGCGGCGGGCCCGCGCGGCCTCGCCCTGGTGCGCGCTGCGAGAGGCAGAGTCCATGGTGCCGGTCCGCAAAGGGCCGGCACCATGCGCGTCAGCGGTCCGCGGGCCCTGGGGGGAGACTCCGGCCGATTATGGAGCGCCGGCCGGTCATGGGACGCTGATGGCCGTCCAGCTCCGGCAGGATCCGCCCGCGGACGGCGTTGTCAGTGGTCGCCGGTAGGTTCGGGGACTGAGAACGCAACGCACACCGGAGGTTGTTGACGTGGTGACCGACATGCTGCCCGAATCCTGGCGCGGGGTCCTCGGCGAGGAGTTGGAGAAGCCCTATTTCAAGGAGCTCACCGACTTCGTCGAGCAGGAGCGGGCCAATGGCCCGGTCTATCCGCCCCGCGAGCAGGTCTTCGCGGCGCTGGAGGCGACGCCTTACGACCAGGTGAAGGTGCTCATCCTGGGCCAGGACCCGTACCACGGTGCGGGACAGGGCCATGGCCTGTGCTTCTCCGTGCAGCCCGGTGTGAAGACACCGCCATCGCTGCGGAACATCTACAAGGAGATGAAGGAGGAGCTGGGCCACCCGGTTCCGGACAACGGTTATCTGATGCCCTGGGCCCAGCAGGGTGTGCTGCTGCTGAACGCCGTCCTGACGGTCCGGGAGGCCGAGGCCAATTCCCACAAGGGCAAGGGATGGGAGAAGGTCACCGACGCGGTGATCCGCGCCGTGGCTTCCCGGCCCGACCCGGCGGTCTTCGTGCTGTGGGGGAATTACGCCAAGAAGAAGCTGCCGCTGATCGACGAGGAGCGGCATGTGGTGGTGCAGGGGGCGCACCCCTCCCCGCTCTCGGCCAAGAAGTTCTTCGGCTCCCGGCCCTTCACCCAGATCAATGCGGCAGTCGCCGCGCAGGGGCACACCCCGATCGACTGGCGCATCCCTGACCTGGGCTGAATCGGCGGGCCCGCGCGACGGGCCGCACCACCCGGTGCGTCGCACACACCGCGCGCAGCGCCCTTCCGGCGGTTAGCGTCGAGGAAACGTCGGTGACGGTGTGAGCGGATTACGGGAGTGCAGTGGTGGAAACGCGGCGGGAGGCGACGCCCGAGGACGGGGTACTGACCCGGATCGGCCAGGCGATCATGCTGCACCGCGCCGGAGACCGGGAAGAGGCCCGTAACCGTCTCTCGGCGCTGTGGCACGAGATCGGGCCGCACGGAGACGCCTTCCACCGCTGCACCCTCGCCCACTACATGGCCGACACCCAGGACGACCCCCGGGACGAACTCGACTGGGACCTCCGGGCCCTGGAGGCGGCCGAGGGCTTCGTTACCGAACGGCCCGTGGGCACCGCCACCACGCCAGGGGAGTCCCGGGTCGCCGACGGCCCCGGCCCCCGCCACCCCCTCGTCGCACTCCGGGCGTTCTTCCCCTCCCTGCATCTCAATATCGCGGCCGATTACGCCGCGCTCGACCGCCCGGCCGACGCCCGCGCCCAGCTGCGGCGGGCACGGGCCTCGGTCAACGCCCTCGCCGACGGTGAGTACCGCCAGGGCCTCCGGGACGCGATCGAACGGCTCCAGCTGCGGATCGACCGGGCGGCGGGGCACATGCCGTAGGGCGTACGGGCGGAGGCATCTGGCGTAGGGCGTACGCGCGGCCGGACCGCACCCCGTAGCGCATCCCTGCGGCGGGCCCGCTCCCCGGGCCATCGCCGACTGCCCGCCGCCGGCCGGCACGTATGCTTCCGGCACGCGGGCCACCCCCAGCGCGGCACAACCCAAGGAGCACGAGTGAAGGTCGGCTGCATCGGACTCGGCGATATCGCCCAGAAGGCGTACCTCCCCGTCCTGAGCACACAACCGGGGCTCGAACTGCATCTGCACACCCGCACTCCGGCCACCCTGGAACGCGTCGGCGCCATCCACCGGCTGCCCGCGGCACAGCTGCACGCGGACCTGGACTCGCTGCTCGCCACCGGACCGGACGCCGCCTTTGTGCACGCCGCCACCTCCGCGCACCCCGAGATCGTGACCCGGCTGATCGAGGCCGGCGTACCGACCTATGTGGACAAGCCGATCGCCTACGAGCTCGCCGACTCCCAGCGCATCGTCACGCTCGCCGAGGAGCGGGGGGTGGGTCTCACCGTCGGCTTCAACCGCCGCTTCGCGCCCGCCTACGCCCAGTGCCGGGAGCACGCCCGCGATCTGATCCTGATGCAGAAGAACCGCATCGGTCTGCCCGAGGACCCGCGCACCCTGGTGCTCGACGACTTCATCCATGTCGTCGACACCCTGCGGTTCCTCGTCCCGGGCGAGGTCGACCACATCGATGTGCGGGCCAGGATCCGGGAGGGGCTGATGCAGCATGTGGTGTTGCAGTTGTCCGGCGACGGGTTCACGGCCGTCGGGACCATGAACCGCCTCAGCGGCTCCGCGGACGAGAGCCTCGACGTCTCCGGGCAGGACACCCGGCGCCAGGTCGTCAATCTCGCCGAGGTCATCGACCACAAGGGGCAGCCGAGTATCCGGCGCCGCGGGGACTGGGTGCCGGTCGCCCGCCAGCGCGGTGTCGAGCAGATCGTGCTGGCGTTCCTGGACGACGTACGGGCCGGCCGGCAGCCGTCCGCCCAGGATGCGCTGCGCACCCATGAGCTGTGCGAACGGGTGATCACCGAGGCGCTCGCCCAGGCCGCCTGCTGAGCGCCCGCAGCCCCGCGTACCCACCGGACAGCAGCAGCGCGCCGATCGCCCCGTACACCGCCCAGTCGCCGAACCGGGTGTACGGGGTGGTGCCCCCGGCCAACGGCAGGTCGTAGACGGCCGCCGCGCTGCGGTCGGTGCCGAGCCGCTCGCCGATCTGCTCGCCCCGCGGGCCGTACACCGCGCTGATGCCGGTGAGGGTGGCATGCACCATCGGCCGCCCGTTCTCCGCGGCGCGCAGCGCGCCCAGTGAGGCGTGCTGCGCGGGCGCCCAGCTCTCCTGGAAGGTCGAGGTCGCGGACTGCGCGATCAGCACCTGCGCACCGTCGCGCACCAGATTGCGGCTCATATCGGGGAAGGCGCTCTCGAAGCACACCAGCGGCCCGACGCGCAGTCCGCCCGCGGAGGCGACCGGGATCACCACCTGGGCGGTTCCGCGCACCCGGTCGGTCGTGGCGGCCTTGCCCACCCGGGTCGCCCAGCCGAGCACCGACCGGAACGGTATGTACTCGCCGAAGGGCACCAGCCGCATCTTGGCGTAGCGGTCCCCGGTCGGTCCGTCCGGCCCGATCAGCACCGCGGTCTTGGAGATGCCGGGCCGGTCGGCGTGTGCGGAGTCGGCGTTGACCAGCAGTTCGGCGCCGGTCTGCCGGGAGAGCGCGGCGAGGCGTTCGGCGAGCGCCGGGTGGTCCGCCGGATCCCGGTAGAGGCTGCTCTCCCCCCAGACGATCAGCCGTACGCCACGGCCCGCCAGCGACCGGGTGAGCGTTTCGCTCCGGGCCAGCCGTTCCGTGGGGGTGCCGGTCAGGCCGGGCTGGACGACGGCGATCCGTACGGTGCCGGTGGGGCGGGGGAGCGGTGCCCAGAACCAGGCCGCGGTGACCGCCAGTGCGCACACCAGCAGCCCGGCGACGGCGGGCAGCCGGGCCGCCGGGCGGGCGATCAGCTCGGCCAGGGCGGTGTTCACCGCCACGATCAGCAGGCTGACCAGCCACACCCCGCCGATCGAGGCCAGCCGCAGCGCGGGCGGCACCTGCCACTGGCTGGCGCCCATCAGCCCCCACGGGCCGCCCAAGTACTGCCAGGACCGGACCAGTTCGACCATCAGCCAGCCCGAGGGCACCAGTACCAGCGCGGCGGCACACCGGCCGACGCCCGGCGCACCGTGCAGCAGCGCCCGCACCAGCAGCCCCCAGGGCGCCCACAGCGCACCGAGCAGCAGGGCGAGCACGAGGATGAAGACATGCAAGCTCGGCAGCAGCCACTGGTGGACGGCGAGTATGAAGCCCGCGCCGCCCAGCCACCCGTCCAGTGCCGCCCGCCCGTATGTCGGTGCCGTCCGTACCAGCAGCAGCCAGGGCACCAGGGCGGCATACGCCAGCCACCACCAGGAGGGGGCGGGAAAGGTGAGGGCCGGTACCGCTCCGGCGAGCGCGGCGGCCACGCCCCGTGACCACGGGGAGCCGAGCCACCGCGCCTGCTGGCCGAGCGGTCTGTCCATGCCGGGCTCCCTGGTGCCGGTTTTCGCCGGTCGGACGGCCAGTGTGCGCGGGTGCGGCCGATCAAGGAAAGGGGTGTCGCCGCAACAGCCGATAGCGGATCGCGACGGACGGGGCGGCCGGTCAGTGGTCCAGCGCCCGGTCGGCCGTCCAGCGTCCGGTCAGTCGTCCAGCGGCTGTACCTGGCGCCACTTCTCGTGGACGACGACCCCGGTCAGCCGCCAGCCGTCGGTGGTGCGGCGGGCGGCGAATTCATAGCGGCCGGCACAGGTGTAGTTGGGGGCGGTCGGTCCGCCCCCATCCTCCGACGCGGGGCCGGCGAGCCTCATCGGGTTGAGGTAGTCGGCCTGGACGGTGGCGGTGTCGCCGGGGGCGCCGTCCCGCCGGGCGAGGGTGACACGGCGGTTGAGGATCAGATGCTGCCGTATCGCGAAGTGCCGCAGCATCTCGGCGAGCCAGGCCGCCATCTCCTCGGCGCCGGCCTCGATGCCGCCCGCGGAGCGGTAGTCGGCCCGGCCGTCCGGGGTGAACAGGGCCAGATAGCCGGGCCAGTCGCCGTCGTCCACGGCGATCGCGTACCCGGTGATCAGATCGTCGAGGGCGAGGCGGTCCATGAGCGTGGAGTGTTCCGCGCGCTGCGTCATTGCCTCAGTTTTCGGCATAGCGGAGCCCCCGCCAAGAGGCGGGGGCTCACCGGCGCGGCGTCAGTTCACCAGCGCCGACTCCGGCAGGGGATCCGGACCGGAACCCGTGCCCCCGGCTGCCAGGGTGGTGGCCCGGCGGTCCTCCGTGGCGGCGGCCCGGCGGTCCTCCGCGGCGGTGAACTGGGTCCGGTACAGCTCGGCGTACCGGCCCTCGGCGGCCAGCAGCGTCTCATGCGTCCCGCGCTCGACGATCTGCCCGCCCTCGACCACCAGGATCAGGTCCGCGGCCCGTACGGTCGACAGCCGGTGGGCGATGACCAGGGCGGTACGGCCTTCCAGCGCCTCGGTGAGCGCCTCCTGCACCGCCGCCTCGGAGGTGTTGTCCAGGTGGGCGGTGGCCTCGTCCAGGATCACCACCCGGGGGTGGGCGAGCAGCAGCCGGGCGATGGTCAGCCGCTGGCGTTCGCCGCCCGAGAGGCGGTAGCCGCGCTCGCCGACGACGGTGTCCAGCCCGTCGGGAAGTCCGGCGATCAGCTCCTCCAGACGGGCCCGGCGCAGCGCGTCCCACAGCTCCGCCTCGGTCGCCTCCGGCCTGGCCAGCAGCAGGTTCTCGCGGATCGAGTCATGGAAGAGGTGCCCGTCCTGGGTGACCATCCCGAGGACATCGCGCAGCGAGGCGGCGGTCAGCTCGCGGACGTCCACCCCGGAGAGCCGGACCGCTCCGGCATCGGTGTCGTAGAGCCGCGGCAGCAGCTGGGCCACGGTCGACTTCCCGGCGCCCGAGGAGCCGACCAGGGCGACCATCTGGCCGGGTTCGGCGCGGAAGGAGATGCCGTGCAGGACCTCTTCGCCGCCCCGGGTGTCGAGGGTGGCGACCTCCTCCAGGGAGGCCAGCGAGACCTTGTCGGCGGACGGATAGCCGAAGCGTACGGAGTCGAACTCCACGGACACCGGGCCCTCGGGGACCGCGCGGGCGTCCGGCTTCTCGGTGATCAGCGGCTTGAGATCGAGCACCTCGAAGACCCGCTCAAAGCTGACCAGTGCGCTCATCACGTCGATATGGGCGCCGGACAGCGCGGTCAGCGGGGCGTAGAGCCGGGTGAGCAGCAGGGCGAGCGAGACGATCGCGCCGGGCTCCAGCTGGCCGCGGAGCGCGAGGAAGCCGCCCAGGCCGTAGACGACGGCCAGCGCCAGGGCGGAGACCAGGGTGAGGGCGGTGACGAAGTATGTCTGGACCATGGCCGAACGGACCCCGATGTCGCGCACCCGGCTGGCCCGGGTGGCGAACTCGGCGGACTCGCGGGCCGGGCGGCCCATCAGCTTGACGAGGGTGGCCCCCGGCGCGGAGAACCGCTCGGTCATCTGGGTGCCCATCGCGGCGTTGTGGTCGGCGCCCTCCCGGCGCAGATCCGCCAGCCGCCGGCCGACCCGGCGCGCGGGCAGTACGAACACCGGCAGCAGCACCAGCGCGATCAGGGTGATCTGCCAGGACAGGCTGATCATCACCCCGAGGGTGAGCAGCAGCGTCACGATGTTGCTGACGACCCCGGACAGGGTGTCGCTGAATGCCCGCTGCGCCCCGATCACATCGTTGTTCAGCCGGCTGACCAGCGCTCCGGTGCGGGTGCGGGTGAAGAAGGCGATCGGCATCCGCTGGACGTGGTCGTAGACCGTGGTGCGCAGATCCACGATCAGGCCCTCGCCGATGCTCGCCGACAGCCAGCGGGTCAGCAGCCCCAGACCGGCCTCGGCGACCGCGATCACGGCGATCAGCGCGGACAGGCCGACGACCAGGGAGGGCGCGTCACCGCCCACGATGGCGTCCACCACCCGGCCCGCGAGCAGCGGAGTGGCCACCGCGAGCATCGCGGTCACCGTGCTCAGGACGACGAACCACACCAGGCGGCGGCGATGCGGGCGGGCGAACGCCGTGATGCGGCGCAGGGTGTCGCGGGAGAAGCGGCGCCGTCCCTGCTGCGCGGTCATCGAACTGTGCAGTGCGTGCCAGGCGGTGACTTCCATGTCCATCGTGGCCTCCAGGGTGCCGGGGTCGCCTCACGGGATCGCCGTGAGCGACCGGCGACCTGGTAAGGAACCTAGAACCTCAACCAATGTTGAGGTCAAGCGGCGCGTCCGTGGAGCGGACGCTCCCAGGTCAGGGGCGGGTGCGAGCCGTCGGGGCAGCTCACCGTCAGCCGTACGCCCGCCCGGCCGTCGGGCAGGGTGGCGGTGGCGTCCACAACGACCGACACCCGGGCCGGCTGCGCGGCCGCCGACCCCTCCACCGCCGTCAGCGCCTCGTCGAGCGCGGCCAGCAGCTCCCGGCCGCCGCGGTCGTCGACCCGGGCGTCGACCGGACCGACGAACCGCACCGACGGACGGCCGCCGAGCGCCGCGGTGGCCGTGCCCGCCGCCCGCAGCACCCGGGTGCGCAGACCGGGCGGCACCTCCGGCGGCCCCTGTTGCAGCGCGATGATCGCCGTCCTGATCTCCTGGATCGTCGCGTCCAGCTCATCGATCGCCTCGCCGAGCCCGTCCCGCACCTCTGGCAACTGCGCCTGGCGCCGGGCGGTCTCCAGCATCATTCCGGTCGCGAACAGCCGCTGTATGACCAGATCGTGCAGATCGCGGGCGATACGGTCGCGGTCCTCGAAGACGGCGAGCCGCTCACGGTCCCGGTGCCGGTCGGCGAGGACCAGCGCCACCGCGGCCTGGGCGGCGAACAGGGTCCCCAGCGTCCGTTCGGTGTGGCTGAAGCGGCGGTCGCCGGACGTCCGGCACAGGGCCAGGGCGCCCAGCACCCGCCCGTTGCTGCGCAGCGGCAGCAGCATCGTCGGCCCGTAGTAGCGCGACAGCGGGGAGATCGAGCGAGGGTCGGCGGCGAAGTCGTCGGAGAACACCCCCAGCCCGGCGTGCAGCTGGTGGAGCACCGGGCTCTCCGGCGGGATCCGGCCGCGGAACGCCTCGGCCCGTACCTCCTCCGACAGCCCGGTGGAGATCGCCACCACCCCCATACCGCCCTCGTCGTGCGGCAACAGGACCGCTCCGGTCGCCGCCTCGGCCAGCTCACGGCCCTGCTCCGCGACGACGGTGAGGGCGTGGGTGGCCGAGGCGCGGGCCCCGGGCCCGGCCAGCAGCGCGGTGGTCACGGAGGCCGCGCCCTCGATCCAGCGTCTTCGCTGCCGGGCGGCCGCGTGCATCCGGGCATTGCTCAGCACGATCCCGGCCTCGGTGGCCAGTACCCGCACCAGATGCAGATCCCCCTCCCCGAATTCCCCGCCGTCGTCCTTCCCCGCCAGATACAGCGTGCCGAACAGCTCGTCCTGCACTTGGATGGGCACCTCCAGCGAGGCCCCGGTGGGCGGCTCGTCCTCAGGGGAGAGGCCGTGGGTGATCAACTCGTCCGGCCCGCCGCCATCCGCGTCGCGGAGGCCGATGGCGGCATGGCGCGCACCCGTGAGGGAGGCGGCGGTCTCGGCGATACGGTCCAGCGCACGGCGCAGATCATGGTCGGAACCGACCGTGACCATCGCCTCCAGCAGCTCCGGAAGCCGGGAGATCGGCCCCCCGGCCAGCGCACGCAGGCTCTGCGTGGTCCGTTCGGGGAGATCTCCAGCGGGATCCGACGGCTTCAGGGCACACCTCACACTTTCCGGCGATCTGGACAGTCTAATTCGCTCGAAAGTGTGTTATTGGGGCCACTCGGGCGGACGGGTGGCCGGGGCGGGAGATCTGGCGGGTGTTCGGCCCCTCCGGGGGAGTGAGGAGCAGGTCATGTATCTCGGCCACGCCCGCCAGGGTCGACTTTGAGACAACCTATAGATGTCCCGGCCGCCGGGACTTGGAGGCCACGGCCTGCGGGTAAGCCGTAAACAACTACGGACAGCTGCAGAAACGCAGGAACACAGACGACACAGCACTGCACCACTCACGACCCGGAAACGGGCCGAACCGCCCGGAATGCGCCGGGCGCCCCCCACACCTACCGAACGTCTCCGCCGCAGACGCGTGGCCATATCCCGCGCCTCGGCACGAAAGTGGGCCGGGCCGATGGATGAAGGTCAGTACTACCCGAGACTTGTGGGCCCCAGCCCCGCGGCGCGCGGCACGACCGTGCTGGAACTCCGCGGTGAGCTGGACATTCTCGCCGTGTCGGTGCTGTCGGACCAGCTGGACGACCTCACGGGTGTCCAGGGCGGCGATCTCCTGCTCGATGTGCGCGCGGTGACGTTCATCGACTGCGCCGGTCTGTCGCTGCTCAGCCGCGCCCGCTACCGGACCCGGCAGCGGGGCGGCCGGCTGCGGCTGACCGGGGTCACCCATGGCGGAAGCGTCGCCCGGCTGTTGCGGATGACCGGGCTGACCGACGCGTTCGAGATCGTGTCCGACGAGGACGCCGCCGCGGAACCGGCCGCCGGGACCGCCGCATCAGCCGAGGCCACGGACGGTGCGGGCACCGCCGTCGCTTGACCGGCGCCCCGCCCGTGGACGTCGCCCCGGTGCGCCGGCCCGGTACGCCGCCCGCCCGCCGCGCGGCCGGCGGCGCGTCACCCGATCAGCCCGGCAGAACAGCCTCGATGGCGGTGACCAGCTCCTCGGCCTCCGGCTCGGTCCGCGGCCGGAAGCGGCCCGCGACCGTGCCCTCGGGATCGATCAGAAACTTCTCGAAGTTCCACTGGACGTCGCCGGCCGCGCCGTCGCCGTCCTCGGTGCCCGTCAGCTCCGCATACAGCGGGTGCCGGTCCGCGCCGTTGACCTCGGTCTTCTCGAACAGCGGGAAGCTCACGCCGTACGTCGCCGAGCAGAAGGTCGCGATTTCCTCCGCGGTGCCCGGCTCCTGGCCCGCGAACTGGTTGCTGGGGAAGCCCAGCACACTGAAGCCCCGGTCCCCGTAGCGCTGCTGCAGCCGCTCCAGACCGGAATACTGCGGGGGCAGCCCGCACTTGGACGCCACGTTCACCACCAGCAGGGCCTTGCCCCGGTAGTCGGCGAGTGAAGCGGGCTCACCGGTCAGGGTGCGCAGGGGGATGTCGTACAGACTCACGGTCAAGCTCCTCGTCGCGGTTCCGCGGATAGGGACGGCCATCATCCGTCCCAACAGCGGAGCCCGCTCTGATCTTCCCCGGATCGTCCACCGGCCAGGACACCACCGGCCGCAGCTCCCCCGAGCGCCACTCCTTGAGCAGCTGGTCGAAGATCGGCGTCTCTCCCTCGGCCGGACGGCGCGCCTGTGGAGCGGGGGGCGGCAGCGGCGGCGGCTGGCGGGGGAGCGAGATGCGCTGAAAGGGGTGCGCGGCGGGCTTCTTGGCGTCCATGCCCGGACTCAACCGGAAATCGGCCCCCCGAGTTGCGGGACAGGGCCCGGACGGCCCTCAGATGCCCCTGCGGTGGTGACGGGCAGAAGATACGTTCGCGCGCCGGAGGGGCCGGTGGGAGACGCGGTGGAGGGGCCGGCGGATGTCCCGCCGGCCCCTCCACCCGCAGCAGTCTCCTGCGCCACGCGACCCGGCCCGTGTCAGTCGAACCCGGGCTGGGCCAGAGCCCGGCCCGTCAGCTCCGGCAGAGCAGCGCGGACAGGACCTCCCGGAGCGCCGCCTCGGGGTCGGCCACCCGGCCCTCGGCCCGCCAGGCGACAAAGCCGTCAGGGCGCACCAGGACCGCGCCCTCCGGCGTCGTCCCGTGCTTCTCGGCCCAGTCGGCACCCTCTTCGGGGGCCAGATCGTCGTTCGGCCCGGTGCCGATCATGTAGCACTCCAGCCCCAGGGAGAACTCCTCATTGGCGCCCTTGGCCGCGGTACGCCACATCTCGCCGTCGGTCCCGGTCAGCAGCACGAAGGACTTCTCGTACAGATCGAGGGTCGAGCGGCGCTCCCCGGCGCCGTGCAGCCACATGTGCGGGGCGCGGGTGCCCGGCGCGCCGGTCAGCCGCATCTGGTCCGGCACCACCGGCAGCTCGGGATCCACGCCGACCACCGCGCCGTGCGGGTAGCAGTAGCCCAGGGCCACGGTGAGCACCCCTCGCTGGCGGCCGCCGCCCGCGCCGGGCGCCGGGACGTAGCCCGGGTGGCTGTGCTCGGCCGAGCGGGCCGAGGCGCGGGCGCTGGTCTCCCGCGCCACCGGCTGCCGCTCCGCCTCGTACGACGCGAGCAGTTCGGGGTCCGCCGAGCCGTTCAGCACGGCGCTGAGCTTCCAGGCCAGGTTGTGGGCGTCCTGGATGCCAGTGTTGGAGCCGAACGCCCCGGTGGGGGACATCTCGTGGGCCGAGTCACCGGCGAGGAAGACCCGGCCGGCCGCGTACCGTTCGGCGACCCGCTCCGCGGCGTGCCACGGTGCCTTGCCGGTGATCTCAACTGCCATGTCCGGTACGCCCGTTGCCCGGCGGATGTGGTCGATGCACCGCTCGTCGGTGAAGTCCTCCAGGGTCTCGCCCCGGTCCGGGTGCCACGGGGCGTGGAAGACCCATTCGGCCTGGTTGTCGACCGGCAGCAGCGCGCCGTCGGCCTCCGGGTTGGTCAAGTAGCAGGCGATGAAGCGGCGGTCGCCCACGGCGTCCGCGAGCGCCGGGGCGCGGAAGGTGATGCTCACGTTGTGGAACAGGTCGCCGGGCCCCGTCTGGCCGATGCCCAGCCGCTCCCGTACCGGGCTGCGCGGGCCGTCGGCCGCGATCAGGTAGTCCGCGCGGACGGTGCTCCGCTCACCGGTCTCCCGGTTCTTCAGGACCGCGGTCACACCCTCCGCGTCCTGCTCGAAGGAGCTCAGCTCGGTGGAGAACCGCAGGTCACCGCCCAGCTCACGGGCGCAGCGCAGCAGCACCGGCTCCAGGTCGTTCTGGCTGCAAAGGCACCAGGAGGACGGGCTGAACTTGGCCAGCCCGCCGCCCGGGTCGATCTCCTTGAACAGCCACTCCTGCTCGTCACCGGTGAGCGAACGGGCCTGCAGGATCCCGTGGTTGTCGGCCAGCGTCGACGCGGCCTCGCGGATCCGCTGCTCCGCACCGGCCACCCGGTACAGCTCCATGGTGCGGACGTTGTTCCCCCGCCCGCGTGGGTGCCGGGACGTGTCCGAGTGCTTCTCGACCAGCAGATGTCGGACACCCAGACGTCCCAGGAACAGCGACGCGGACAGGCCGACCAGGGACCCGCCCACGATGAGTACCGGAACCCGGTCTTCGGCGGTGGGATTCATTGCGTGCTCCAGCTCCAGGGGCGTGTACGGCAGATGGAGCACGAATGCCCGGCTGAGGCCGTGTTCGATCACGGTTCACCTGCATGGCTCACAGATCTCGCGCCGCCCGTGCGTCCCGGCCACGATCGAATCCGGGACGCCCCCGGACACCGGGCGGGCCGCCCCACCATCCGGCTCAGTCACCGGATCGCACCGGAACTGACGACGCACCACTGGGGCCGTCGGGCCCCGAAGGAGATGCGTAGACGATGACAACGCTGTCGGAACGAATATCCCAGTCAGCCTTCGACGGCTCACGGCTTCGGGTCGTGCTGCTGCTGGATCTCCACGAAGGGGCCCAGCAGGACTTCCTGGAAGCCTACGAGCACCTGCGCAACCAGGTCGCGTCCGTCCCCGGGCACATCACCGACCAGCTGTGCCAGTCCATCGAGAACCCGTCGCAGTGGCTCATCACCAGCGAATGGGAGAGCGCGCCGCCGTTCCTGGCCTGGGTCAACAGCGAGGAACACGTCAAGATGGTGCAGCCGCTGCACGGCTGTGTCCGCGACACCCGCTCGCTGCGCTTCAGCGTGCTGCGCGAGACCTCGAACATCGCCAGCCTGGCGCCCGAGCCCCCCAAGGGACGGCTGCAGGCCAACCCCCGGGTCGGTGACGGAGTGGTCCGGCACGCGCTGACCTTCACCGTGAAGCCGGGCAGCGAATCGATGGTCGCCGAGATCCTCGCCGGGTACACCTCCCCGGAGGCCCGGGTCGACGAGACCACCAGGCTCCGCCGCACCTCCCTCTTCATGCACGGCAACCGCGTCGTGCGCGCGGTCGAGGTGCAGGGCGACCTCGTCGCGGCGCTGCGGCACATCTCCCAGCAGCCCGAGGTCCGGGCCGTCGAGGAGGCCATCAACCCGTATCTGGAGCAGGACCGCGACCTCAGCGATCCGAACTCCGCCCGGGTGTTCTTCACCCGCGCCGCACTGCCCGCGGTGCACCACGTCGCGGCGGCCGGGGAGCAGCCGGACGGTATCCGCCGGCATGCGCTCTACTACCCCGCCAAAGAGGGCTGCGGTATGGCGCTGGCCCGGATGCTGGCCCGCCAGGACGAACTGGCCGCCGACGACCAGTCCTGCCCCGTCGCCGGCAGCACCATCTTCCAGCGCGACGACGTCGTGGTCCGGATGGTCGATCTCCGTATTCCCGTCGACAGCGACCCCCGACTGTCGCTCGGTGTGCGCGGCCCCCGCAAGACGGAGGTGCTGCGGCGCCTCATCGACACCGATGTGGCCGGCGGTCTGTCGAACGACCGCGAGATCGCGCACTTCCTGGAGCGCTCCGACATGGCCCTCATCACCGACCGCCGGGCACCGGGCGCCTGACGCCCCCGGCCGTCGCAGGCCACTCACCCCCTTCCACCCGCCGGCACCACGCCCCTGGAGGAACAGCCATGACCACGCACCGCCCACGCATCGTGGACCTCAGCGAGACCCAGCCCAACCGCCGGCGCGGAGGTGATCTGCGCGCCATGCTGACACCCAGCGCGGTGGGCGCCACGAGCGGCTTCATGGGCATGGCACTCGTGCAGCCCGGCGAGCGCATCGGCGAGCACTACCACCCGTACTCCGAGGAGTTCGTGTACGTGGTGCAAGGCGCCCTCGAAGTCGACCTCGACGGGGAACCGCACCCGCTGCGCCCGGACCAGGGGCTGCTGATCCCCCCGTACATGCGGCACCGCTTCCGCAATGTCGGGGACGTGGAGGCCCGTATGGTCTTCCACCTCGGTCCGCTGGCGCCGCGTCCCGAGCTCGGCCACGTGGATACCGAGGGCACGGAGGAGAGCACACCGGCCGCGCCACCGGAACGCACGGAGCCGGTGTCATGACCCGCCGCGTGGCGGTCACCGGCGTCGGCATCGTCGCTCCGGGCGGCGTGGGTGTACCGGCTTTCTGGGACCTGCTCTCCTCCGGCCGTACGGCGACCCGTGGCATCACCCTCTTCAACCCCGAGGGCTTCCGTTCGCGTATCGCCGCCGAGTGCGACTTCGATCCGGCGGCGCACGGTCTGAGCGAGGAGCAGGTGGCCCGCTCGGACCGGTACATCCAGTTCGCGATGGTCGCCGCGGCCGAGGCGCTGCGCAGCGCCGGGCTGGACACCGAGGCCGAGGACCCCTGGCGCATCGGGGTGTCCCTGGGCACCGCGGTCGGCGGCACCACGCGGCTGGAACACGACTATGTCGCCGTCAGCGGGCACGGTGCCCGCTGGGATGTCGACCACCGGCCGGCCGGCCGCCATCTGGAGCGTGCGTTCTCCCCGAGTTCGCTCGCCTCCGCGGTGGCGGAACAGATCGGCGCCCATGGCCCGGTGCAGACCGTCTCCACGGGCTGCACCTCCGGTCTCGACGCCATCGGGTACGCCTTCCACTCCATCGAGGAGGGCCGGGTCGACGTCTGCATCGCCGGTGCGTCCGACTCACCGATCTCCCCGATCACCGTGGCCTGCTTCGACGCGATCAAGGCGACCTCGGCGAACAACGACGATCCCGCACACGCCTCCCGCCCGTTCGACGCCCATCGCGACGGATTCGTGATGGGTGAGGGCGGCGCCGTGCTCGTCCTGGAGGAGCTGGAACACGCCCGCGCCCGGGGAGCGACCGTGCACTGTGAGATACGTGGCTATGCCACCTTCGGCAACGCGTACCACATGACCGGCCTCACCCAGGAGGGCCTGGAGATGGCCGAGGCGATCAACCGCGCACTCGGTCACGCCAAGGTCGACGCCACCCAGGTGGATTACGTCAACGCGCACGGCTCGGGCACCCAGCAGAACGACCGGCACGAAACGGCCGCGGTCAAGCGGTCGTTGGGTGCCCATGCCCACCGGGTGCCGATGAGTTCCATCAAATCCATGGTGGGCCACTCGCTCGGCGCGATCGGCGCCATCGAGATCGTGGCCTGTGTGCTGGCACTCACCCACCAGGTGGTGCCGCCGACGGCCAACTACGAGACTCCGGACCCGGAGTGCGACCTCGACTATGTGCCCAAGACGGCCCGGGAGCTGCCGCTGCGTTCGGTGCTCTCGGTCGGCAGCGGCTTCGGTGGATTCCAGTCAGCGGTGGTACTGACCCGACAGGGTGGGAGGGCAAAATGAGCTCCCCGGAAGAACGTCGTTCCGTCGTCACCGGCATCGGTGTCATCGCCCCTAACGGGGTGAGCACCGAGACCTTCTGGAAGGCGACGGTGGAGGGCATCAGCGTCCTCGACCGCGTCACCCGTGAAGGGTGTGAGCATCTGCCCCTCAAGGTCGCCGGTGAGGTCCGTGGATTCGATCCGGCGGATCTGATCGAGGAGCGCTATCTCGTCCAGACCGACCGGTTCACCCACTTCGCCATGGCGGCGGCCAACCTCGCGCTGGACGACGCCCGGCTCGGCCGTGCCGACTACAACGACTCACCGTTCGCGGTGGGGGTCGTCACGGCCGCCGGGTCGGGCGGTGGCGAGTTCGGCCAGCGGGAGCTGCAACGGCTCTGGGGCCAGGGCTCCCGCCATGTCGGCCCGTACCAGTCCATCGCCTGGTTCTACGCGGCGAGCACCGGACAGATCTCCATCCGCGGCGGCTTCAAGGGGCCGTGCGGAGTCGTGGCCAGCGACGAGGCGGGCGGGCTGGACGCCCTGGCGCATGCCGCCCGCACCATCCGGCGCGGCACCGATGCCGTCGTCGTGGGTGCCGCCGAGGCACCACTGGCCCCCTACTCGGTCGTCTGCCAGCTCGGCTATGACGACCTGAGCAAGCTCGACGATCCGGCCCGCGCCTACCGCCCGTTCACCAGCGGCGCGTGCGGATTCGTGCCCGCCGAGGGCGGCGCGATGCTGATCGTCGAGGAGGAGGAGGCGGCCGAGGGCCGCGGGGCGAGTGTCCGGGCCGTGCTGGCCGGGCATGCCGCGACCTTCACCGGGGCCTCCCTGTGGGAGGAGTCCCGCGACGGGCTCGCCCATGCCATCCGTGGTGCGCTGGAGGACGCGCGGTGCGCCCCGGAGGAGATCGATGTGGTGTTCGCGGACGCGCTCGGCGTTCCTGCGGCCGACCGGGCCGAGGCGCTGGCGCTCGCGGACGCCCTGGGCCGGCACGCCTCGCAGGTCCCGGTGACCGCACCCAAGACGGGCACCGGGCGGGCGTATTGCGGCGCTCCCGTTCTGGACACCGCGGCCGCGGTGCTCGCGATGGAGCACGGCGTCGTGCCGCCCACCCCCAACGTCGTCGACGTCTGTCACGACCTTGACGTGGTGACCGGCCGGGCCCGCCCTGCCGAGTTGCGGACGACGCTGGTGCTGAGCCGGGGACTGATGGGCTCGAACGCGGCGATGGTGCTGCGGAAGGGCTCCGGGTCCCCCTCTTGAGAAGGAGAACCTCAGATGACCGCTCAACTGACGCTCAATGAGCTGGCCGCGCTGATGAAGTCCGCGGCCGGCCTCACCGTCGACCCCAAGGAGCTGGCGAACCGGCAGGACGCGACCTTCGCGGACTTCGGCCTGGACTCGCTCGGCCTCCTCGGCATCGTGGGCGAGCTGGAGAACCGTCAGGGCCGGCCGATGCCGACCGACGCGGAGCGCTGCAAGACCCCGCGCGACTTCCTCGCCCTCGTCAACACCAACAGCAACACCGCCAACGACACCGTGCCTACCACAGGAGCCTGACATGTCCGGCCACACCGAGAACGACATCACCATCGCGGCGCCCCTCGACCTCGTCTGGGACATCACCAACGACATCGAGAACTGGCCGCAGCTGTTCAGCGAGTACGCCTCGGTCGAGGTGCTGTCCAGGGAGGGCGACAAGACCACTTTCCGGCTGACGATGCACCCGGACGACAACGGCACGGTCTGGAGCTGGGTCTCCGAGCGGGTCGTCGACCGCCAGAACCGATCGGTCCGCGCCCGCCGCGTCGAGACCGGCCCGTTCGCGCACATGGACATCCACTGGAAGTACGCCGAGATCCCGGGCGGCACCTCGATGCACTGGACCCAGGACTTCGCGATGAAGCCCGACGCGCCGGTGGACGACAAGGGCATGACCGAGCTCATCAACCGCAACTCCCGGATCCAGATGGAGCTCATCCGGGACCGGATCGAGCAGCGGGACCGCGAGCTCCGCTCCGCCACCGTCAGCTGACGGCCCACCAGGCCGTGTTCGGACCGCCTCCCGGCGGCAACGAAGGGACCCCCCTGATGCATCACGCTCTGATCGTCGCTCGCATGAAGCCCGGTTCGGCTCCGGACATCGCCGAGGTCTTCCAGGCCTCGGACCGTACGGAACTGCCCCACCTGGTCGGTGTCTCGCGGCGGACCCTCTTCCAGTTCGGTGATGTGTATCTGCACCTCATCGAATCCGACCGGCCGCCCGGCCCGGAGATCGCCAAGGTGACGGAACACCCCGAATTCCGCGCCGTCAGCGACAAGCTGTCCGCCTTCGTCAGCGCTTACGACCCGGAGACCTGGCGAAGCCCCAAGGACGCGATGGCCCAGCAGTTCTACAGCTGGCAGCGCGACGGCAGCAGCTGACGCGCCCGCGGAGCCGGGGCGATCCCCCGGCTCTCACGCATCCCCGGGCACAGGCAAGGCCGCCCGGTGAGGAGCGGACTCCTCACCGGGCGACCTGCCGTGCCCGGAGTGTGTCATTCCGGGACGGTGCACTCGAAGGCGTGCAGATACGGGTTGACGACCAGGATGTCGCCGACCTTCAGACCGGCCTCGGCCATCCGGCTGACCAGGCTCGCCTTGGTGTGCTTGGCGCCGCCGACATTGAGCAGCAGCAGCAGATCCATGGCGGTGGTGAACTTCATGGAGGGGCTGTCATCGACGAGATTCTCGATGATCACGACGCGGGCGCCGGGACGGGCGGCCCGGACGACATTCCGCAGCGTGCTGCGGGTGCTCTCGTCGTCCCACTCCAGGATGTTCTTGATGATGTAGACATCGGCCTGGACCGGGATGTCATCGCGGCAGTCGCCCGGCACGATCCGTACCCGCGGAGCCAGCGCGCCGCCGTCCCGCAGCCGCGGGTCCGCGTTCGCCACGACCTTGGGCAGATCGAGCAGAGTGCCTTCCATCGACGGGTACTTCTCCAGCAGGCTGGCGAGGACATGACCCTGACCACCGCCGATGTCCGCCACCGAGGACGCCCCGGTCAGATCGAGCAGCCCCGCGATGTCCTGCGCCGACTGCTTGCTGGACGTGGTCATCGCCCGGTTGAAGACCTCGGCGGAATCCCGGGCGTCCTCGTGCAGGTAGTCGAAGAAGCCCTTGCCGTACAGGTCGCCGAAGACGCTGCGGCCGGAACGCACCGCGTCGTCCAGCCGCGGCCAGGCCTCCCAGGTCCACGGCTCCGTGCACCACAGGGAGATGTAGCGCAGGCTGTTCGGGGTGTCCTCCCGCAGCAGCCGGGACATCTCCGTGTGGACGTACTTGCCGTCGTCGGTCTCGGCGAAGATCCCGTAGCAGGACAGCGTGCGCAGCAGCCGGTCCAGCGGCCGCGGCTCGGTCTTCACCGTGGCGGCCAGCTCCTCCGCCGTGGTGGGCCGGTCGCCGAGCGCGTCGGCGACGCCGAGGCGTGCCGCCGCCCGTACGGCCGCCGCACACGCGGCTCCGAAGATCAGCTCCCGGAGCCGCATGGCGGGTGGGGGAGTGGAACTTACGGTGGTCATGGCGCCTCTATTCTCCCGTTGCGGACGGGTTCAGCCCGTCCCGGTGCAGCCGTCGGCACAGCCCGGCCGGCTCCGAGGTCCGGCAGACGTTGTGGATGAACCGGTTCCCCTTGCCGGGGAGGTCCCGGTTGGCCAGGTCCACCGGCCTGTTGTGCAGCACGATGTTGTCGCTGATGACGTTGTGGTGGTTGAGCACCTTGACGAAGCTGTGGAAGAGCACCACACCGCCGGAGAGCGGGGACTTGCCGTGGTTGTCCCGGACCACGTTGCGCCGGACCAGTACGTGCTCGGCGCCGGTGAGGACGATGCCGGAGCCCTGGATGTGCGGCAGCCGGCTGTTGCCGGCGCAGTACTTGTTGTTCTTGTAGATGGAGTTGTTCCGGACCGTCAGCGCGCCGGCCTGCGGACGGGACTCATCGCCGACGACGAACACCCCACCGCAGTTCCTGGTCATGGTGTTGTAGCTGACCGTCAGGTTTCTGACCCGCCGGATCGTGACCCCGATCCGGTTCCCCGCGAGGTAGTTGTCGCTGATCACGGCGCCCCGGGTGTCGCTGCCGCCGCCCTCTTCCCTGGTCTTGTTCGCGAGGAAGATGCCCGCGTCGCCGTTGTCGATGGCGGAGTTGTCCCGGAACACACCCCGGATGGACTTCTCCTGAGCGATACCCCACACGCCGTTCTTCCGCACGGTCACGTGGTGTACCACCAGCCGGTCGGTCCGGGAGGCCCAGATCCCGGTCTTCTTGAAGCCTCGGACGGTCAGCGAGCGGATGGTGACATCACGCAGCCGGTGCTTCCCGACGACGCAGATGCCGTTGCCGCTCTTTCCGCAGGCGTTCTGGGACCGCCTGCCCGACGGGGTGATCACGGTCTTGTGGCCGGCGCCGATCAGGCGCAGCCGCGACTTGTTGATCTGCACGCTCTCCCGGTAGACGCCGGGCCGGACGACGATGGTGTCACCCGGTCTCGCCCTGTTTACCGCGCGTTGGATCGACTCGCCTGCGTGGACGACATGGCGTCCCGGCGCGTCGCACGGCGAGGCGGCACCCAGGCCGCCGATCATCATCGCCGCGACGCAGCCCATGTATTTCATCTGTCGTAGCACCATGAGGCGAAGCTATGGGCGATCACTCCGGCTCGCCACATGTGGTGACCCGATCATCACGGTGTGTGCAGACGCCAGCTTTCGACACGCCGTCAGCTCCACTGCCCGGCCTGCCGCCGGACCCGCCATCAGGGCCGGTCAGCGGGCTTGTCCGGGGCCTTGCCGAGGGTGCCGGACGGGTCCGGGTGCGATCGGCGATCGGTCGCCCCGGAATCAGCTGACCGGGTATCGGGCGGGGTGTCGGACGGCCCGTCGGACGGCGCATCCGACGGGGCGTCGGGCGCGGTGTCGGGCCGGGTGTCTGGCCGGGAATCCGACGGGTCGTCAGCCGGCCCGTCCGGCCACGCCTCGGTCAGGAAGGCCGCGAGGCTGGTCGGCAGAAACCACGGTCGGGCGCGGAAAACGGTCACGGAAGACCAACGCGCCAAGCCCGGCCGACGACACCGGCCCGGGGGCAGTGAGCCCGCTTGATCACCCCAACGGCCGCGGAAAGGGCGGGTCCCCCCTGCGGGGGCCGCTCAGTCGTCCCGCCGGATCGCCGCCTCGATGCCGTCCAGGATGACGGTGAGTCCGATGTCGAACGTGCTCCTCGCCTCGCGCTCCATATAGGGCACCGAGTCGCCCGGGTCCGGAGCGGCGCCCTCGGTTTCGAGGCGGACCAGCAGCGGAAAGCGCTCCGCGAAGTCGGGGACCATCTCGGTCAGCATGCCGGAACGGGCCTGCCACCACTCCTCGTCGGACACCCCCGTCGAGGCCGCGGCCAGCCGCGATTCCGTCACGGTCTGCGCGGCACCGCGGATGAAGTGGAACAGCGCCCCGACGATCCGCCGCAGCACCGCCGAGCTCAGCTCCGTCGCGTACAGCAGGCGGAGCAGGGTCTCCAGGGCGCGGTATTCGTTGGGGCCGAGCACCGGACGGGCCTGGGAGACCTGGAGCACCCAGGGGTGGCGGAGGTAGAACTCCCAGGTGTCCTCGGCCCAGGAGGTCACCGCGGCGCGCCAGCCCGGGGTCAGGTCGTAGTCGGTGGGCAGCTCGGCCAGCACCTGGTCATACATCAGGTCCACCAGCTCGCTCTTGCCGGGGACGTAGGTGTAGAGGGCCATCGCGGTACGCCCCAGCCGCTCGCCGACGGCGCGCATGGACAGCGCCGCCATACCGTCGGCGTCGGCAACCGCCACCCCGGCGTCCACGATCGCGGCGACGCTCAGCGCCGGCTTGGGGCCCGGCCACTTTCGTGTCCGCGCCCCGGCGGGGCCTTCCGCACGCCACAACAGCGCCATCGAACGACGGGCGTCGCCCTGGCCCGCGAAAACCACCACTTGCTACTCCTTACGGCGTAAAGTAACGTCCCCGAGCGAACTCTTTACGACGTAAAGATATCAGAGGGGTGGCAGCACGCATGGGGGACCAGCAGACCAACCGGGCGCCGGGCGACGGGGAGACAGCCGCCGCGGACAGCCATGACGTGATCCAGGTCCGTGGCGCCCGGGAGAACAATCTCGCCGATATCTCGCTCGACATACCCAAGCGCCGGCTCACGGTCTTCACCGGTGTCTCCGGCTCGGGGAAGTCCTCGCTGGTGTTCGGCACCATCGCCGCCGAATCGCAGCGGCTCATCAATGAGACCTATACGGCCTTCATCCAGTCCTTCATGCCGAGCCAGGGCCGTCCCGACGTCGACGCGCTGCGCAATCTCAGCGCGGCGATCATCGTGGACCAGGAGCGGATGGGCGCCAACTCCCGCTCCACGGTCGGCACCGCGACCGATGCGCACACCATGCTGCGGATCATCTTCAGCCGCCTCGGCACCCCGCACGTCGGTACCTCCACCGCCTTCAGCTTCAACAGCGCCGAGGGCATGTGCCCGGAGTGCGAGGGGCTCGGCCGGGTCTCGGCGATCGATACCGACGAACTGGTGGACACCGAACTCTCCCTCAACGAGGGCGCGATCACCGCTCCCGGCTTCACCGTCGGCTCGTGGTACTGGCAGACCCTCGCCCACTCCGGATTCTTCGACCCGGACGTCAAGCTCAAGGACTACACCCCGGCCCAGTGGGACGACTTCCTGCACAAGCCCCCGACCAAGATCAAGGTGGGCACCGCCACCCTCACCTGCGAGGGCCTTCTGGTGCGGGTGCAGCGCACCTACCTCGCCAAGGACCGCGCCGCGATGCAGCCGCACATCCGGGCCTTCGTCGACCGGGCGGTGACCTTCACCGCCTGCGGTGCCTGCGGCGGCGCCCGCCTCAACCCCGCCGCGCTCGGCTCCCGGATCGCCGGCCGCAATATCGCCGAATGCGCCGCCCTGCAGATCAGCGACCTGGTCACCTTCGTCCGGAGCTTCAACGACCCCGCGGTCGCCCCGCTGGTCGCCACCCTCTGCCACACCCTCGACTCGCTCGTCGAGATCGGCCTGGGCTATCTGAGCCTGGACCGGGAGTCCGGCACGCTGTCCGGCGGTGAGGCCCAGCGGGTGAAGATGGTCCGTCACCTCGGCTCCAGCCTGACCGATGTCACCTATGTCTTCGACGAGCCGACCACCGGACTGCACCCGCATGACATCCAGCGGATGAACGACCTGCTGCTGCGGCTGCGCGACAAGGGCAACACGGTCCTGGTCGTCGAGCACAAACCCGAGACGATCGCGATCGCCGACCATGTCGTCGACCTCGGTCCGGGAGCCGGATCCGCCGGGGGAGAGGTCTGCTTCACCGGCGATGTCGCCGGGCTCCGTGCCTCCGACACCCTGACCGGGCGTCATCTCGACCACCGCGTCACGCTGCGCGATCCGGTCCGGCGGCCCACCGGCGAGCTGTCGATCAGCGGCGCGAACACCCATAACCTCAAGGACGTCAGCGTCGGCATCCCGCGCGGGGTGCTCACCGTCGTCACCGGCGTCGCGGGGTCCGGCAAGAGTTCCCTGATCCATGGCGCACTGCCCGGACGGGACGGCGTGATCGTCGCCGACCAGTCCCCGATCCGGGGCTCCCGGCGGTCCAACCCGGCCACCTACACCGGGCTGCTCGGCCCGGTCCGTACGGCCTTCGCCAAGGCCAACGGGGTCAAGGCCGCCCTGTTCAGCGCGAACTCCGAAGGGGCCTGTCCCGCCTGCAAGGGCATCGGCCTGGTCTACACCGACCTCGCGATGATGGCGGGGGTGGCCTCGGTGTGCGAGGAGTGCGAGGGAAAGCGGTTCACCCCCAAGGTCCTCACCTACACCCTGCGCGGCAAGAACATCAGCGAGGTCCTCGCCATGCCGGTCGCCGAGGCCCGGGAGTTCTTCCCCACCGGACAAGCCCGCACCATCCTCGACCGCCTCGCGGAGGTGGGCCTGGGCTATCTCGGCCTGGGCCAGCCGCTCACCACCCTCTCCGGCGGCGAACGCCAGCGTCTCAAACTCGCCCTCCACATGGCGGAGCGCGGTGCCGTCTACGTCCTCGACGAGCCGACCACCGGACTCCATCTCGCCGATGTGGACCAGCTGCTGGGCCTGCTCGACCGGCTGGTCGACGACGGCAACACCGTCATCGTCATCGAGCACCACCAAGCCGTGATGGCCCACGCCGACTGGATCGTCGACCTCGGACCCGGCGCCGGCCAGGACGGCGGGCAGATCGTCTTCACCGGCACCCCCGCCGATCTCGTCGCCACCGGGGACTCGCTGACGGCACGCCATCTGCGCAGCTACCTCACGACACCCACCGCGTAACCTCAGCCCCGCCGCCCCCATGGAGGACCCGATGACGGCCGTGCCCGTCGCGCTCATCCAGGTCACCGACGTCCGCCGGATCACCCCGCACATGGTCCGCGTCACCTTCGCCGGAGACGGCCTCGACGACTTCCCGACCTGGCCCGACCAGCAGCTCAAGCTGCTCTTCCCCAGGGCGGGCCAACGGGCTCCCCGGCTGCCCGGGGAAGCGGCCGACGGCGATGCGATGCGCTGGTACCAGGCGTTTCTCGCTCTCCCCGAGGACGAAAGGCCGTGGATGCGCAGCTATACGGTGCGCGCCTACGACCCCGTCCGGCACCGGATCACCGTGGACTTCGTGCTGCACGGCACGACGGCGACGGCCGGTCCGGCGACCCGGTGGGCGGCCTCGGCCGCGGTGGGCGACCTCCTCGCCCGGTACGGACCGTCGGCGGTGTACGCCAAGCCGCTGCCGCTCGACCGGGCCGACTGGCTGCTGCTGGCCGGCGATGCGACCGCCCTGCCGGCCATCGGCTCCCTCGTCGAGGCGCTGCCGCCCGGCGCCCGCGCACTGGCCTGCATCGAGGTCGCCGACGCGGCCGACGAGCAGCACTTCACGACCCGCGCTGACCTCACCGTGCGGTGGGTGCACGCGGACGGACGCCATGACGCCCTCCCGGCGGCCGTACGGGCCCTCACCTTCCCGCCCGGGTCGGTCTCCGCCTGGCTGGCCGGTGAGGCGGGCGCGGTCCGTGCGCTGCGGCGCCATCTGATCGAGGAGCGCGGTATCGACAAACGGCAGATCGACTTCAGCGGGTACTGGCGCCGTACGCTCACCCAGGACGACGCCCCGACGGAGGAGGGTCTGGCCGAGGCACAGGAACGCCTGGCGGCCGCCCGGCCCCCGCAGGGCTGAGGCGGGCTCAGCCCGCGCCCGCTCAGCCCGCCCCTTCCGTCGCACTGCGCTCCGCCGCGCTGCGTTCCACGCAGAACTCATTGCCCTCGATATCGGCCAGCGTCGCCCACCCGGTCCCATCCGCCCTCCGGTGGTCGGCCACCAGGGTCGCGCCGAGCGCCAGCAGCCGTTCGACCTCCGCTTCCCGGCCGCGGTCCGTCGGCTGGAGATCCAGATGCACCCGGTTCTTCCCGGTCTTGGCCTCGGGCACCGCGATGAACAGCAGCGCACCGCCCGCGGCGGTGACCGTGGCCTCGGGATCGCCCGGCAGATCGTCCTCGGCCAGCTTGCCGTCCAGTACCTCGGCCCAGAAGCTCGCCAGACGATAGGCGTCGGTGCAGTCGATGGTGAGGTGACGTACCAGTGAAGTCATGGGCGTCACTCTGTGGTTGTCGGGTCGGGCTGTCCACCGGAATTGCTGCGGGTGGGTACCGGACGCTCCGGTTCCGGGGAGCGGTGCGGGCCCGGCCCCGGACGCTCCGTCTTCGACGGCCCGGTGCAGCCGTGCGGCAACTGGGCGCGAATGCGAGGAAGTTCGTCCGGGAGGGGCGTTCCGGGTGGTGCGCGGGCGGACGGCGGCGCTCCGGGCCGTATCCGTAGGCGGTTTGTCGACCACGCCCATTCAAGTCGCCCGCCCCCGTCGTCTACAGTTGCAGAATTCCGCAATTCAACAGATGACGCGACGGCCGTGCGGCCTGAACGCGGAGGACATGCGTGGGCGGTTTCGCCGAATCGGCAGGGGAACGGGTGTGTGCGGTGTGGTCCGCGGCCGGTCCCGGGAGCGGGGCGCGGATATGAACGGTGCGTGGCTTCCGGTCTGTCAGGCCAAGGCCGATTTCTTCCGGATGCTGGGCCATCCGGTCCGTATCCGGGTGCTGGAACTGCTCCAGAGCGGGCCGATGCCGGTGAGCGGTCTGCTCTCCGCGATCGGGGTGGAGCCTTCCGCGCTCTCCCAGCAGCTGGCGGTGCTGCGTCGCTCGGGCATGGTGACGGCCACCCGCAGCGGTTCCACCGTCGTCTACGAGCTGGCCGGCGGCGAGGTCACCGAGCTGCTGCGGTCCGCCCGCCGGGCCCTCACCGAGGTGCTCAGCGGACAGCACGCCCTGCTCACCGAACTCCGGCAGGCCGAGGCCGGCGCACGCCCGGCGGCCGACGGGGTGCCGGCAACCGGCGGAGTGGCGGCGGTCTCGTGATCCGCACGCTGCGCGCCACGGACACCGGCCGGACGGGAACGCTCCGTATACGCCCCACCGGGACCGGGTGATCGAGGATGTCCGGCGCACCACGGCGTAAGGGGCCGCCGCCCTGGCGGGCGGTCCGCTCCCGCACCTGTATACCCACCCCCTCCGGTCCGGGCACCGTACGGCCCTGCCGGGGGCGCCCGCCCGGCGGCGGGACGATCCGTATGGCACGGGGACACGGCCGGGCCTGCCCGGAGAGCGCCGCCCGCCCGCACACCTCGGCGCGCTGCGGTGTCCTGCGGCCCCGGGTGACCGCGATCCGCCCCGGCACCCAACTGGCGCGGCTGCCCGGCGCGGTGCTGTTCCCGCACCGCGCCCCACGGCGCAGCCTGTGGCGACGGGTGCTCCTTTACTTCGTCGTCAGCCATCTGCTGCTGGTTTTCCTGGCGCTCGTCATCTATCTGGGCCGGCACGCCGGGACATAGCGCCCCGACCGGCCCCGGCCCGGACCCCGCCAGGTGCCGCGGCGGTGCCGACCGTGAGCCCCCTGACCCGCCACAGCCAGCCGACATCACGCCCGAAGGACCAGACGAGCAGCGCCAGCGCCGCGCTCACCGCGATCGCCGCCGCCGTCCGCGGCAGAATCCCGGCACCGGCCACGACCAGGACGACGCCCTGCAGCGCCGCCACGGTCTTGCGGGCCATGCTGTGCGGCAGCGCACCGCGCAGCCACGGCCACCCCCAGGACGCCGCGACGAAGAGGTACCGCATGAGCCCGATGCACAGCACCCACGCGCCCAGCGGGACCACGAGATAGACACAGAGCACCAGGATGAGGAAGGCGTCGACCTCCATGTCGAAGCGCGCCCCCAGCGGCGTCGCGGTGCCGGTGCGCCGGGCCACCTGACCGTCCACCGCGTCCAGGACCAGTGCCACGGCGGCGAGGGCGACCAGCACCGCGACCGGCGCCCGCCGCTCGAAGGAGTCGGCGACCAGCGCCGTCACCCCGCCGACGAGGATCGTGCGGGCCAGGGTGACGCGGTTGGCCATGCCGAACGACGGGGTCCACGAGCGGCGCAGCGCGACGGTGAGCACGACCCAGGTGGCCACGGCGAACACGGTGCCCGTGAGCCACCCCACGGGGCTCAGACCGGCCATCCGGCAGAGCGCTTCGAGCAGGAGCAGCTGCACTCCCATGCCGGCCGTAATGTCCGGTCCGAACGGCCTTGTGTCGTCACGTTCTTGTACGGCCACCATGCCTCCCGGGATGTGTGGCGGACTGAAGAGGTGCCGCGTATGGTGACGGCGTTCTCATGATCCCCAGCATCGACGAATCATCGCCGGAGCGTCCAGGAGGATTGCGATGCCGCGCGTCGCTTGTGCGTTTTGGCTAAACGCTCCAGGTCAGGGTGAAATCCGGACGGTACCGCTGCCGGACCCCGGTGCCGATGAGGTGCTGGTGCGCACGCTCTGTTCCGGAGTGAGCCGCGGAACGGAGACCCTGGTCTTCCGCGGCGGCGTCCCCACGAGCCAGCACTCCCTGATGCGAGCACCCTTCCAGGAAGGCGATTTCCCCGCACCCCTCAAATACGGCTACCTCAATGTCGGTGTCGTCGAGGAAGGGCCGTCCGCCCTGCTGGGCCGCACCGTCTTCTGCCTCTACCCGCACCAGACGCACTATGTCGTCCCGGCGAGCGCGGTCACTCCGGTACCCGACTCCGTCCCCGCCTCGCGGGCCGTACTGGCGGGCACGGTGGAGACCGCGGTGAACGCCCTGTGGGACGCCGCGCCGCTGGTCGGCGACCGGATCGCGGTGATCGGCGCGGGCATGGTGGGCTGCGGCGTCGCCGCGATCCTCGCCCGCTACCCGGCGGTCCGGGTGCAGCTGGTGGACGCCGACCCCGCGCGGGAGGCGACCGCCAGGGCACTGGGCGTGGACTTCGCGCTGCCGCAGGACGCCCTGGGCGACTGCGACCTCGTCGTGCACGCCAGCGCCACCGAGCAGGGGCTGACGCGCGCGCTCGAACTGCTCGCTCCGGAAGGCACCGTGATCGAGCTGAGCTGGTACGGAGACCGGCAGGTCAGCCTGCCGCTGGGGGAGGCCTTCCACTCCCGCCGGCTGGTCGTCCGCAGCAGTCAGGTGGGCGCGGTCTCCCCGGCCCGCCGCGCCCGCCGCACCTTCGCCGACCGGCTCGCCCTCGCCCTGGACCTGCTCGCCGACCCCGCCTTCGACGCGCTGATCACCGGCGAGTCCGCCTTCGAGGAGCTGCCGGAGGTACTGCCCCGGCTCGTCTCCGGCGATCTCCCGGCGCTGTGCCACCGCATCCGTTACGGGCCGGCGGAGGGCTGAAACCCCCTTCGACAACGCCCTGAATTCGCCCCGGCGACACCGCCACTGAGACCGACATCACACCGGAGGAACGGCCTTGTTCAGCATCACCGTCCGCGATCACCTGATGGTCGCCCACAGCTTCCGTGGCGCGGTCTTCGGCCCCGCGCAGCGTCTGCACGGCGCGACCTTCATCGTGGACGCGACCTTCCGCCGCGAGCAGCTCGACGCCGACAACATCGTCGTCGACATCGGCCTGGCCACCCAGGAACTCGGCGCCGTGGTCGGGGAGCTGAACTACCGCAACCTCGATGACGAGCCCGCCTTCGCTGGTATCAACACCTCCACGGAGGCCCTGGCCAAGGTCATCGCCGACCGCCTCGCCGACCGCATCGAGGCGGGCAACTTCGGCGAGGGCGCCCGCGAACTGGCCGGGATATCGGTCACCCTGCATGAGTCGCATATCGCCTGGGCGACGTACGAGCGCACTCTGTGACCCGTACCGGCGCCCCCGCGGCGGAGCGGGTGGTGCACTTCATCCTGCCCGGCGACCTGGACGACCCGGCGGCACCCAGCGGCGGCAACACCTACGACCGCCGGGTGTGCCGCGATCTCCCTGCCGAGGGCTGGCAGGTCCGCCCGTACCCGCTGCCCGGCAGCTGGCCGCGGCCGGACGCCGCCGCCCGCACGGAGCTGGCGCGGCGGCTGGCGGCGCTGCCGGACGGCGCGGTGGTCCTCCTCGACGGCCTGGTGGCCTGCGGCGTCCCCGAGCTCCTCGCCCCCGAGGCGGCACGGCTGCGGATCGTCGTCCTGGTCCATCTCCCGCTCGGCGACGAAACCGGCCTCGACCCCGCGCCGGCCGCGGAGCTGGACGCCCGCGAACACCGCACGCTGCACACGGCGGCGGCCGTCGTGGCCACCAGTGACTGGGCCGCCGGCCGGCTCATCACACACCACGGACTGCCGGCCGCACGAGTCCACGCCGTCCGGCCCGGCGCCGACCCGGCGCCCCTCGCGCCCGGCACCGACGGCGCCACCGGACTGCTGTGCGTCGCCGCGGTCACCCCGCGCAAGGGACAGCACCGCCTGATCGAGGCGCTGGCGACCGTCACCGATCTGCCGTGGCGCTGCGCCTGCGTCGGCGCGCTCGGCCGCGACCCCGGGTACGTCGCCCAACTCCGCAGTACGGTGGCCACGTTCGGCCTCGATGACCGGATCACCTTCACCGGGCCACGGGCGGGCGCCGACCTGGAGGCTTGCTATGCCGCCGCCGACCTGCTGCTGCTCACCTCGTACGCCGAGACGTACGGCATGGTCGTCACCGAGGCGCTGGCGCGCGGGATTCCCGTGCTGGCGACGGCGGTGGACGGTGTACCGGAAGCCGTCGGGCAGGCCCCCGACGGCAGTGTGCCCGGCCTGCTCGTACCGTCCGGCCGGTCCGCGGCGCTCGCCGACGCGCTGCGCGGCTGGCTCGGCGATCCACAACTGCGGGACCGGGTCAGAAGTTCGGCGCGCGGACGGCGTGCCATGCTGGAGGGGTGGGAGATGACGTCGCACAGTCTGGCCGGAGTGCTGGAACGGGTTCGGCACCAGCCCCGGAGCGCGCCATGAGCGCGCCCGAGAGGCCCCGATTCGCCCCGCGGTGGCTGGAGTTGCGGGAGCGCGCCGATGCCGCTGCTCGCGCCCCTGAGCTGCTGCGTCCGCTACAGGCGTGGCTGGCGAAGCGGCACGCCCCGGAGGGCCCGCCCGGCAGCCTGGTGATCCGCGATCTCGGCTGTGGCATCGGCTCGATGGGACGCTGGCTCGCCGTCCGGCTGCCCGGTCCGCAGCAGTGGGTCCTGCACGACCTGGACCCCGCGCTGCTCGCCCTCGCCGGTGCGCGGATGCCGGTAACGGCCGCCGACGGTACGCCCGTTGACGCCACGACCGCACGCGGCGATCTGGCCGACCTCACCGCCGACGACCTCGCGGGCAGCTCTCTGGTCACCGCCTCCGCGCTGCTGGATCTGCTCACCCGCGAGGAGGTGGAAGACCTCGCCGCGGCCTGTGTGGGCGCGGGCAGCCCGGCGCTGTTCGCCCTCTCCGTCGCCGGACGGGTCGAGCTGACCCCGGCTGACCCGTTCGACGCCGAGATCGCCGATGCCTTCAACGACCATCAGCGCCGCACGGACCAGGGCCGCGCCCTGCTCGGTCCGGACGCGATCGCGGCGGCGGTCGCGGCCTTCGAACGGCGAGGGGCGACGGTGCAGGTGCAGTCCAGCCCCTGGCGGCTCGGCTGCGCCGAATCCGCGCTGATCGCCGAATGGCTTCGCGGCTGGGTCGGTGCCGCGCACGCCCAGCGGCCGGAGCTGGCGCCCGAGGCCGTCGCCTATCTCCGCCGGAGGCTGGAGGAGTGCGCGGCGGGGGACCTGACCGTCGCGGTGTACCACACCGATCTGCTGGCGCTGCCCCCGCAGCCGTCCGGGAGCGAGTGATGAAGTCCCGCTGGGCCGCATGGCTGAGGATGCTCGCGGGGCTGGCGATCCTGGTGGCGCTGGTGTGGCATCTGGGCTCGCAGGCGTTCCTGGACGGGCTGCGCCGGATCGACGCCGTCACCCTGCTGGCCGCGCTCGCTATCGGCGTGCTGACCACGGTGTTCAGCGCCTGGCGGTGGTCTCTGGTGGCCCGCGGCCTCGGTCTGCGGCTGCCACTCGGCCGTGCCGTCGCCGACTACTACCGGGCGCTGTTCCTCAACGCGGCGCTGCCCGGTGGGGTGCTGGGCGATGTGCACCGCGCCGTGGACCACGGCCGCACCTCCGGCAACCTCGGCCGGGGCGTGCGCGCGGTGGCCCTGGAACGGACCGCCGGCCAGGTCGTGCTGCTCGTCACCGGCGCGGTGGTGCTGCTCGTCCGGCCGTCGCCGGTCCTGGCGCCGGTCGCCCGCTTCGTGGCCTCGCCCGCCGTGGCGCTGACCGTGGCCGCGGCGGGCCTGCTGGTGTGCGGCGCCGCCGTCCGGCTGCGCCGTCGCCGGGGTGCCTCCCGCGGTGAACGGGCCCTGCGCACCGTACTGGCCGAGGCACGCCAGGGCCTGCTGGCCCGCGGCGTCTGGCCCGGCGTCGCGCTCTCGTCGGTGGCGGTCCTGGCGGGCTACCTCGGGATGTTCGTCCTGGCCGCCCGGGTCGCGGGCGTCACCGCACCGACCGCCGAACTCGTGCCGCTGGTGGTGCTGGCGCTGCTCGCGATGGCGCTGCCGCTGAACGTGGGCGGCTGGGGTCCCCGGGAAGGCGTCGCCGCCTGGGCCTTCGGGGCCGCCGGACTGGGCGCGGCACAGGGACTCACCACCGCGGTGATCTACGGCGTGCTCGCCTTCGCCGCCAGTCTCCCGGGGGCCGCGGTGCTGCTGGGGCCTGCACTACGGCGGGCCGCTCCGCTCCCCGCCGCCCAGCCGGAGGCGTCCGGTGCCGTAGCTCGCCCGGTGGAGGAGCTTCCCCGCACCGGCACTACGGGGATGCCCCGGCAACGCGGTGCGGAGGTCCCGTCGGCGATGGCCGGGGGAGCGCGGTACCGGACGGCGCGGGCCCACCGGGAGCGGAGCGATCCGCCCTGGTCCGCAGGCCCGCACTGATCCTCAGGTCCCGTCCGCTTGCCCGCCGGAAGGCTCAGCATCCGGCTCCAGCGTGAACTCGAAGAGCGTGTCCTGGCCGAGCAGAGCGCGGCGCAGCGGCGGCCGGAGCGCTTCCCGCATCACCGGTGTGCCGGGAAAACGAAGGCCGGGGATGCCGTCGCCGAGCAGAACCGGGGCGACGGTGACATACAGCCGGTGCAGCGCCCGCTCCCGCAGAAACCGCGAGACGGTGACCCCGCCGCCCTCGATCAGCACCCGGCCCAGCCCGCGCCGCGCCAGCGCCGTCAGCAGCCGCTCCGGGGCGAACGCGGCCGCGTCCGGCAGTATCAGAACCTCGGCCCCGGTGTCCCGGGCCATCGGGGCGGCATCCGGCCCCACCACCCACAGCGTCGGCGCCGCACCGTCCGTGAACACCCCGCTGCCGCGCGGCACCCGGCCCCGTGGATCGAGCACCACCCGCACCGGGTTGTCGCCCGCACAGGCGCGTACGGTCAGCCGCGGATCGTCCGCCACGGCGGTTCCGGCCCCGACGAGCACCGCATCGGACAGGGCGCGCAGCCGGTGCAGATGGCAGCGGTCCTCCGCGCCGGTGACATAGTCGGCATCGCCGGTACGGGTCGCGATGAAGCCGTCCAGGCTCTGCCCTAGCTGGGCGAACGCGATCCGTGGACCGGCCAGGCAGAGCGGCAGATAGCGGTCGGCGAGCTCCGCCGCCTCGGGGGTGGCGGGCCGTCCCCAGCGCAGTGCGCCGTCCCCGTCCGTCACCAGCCCGGCGGCGAGCGCGTCGTCCGCCGTACGGATACGCCGCAGCCGGTCCCAGGCGGCCGCCGCGTCGAGCAGCTCAGTCATCGGCCGCGTCCTGGTCCTGGCCCTGGTCACCGAACAGCGCCAGATATTCACCGAATGCCTCGGCCAGTCCGGCCAGCAATTCCTGTCCCTTCCGCGCGGACGCCAGCGAGGGCCGCCCGATAACGCCGGATTCGGTATAGGCCGACATGCCGAGCGTCAGCAGGTGCTTTCGGCCATCGGCGACGCAATCAGCTGATTCATAGCCTTCCTTGACCAATTCGGGATGGGAATGCAGCAGAATGGACGTCTCGACCTCTCCTGCGTGCATATCGGTGTGCGAGGGTGTCTCCACCCCGGCCCGGGTGCGCGCCGCGTCCCAGTCGGCCGAACCGGGGAACAGTGCCATCCGCACACCACGCCCCGCGGATTCCTGAACGACATTGCGCAGGACGTAATTTCCGCCGTGTCCGTTGACAAGAATCAGGGTGTCGATACCGGACCGATGGAGCGAGTCGGCGATGTCCGTGACGACCGCGTGCAGGGTGCGGGCGGAAATGCTGACGGTCCCCGGCCAGGCGGCGTGCTCCTGCGAACAGGACACCGTCAGCGGCGGCAGCACCTGGACCGGACGGCCTTCGGCCACTTCCCGGGCGATGGTGCAGGCGATCACGGTATCGGTGGTCAACGGCAGGAAGGCACCGTGCTGTTCGAAGCTGCCGATGGGCAGCACGGCCATCACCGGCCGCCGTGCCCGTACGTCCTCCGTGGTGTCCGCCGGCAGCGGGCCGGGGGCCGAAGTCGGATGTCCCGAAGCGGTCATGGGATGCTGCGGCCTTTCGTCGCCGACTCGCGGAGTCGTGGTTGTCACGGCGTCGCAGCATACTTGTTGTCATGGTGAGTGAGTTCTGCCGATCTTTTACCCGCGCGGGTACGATCGCGCCATGATGGACCCCGAGGAATCTGCCGGCCCCGACCTCCGTGTCGCAATCGATGATGCCTTCGGCCAAAAGCCGGGCGTGGAACAGGTGGTGACGGTCAGGCTGCCCACGACCTATGGTGAATTTCTCGCCGTAGGCTATCTGGACCGCCGTAGCGGAATCGAGCAAGTGGCCCTGGTGCACGGCGATGTCGTGGGGGAGCCGGTGCTGACCCGGGTGCATTCGGAATGCCTGACCGGGGATGCCTTCGCGTCCACCCACTGTGAATGCGGTGACCAATTGTCCGCGGCGCTGCATGCGATCGTGGCGGCCGGGCGCGGCATTCTCGTCTATCTCCAGGGCCATGAGGGCCGCGGTATCGGGCTGCTGGCCAAGCTCCGCGCGATGAAGCTGCAGGAGGAGGGGCTGGACACGGTCGAGGCGAATATCGCGCTCGGGCTGCCGGTCGATGCCCGGGAGTACGGCGTCGCCGCGGAGATTCTGCAGGATCTCGGCGTCCGGTCCGTGCGGCTGATGTCGAACAATCCGCGTAAGCGCGAGGCCCTGCTGCGGCACGGGATCGCCGTCGCCGAACAGGTCCCGCTGCTGATGCCGCCCGGTGTGGAGAACATCCGCTACCTGCGCGCCAAACGGGAGCGACTCGACCACGATCTGCCGCACTTGGACAGCATCCCCGGCCTGTCCTGACGGCCGCACCCGGCCGGACGGCGCCCACGCGCTTCCCGCACGCCGTGAGGGAGGGCACGCGACGCGGAGTCGCGGACCTTCCCTCGGAGGTGCGGGCAGTCGGCGGATCAGGAGACGGCGGGTGCCGCCTCGGCCGCGGGGGCCTCCTGCCGCGCCGGTACGACGCGCTCCGCGAGGTGGCCGAAGAGCAGCCCGAAGGCGGTCCACAGCACCAGTTGGATGGCGAGCGCCGACATCCGGAACTGCCAGAGCAGCGTGCCGGGGAAGCCCTCGGGCACATTGTCGTAGGCCGGCAGGAACGCATAGGCGAGGCCGATGGCGACCACGAACGCGCCGCCGGCCGCCACCGTGGCGTACCAGTTGCCCAGCTTCGGAGCCAGCCGCCGGCCGAGGATCGTGGCGGCGACGGCCAGCAGGATGCCGAGCAGCATCATCAGGAAGAACAGGGCGGTACGGGTGCCGATCGTGTCGGGGTCACCGACGGCGGGCGGATTGGCCGGGTACTTGAGGAACGGTACGAGGTAGACGGCCACCAGCGCCGCGCCGGAGAGCAGCACTGCCGTGGTGCGGGCACCGAACCGGCCGATCCGCCCCAGGGCGAAGCAGAAGACCAGTGCGGCGATCCCGCCGAGTGCCACGCCGTAGACCAGTACGCCGGTCGCCAGCCCCGCCGTGGACTGCACGCCGCGGCTGACGACCTCCATCCCGTGTTCGTGGCTGTGTGCGTCCTCGAACGCGATGGCGGCATCCACCTTCGGTTCGCCCAGCAGATAGGCGACGACGAGGGCCAGGACACCGGAGGCGAGACCGGCGAGCATCCCGCGCACCAGAAGGGTTCTGATGGTGACGGAGTTCATGGGTGCGGGGTCCGATCAGTGGCAGGGGAAGCCGAGAAGGTGGCGCCCGTCGTGGACCCACTCATGGACCTCCGTGCCCGAGAGCAGCGAGGTGGCACCCTGCTCGGCGCCGATGAAGTAGAGCAGAACCAGCATCAGGACGCCGACGAACAGCGCCCACGGTGCGATGGCCTTGAGGGGGATCGGGGCCGGGGTGACGGCGCCGGCGGCCGGGGGTGCGATGGTCTGAGCCATGGCAGGACCTCCTGTGCGGGGGAACTCGCGTCCCTGTTCGTTGGAGTGCGTAACGACATGCCGGGTCTGGCTCGCCCGGTCCCGGCCCTGGGAGGCTGGTCAATAACCGGACATACAGTGGCGCGACCGCGCCGGGATCCCACCGGCTTCCGTCATGTCGTCGTCAATATCATCGGGAAGGTACCGCGAACCGACCCCCCGGCCAAGGGCACCGTGGGGGCGGAGAGGCGCAGGATGAGGCGCGTCTTCCGGACAACTCCCGTGTACGGGCGCGGGGTTGCCGTGGTATAGAGCGAAAGAAGAGGACATGACAACGCGGGTGATGTTGGTCTCACCGGCCGCGGGCGAGGCTCAGCGCGAGGTGCGCTTCGATGACGACGGGCCGCTCAGCGAGGCCGGGCTGCGCCGCGTCCGGGTCGCCGCCGGAGCGCTGCCGCCCGCCGACCGCGCCTTCGCCTCACCCTCCGTCCGGTGCCGCCGCACGGCCGAGGAACTCGGACTGTCGGTGCTGCCCGCGGGGGAGCTGGCGGGCTGCGCGATGGGCGGCTGGCGTGGCCGGACCCTGGCCGAGGTGGCCGACGCCGAGCCGGTCGCGGTCTCGGCCTGGCTCTCGGACCCGGACTTCAGCGGGCACGGCGGGGAGTCGCTGCGGCAGCTGTGCGACCGGATCGCGGGCTGGCTGACGCGGACGGCCGTGGACGCGGGCCGGGTGCTGGCCGTCGTCGAGCCGGATGTCGTACGCGCCGCGGCGGTGTGCGCCCTGGGGGTCTCTCCGGAGGCGTTCTGGCGGCTGGATGTGCCGCCGCTGACCGTGACCGAGCTGAGCGGCCGCGGCGGGCGCTGGAACCTGGGGCTGGGGCGGGAGCTGGGGCGCGGGTGACGGCGGTGCGCGCGGTGGCGCGGCGACCGTGCGACGGCCGTGCGGCGGGAAAACTTTACGATTCACCTGCTCCCTCATCTACACATAAAGGCGACATAAGCGCAGAATAAAGATGCGTGGCTCGATGTCACGTGGAACGGCCAGGCTTGCGAACGAAGGAGGCGAGTCGCATGGCCGACGTCTCACACCACAGGGGAGATCTCGCAGGTCACCCCGATGCTTCTGAGATGCAGGCACGGTATGAGCGGGTGCTCGGCGGGCGGGATGTCGTACTCGTCGACGGGCCGGTGCTCCTGGTCGGCCTGTATTGCGCCGTCTCACCGTGGATTCTCCACTTCTCCGGCGCACAGCCGTCGCTGGTGGCGCACAACCTCATTCTAGGTATCGCGATCGCCCTGATGGCGGTCGGATTCACCGTGGCGCCGGACCGGATGTACGGCCTGAGCGGTGCGATGTGTGCGATCGGTGTGTGGCTGATCATCTCGCCGTGGATCGTGGGCAGCTCTCCCGATGCCGGCGTGATCTGGAACAACGTCGTCATCGGCGTCCTGACCTTCCTGCTCGGTGCCATGTGTGTCGCCGCGGCGTCGAAGAGCCGCCGCGCCACTTGACCGCGCTCCCTATGGGGGCGTGAAAAGCCGCCGGCGCTTGCCTCTCATGGGGGCAGGTGACCGGCGGCTGGGTGTGTGTGGCGGGGCGGGGCGGTGCGGCTTACGGTGCCGGGCCCGGTCCGGCTTACGGTGCGGGGCCAGGTCCGGCCAGGCAGGGCCGGCCTCCCTAACGCCGCCGGTCGCGCTCCCTCGCCGAGAACTGCCCCAGCAGCCCGGCCAGCACCAGTCCGCTCGCCAGCAGCAGACCGTGGGCCAGCGCGATACCGGCGGCCAGGGTTCCCGCCGCGGCGACCGGCGCCAGCCAGGCGAAGCGGTGATACGGACGCGGCCGGGACGGCCGGCGTAAGGGCGGACGGGGGCGGTAGCGGCAGGCGGCACCGTGCCGGAACAGCTCGGTGAGCTCGCCGAAGGCGCGGTCGTCATGCGGGGACAGGGGCGTCCCTCCTCTCCCGGTCGCGCGACGTCAGCTGTCTGACGAAAGCGTCAACGGTGCAGTGCCACCTGCGTTGTTGTGCCCTGCCGTGCCCTGCCCGTAACGCCATGGAGCGGAGCGGTGCCGCTTCGGCGGGGTCTTCGGCCACGGCCTCCCGGCGGCGCGGAGGCCCCGCCGGACGGCCGCGGCCCGCTCGGCGGCTGCCCGCGCCCTGCCTCGGCGGCTCCCCGCACGCATGCGGCAACCCGGCACATTGGGATAATCGGTGACATGGGTCTTCGCAGTGTGGCCCGCCGCCCCGGAGAGGGAGCGCCCCGTGACCGCTGTACCCGTGGATGACCACGAAGACTTCGCCGATGCCGACCGTGGCTTCATCGCCGCGCTCGATCCGCCGCAGGTCACAGCGGACGACGGCCGGGTCATCTGGGACGCCGAGGGCTATGCCTTCCTGGCCGGAAACTGCCCCGACACCGCGCACGAGGGTCTGTGGCGGCAGGGCCGGCTGGTGAGCCGGCAGGGCCTGTACGAGGTCACCGACGGTATCTACCAGGCGCGTGGTCTGGACCTCTCCCATATGACGCTGGTCGAAGGCGACCACGGCGTCATCGTGATCGACCCGCTGCTCTCCGCCGAGACCGCCGCCGCGGCCCTGGAGCTCTACCGCAAGTACCGCGGCGACCGGCCCGTCACCGGCCTGATCTACACCCACTCGCACGGTGCGCACTTCGGCGGCGGATACGGCGTACTGCCGCCCGGCCACCACCCCGTGCCGGTGCTCGCACCGGCCGGTTTCCTGGAGCATGCGGTCAGTGAGGGCGTCTACGCCCGTACGGCGATGGCCCGCCGTGCCGTCTACATGTACGGGGCGGAGATCCCCAAGGGGCCGGACGGCCAGATCGGCTGCGGCCTGGGCGCCGCCCGCTCCACCGGCACCATGACCCTCATCCCGCCGACCGTCGACATCACCCGCACCGGCCAGGAGGAGATCGTCGACGGCATACGCCTCGTCTTCCAGCTCACCCCGGGCACCGAGGCACCCGCGGAGATGAACTTCTGCTTCCCGGCGCACCAGGCCCTCTGCCTGGCCGAGAACGCCACCCACACCATGCACAGTGTCCTGCCCCTGCGCGGCGGTGCCGTCCGCGACGCCCGCGCCTGGTCCCACTACCTGGGCGAGGCGCTCGTCCTCTTCGGCGACGAGGCCGAGGTCGCCTTCGCCTCCCACCACTGGCCGACCTGGGGCAAGGACCGCGTCAAGAGCCTGCTGGCCGACCAGCGTGATCTCTACGCCTACCTGCACGACCAGACGCTCCGGCTGCTCAACGAGGGGCTCTCCGGCGCCGAGATCGCCGAGGAGCTGCGGCTGCCGCCCGGCCTGGAGCGGAGCTGGGCGCAGCACGGCTACTACGGCTCGCTCAGCGACAACGTCAAGGCGGTCTACCAGCGTTACCTGGGATGGTTCGACGGCAACCCGGCCCATCTGTGGGAGCATCCGCCGGCCGAACAGGCCCGGCGCTATGTGGACACCATGGGCGGCATCGAGGCGACGGTGGACGCGGGCAAGCGCTACGCCGCCGACGGCGATCTGCGGTTCGCCGCCACCCTCCTCAACCACGCCGTCTTCGCCGCCCCGCAGAACCTCCGCGCCCGCCGCGAACTGGCCCTCGTCTACGAACGGCTGGGCTACGGCTGCGAGAACGGCACCTGGCGCAACTTCTACCTCACCGGCGCCATGGAACTGCGCGGCAGCCTCGCCGAGGCACCGGACACCGTCCACCCCGACCTCGCGATGGCCTTGCCCGTGGACCTGCTCATCGACTCGCTCGCCATCCGGATCGACGGCCCCCGGGCCTGGTCCACCGCGCTCGCCCTGGACCTCTACCTCCCCGACGAGGACCGCACCTGGCAGCTGACGCTCTCCCACGGGGCCCTCACCTACGTCAGTGCGCCCGGTGCCCCCACCCCGTCCGGCGAACGCACCCCGGATCTCACCCTCACCCTCACCAAGCCCCAACTGCTCGGCCTGCTCACCGGCAGCGGACCGGGAGACGCCGCCCAGCACGGCGAACCGGGCGCCCTGCACGAGTTCCTGGGCCTGCTCAGCACACCGCGTCCCACCTTCCCCGTCGTCACGCCCTGACGGAGCGGACGCCGCCCGCCCGGCTGCCGTCAACCTCGCGCCGCGGCCCGCTGCCACCACCGGTCCGCCGGACGCCGCGACTGGGGCAAACTGGCCCGGTGGCGAGCAACATTCCCGAGGAGTCGACCAGCTTCGTCGGCCGGCAGGCCGAACTGCGGCGGATCGACGAGGAGTTGACGGAACACCGGCTGATCACGCTCACCGGCCCCGGTGGGGTGGGCAAGACCCGGATCGCGATGCGGGCCGCGCGGGCGGCCGCGGACCGGTTTCCCGACGGGGTCTGCTGGGCCGGCCTGTGGCCCTTGCAGGGGGACGGACTGCTGGTGGCCAGCGTCTGCGATGCCGTCGGCCTGGCCGACCACACGGCGCGGACGCCGGTGGCCGCGCTGTGTGAATGGCTCGCCGACAAGCGGCTGTTGCTGGTGCTGGACTCCTGCGAACACCTTGTCGACGCCTGCCGGGACCTCCTCGGCGATCTGCTGACCGCCGCCCCCGCCGTGACCGTGCTGGTCACCAGCAGACAGCCGCTGGACATCGTCGGCGAGTGGACCACCGAGATCGGCCCGCTGCCGTACACCGGCGACAACGACGCCCTGACCCTGTTCACCCAACGGGCCGGAGCCGCCGCCCCCGGACTGCGGCTCGGCACCCCGCCGCACGCCCAGGCCGCCGCCGTCATCTGCCGCCGCCTCGAAGGCATCCCGCTGGCCCTGGAACTGGCCGGTGCCCAACTGGCGCACAGCACCGTCGAGCGCATCGCCGACCGCCTCACCTCCCGTTTCGACACCCTTGACCCCGCCGACGAACCCGGACGGCTGCCCCGGCACCGGACGCTGCGCTGCGCCATCGGCTGGAGCCATGAACTGTGCGCACCGCTGGAACGGCTGCTGTGGGCCCGGCTGTCCGTCTTCCGCGGCACCTTCGACGAGGAGTCCGCGAGTGCGGTGTGCGCCGGGGGGCCGCTCACCGGGCCGGGTGTGCGCAGCACGCTGGCCGCCCTGGCCGCCAAGTCGGTGCTCACCCGCGAGGGCACCCGCTACCGCATGCTCGACACCCTGCGCGAGTACGGCCGGATGTGGCTGGCCGAACTCGACGAGGTGACGGCCCTCGCCGACCGGCACGCCGCGCACTTCGCCGACTTCGGCCGCCGCGCCGAGCTGGGCTGGCTGGGCCCCGAACAGGTCAGCTGGTACCGCCGGGTCGCCGACGCCCATGTCGACCTGTGCACCGCGCTGGATCATCTGCTGGTCACCGACCCGGAACGCGCCCAGGAACTCACCGCCTCCATCGGCCTCTTCTGGACCTGCTGCGGCCATCTGCACGAGGCCCGCGACTACGGCGCCCGCGCCCTCGCCGCGCACCCCGGCCCGAGCCCGGCCCGCACCCGGGCACTGTGGGCGCTCGGCGTCGCCGTACTGCTCCAGGGCGATCTGGCGCTGGCCGACACCCTGGGCCTGGAGTGCGCCCGCACGGCGCGGATGTCCGACGACGCGGACGCGGTGCCGGAGGCCGGCTACCTCCTCGGCCTCACCCATCTGATCGCCGGCCGCCCGATGTCCGCGCACACCGTCTCGGAACAGGTGCTGGGCCCGCCGCCGCACGACCCGTTCGACTCTCCCGGGCGGCTGCGCTGCCGGCTCGTCCAGGTCTTCGCGCTCACCGGCCTGGGGGAGCTGGCACGGGCCCGTGCCGCGGCGACCGCACTGCGCCGCGGCTGTGTGGAGCGCGGCGAATACTGGACCCGCTCCTACACCGACTACCAGCTCTCGCTGATCTCGCTGCTCCAGGGCTGTCCCGAGGAGTCGGCGGACCACGCCCGCGCGATGCTCGCGGCCAAGCAGGGCATCGGCGACAAATTCGGCATCGCGCTCGGTCTGGATCTGCTCGCGGCCGCGGTCGCCGCCCAGGGTGACGGGGCCGCCGCCGCCCGCGTCTACGGAAGCGGCCAGGCCATCTGGCGCACCGTCGGGCATCCGCAGCGCGGCACCCCGGAGTTGCGCGCCGTCCGTGAGGAGTGCGAGCGGCGGGCCCGCGCGGCGATCGGCGACGCGGCGTATACGGAGCTCTTCGACCGGGCGAGCGAGGAACGCCCCGGCACCTCGCTCGCCCGGATCCTGGCCGGCGAGCTGTGACCGGCGGCGCTCCCCGGGTCAGGACTCGGGGGCGTCGGCCAGCGCGTACAGCAGCTCGTAAGCCGTACTGATCATTTGGCAGCTGCGGCCGCGGCGGGTGGCCAGCGCGACCAGGCCGGTGCGCGACGCCGGGTGGTAGCCGAGGAACGCCTGCTGGCCGAAGGTCGCCCCGACATGGAAGAACAGCGGCCCGTGCGCGGCGGGGTGCTGATACCACGTCAGGGTGTGGGTGTCGCGTTTCCGCCAGCCGCGGCGCAGCAGCGGTACCTGCACATCGCGCAGCGGCCCGGCCAGCGGGGTGTCCTCGGGGGAGAGGTGCGCTTCGAGATACGTCAGCAGATCGCCGGGGGTGGCACGGACCGAACCGGCGGCGACGAAGGCTCCCATGTCGGCGCTGCGCACCGGCGTCACCCCGTTCGTCCGGTGTCCGATGGCGTCGGTGCCGGTGGTGCCGGGACCCAGGGTCGTGCCGGTGAGTTCCAGGGGCCGCAGTACCCGGTCGGTGAGCAGCGCGGAGTAATCGGCGCCCGCGGCACGGGACATGGCCGGGCCGAGCAGCGCCAGCCCGAAGTTGGAGTAGCGCCAGCGGGTCCCCGGCCGGTGCCGCGTCCGGGTCCGGGCGAAGGTGTGCAGCAGCCGCCCGGTGTCGTAGCGGGCATAGCCGTTGGCGTACGGATGCACCAGCGCACCGGCGATCAGATCGGCGGGGATCCGCGGCAGTCCGGAGGTGTGGGTGGCCAGATGCCACAGGGTGATCTGACGGGAGTACGGATGCGGCAGCGGCAATTCCGGCAGATGGGCGGCGAGCGGATCGTCCAGGGCCAGCACACCGGACCGGGCCAGATCGGCCAGCAGCAGCACGGTGAACGTCTTGGACAGTGACCCCAGTTCGTAGCGCAGGGCATGCCGGGGCGTGGGCGGCGCCATGGCCGAACCGCCGGTCATCACGGTCCGCCGGCCCCGCCGGGTCACGGCCAGCACGATGTCCGGGGCGTCGATCAGGGTGACCGCGTCCGCGAGACGGTCGGCGAGCCCGGCCCCGGGGTGGTCGGGGCTCATCCGACGGCGGACAGGGCCCGGGACGTGGCCATCGCGGAGGCGAACGCGGCGACCAGGGTGGGGTGGTGGACCAGGTCGAAGACCCGCGCCGCGTCGCCCTGCGGCATCCGGCGCTGGATGGGCATCGCGCCGGTGGCGGACTGCGCGGCGGCGTAGCGCTCCCACAGCTCCGCGTCCAGGGTGGGCCGCGGCAGACAGGCGTCGACGACCAGGAGCTCGCCGAGCAGATCCCAGTGTTCGAGGTCCGCCCAGTCCTCCATCCAGGCGGGCAGATAGCGCGCCAGGTAGTCGGCGATGGCCGGCGGGATCTGCTCGGGGGCCTCGCCCCAGTTGGTGAGGTGGAAGACGGTGTGGGTGAGGTCGTAGGCGATGTGCAGCTGCACCGTCCACGGCTCCGGCAGCTGCCCCAGCCAGGTGCGCCCCACCGCCTGGTCGAAGTCGCTGCTGGGCGGCAGGCCGAGCTTGCGCTCCGCGTTGAGCACCCCGAGCCGCCTGTTGGGCATCATCTCCAGCGCCGTCCAGGTACGGGTGCGTCGGCACACCTCCAGCGCGGACTCCAGCCCCGGGTGCCGGTGGCCCAGTTCGTGGAAGGTCGCATAGACCTCCAGGGGCACCGGGGAGATCGGCTCGTCGTGCTGGAGCCGGGCCAGTACGTTGCCGCCGTCCAGCAGCTCCCGCCAGGTGAAGTCCAGCAGCTTCCCGGCCCGCTCCTTCTGACGGGAGCCGGCCACGCCCTCCCGGAACAGCACATGCATATTGAGCGCCAGCTCCCCGATGGGCTTGAGCCGCTCGACGACCGCGCCGTTGCTGGCGAAGTCGTCAGGGGTCAGCCGGAAGTGCTCACGGTGGTCGTCGAGCCAGGTCAGGGCCCGGTCGCCGACGCCGTGCAGCAGGGCGGGGGATGCGGCCGTCACGGTCACGGGGCAGTCTCGCTTTCGCAGGGGGTCCGGCCGCCCGCCGTCGCCGCGCTCCCGGCCGGGGGACCGGCCTCGGCCTCGTCGGAGGCGATACGGGCGAGGGTGGCGGCGAACGCGGTCACCAGGGTGGAGTGGTAGCAGGCCGTGAACGCCTCGGCCCGGTCGCCCGTGGACGGTGCGGCACCCATCTCGGGCACACTGCCGTCGGCCGCCTGGGCGCCGGCCAGCCGCTGCCAGGCCGCCGCGTCGTAGGGGGCCGCGGGCAGACAGGCCGTCACGGCCAGCAACTCGCCCACCAGGTCCCACAGTTGCTCCTCCAGCCAGTTCTCCAGCCAGGAGGGCACCCACAGCCGCAGGTAGTCGGCGAGTTCGGGGGAAAGTCGCTGCCGGTTGCGCCCCCAGTCGGTGAGGTGGAAGACGTCATGGGTGATGCCGTACGCCGCCTTGCGGTCCAGCGCCCAGGGCTCCGGCAGCCGGCCGAGGCCGGTCAGGGCGAGGACGGCGCCGAAGTCGGCGTGCCGATGCAGACCGATCCGCCGCTCCGCGTTGAGCACACCGAGCGTACGGGTGTGGTCCTCGCGGGCCACCCGCCAGCCGCGCAGCCGCGTCGTGGTCCGCGTCAGCGCATCGGCCTCGGCATGGCGCAGCCCGGCCTGCGCGAAGACTCCGTAGAGCTCCACCGGATAGGTGGCGAACGGTTCCCCGCGGATCAGCTCGGCGAACAGCTCACCGTCGCGGGTCTCGTTCCAGGCGAACGCGAAGAGCCTGCGGGCCGTCTGCCGGATGTCGTCCCGCGGGTGCAGTACCCCGATCAGCTGGGTGAGTTCGGCCAGCTCGCCCAGGGGTTTGAGGGTCAGATTGGGATCGGCGTCCGTGGTCACGTTCTCGGGCAGGCGGAAGAACGGGCGTGCCGCGTCCAGCCACCCCAGGCTGTCCCGGACCATCCGGTCCAACAGCCCGGGGTCGCCCCGGCCCGCGGTCACCAACCCCGTCCGTAGAAACGCTGGGCGGCCGCGATATGCAGCGTCACCCTCGGGTCACCGCCACCCATTTGACGGACGAACGCCAACCCGCTGTCCAGCCCCAGGCTCTCCGGCACCTCGGGCAGCCGCGCCAGCCAGCGGCCCAGGCCGGCCGCCTGCAGCCAGTCCCGGCGGCGTACCGCGCGGACGAAGCCACGGGCCAGATCGTCGGTACGGGTGGCCAGCCGCTCGGTGAGACCGGGCGCCAGACCCGGCAGCGCGAGCGCGGCAAGCTGTGACACCCGGTGAGAGAGTTTGGGCCAGGGGTCGTGGTCGACCCATTCGGCGGTGGCCTCGGGCGGCGGCGGCCAGTGCTGTGCGTTTCCGGGGAGAAACGCATGCGAGGCCTCAACCAGGCCCCGGTAGCTCCACACCGAGACCTCCGAGGCGTCCGCTCCCGGCGGATAGGCCGTGAGCGCCTGCCGGACCACCGCTTCATCGTCCGCGCCGACGGGCGCCCCGACCTGGTCCATCGCGTACGGCGCGAGCGCATCGGCGCCGAGCACCCGGATGGCCGCCGGAGTCAGCGCATCGCTCTGCCGCAGAATGCCGGACAACGCATAAGGGTCGCCCTCACCTCGCAGGGCGAGGGCGACCCCGGTTGCGGCATCGGCAATCACAGCGCTCAGCGGGACTGCTCCCTGCGTCTGTTCAGCCAACGCTTTCCCCTCAGCCTTAGCGAACGTCAGTCTTGGGCCGGGGGGTGGGAGGCGAGATCAGGAGCAGCGCGGCCAGCAGCAGCGCACCTCCACACTCGCGGGTATCGCGGAAAACACCGTCGGCCTCGGCGGGCTCAAGCAGTCCCTCGACCTCGGCGGCCAGGGCAGCCGTCTCGACCGGCGCTGTGCGATCCGTAACCATGCGATCAACTCCTTCGACGAATGGGATACCAGATTCACATCGGCATAATTCGGGCGCAAGGGGAGAAAAGACGCAAATCGTAATCTTTCGGGTTGGTGTGATGGGTGTTCAGTACGGCCGGAGGTCACCAACTCCCTCCCCTCACACGGAAGATGGCGACTCGTCGGACTCGGCAGCCGGGGTTATCCGGCGATTGCGCCAAGAGTGAGGCCCCCCGCCGATGGCGGATCGCACTGCTCTGTTCGGATGCCCCGGCCCGACACGGACGGCCCACGACGGACGGCACCGATACGGCCCCTAAGGGACGGCAGCGTGCTCACACCCGACCCGCACCCCGACTGCCGGGCCGTGCTTTCCGCTCCTCCCTTGCGCGTGGTGCAGATCCCGCGGATCTCCCCCGTACGGGTGAGCCGGTCCCGTCCCGCGAGGGATGTCCGGGGCGCGGGCGGCCGCGACCGTGAGAGAGCACACGCCGACACCACCCCGGACCGGCGGACGCCCACGATCCCGCGCCCGCATCGATCCGCCACAGGACGAGGAGACCTCCCATGACCGCTCGCGCCCTCCTGACGAAATGGCACGGACGGACGGTGCCGGGCGTGCCCCGCTGGGCGGCGTGGGCCGCCTGCGCCATCACCTTGCTCGCGTTGCCCGCCGGTATCTGGCGCATCGCCGCCATCAACTTCCGCGCACCGCTGCTGGCACATGACGCGACGGCCCCGGCCGGCCCGGAGATGTTCGACGGCGAGTGGTGGTACCTCATCGGACTCAGCGTGTTCAGCGAGGCGCTGGCGTTCCTGGCGCTCGGTCTGGTCGCCCGGTGGGGCGAGGTCTGGCCGCGCTGGATCCCCGGCCTGGGCGGGCGCCGGGTGCCGGTCCTGGCAGCCGTCATCCCGGCCGGCCTCGGCTCCGTGGTGCTGTTGGTCTTCCCCTACGCCATGGTCATGTCCGCCCTCGGCCTGAAACTCACCGGTGACCCCGCCGGGCTGCCCGTGCATGGCTGGCAGACCGTCGTCTTCTGGATCGCATACCTGCCGCTCACCGCCTGGGGCCCGCTGCTCGGCCTCCTGACGGTGCACTACTACCGACGCCGCCGCTGCGCCCACGCAGCGACAGGTTGACGTCGCGACAGGTCGACCCCGTGCCCGCTCATGACCGTCATCCGGCCGCTGGCCTAGAGTGCGGGGGTGCCGACGTACAGCATTGGCCAGGCAGCGGGGCTGCTGGGTGTGAGTTCGGAGACGGTCCGGCGCTGGGCCGATGGCGGGCAGCTGCGGATGGAACGGGACGGCGCGGGAAACCGTGTGCTGGACGGGGTGAGCCTGGCGGCGTTCGCCAAGGAGCGCGCCGAGGGCCTGCATCCGGTGCCCGGCGAGGTGCTGACCTCCGTGCGTAACGCGTTCGCGGGGATCGTCACCCGGGTGACCGTCGACGAGGTGATCGCCCAGGTCGAGATCCAGTCCGGACCGCACCGGGTGGTGTCCGTGGTCAGCCGGGAGGCGGCCGAGGATCTGGGGATCGAGGTCGGGGTGACCGTCACCGCCCGGGTGAAGTCCACCCATGTGCATATCGATCTGCCGGACGACCGGCGCTGAGCCGTCGCCGGGCGTCCGGGGCGTTCCGGGCGCCGACCGGGGCCGCTGCCCGGACCGCGACCCCGTACACCGCTCACCGGCAGAGCAGCGCCGCCTGTAGATCCAGCTTGTGTTCGAGGCGGGACAGATCGCGGCCGGTGAGCAACTCGATGCGCTGGATGCGGTAGTGCACCGAGTTCACATGCAGTTGCAGCGCCGCCGCCGTCCGCGCCCAGGACCCGTCATGCGCGAGGAAGACCTCCAGCGTCTCCAGGAGCATCCGGTGCGAGCCGCCGCCCGCCAGCGGTCCCAGCACCCGGAGGCGGAAGGCCGTACGGACCTCCTCGGGAACCCCGGCGAGCAGAGCGCCCAGGGTGCTGAGATCCTCGACGGCGGTCACCCGGGCCGTGTCCGGGGCCTTCGCGCGGGCCACCGCCAGCGCATAACGCGCCTGCCGCAGCGCGGAGTTGAGCCCTTCCGGGGTGCGCACCGGACCGCTGACCCCGGCATGCAGCGGGGTCCGCGGCCGGCGGGCGTACAGCGCCGGCCACCGCTCGGAGAGCGACAACCTCTGCTCGGCGTCGGTCTCCGCCGGGACGAGGGCGACCGCCTCCCCGCCGGGGAGCCGCCCGGTCGCACACGGCTCACCGGGGGAGTGCCGTAGCGCCTCCGCCAGCGCACACACCGCCCCGTCGCTCGCCCCGCCGCTCTCCTCGCCGACCGTCGTGGCCGCCACCACCCGGTACGGGCCGGAAGCGGGCAGCCCGCAGGCGCGCAGGGCGTCTTCGAGTGCCGCCCCCTCGGCCGGGTCGGGCATGGCGAGCAGGGCCACCAGCTCGTCCGCCGCCTGGTTTCCGGCGGTCCGTCGTATGCCGTTGACGTGCTCCGGCAGTTGGTCGCGCTCCGGCAGTCCGTCGTGCTCCGGGAGCCCGTCGTGCCCGGTGGGGCGCTCGCCCGGATCGACCCGCCGGTGCTGATGCACCAGCTCCGTAAGGGCGTGGACCGTGGTGTGCGCGGGCACCGCGATCAGCGCGATGCCGTGCGCACGGCAGGAGTCGACCAGGGCATCCGGGACCTGGCCAGAGGAGTCCGCACCGGCCAACAGCGCGGTGGCGCCCGCCGAGTGCAGCGCCCCGACAAAGCGGTCGGCCGTCGCCCGGCCGTCGTCGGGCGTCCACCACTCCAGCCCGCTCAGCACCAGCTCGCCCGGCCGCGGACTCCGGGCCGGATCCTGGTGTCCGGCAGCGGTGACACCACTGATTTCCCGGGTGAGCGCGGGGCCCTCACCCCACAGCAGGGTCAGATCGGGCGAGGCGAGCTGGAGGAGGTCGTGGACGTGCATGTGCTGGCTCCTTGGACGGCTGCCGGGCGCGGCCCGACATCTCACATTCACCAGGCGAATACGAGTTCCCACATGGTAAATGCCAGAAGATCAAGGGGCATAGCCCCTCCCGGCGCGCCCCGCCCCGTCCCGGATATGCCGCCCTCTGGGCCCTCTGGGCTCACGTCAGCGAGGCAAAAATGCGTCACAGGGTGGCATCCGTGGTTCGGGGGTGGACCGGTCGGGCATCACACGGAGGCAGCCGTCGCGTGGATCGCCTCAAGGAGGTCTCGAATGAGCCGACCCGGCCCGCCGTCCCGCACCACTGCCATCCGCCCGCTCCCCGCGGAGGCCGCCCCTTTCACCACGGAGGCCGCCCTTCCCGGCCAGCGGCGCTTTCTGGTCCGCGGTCAGCTGCGGCGTCCGCTCGCGCTGACCGTCGCGGACCTGCGGGAGCGGTGGCCACAGCACCGGGCCGAGGTGGTCTTCGACTGCGCCACGAACGGTCCGCGGCACCACACCTTCGAGGGGCCGCTGCTTCGGGAGGTCATCGACGCGGCGGGTCCCGCCTTCGACGCCCGGCGGCGCAAGGACCGCTCCCGCTATCTGCTGGCCGTCACGGGCGGGGACGGGCACCACACGGTGCTGTCCTGGGCGGAGCTCGACGCGGACTTCGGCGATGCGCCGGTCCTGCTGGCCACGGCCATGGACGGATGCGCTCTCGACGCGGCGGGCAGTCAGCTCGTGGTGCCCTCCGACCGCTGCGGTGCGCGCTACATCAGTGCCCTGACCGGCATCTGGTTCGGGACCTGTGCCCTGCCCGAGCTGCCGGACGAACCGGCCTCCGGCGACCGGGTGGACGGCCCCTGACCCCGTCGGCAGCAGGGCATCGGGAGGTCCCAGCTCAGGAGGCGGCCAGGGCGATCTCGGTCGACTTGATCAGTGCGGTGACCTCGGTGCCGGCCGCCAGGCCCAGATCCTCGGCCGCGTCCCTCGTAATGGCCGCGGTCAGCTCCCCGCCCGCGACCGCCACTTTGACGCCGGCCATCGCGCCGCCGGTGGCCACCTCGGTGACGGTGCCGGGGATCCGGTTGCGGATGCTGAGACCCTCGACCGCGCCGGTGGCGAGCGCGACCTCGGTGGACTTGATCAGCGTGCGCACCGCCGACCCCTCCTCGATGCCCAGCTCCCGCACCGCCTCCCGGGTGATGGCGGCGGTGATCTCCTGACCACCTGCCAGCCGGACCTTGACGGTCGCCATCACCTCGCCGGGGGTGACGGAGGCGACGGTGCCGGGAATCTGGTTACGGATGCTCAGGCTCATGGACATGCCTCACCGGGGGAGTGGAAATGCGGACTTGGCGGGGGAACGCGCGGTATCTCCCGCTCCGATCCGCACTCTAGTCAGAGTCCGCGCAGGTATCCCCCACTACTCGCTACGGTCTCCGGGTGACCGAACTCCCCACCCTGCCTGCCACCCGTGAGGCATACGACGCCATCGCACCCACCTACGCGCAGCTGTTCCATGACTCCCTCCGCGACCGTCCCCTGGAGCGCGCCCTCCTGAGCGCTTTCGCGGAGCTGGTTCGGGCACACGGCGACGGCGAGGTCGCAGACCTCGGCTGTGGGCCGGGGTACGTCACGGCTCACTTGCACGGGTTGGGCCTGCATGCCTTTGGTGTTGATGCCTCTCCCATGATGGTTGAACTCGCTCGCGAGGCGAATCCCGGACTTCGGTTTGAGGTCGGCTCGATGGCCGCGCTGGACATCGAGGACGGCGCGCTGGGCGGCGTGCTCTCGCGGTGGTCCGTCATCCACACCCCGCCGCAGGATGTGCCCGCCGTCTTGGCCGAGATCGCCCGGGTCCTGGCACCCGGCGGACACCTGTTGATCGACTTCCCCGCCACCGACAGCCCGCACCACGAGACGCAGACCTACGACCATGCGGTGGCCACGGCCTACCGCTGGTCCCCCGACCGTCTCGCCGCGCTCCTACGCGACCACGGACTGGCCGAGGCGGCCCGCACGGTGATCGAGCCGAAGCCCACCGACAAGCGGCAGTTCCAAGAGGTCCAGCTCCTCGCGTGCAAGGCGTAGCCACGAGCCGGATGCCAGAGTCGTCCTTTCCTCCAAGGCCCCTGGCATCTGCTACAGACTTTCGCCGCATGGATTGCAGATGCGAGCCAATGTTGCCTATGTTGTCGCACATGCAGTCCTATACGATCGGCCAGGCGGCGCGGCTGTTGGGCGTCAGCCCCGACACCGCGCGCCGTTGGGCGGACGCCGGAAGGGTCGCGACCCATCGCGACGACGGTGGCCGCCGCCTCATCGACGGCCGGGATCTGGCCGCCTTCTCCATCGAGGTGGCGCAGACCGGCACGGGTGAGGATGACGCCTCGTACACCTCCGCGCGCAATGCCTTCCCGGGCATCGTCACCGCCGTCACCCTCGGCGATGTCGCCGCCCAGGTCGAGATCCAGGCCGGTCCGCACCGCCTGGTCTCCCTGCTGACCCGGGAAGCGGTGGAGGAACTGGGTCTGGAGGTCGGCATGCAGGCCACCGCCCGTGTGAAGTCCACCAGCGTGCACATCGACCGCACCTGACCCCACCGCGGCAGCACCACAGCCGAGCCGTGACCACCGTCCCCACCGGCCGGCTGCCTCACCTCAGCGGCGTCGCCCGTCCACGGCGCGGCTTTTCCCATCCGCTGGGACGACACCCGTCGTCCCGGGTCCCAAGGAGTCCCGCCCCATGTCCCCGTTCTTCACCGCACGCCGCGCCACCGCCGCGATCGTCACCGCCGCCCTGCTCGTCCCGCTCACCGCCTGCGGCGGCAGCGACGACGCCAAGAAGGAGACGTCCGGCAGTGCCGCCCCCAAGGCGGACCTCACCGTGCTCGCCGCGTCCTCCCTCACCGATGTCTTCAAGAAGGCCGGTGCGGTGTACGAGAACGAGCACCCCGGCACCAAGGTGAACTTCTCGTTCGCCGGGTCCCAGGAACTGGCCGCCCAGGTCAGGGAGGGTGCCCCCGCCGACGCCGTGGTCACCGCCGACACCAAGACCATGGACGGGATCAAGCCGGACGTCGGCAGCCCCACCGTCATCGCCAAGAACCGCCTGGTCATCGTGGTCGGCGAGGGCAACCCCAAGAAGATCGACAACCTCAAGGACCTCACCGACAGCAAGCTGAAGGTCGTTCTCGCCGCCTCCCAGGTGCCGGTCGGCCGCTACAGCGAGCAGGTCCTGGACGCCCAGAAGCTGCACGTGAAGCCGGTCTCGCAGGAGCCCAATGTGCGTGCGGTGCTCAGCAAGGTCGAGCTCGGCGAGGCCGATGCCGGTCTCGTCTACAAGACGGACGCCGCCACCGCGCCGAAGAAGGTCGATGCCGTCGATATCCCGGATGCGCAGAACGCCGTCGCCTCCTACCCGGCCGCGCCCCTGAAGATGTCTCAGCACGCCGCTGCCGCCACCGCGTTCGTGAACTGGCTGAGCACGCCCAAGGCGCAGCAGATTCTGCAGCAGGCGGGCTTCCAGAAGCCGTAATCCGGTGGGGCGCGTACGGGGACAGTCCGGCTCGGGGGAGCGGACAGCCCGTACGCGCACCGCCCGATCCGCCCCGAGCCGAGGACCCCGATGAGACGCCCCCTCGCCCCGCACACGGCAGGCAGGTTCCGTGCGCCCGGTGCCCGCACCCCCGTCGTGCTGGCCGTGCCCGCGCTGGTCGCCGTCGCCTTTCTGCTGCTGCCGCTCCTCGGCATCCTCGCCCGCACCAGCTGGGGCGACCTGGGCACCCACCTCACCAGTCCGGGGGTCCTCGAAGCGCTCCGGCTGTCGCTGCTGGTGTCCTTCTCGGCGCTCGGGCTCGCGCTGTTGCTGGGCGTGCCGCTGGCCTGGCTGCTGGCGCGGGTCAGCTTCCGCGGCAAGGCGCTGGTCCGCTCGCTGGTGCTGCTGCCGATGGTGCTGCCGCCGACCGTCGGCGGTGTCGCGCTGCTCCTCGGCTTCGGCCGCCGCGGACTGCTCGGCCCGTGGCTGGAGGACACCTTCGGCATCGTGCTGCCGTTCCACACCTCCGGTGCGGTGGTCGCGGCCACCTTCGTCGCGATGCCGTTCCTCGTCATCAGCCTGGAGGGCACGCTGGCCGGACTCCGCCCGAGTTACGAGGAGACCGCGGCCTCCCTCGGCGCCTCTCCCGTACGGGTCTTCTGCACCGTCACCCTCCCCATGGTCGCCCCCGGACTCGCCGCCGGTGCCGCGCTGACCTGGGCCCGTGCGCTCGGGGAATTCGGTGCGACCATCACCTTCGCCGGGAATCTGCCCGGCACCACCCAGACCCTGCCGCTCCAGGTCTACTTGCTGCTCCAGGACTCCCCGGAAGCCGCCACCTCGGTCTCGCTGCTGCTGCTGGTCATCGCCATGGCCGTGCTGATCTGTCTGCGCGGCCGCTGGACCGGCGCCACCACCGCCGACCGTCCGGCCCGCCGGGTACCCGCCGCCGACGACACCGGCCCCCCGGCCGCCCCGTCCGCCGCCGGCACCGAAGAGCCCGCCCCGGCCACCGCGGCGCACCGGGAGCGCTGGCCGCTGCACGCCGAGGTCACCGGCTTCAACCAGCTGACGCTCGACGCCGATCCGGGCACCACCATCGCCGTCGTCGGCCCCAACGGCGCCGGTAAGACCACCCTGCTGCGCGCCCTGCTCGGCCTCACCCCGCGCGCCCGCGCCGCGCTCCGCCTCGGCGACACGGACGTCACCGCGCTGCCCCCGCACCAACGCGGCGTCGCCTGGGTCCCCCAGGACGGTGCGCTCTTCCCGCATCTGAACGCCCTGCACAACACCGCCTACGGGCTGCGCGCCCACGGCACCCCGCGCGGCGACGCCCGCCGCACGGCACAGCAGTGGCTCGACCAGCTCGGCGTCGGCCATCTCGCGCACCGCAAGCCCGCCCAGCTCTCCGGCGGACAGGCCCAACGCGTCGCCCTGGCACGGGCGTTGGCCGCCCGGCCGCGTCTGCTGCTGCTCGATGAGCCGCTCGCCGCGCTCGACCAGACCACCCGCGCCCAGGTCCGGCACACCCTGCGCGGCCATCTCGCGGACTTCGGCGGCGTCTGTCTGATCGTCACCCATGACCCCGTCGAAGCGGTCTCGCTCGCCGACCGGGTCCTCGTCCTCGACGACGGGCGGGCCCTCCAGGACGCCCCGCCCGCCGAGGTCACCCGGCACCCGCGCTCGCCCTGGGTCGCCCGGATGCTCGGCCGTAACGCCTGGCCGGGCACGGTCACCGGCGAGGCGCTCGCCCTCACCGACGGCGGCCGTCTGGTCATCGCCGACCCGCTGCCCGACGGTGCCCCAGCGCTGGCGATCATCGCCCCCGAGGCCGTGTCCCTGCACGTCGACCGGCCCACGGGCAGCCCCCGCAACGTCTGGCCGGGCACCGTCCGCGAACTCACCTCCGCCGGAAGCCGGCTGCGGGTCCTTGTCACCTCGCCCGAGGCGCCCGATCTGGTGGCCGAAATCACCCCCTCGGCGGCCCTGGAACTCGGCCTGGCGGACGGTGTGTCCGTATGGACCAGCGTCAAGGCCACCGAGGTTTCCGTGGTGACGCTCTGACCTTCAGCGGGGCACGCCCGGCGCGTCTGCGGGCAAGGCTCGGCGCGTCAGCGGGTCACGCTCCGAGCGCCCACGGCGGCGGTCGGTCGGCGGCGGTCAGTGTGCCGTGGCCGCCAGTTCCAGCACGAAGACCGGGATCTGCCGGTCCGTCTTCTTCTGGTACTCGTCGTAATCGGGGAACGCCTCGACGGCGCGCCCCCACCACAGGGCCTTCTCCTCCCCGGTGACCTCACGGGCCGTCATGTCCCGGCGCACCGGGCCGTCCTGTAGCTCCACCCGCGGATCGGCCACGACATTGTGGTACCAGACCGGATGCCGGGGCGCACCGCCCAGGGAGGCCACCACCGCATACTTCCCGTCGTGCTCCACCCGCATCAGCGGGCTCTTGCGGAGCTTGCCGCTCTTGGCACCCCGGGTGGTCAGGACGATGACGGGCATCCCGCGCATCGTCGTGCCCTCCTTACCGCCGGAGGACTCGTACAACTCGACCTGATCGCGTACCCACTGCGTCGGACTCGGCTCGTACTCACCCTGAAGAGGCATGCGGTCCGTCCCATCTCTGTAGACAGCGTGATATCGGCTCGCGGCTGGGCGCGTCGGTGTCGGCGCCGCCCGCCATCGCCCTGACCTTCACTCAACAACGACGGCGGACGCAATCTTCCGCACTCCGCCGTCGTGTCCGGGCTGTCGCCCACGAAATGGCGCCGGCCACCGGCGGCTGCCCCGGGACGCCTCATGGCGGGTACGGGAACAGCCGGACCGGTGGCCGGCGCGCGGGAGTCAAGGCCGCTGCCGCACGCCGGCGGCGCGCGGGCAGGCCGGCGGTCAGGACACCAGCTCCACCTCACGGGTGCTGCGGCGATGCTGCTCGGCCCAGTTCGTCAGCGCGGCGCCGCAGGCGTGGTCGAGATGGCGCAGGCCGCTGATGTCGAGCTCCACATCCCGGTCGGCGGGCAGCGCCTCCAGCTGGTCGAGTATCTTCGGCAGCCGCAGGAACGTGGCGTTGCCGACGGCCCGCACCAGCACCGGCTCCGCCGTGTCCTCAGGCGTCTGGATCTCCAGGTGGACATGGGAGGTCTCCCAGGCCGTCTTGGCGACGGCCATCAGCAGACCGATGAGCACGCCCTCGAACATATTGACCGTCACGATCGCGATCGCGGTGACCAACAGGACGACGGCCTCGCCGCGGTGATCGCGCCACAGCGGACGCAGCTCCCGCACGGGGATGAGCTTGCAGCCCGCGTGCACCAGGACGCCCGCCAGGGCGGCCACCGGCACCACACCCAGCGCGGCCGGGAACGCCGCGGCGAACACCAGCAGCCAGGCACCGTGCATGACGCGCGAGGCCTTGGTCTTCGCGCCCGCCTGCACATTGGCGGCGCTGCGGACGATGACGGCGGTCATCGGCAGGGCACCCAGGACACCGCAGACGGCGTTGCCCGCACCCTGGGCCATCAGCTCCTTGTCGTAGTCGGTCTTCGGCCCGTTGTGCAGCCGGTCGACCGCGGCGGCGCTGAAGAGCGACTCGGCGGACGCGATCAGCGCGAAGGCGAGGACCGTACCGAGCACACCGATGCTGCCGAGCCGGCCGAGGTCATCGAGGCCGGGTGGCTGGATCGCGTCCAGCAGCCCGCTGACCTGGACCCGCGCGACGGGCATATCCAGCGCCCAGACCGTGGTGGTGGCGAGCGCCACCGCGGCCAGCGGCGCGGGGAGGATCCGTGCGGCGGGACGCCAGCGCGGCCACAGCACCAGGACGGCGATGGTGCCGGCACCGATCGCGAGCGCGGCCAGCGCCTTCTCCGACCCCACGGTGGCGCTGAACAGGTCCGGCATCCCGCCGATGTTGGCGAGTCCGCTGCCCGGCGCCTTGGCGTCCGTCAGGGCGTAGAGCTGTCCGGCGATCAGGACCAGGCCGATGCCGGCCAGCATGCCCTGGACGACGGCGACCGAAATCGCCCGGAACCAGCGCCCCAACTTGAGGGCGCCCATGGCCAGTTGCAGTACCCCGGCCGCCAGGACCAGGGCACCGAGCGTGCCCAGGCCGTACTCCTTGACGGCTTCGAAGACCAGCACCGTCAGACCGGCGGCGGGGCCGCTGACCTGGAGGCTGCTGCCGGGCAGCAGACCAGTGAGCAGACCGCCGACCACACCCGTGACCAGGCCCAGTTCGGCCGGGACACCGGAGGCGACCGCCACCCCGACACACAGCGGGACGGCGACGAGAAACACCACGAGGGAGGCGGTGAAGTCCGCCTGGAAGGAGGGGAAACGCTTCATGAGAGGCACACCCGCCTTCACAGGGGGAGGAACAGGTCGGAGGCCGGGTGATGCGCCGCCACCATGCCGGTGTGCACTTCGTAGAACCAGCCGTGCAGCGTCACCTCCCCGGCGTCCAGCCGCTCCTGCACACAGGGGTAGTCGCGCAGCCGGTTGACTTGTTCGCGGACATGCTGCTGCACCGCGGCGGCGACCGTCGGCTCCTCGTCCTTGGGCAGCTGGTCGGACAGCGCCTGCGCCAGCCAGTCCCGTACGGCCGGAGCGCCGGTCAGGTCCTCGCCGCGGGCCTTGGCGCCGACCGCGCCGCAGTGCGAGTGGCCGCAGACCACGATGTCGGCCACGCCCAGTACGCGCATGGCGTACTCGATGGTGGCGGCCTCCGCGCAGGCCGGCATGTCGTCCTGATACACGGGCACGGCGTTGCCGGCCGTGCGGAGTTCGAAGAGTTCACCGGGCCGCGCTCCGGTGATCAGGGAGGGTACGACCCGGGAGTCGGAGCAGGTGATGAACAGGGCGAGGGGCGACTGGCCGGCCGCGAGCCGGCCGTAGGTCTCTTGTTCGTCGCGGCCCTCGGCGATACGGGCCATCAGGCCCCGGGCATGCTGGATGAAGGTCTCCACGAGGAGGTCTCCTGCTGTGAGTGGTGCCACGTGTGGGGGTGGTGGCGGGAATGTACGGAGTGCGGCGGGTGGGGCAGGCCACCACGCCGCCCTCAGCAGCGGAAGACGCAGTGGAGCAGGGGAATTTCGACGGGTCTGGATGCGGCCTTGGTGGAGCTGCCGGCCAGGGGCCGGCCCGAGGCCGGGAGGGTGTGCGGCACCGCCGGGCCACTGCTGAGCGGCGGCAGTGGACGGCCGGTGTGATGCGGGACTCCGGCGGTGGTCCGCACGGTCCGCCGGGGCTGGCCACGCTCGGCCGCGCGCTTGGACTTCTCCTCGGTGCTGTCATAGCTCGGCTTGGCGGCCGGGAGGGCGCTCGCGGACTGCGAGCCGGGCAGGCCGCTGAACGTGGCCCGGTCCATGTCCGGATCGGCGGCGCTGCCCAGCAGGAACGCCAGGATCACCATGAGGGCGAACAGCGGCATGCGGAACCGACGCAGCACCGATGTGCCCTGCATGCAGGTGTCCTTCCGCATTGTTGCCCCCCGTGGCTCGTTCACACGGTTCCACCCTGCACTCACAGTGCAGCATCCAGGTTTCCGGCGTGATAACGAGAAATGACGCCAAGTTTCAAGAAGTCCCGAATTTCGATTCGGGCACATCTGTGTGACGAACGGGCGTTCATTTAGGTTCCGGCTCCGCAAAGGGAGTTGCCGGAGCGGTGTCCGTGTGTGCAGGCCGGCGAACCGCCCATGCGACGACGGGCACGACCGCCAGCGAGAGCACCGCACCGGCCAGCGCCAGCGCCGGATAGCCGCCCAGGACGACGACCAGGCCCGAGGACATGCCCCCGGTCGCCCCCGCGAGGGCGATGCCGACGTCCACCAGGCCCTGTGCCGAGGCGCGCCGGGCGGGCGGCAGTGCGTCGGTGACGATGGCGGTGCCGCTGACCAGCCCGAAATTCCAGCCCAGGCCGAGCAGTACGAGGGCCGTGGCGAGCGCAGGAACGGAGTGCGGCGGGGCTATCGCGGCCAGGACCCCGGCGGCCGCCAGTGTCAGACCGGAGGCTCCGGCGATCCACCACCGGCCGAGGCGGTCCACCAGCAGCCCGGTGAGCGGGGAGGGCAGAAACATCGCTCCGACGTGCAGGGCGATGACCAGCCCGGCCGCCTGGGTGTCATGGCCGTGCGCCTGCATATGGACCGGCGTCATCGTCATGATCGCGATCATCACGAGCTGAGTGAGAATCATGACCGTGGTGCCGGTGACCACTCCGCGCCGTTGCGGCTGGGCGTCCGGGAGGTCACCGGCGTCGTCGGCGGGGCGCTCGTCCGTCTCCGGAGCCCGTTCCGCCGCCAGTTTCTCGGCCAGTCGCAGTGGATCGGGCCGCAGCAGCGCGGCCAGCACCACCGCCGCCGACCCGAACGCGGCGACGGCGAGCAGGAACGGTCCGGCGAGACGGGGGATACCCCAGGAGTGGGCGACCTCCCCGGTGAACGTCACCAGGTTGGGCCCGACCACCGCGCCGAGCGTGGTGGCGAAGAGCACCGTGCTCACGGCCCGGCCGCGCCGCTCGGCGGAGGCCAGATCCGCACCGGCGTAACGCGCCATCAGATTCGTCGAGGTGCCCGCCCCGTAGACCACCAGGGACAGGAACAGCAGCACCGCACTGCCGAGTGTGGCCGCCACGACGACCCCGAGGCTGCCGAGCGCCCCGACGGCGTATCCGAGCGCCAGTCCGGGGCGGCGGCCGTAACGCCGGCAGATCTGGCCGACACCGAGGGCGCCCAGCGCGGATCCGGCGGTGAACAGCGCACTGGGCACACCGGCCAGCCCGGTCGAGCCGAGCATCTCCTCGGCGAGTAGCGCCCCGACGGTGATTCCGGCGGCGAGGCCCGCCCCGCTGAGGATCTGGGAGAACACCAGGACGGCCAGAATCCGCCGCTGTTCGGGCACCTCGCGGCCGGCCGTGACGTCGTTCGGGGCGGTCATGATTCCTTTCGTTCCCGTGGATACGGGGCTGCTAAGTCGTCGCCGCCATGGGTTCCAGCGCGGCGATGTCGGCGAGTGACAGGTCCATCTGCTCGTGGAGGAAGCGCACGATCGTCCAGTGCGGCAGCGCCCCCTCGTCGAACGGGCCGAACTCCTGGCAGTACAACGGGATCCAGCGCAGCGCCTCTTCGAGCGCCTGCTCGCGGCCCGGCTCCTGCTGATAGTCCTCGTAGGCGATGCTGCGGTGCTCGATGAAGAACCGTCCCGGCAGCCGTTCCTCACACAGCGCACGGTATTCGCGGGTCTGCAGGATGAGGTAGTGCCAGATCTCGTCGATGTCCTGCTCGACCGGCAGGAAGAGACCGCCGAGCCGGTCGTGGTGCCGGGAGACGAGATAGAGATAGCGCAGACACTCGGTGACCTGGCGCTCCACGAACTCCCGTGGCGCGGCGCTCTTGTCGTCGAAGTACGTCACCACCTCGGCGTGCAGCGCCGTACCGAGCAGTTCCCTGAGGTCATCGGAGGATATCCGCGGCTGGCTGGTCATGCTTCTCCTGTCCGAGTGGTGGACGTCCGGGCGTGGACGTCCGGTGGGTCAGCTGCCGGTCGTGAGCCAGGCGTACTTGCCCGACTTGCCGATGGGGAGGTGCGTACGGTGGGCGAGCCGGCAGCGCCGCCCGGTCAGTTCAGCGAGGCCCTGTTGCAGCGCCGCGGCCGGTGCGAGTTCGACGGGCGCGCCGTGGAATGTCGTATACGCCAGCTGTGCTTCGGTATCGCCGGTCAGCTGCAACTGGTACCCGAAGATGTCCGGGGACGACTCACTGACGCACCGGTCGAGGTCGCCCTGGGAGACGGGCCCGTGCGGAGTGCTGAGCAATTCCTTTTCCCGGCCGCAGAATTGGGCGATCTTTGCCGGATCGGGCGTACCGTCCAGAGTCCGTACACAGTCGCCCGACCGGTAGCGAATCAGCGGCATAAAGGGATTGCGCACGCTCGACACGATGAGCTGGTAGATGGTGCTCCCGGCGGCGACCGGCTGGAGCTCGACGCTCATTTTGTCGAGATGCGGCCAGTAGGTGCCGCTGCGGTCGCTGTAGTAGAGGTATCCGAGCTCGGTGCTGCCGAAGAGGTCGATGACCGGGCAGTCGAAGTGCTGGTGCAGAAAACGCCGGACGTTCGCCGGGGTGTATTCGTAGGCGTGGATGATGCTCGCGGGCGGCGGGAAATCGTCCCACAGTCCCCATTCGCCGACCTTTCGCACCAGATGTGCCAGGTGATAGCCGGAGCAGTCGAGGTGGTACCAGCCGCGCGGGTGTGCCTGCCGGGCGGACCGGATTTCCGCGAGCATCCGCACCACGTCGGCCCGCTCCCACAGCGCCGGGTCCAGCCGCAGGTTGACGTAGCAGGTCCGCTCGTCGAGCCGGCGGTCCTCAAGGGCGGGCACCGGTTCCGGCACCGTGCCGCGCCGTGCGGCATTGACCCGCGCCACATGTTCCGTCGCCAGCACCGTGGTCAGTGACACCCGCCGGCAGCCCGCCTCCCAGGTGTGAGCGATATCGGGGTGCTCGCGCCACAGCTGGTAGTAGGAGTGCAGCAGGAAGTACGGGGGCCGGATGATCTGCATCCGGGCGTGGTGGGTGCCGGTGGAGAGGACGAACTCCGCCTCTCCGGACTCCAGCGCCGCGGCCAGCCGGGGCGTCATCCAGTTGTCCGGAAAGCCGCGGGCGATCTCCGGCTTGTCGAGTACCGGGAAGTAGCCCTTCGCCAGCGACTCACGGTAGATCGGTATGTCGCGGATCTGCTCGATGACCTCGGCGGTCGGCTGACCATCCATGGAAATCCTCGTCGTTGCCGGGAATGCGGTGCCACACGGGAATTCGGGCGCGATGCCCGGGAGCGGGCGGTGGCGGCCGAAGTGCTCACCGCCCGCTCCCGGGTCGCTGGTGGGACCCGAGGTCAGGAGATGCAGCCGGCCTTGGGCGCGGCGCTGATGCAGCCGGCCTTCGGGGCGGCGCTGATGCAGCCGTTCTTCGCGGCCTGCGTGGCGGAGTTGGCGGCGAGCCAGTTCTGCCAGACCTTGTCCTGGGCCATCTTCTTGATGAGCTGCTCCATGGGAACCTCCGAGAGAGAGTGCGGGAGACGAACTCGGCACACGGCGCTGACCTGCGCTGATGCCACGCACTGAAAGTAAAAGTATGACCAAGTGGATGTCAATTAAAGGCAATGTCCTGGGTGGCGGTTGGGTGACCGGTGCGCCAACTTTGGCGGGATCCCGTCGAGGTGATCAGTGGCGGGACTGCCTGACGTTCAGTCAATTTCGTTCGCCCGCCCCGCGTTTCCCGTGCCGCGGACTCCGCGTTGCGCCGCACGGCGGCCGTCGATCGGGTGACCCGTAGCGCGGGTCCGGAGCCCGGCGGCCGCCGGTGCGGGACGATCCAGCCATCCGCCCATCGGTCCCAGCTCCAGGGGAGTCTGCCGTGCGCATTCTGCTCATCGCCGGCGCGTTCAACAGCCTGACGCAGCGCGTGTACGCCGAACTCGGTGACCACGGACACCAGGTGAGCGTGGAGCTGGTGACCCGGGAGACGCCGCTCCCCGAGGTCGTACGCCGCCATGCCCCCGAACTGATCGTGGCGCCGATGCTCAAGACGGCCATCCCGCGGGAGGTGTGGTCCGCCCACACCTGTCTGATCGTGCACCCCGGGCCCGTCGGCGACCGGGGCCCCTCCTCGGTGGACTGGGCGGTGCACCTGGGCGCGGACCGGTGGGGCGTCACGGTCCTGCAGGCCAACGACGAGATGGACGGCGGCGACATCTGGGCCGCGGCGAGCTGCCCGGTCCCCGACGTGGGCAAGAGCGACCTCTACCGCAACGAGATCGCCGATGCCGCCCTCGAAGCAGTGCTGACGGCCGTCGCCCGGGTGGCGTCCGGCACCCATCGCCCGCAGCCCCAGGCCGAGCTGGCCGACGCCGCGAAACCCGGCCACCCCCGCCCGCCGTTCCGCCAGGAGTCGCGCCGGATCGACTGGCGCGCCGACCCCACCGACACCGTCGTACGCAAGCTGCGCGCGGCCGACTCCCAGCCCGGCGTACGGGATGAACTGCTCGGCGACATCTGGCATTTGCACGGCGGCCACCCGGAGGACACCCTCACGGGCCGGCCGGGCGAACTGCTCGCCACGCGGTGTGGCGCGATCTGCCGGGCGACGGCAGACGGCGCGGTCTGGATCCCGGAACTGCGGCCGCCCCGCGCACCGGGCACGCCCGGCACCCTCAAACTGCCCGCCACCCTGGCGCTGGGAGACCGCCTCCCGCCGCTTCCCGAGGTTCCGGCGCCGCACGGCCCCGGGGACGGCCCCGATAGCGGCCCCGATAACGGCCCCGGTGGCGGCCCGCGTACCTGGACCGACATCCGCTACCGCGAGGACGGACCGGTCGGCTTCCTGGAGTTCTCCTTCCCGGGCGGTGCGATGAGTACCGACCACTGCCGGCGGCTGCTCGCCGCCTACCGCCGCGCCTGCGCCCGGCCGACCTCCGTGCTGGTCCTCGGCGGCCGCCGGGACTTCTTCTCCAACGGCATCCATCTGCATGTCATCGAGGCCGCCGCCGACCCCGCCGAGGAGTCCTGGGCCAATATCCAGGCCATGGACGATCTGGTGGAGGCCGTCCTGACCACCACCGACCGGCTGGTGGTCGCCGCGCTCGGCGGCAATGCCGCGGCCGGCGGCGCGATGCTGGCCCTTGCCGCCGATGAGGTGTGGTGCCGCGCGGCCGTGGTCCTCAACCCGCACTACCGGCTGATGGGGCTCTACGGCTCCGAATACTGGACCTACACCCTGCCGGGCCGGACCGGCCCCGAGGTGGCCGCGCAGCTGACCGGACGCGCCCTGCCGGTCACCGCCGCGGCCGGGGCGCGGCTCGGCCTGGTGGACCGGATCATCGACTGCCCCGCGCAGGACTTCACCGCGCAGACCGCGCGGCTCGCCGTCCGGCTGGCCTCGGCGCCCACGACACAGGCCCGTATTGCCACGAAGAAGGCCCATCGGGAACGTGACGAGGCGCACCGCCCGCTCGCCGTCTACCGGGAGCTCGAACTGGCGCAGATGCACCGCATCTTCTTCGACCCGGACCAGCCGTATCACGCCCTGCGCCGGGCCTTCGTCCGCAAGGAACCCACGGCGGCACCTCCCGCGCACCCCGGCTGGTCACCTGCCGGGGTCTGAGGAAGCTCGGCAGTGGGCCGGTGACGGGCACACCTCATCACCGGCCCACTGCCTGTGAGCGTCAACCGCGGTGACGGCCTATGGGGTGGGCTGGTACTTGTACCCGATGCCGAAAACCGTGCTGATGGTGTCGCGCAGGCCGGGGCCGAGGCGTCGGCGCAGACGGGCGACGTGGACATCGACGGTGCGGTAGCTGGACTGGCAGCTGGGCCAGACGGCGGCCATCAGCTGCTCCCGGGTGAAGGCGCGCCGTGGATGCAGCACGAGATGGGCCAGCAGGTCGAACTCCAGTCGCGGCAAGTTGAGTTGGCGGCCCCGGGCGAAGACGGTCCGGGCCGCGGTGTCGATCCGGATCGGCTCCGGCCGTGCCAGGCCGGACGGGGGCTCATCGGCCGGTTCCTCGCGCGGGGGCGCCAGGATGATGTGGACCTCGTCCGACGGCAGCCGGTGCACCGACACCGGTTCCAGGTCGTGCAGGGTCAGTTGCCACGTGCCGTCAGGGAGCCGGTCGACCGCCAGGGGTGGCCCTTCGCCGTTCCCGGCTGTGGGCGCCCGGCCGAAGTCGGCGTCCGGTCGCAGCGCAAGCGGGGTCGTCGAGGAGTTCATTAACATGATCTGGGCCCATTCCTCTTGCAAAGCAGGCGTGTACGGACAGACATGGCGGTGCTCGACGTGCAGGGGTGCTGAGGTGCTGAGGGTGCTGTTGCAGCAGCGATCGCGGCGCGGTCCGGTGTGCGGCGGGTGGCGACCAGGCACTTGTGGTGCAGGTCCGCCCAGCGGGGGCGATCGCTCCGTTCGCGCCGCAAGAACGCTCGCGCCCGTGCCCGTACCCAGCCATGACGGGGTGTGAGGTCACGGCCTTTGGTCAGACGAACGCTACATGTGATCGCGCGCTTCCGGAAAGTAGCATCCGCTAATTCGGTTGCTCTTGAGCCGACTTTGTGATGCGCGGCCCCAACGCGGTGGGCGGGCCCGGTGGGTCGGTGAACCGACGTGTCCGTACGGGGGCGCCGGGGTCCGTCCAGGTCGCGCGGGGGTGCGGCCATGGAAGTCGGGGATACGGAGGGGTAATCGGCAATCATGTCCACTTGTGAAGGACCTGCAAACCTATGAATATGCCAAATTGACGTCCTGTGGCGAACGGACCGGCAAAGTGGAGGGACTCTGGAGGTCTTCTGGAGGGCGGTCAAGAAGTGGTTTCCCTTTCAATCTCATCGAGACTAAAAGGTGCGGAACCAGATATTCCAGGCGGCTTGTTTTCGCAATGAGTTGAGGGTGAGTAGGGTGTGGCCGCTGTCACTTGACCGGTGGCAGGGGTCCAGCTGAATTCGGCGCGGCTGGAATGCCGTGTGGGGGGAAGACGCCTTCGTGACCGGGAGGGGACCATGGCGGCCGGCTCTTTCGAGGGGCAGTACGTGTGGAGTCCAGCGGCCGATGACCGGGCGCTGGCGCGCGCGTGTATGGACGTCCGGGCCGGGCGGTACTTGAGCGCACACGAGGTTCTCCGGGAAGTCCGGAAGGAATTCGAGGTGCGGGCCCACCGGTCCCTGGTGCTGGCGTCCGTGGCCGCCGATTCGGACCTGGCCGAGCGCTGGCTGGCCGAAGAGCCGGGGCCGGACGCGGCACTGCTCTGGGCCCGGGTGGCGATGCTCCGGGCCCTGCGCATGGCCGATGCCGGTGACCGGCGGCAGGGCGCCCTGGCGCGGATAGCGCGGTCCGCGTGCGAGCGGGCCGCCAAGCTGCTCCCCGAGGACCCCACCCCGTGGGTCGCCCAGCTGGCGCTGACGCGTCTCGACCGCCCCCAGGACCCCGCACCGCAGGGGCTGCTGACCGCGCCGCCCGGCCCTTGGTACCTCTTCGCGCACATCCTCCGGCTCGACGCCTGGCACCGGGAGGCGCACCACCGCTTTCTGTCGTTCTTCTTCACCCGCTACGGCGGTTCGTCCAGCGCGAGCTGGGACGTGGCCGCGTTCCTGAGCCAGCGGGCCCCGGCCGCCTCGCCGCTGCGTCTGCTGCCGCTGGTCGCGCTGGTCGAGGACTACAACCCGTCCGCGCTGCTCGCGGACCAGACCTGGGAGCAGCCCCAGTGGATCAGCGCCGCGCTGAGCATCTACCACAACTGGTTCCCGCAGGTGGCCGGTTACCGCTTCACTCCGGTGCTGGACCTTGCGTATCTGGCGCATGCGCTGCTCATGGCGAAACGTGAATTCGAGGCGCGGGAGGTCTTCAGTGCCATGGGGCCCTATGCCTCCCGTATGCCCTGGAGTGCGTTCGGCGATCCCGAGGAGCAATTGACGAAAGCCAGGCGGTCCTGCGGACTCCCCGTTCCGCATGGCGGCTGATGCACCGGAAGATCTTTTGCGGCGTGGAATTTGCGCCGTAAAAGGGGGCCCGTTCCGCACCATCCGTTCGAACGATTCAGTCCGATCGAACCACCTCTCCACATCCCCCCAGAAAGGTTTCGGTTGTGTCCGAGCGTACGTTCCCGGCTCGCTCGCAAAACCCCCACCCGGCAGATTCCGTCACCCTTGACGACGATGCCACGCTGCACGCCATGGGCTATCCGCGGAAACTCACCCGCAGGTTCCGCGCGTTCGATAATTTCGCCATTTCCTTCACCATCATCAACATCATTTCGGGCATCTTCTCCTCCTTCGGGTTCGGGATGAACGCCGGCGGCCCGAGGATCCTGATCTTCGGCTGGATCGGCGTATCGATCATGGTGCTGTTCGTCGGCGCCGCGATGGGCGAGATCGCCTCCGCCTACCCGACCAGCGGCGCGCTCTACTTCTCGGCCGGCAAGCTGGCCAAGCGACACCAGGGCGCCTGGTCCTGGTACACGGGCTGGCTGAACTTCGTCGGCCAGGTCGGCGGCACCGCGGCCACCAACTTCGCCGCCGCCACCTTCATCCAGGCGTTCATCAGCATGCAGTGGCCGTCCTACGAGTCGACACCCCAGCAGACGGTCGGCATCACCGCGGCCATCCTTCTCCTTCAGGCGCTGGCCAACACGTATACCGTGCGGCTCGTTGCGGTGGTGAACCGGATTTCCGTGTGGTGGCTGCTGATCGGCATGGTGGTGATCGTCGGCGCGCTGACCGTGATCCCCGACCACCACCAGTCGCCCTCGTTCGCACTGCACTTCGCCAACAACACCGGCTTCACACAAGCGATTTACGGCGGAATGCTGGGGCTGCTCGTCACCAGCTGGACCTTCACCGGTTTCGACGGCAGTTTCCACATGTCCGAAGAAACGGTGAAGGCGACGGTCAACGCGCCCAGGGGCATCATGCGGGCGATCAGCTACTCCGCGATCACCGGGCTGATCCTCATGCTCGCGCTGGTGTATGCGATCCGTGACTACGGGCATGCGGCGAGTGCCGAGGCGCCGCCGGTACAGATTCTCATCGACGCACTCGGCCAAAACACCGCCAGCTTCCTGCTGTTGATCGTTATCGGCGCCATGCTGTTCTGCGGGCTCGCCAACATGACCAGCAATACCCGGCAGATCTTCGCCTTCTCCCGCGACGGCGCGATGCCCGGCTCCCGTTGGTGGCATTCGGTGTCCGCGCGCACCCGCACCCCCGTCAAGGCCGTCTGGCTCGCCGCGGCCTGCCCCCTGGTGCTGGTGCTGCCCGGCTGGTGGTCGCACACCGCCTTCACCGCCGTGGTGAGCGTCAATGTCGTCGGGCTGTTCCTCGCCTACGCCGTGCCCATCTTCCTGCGGCTGCGGCTCGACGACTTCCAGGCCGGGCCGTGGAACCTCGGGCGCTACGGCAAGCCCGTCGCGGCGATCGCCGTGACCTGGATCCTGATCAGCAATGTGCTGTTCATGCTGCCGCAGGCGTCCCCGATCACCCCCGAGTCGTTCAACTACGCACCGATCGCCCTGGCAGTGGTGCTGATCATCGCCACCGTCTGGTGGTTCGCCACCGCCCGGCAGCGCTTCCAGGGACCGGTCAGCTACGGCCGCCCCGACGAGGTCGCCGCCATGGACCTGATCTGACGCCGACCGGAAAGGGAAGCGGGGCGGGGCCGCCGGAGGAGTTGCTCCGGCGGCCCCGCCCCGCCCACCACCCGTCACCGGCTCCGCACCGTTCCCGTTCACTCGCCTCCTGACCCCACCAGAAGGGACGAACACCCGGCATGCCTCCCATCGGTAACGCCCCCGATCCCCAGCCCGTCACCGGCGAACTCGCCGTCGGCGCGGCCTCGTTGGACGACTGGCACCAGGTGGCCCAATGGGCCGCCGACGAGGAGTGGAACCCCGGACGCGGCGACACCGCCTGCTTCCACCCCACCGACCCCGACGGTTTCTTCACCGGACGCCGCGCCGGACGGACCGTCTCCGCGGTCTCGGTCGTCAACTACTCCGACGCCTATGCGTTCCTGGGCTACTACCTCGTCCACCCCGAGCACCGCGGCCAGGGCCTGGGCCTCGCCACCTGGCGTGCCGCCTTCCCGCACGCCGGTGTCCGGACCGTGGGTCTGGACGCGGTCCCCGCCCAGCAGGACACCTACCGGCGCGCCGGGTTCGCCCCCGCCTACGAGACCATCCGCTACGGCGGACGCCCTCTCCGCCCCGGCACCGCCACACCGGACGTCGTCCCCGTCACCCGTGCGCATCTCGACGTGCTCGCCGACTACGACCGGCGCTGCTTCCCCGCCGACCGCCGGGCCTTCGTCACCCGCTGGCTGACGGCCCCCGGCCACACCGCCCGCGTCTGTCTGCGGGATGGCGCCATCGCGGGCTACGGCGTGCTCCGTCCGGCCCGCACCGGTCACCGCATCGGCCCGCTCTTCGCCGACACCACCGCGGCCGCCGAAGCGCTCTTCGACGCCCTCGCGGCGGCCGCCGACCCGGCCGACGACGTCTTCCTCGATGTCCCCGGCCCCCGGCACGCAGCCCACACCCTGGTCACCTCCCGCGGTCTGACCCCGCGGTCGCACACCGTGCGGATGTACACCGGCCCGGTGCCACCGGCGGAGCAGGAGCGCACCTTCGCCGTCACCAGCCTCGAACTCGGCTGAGGGCGGCGGCCGGCCGTACGCGGCGACGGCCGGCACCGGCTCCCACCCGGCAGTGGCCGGTGGCCGATGAGGGTGGGAGCCCACGGGGTCCGTCAGGCGCCGACCGTGCCGTCGATGGCCTCGCGGAGGAGGTCCGCATGGCCGTTGTGGCGGGCGTACTCATGGATCAGGTGCAGCATCACCACACGCAGGGAGACATCCTCGCCCCAGCGGGGCGAGTAGGCCGTGACATCCAGCGAGGCGACCTCCCGCTCGATGCGGCGGGCGTGCTCCACCTCCGTCTGCCAGGCGTCGAACGCCTCAGCGCCGGAGGCCGTGCGCGCGTCGTACGCCACCTGGAAATCGCCCTCGGCCGACCAGACGAGCGGGATGTCCTCGCCGTTGATCACCCGGCGGAACCAGGCGCGTTCGACCTCGGCCATATGCCGCACCAGACCGAGCAGCGAGAGCGTGGACGGCGGGCTCGACTGCCGCCGGAGGTCCTCGTCGGACAGACCCTCGGTCTTCATGGCGAGGGTGGCCCGGTGGAAGTCGAGATAGGAGCGCAGGGTCTCCCGCTCGCCCGCGCGCAGCGGCGGGGAGAGGCGTTCGGTGGTCACGGAGGATCCTTTCCGCGGCGCGTCCCCGGCAGGGCGCGGCCGGTGTGGTCACGGTGCGGAGCGAAGTGATCTTCCCGGGCGCCGCGGGCGGCCGCAAGCGGTTTGTGGGGATGCGGTGTGTGGGGGCGAGGCTCAACTCCGCGCGCCGGACGCCCTGTGTGGGGGCGAGGCTCAACTCCGCGCGCCCGACGCCCTGTTACGGCGCGGACGGCGATGGCTGCCGTACGGACGCGGACGGGCCCGCGTCCGCGTCGAGGGCGCCCGGGGCACACCGCACCGGGGAACAGGCCGCCCGCCGTGCGCGCCGCCCGCTGCTCGGACGACGTCGGTCAGGGCAGATACCGCTCGATGGCGCCGGGTCCCTCCTCAGCGATCAGACGCCTGGCCCATTCCAGGCTCGCGGGGGTGGGTTCGCGCCCGGACGCCTTCACCAGGTCCTCCGGGTCGTAGGGCCGCTCGCTACCGGTGTACAGCTGAGTCGGCCGCCGCTCGGCCGCCTGCTCCCTGCCATTGGTCGTCACAGGGTCCTCCTCTGTCCGCGCCCGCCGGGTCGCCGGGACCTCGCTTGGTTCCATCATGAGACCCCCTCCGAACACCCGCACGATGTGCGCCGGGCCGAACCCGGCCACCGCGCCGCCGGCCGTCAGCGGGCCGGCCGCCGAGCCCCGGGATACCGCGCCGGGAACGCCTGCTCCGTCCAGATCGTCTTGCCGTACGGCGTGTAGCGCGTACCCCAGCGCTGCACCAGCTGCGCGACGATGAAGAGCCCGCGGCCGCCCTCGTCGTCACTGGCACTGTGCCGGAGGTGCGGCGAGGTATGGGCGGTGTCCGACACCTCGGTCAGCAGGGTCCGGTCGCGCAGCAGCCGCAGATGCAGCGGCCCCGCGGCATGCCGTACGGCATTGGTGACCAGCTCGCTGACCACCAGCTCGGTCGCGTAGGACAGCTCCGCCAGGCCCCACTCCCGCAACTGCCCGGTGGCCAGCTCACGGGCCTTGCCCACCGCGGCCGGCTCCGCGGGCAGCTCCCAGGCCGCCACCTGCCGGGCGTCCAGCTCGCGGGTGCGCACCAGCAGCAGCGCCGAGTCATCGGTGGCCGGACCGTCCGGCAGCAGCTCGGTCAGCGCATGGTCACACAGGTCGTCCAGCGGACGGCGGTGCTCGCCCAGCACCCCGGCCAGGATCTCCAGCCCCGCGTCCACGTCCCGGTCACGGCTCTCGACCAGCCCGTTCGTGAACAGGGCCAGCAGACTGCCGACCGGCAGCTCGATCTCCAGGGACTCGAACGGCAGGCCCCCCAGGCCAAGCGGCGGGCCCGCCGGGAGGTCCGGGAAGGACACCCCGCCCTCCGGGTCGACGACGGCCGGTGGCAGATGCCCGGCCCGCGCCATGGTGCAGCGCCGCGACACCGGGTCGTAGACCGCGTAGAGGCAGGTCACCCCGGTGGCCACATCGTCCGTGCCGGGATCCGAGCCGATCATGGCCGCCTGCTCCTCCGCGGTCTGTTCCACCAGGTCGTCCAGCCGGCCCAGCAGCTCGTCGGGGGCCAGATCCAGCCGGGCCAGGGCGCGCACGGTCGTCCGCAGCCGCCCCATGGTCGCCGCCGCCTGGAGGCCGTGGCCCACCACGTCCCCGACGACCAGCCCGACCCGGGTCCCCGACAGCCCGATGACATCGAACCAGTCGCCGCCGACCCCGCCCCGCTCGTCGCTGGGCAGATAGCGGTGGGCCAGATCGACGGCCGACGGGGCCGCCAGATGCTGGGGCAGCAGATTGCGCTGGAGGGTCAGCGCGGCGGTGTGTTCGCGGGTGAAGCGGCGCGCGTTGTCCAGGCACACCGCCGTCCGGGTGACCAGCTCGTCGGCCAGCTCGATCTCTCCCTTGTCGAAGGCCGGCATCGGGGCGCCGCGGCGGAAGGTGACCAGCCCCATCGGGGTGCCGCCGGCCCGCAGCGGCACGACCACGGTGGTCTCGTCGCGCACCATCCCGCCGGAGGACAGGCTGCGGTACTGGAGCGAGCCGGGCGGGTACTCGACCCGGTGCGGGCTGTACGGCGTGCCGTCCGGCCCCTCCTCGGCGGAGCGCGCGGCGACCCGCACCAGCGTGGGCAGGGTGCCGCCCGCCGGTTCCGGCTCGTCGCCGTTCCGTACGGACTGCATCAGATCGACGGTGACTGCGGTCGCGAACTCCGGCACCGCGACCTCGGTGACCTCCCGGGCGGTGACGGTCATATCCAGTGTGGTGCCGATCCGGGCGCCGGCCTCCACCAGGAGGTTCAGCCGGCGCTGCGCCTGATAGCGGCCGGTGATGTCGAAGGCGTCCTCGCACACCCCGAGCACCTGACCGTCGGCGTCCTGCAGCCGGTAGTACGAGCAGGACCAGACATGCTCACGCCCCGGGTCGGAGGGCTTCTCACCGACGAAGTGCAGATCCAGGATCGGTTCACCGGTGTCGATGACCTGGTGCATCACCGCGTCGAGCGTGCGCGGGTACCCCTCGGTCAGAAACTCGCCGTCCGGATACAGCTCATCGGCGCGGGCACCGAGGAACTCCCGCAGCGGCAGCCCGACCTCCCGGATATACGCGCTGTTCGCCCAGGTCAGCCGGAGATCGGTGTCATAGATGCCCAGACCCACCGGGGACCGGGTGGCCAGACCGTGCAGCATCGCCTGACGGGACTCCCACATCCGCTGGGCGTCCAGTTCGCCCGCCACCAGGAGGCGGGCCGGCTGTCGGACGGAACCTTCGGACACCGTGGCGAGCGGGCAGAGCGTGGCGGCCATCCGCACCAGCCGGCCGTTCCGGTGCCGCAGCGTGAGTTCCCGGCCGCCGCTCAGCGCGTCCTCCGGTGCGGGCCCGGCCCCTCTGAGAGCGGGCGGAACCAGCATCTCCAGGCGCTGCCCGACGATCTCCTCCGGCAGATAGCCGAGCAGCCGCTGGGCCGCCGGGCTCCAGCCGATGATCAGGTCCTGGGCGTCCAGAACCGCGGTGGCCGCCCTGGTGACGTCGAGGGGACCACGGAAGTCGGCGCTCTCCGCCGCGTTCCATGCGTTCATGGCATCAACCCAGCCCGGTTCAATATCTACAGCATCGAGCCTGATCAAGACCGGCACAACCGCGCTGCCGCAGCGGGACGCGCCCTTGGTGCGGCCCCGCTCCGTCGCTGGCAGAGTGGGAAGGGGCGCTGAGCGACAGGAGGCAGATGTATGTCGGCCCATGGCCCCGTCACCGCGGTACGCGGCGCTCCCTGCTGGGTCAGTCTGATGGCCCACGATCTGGAAGGCGCCCAGGAGTTCTACACCGCGGTCCTGGGCTGGCGGTTTCGCGCGGGCGGCCTCGGTGAGGAGTTCTCTATCGCGCTGTCCGACGGCCAGCCGGTCGCCAGCATCGGGGCCCTCGCCCAGAGCTTCCAGGTCGCAGTGGCCTGGACCTCTTATTTCGCGGTGGACAACGCCGATGACACCGCGGGCCGGATCCGCGAGCGCGGCGCGACCGTCGCCGTCGGCCCGCTCAAGATCGGCCCCGGGCGCGCCGCCCTCGCCGCCGACCCCGACGGCGCCACCTTCGGCTTCTGGGAGGGCCAGACCCTGGCCTGGTCAATCGGACAGGGCAATGCGCCCGTCGGTCTCGAACTGCGCACCCGCGACGCCTTCGCCGCCGCCATCTTCTACGCCGAGGTCTTCGACTGGGCCTCCGGGGAGCCGGGCGGCTGCGATGTCACCTACGAACACGACCAGGTGATCGTCAGCGACGCCACACACACCGTCGCCACCCTGCGCGGCGGCGCCGTCGAGTCCGCCCCGGACCCGCGGGTGCGCCCCCTCTGGCACGTCCACTTCCCGGTCCGCGACATCGAGAAGGTGGCGGCCACCGCGGTGGCCGCCGGGGGAACCGTCACCCCCGTCACCCCGACCGCGGACGGCGAGGGCTGCCAGGCCGTCGTCCGCGACCCCGACGGCGGGCTGTTCACCGTCACTTCGACCTGACGCCGACGACCGGTCCCCGCACCGGCCCGCCGCCGTCCGTCACCGGCCCTTCTCCGCCTCCAGCGGCGGACACCACGACGACTGTTTCTGCCCGCCGACCCGGCCGCAGAAGCCCGCCTGGGCGGGCCGGCCCGCACCGTCGATGTGCTGCACGGACAGCAGCTTGTCCAACGGGACCTGGCGGTCCACCTCACCACCGAAGCTGATGATCCCGCTCTCCCCGTCGAGCGCCTCGTCCCCGTGGACCCCGCTGATCGCATGCCAGACGGCGGGCGGCGTCAACGGCATCTGCGCGGCGTCCTCACGCAGTTGCTTGACCGCGTTGATGTACAGCTTGACGGCGTCGAAGCCGAGCGCCGCATGGCCGTCCAGCGAGGAGCTCGCGACCCGGTCGCACTCCTCCGGGAACAGCCGGCCCAGCTCCGTGTACAGCTCGCTGGTGTCATCGCAGCGCGCCGAGCCCAACGTGAAGTCCAGGAAGTCGTACGGGATCCCGGGGTACTGCTGGCGGCGTTCCGCGTCGGCGGCCAGCCGGGCCACATCGTCGCCGCCCAGGAGCGTCGGCGGATCCGAATTACAGGACTCGTTGATGCCGCCGAGCACCGACTCGAAGTCCTCCGAGCGCCCCGCGAAGAACACCACGCCCGGGTAGGAACAGCTCCGCCGGCCGACCGTGCCGGGACCGGGGGCGTCCGACGAGGGGTCGGCGCCCGGCGGCGGGGGCGGGGTGAAGGAGGTCTTCTCGACCGTGAACCCGCGGGCACGGAAGCGCTGGGCGACGTCGTCGCTGAGCGTCCTGCTGTAGGTGTCGCTGGGGTCGGCGGAGCCGATGATCCGGACCTGCCGGGCCGGCTTCTTCCCGTCGTGCCCCACCACATGATCGGCGTACGCCGCGGCGACCTCCGCCTCCCGGGTGTTCTGCGGCGACACCTGGAAGTACATGGGGGACTGCCGCACGAGCGAGTCCGCGGACAGCGTGGTGGCCACCATCGGCAGCCCCGCCGCGGTCAGCTTCCGGATCGTCCGGTTGGTGGCCTCCCGGCTCTGGTCGAGTCCGGTGACCCCGACGAGGGACGGATCCTGCTGCTTCAGGCCCTCCAGGATCTCCACCACCCGCGTGCCGAAGCGCATACCCGACCCGGCGTTGGCAGGGAAGAGGCGCAGAATCGGCTCCGCGGCACCGGTGCTGCGCAGCTGCCGGGACTGTGCGCTCGCCGCGCCCTGCAGCGCCTCGCGCCCGTAGGCGAGCTGCCCGGTGGACTTCCCCGAGACGCTGAGCAGCGCCGACAGATGGACGAGGGTGACGAACGGGCGCTCCGGCGCCGCGCGATGGGCCTCCTCGGCGCGGGCGTTCTGCGCGTAGATGGTCCGGAGGGTCTTGTTGAGCAGCGGATCGGGGGAGTGGAAGGTGAAGCCGTTCCGCGCCACCCCGATGCACTCGCCGGTCTCCGCGGTGCGCAGGGTGTCCGCGTCGTCCTCGAAACGGTCCAGACCACAGTGCGCCTGCCGGTAGTTGCTCTCCCGGCTCAGCACCAGCCCGCCCGCCCCCAGCAGCGCGACGACGACACCGCACGCCGCCACCACCGACACCATCCGGCGCGCCCACAAGGGCGGTTCGGGAATCCGCAGCCGGGCGTCCTGGGCGACCTCCAGCCGCCGCGTCAGCTCATGGCTCTCATGGGACGGCGGCAGCAGCGGCGGGATGGTGACCGGCAGATACCAGGGCGCGCGGTTACGGGCCCGGCCCTGGTGCAGAAAGGTGTCGCGCCAGCCGCCGTAGAGCCGGTCGGCCAGCTCCCACAGGGAACTGTGGCCCCAGTCCGCACGGATTCCGGTGCCGTCGGCGGGCGGCTCGGCGCCGCAGCTGATGACCAGCAGCGGGTCGAAGGCGCCGGTCTCGTTGCGGACGTCGATGATGGTCTGCAGCAGCGGATAGCCGCAGTTGCCGGCGTTCGCCCCGTCGAGCAGCGCCACACAGTACGCGGTGCGCCGGGCCGTACGAGGCCGCCAGATGCGGCGGCGGAACGCGACCCGCAGATCCTCCAGGAAGGCGTTGACCATCAACTTGCGTAACTGTTCCGGGTCTTCGACCTGGTGGTGGGGCGCGGTCAGCCGCTCGGCGAACCCGATGAAGGTGCCCGGGTCGCGAGGGGCGAGGTAGGGCTGGTTGAGCAGCCAGCGGTACTCCCGGCCCAGCCCGCGGCGGATCCGGAACCAGGCGAGCGGAAAGACATGGACCGCGAACAGCCACACCCACCAGGGCACACTGCCGTCCACCGCCAGCTCGGTCTCCGGGGAACGCAGCAGGCCGAACAGCCGACGGCGCCGGAACTCCCGCTCGCGCAGTCCTTGCAGCAGGGTGTGGTCATTGCCCTCCAGGCCGCCCGGGTACGGGGCGCCGCCGGCCGCCCCCGCCTGTGTCAGCCAGTTGACCAGGCCGAAGCGGCGGAAGCGGACCCGTCCGTCGCTGCCGTGCACACTGCGGGCGAAGCCCTGCGCCAGCCGCTCCAGCGTGTGGCGGACCGCCTCGACGGAGTCCGGCGGCGGTGAGCCGGTTTGCAGGTCGTGCAGACAGTGCGGTACCCGCCGGGGATCGGCGTGGCTGAGGAAGTAGCTGATGCCCTTGGCGAGTTGGGAGTGGTCGTCCCCGCTCACCAGACAGAGCACCGGCAGACCTTCACGCCCCTGAGCCACTCCGCGGTGCCGCACCGGCTCGGGACACTCCCGGCGCCGTGGCCTGCGCACCAAGTCGGCTATCAGACGCAGCAGATGCCCGGCTCCGCGGAAGACGGGGATATTGGAATCGAGTTCGTTCGACGCCATGACGCCCCTGAGAAAAGGGTCGGAGTAGGGCCGGTATTCTGACACCGCCCCGCAGGCGGTCGCTATGGTTCCGCCACACTCCGGGCCCCGTACATCGCTCACCGGCCCCGCTCCCCTTCGTCGTGGAGGGGAGCGGGGCCGGTCGCGCAGCTGCTGGCCGTCCGTCAGTTCAGCGCGTCACCGCCGGCCGCGCCGGGGTCCTGGGCACCCGCCCCCGGGTCTTGCGCTCCCGTACCGGGGTCCTCGGCGCCCGCACCCGGGTCCCCCGCTCCCGCACCGGCGTCGCCGGCTCCGGCGCTGTCGGCCCCCGCGTTGCCGGCACCGGCGTTTCCCGCTCCGGCGCCGCCGGCTCCGGCAGCGGCGCCGCCCGCCGCGCCGTTGCCGCCGGCCGCGCCGTTGCCGCCGGCCGCGCCGTTGTCACCGCCGCCCGCGCCGTTGTCGCCGCCACCGGCGCCGATCTCCGCACCCGTGGCCTTGAGTGCGTCGGTGACCGGCTGGAAGAAGGTCTCGCCGCCCGCGGTGCAGTCGCCGCTGCCGCCGGAGGTCAGTCCGACGGCCGAGTCCTCGGAGAACATCGCGCCGCCGCTGTCGCCGGGCTCCGCGCAGACATCCGTCTGTATGAGGCCGTTGACGATATCGCCGTTGCCGTAGTTCACCGTCGCGTCCAGGCCGGTGACGGTGCCGTCGTGGAGGCCGGTGGTGCTGCCCGAGCGCTGCACCTTCATGCCGACGGCGGCCTCCGCGGCCTTGGTGATCTCCTGGGTGCTGCCATCGCCCAGGTCGACCGCGCTCTGCGGCTTCGCGGCGGTGTCGTCGTACTTGACCAGTGCGAAGTCGGTCTTCGGGAACTTGGAATCGGCGACCGTGCCCAGCGGCTGGCCGCCGCCCTGGTCCGCCGTCCAGGTCTTGGAGTCGTTGCCGCAGTGACCGGCCGTCAGGAACGCCGGTGCGCCCTTGACCGTGACATTGAAGCCCAGTGAGCAGCGGGCGTTGCCGCCGAAGATGGCACTGCCGCCGACCGGCCCGGCGGCCTGCCCACCGCCTCCGGCACCACCACCGCCGTCTCCTGCGCCGCCCGCGGCATCTCCGGCGCCACCTGCCGCGTCTCCTGCGCCACCCGCGGCGTCCCCCGCACCCCCTGCGGCATCTCCTGCGCCGCCCGCCGCGTCTCCTGCGCCACCCGCGGCATCACCGGCACCGCCCGCCGCATCTCCCGCACCGCCCGCGGCGCTGCCGGCCGCGCCTCCCGCGCCCCCGCCGTCGAACCGCTTGAACTCACCCTGCGACCGCTTGACGGTCACCATGCCCTCGCCCATGCCGTTCGTGGCCTTGGTGAGGGTGGCCATCTTTGCACCGGTGACCGTTCTGTCGGCGGTCACCACGATCTTGTTGGTCTTCGGGTCGATCGACCAGGCGGTGCCCGGCACCGCGGCGGACTCGCGCAGGGTCTTGGTACCGGACTTCAGCGCGGTCATGCTGTTCTGCACGACCCTGGCCACGGCGCCCTTGGCCCGGACGTTCGCGGCGTCGTCCTCGGACAGGACGTTCATGACCAGGTGGCCCTTGGAGCCGTCCAGGTACCAGCCCGCGCCGTTGTCCTTGAGGTCCGCCTTCAGGGATGTCGCCAGCTGCGTGGCCGAGTGGGCGCTGAGCGTCTTCAGGGCCGCCGGCTGGTCCGTGCTCGCGTTGGCGTGGGGGAGCACGATCGCGGCGCCCGCGATGGCGACCGCAGCGGCGCCCGCGATGGCGCCGGTCCGCTTGTTCACATGTCGGTGGCTCAATTCACTGACCTCCAGGGACGCACAGGAACGAGGCACACGGGCGACCGCGGTGCGTCGCGTCAGCACCCGTGTGGTGGTGCACACCCAGTCCTACGTAGCGCCGCACACCCCGGTCTCACGCCCACTCAAGCTGTGATGAATTCCGACGCTTGCGGGGGCGAACGTTTACACTCCCGCGCCCGCCGGAGCCCGGTGCTGGTGGGGCGTAAAGGGCAGCTGTGACCGCGCTTAAGAAATCCTCGATGGACCGCACGGCCGACGTAAGGAAGATTTCCTGAGGAAGATCGGGCGTCCGGTGCGGGCCCCCGGCAGATCACGTACGTACGGGAGCCGCTGCGGTGAAGGCACTGGTCAAGGCGAAGACGGAACCGGGTCTCTGGCTCATGGATGTGCCGGAACCGGCCATCGGCCCCGGGGATGTGCTGATCAAGGTGCTGCGCACCGGCATCTGTGGCACGGATCTGCACATCCGGGCCTGGGACGGCTGGGCCCAGCAGGCCGTGACCGCCCCGCTGACGATCGGCCATGAATTCGTCGGCGAGGTGGTGGAGACCGGCCGCGATGTGGCCGAGGTCAAGGCCGGCGATCTGGTCAGCGGTGAGGGGCATCTGGTCTGCGGCAAGTGCCGCAACTGTCTGGCCGGCCGCCGCCATCTGTGCCGCGCCACGGTCGGCCTCGGCGTCGGCCGGGACGGTGCCTTCGCGGAGTACGTCGCGCTGCCCGCCACCAACGTCTGGGTGCACCGCGTCCCGGTGGACCTCGATATCGCCGCCGTCTTCGACCCGTTCGGCAACGCCGTGCACACCGCGCTGTCGTTCCCGCTGGTCGGCGAGGACGTGCTGATCACCGGCGCGGGCCCGATCGGCATCATGGCCGCGGCCGTCGCCCGGCACGCCGGAGCCCGCAATGTCATGATCACGGACGTCAGCGAGGAGCGCCTCGCGCTGGCCCGCAAGGTCGGCGTCAGCCTCGCCCTCAACGTCGCCGACGCCACGATCGCCGACGGCCAGCGTGACCTGGGACTGCGCGAGGGCTTCGACATCGGGCTGGAGATGTCCGGGCGGCCCGAGGCGATGCGCGACATGATCACCAACATGACGCATGGTGGCCGGATCGCGATGCTCGGCCTGCCGGCCGAGGAGTTCGCCGTCGACTGGTCCCGGATCGTCACCTCCATGATCACGGTCAAGGGCATCTACGGCCGGGAGATGTTCGAAACCTGGTACGCGATGTCCGTGCTGCTCGAAGGCGGTCTCGACCTCTCGCCCGTGATCACCGGCCGCTACTCCTACCAGGACTTCGACGCCGCCTTCGACGACGCGGCCAGCGGCCGCAGCGGCAAGATCATCCTCGACTGGAGTGTTTGATTTTCCGGCTCGGTTCGCCTCCCCGGCACGACAGCCTCATCACCCGCCTACCGCACCCCTAAGGAGCGCCCCCATGCTCGATTCCGTCCGCACCGAACTGCGCGGCACCCTCGAAGAGATCCGCGCCGCCGGGCTGCACAAGCCCGAGCGCGTCATCGGCACCCCGCAGTCCGCGACGGTCGCGGTCACCGCCGGCGGCAACCCCGGTGAGGTCCTCAACTTCTGCGCCAACAACTACCTCGGCCTCGCCGACCACCCCGAGGTCATCGCGGCCGCCCACGAAGCGCTCGACCGCTGGGGCTACGGCCTCGCCTCGGTCCGCTTCATCTGCGGCACCCAGGAGGTCCACAAGGAGCTGGAGCAGCGGATCTCCGGCTTCCTGGGCCAGGAGGACACCATCCTCTACTCCTCCTGCTTCGACGCCAACGGCGGTGTCTTCGAGACCCTGCTCGGCCCGGACGACGCGGTGATCTCCGACGCCCTCAACCACGCCTCCATCATCGACGGCATCCGGCTGTGCAAGGCCCGCCGCTACCGCTACGCCAACCGCGATCTGGCCGATCTGGAAGCCCAGTTGAAGGAGGCGACCGCGGGCGGCACCGGCCGTACGCTGATCGTCACCGACGGCGTCTTCTCGATGGACGGCTATGTGGCGCCGCTGCGCGAGATCTGTGACCTGGCCGACCAGTACGGCGCCATGGTGATGGTCGACGACTCGCACGCGGTCGGCTTCGTCGGCCCCGGCGGCCGCGGCACCCCCGAGCTGCACGGCGTGATGGACCGGGTCGACATCATCACCGGCACCCTCGGCAAGGCCCTCGGCGGTGCCTCCGGCGGCTATGTCGCGGCCCGCGCCGAGATCGTCGCCCTGCTGCGCCAGCGCTCGCGCCCGTACCTCTTCTCCAACTCGCTCGCCCCGGTGATCGCGGCCGCCTCGCTGAAGGTGCTCGACCTGCTGGAGTCGGCCGGTGACCTGCGCGAGCGGCTCAACGCCAACACCGCGCTGTTCCGCTCGCGGATGACCGAGGAGGGCTTCGACATCCTCCCCGGCGACCACGCCATCGCCCCCGTCATGATCGGTGACGCGGCCGAGGCGGCCCGGATGGCGGAGCTGCTCCTGGAGCGCGGCGTCTACGTCATCGGCTTCTCCTACCCCGTGGTGCCGCAGGGCCAGGCGCGGATCCGCGTCCAGCTGTCCGCCGCCCACTCCACCGAGGACGTCAACCGCGCGGTCGACGCCTTCGTCGCAGCCAGGGCCGCGCTCGCGGGCTGACACCGCCCGCTCTCCGGTCCTGCGAGACTGGGAGCATGATCGAAGCACGACGGCTGCACATCCTCCGTGCGGTGGCCGACCACCGCACGGTCACCGCCGCGGCCGCCGCGCTCTATCTCACGCCCTCGGCGGTCTCCCAGCAGCTGGCCGCCCTGGAACAGGAGACCGGCCACCGACTGGTGGAGCGCAGCGCCCGCGGCGTACGGCTGACCGCCGCGGGCGACATCCTGCTCACCCACGCCAACGCCGTCCTGGCACAGCTGGAGCGCGCCGAGTCCGAGCTCGCCGCCTACGGTTCGGGAGAGGCGGGCACGGTGACCGTCGCCGCCTTCGCCACCGGCATCGGCCTGGTCGTCGCGCCCGCCCTCACCGCGCTGGCCCGTACGGCCCCCGGCATCCGGGTCCGTGTCCAGGACGCCGAGGGCGACGCCAGTCTGCTGATGGTCCTCGACCGGCAGGTCGATGTGGCGGTGGCCGTCGAATACCGGGGCGCCCCGGGCGCCGACGACCCACGGCTGACCCGGGTCCCGCTCTACGCCGAGCCGTTCGACGCGGTGCTGCCGCCCGGTCACCGCCTCGCCGAGACGCCCCAGGTGGCCCTGGCCGAGCTCGCCGGCGACCCCTGGATCGGCCCCTACCCCGGCAATCCCTGCCATGACGTGGTGGTCCTGGCCTGCGAATACGCCGGTTTCCAGCCGCGTCTGGAGCATACGTCCGACGACTTCCGCGCCGTGGTCGCACTCGCCTCGGCCGCGGCGGGCGTGGCGCTCGTCCCCCGCTCGGCGCTGCGCGATATGGACCTCACGGGGGTGGTGGTCCGCCCCGTCGACGAGGTGGCTCCCACCCGCCGGGTCTTCGCCGCGGTACGCCGTGGCGCGGAGGAGCACCCGCTGTTCCGCCCGGTGCTTGCCGCCCTTCGGGAGGCGGCGGCGTCGCAGGGGTGAGGGCGTCGCGGAGACGGCGGCAACCGCTGTGAGCATCACAGCGACGGTGCCCCGCCCGGCCGCTTCCGAAGTGCCCGCCCCGCCCCGCCATGGCAGGCTCATCACGGCGGCGGCCCGGTCGGGCTCCGGGGCAGCCCCGGTTCCGAGGAGGCGAGGCGCATGTCGGTCGGCCCGGCCGGCCCGGTGGGCGAAGCGCCGACCACCGTGCCCCAGGACCCCTACGCGCTGGTGCGCACCCGCGGCTATCTGAAGCTGCTGCTGGTGGCGGCGGCCATCGGCTTCCCGGTCTGCGCCGTCGCGTTCGGCTTTCTCGCGCTGGTCCACGAGCTGGAACCGCTCATCTACCAGGACCTGCCGCGGGCGCTGGGCTTCGCCGGGACGCCCCTCTGGTGGCCGGTCCCGATGCTGCTGGTGGCCGGTCTCCTCGTCGGGCTGACCGTCCGTTATCTGCCCGGCGGCGGGGGCCATGAGCCGGCCGACGGGCTGGCGCTCCACGGTGCGCCCCCGCTCTCCGCGCTCCCCGGTGTCGTCCTTGCCGCCCTGGCCTCCCTCAGCTTCGGCGCGGTGGTCGGCCCCGAGGCGCCGCTGATCGCGCTCGGCGGCGGTCTGGCCGCGGGCGCCGTACGGCTGGTGGACCGTGGCGCGCCGGCTCAGACGGTCGCCACGGTGGGCGCGGCCGGCAGCTTCGCGGCGATCAGCGCGCTGCTCGGCTCCCCGCTGCTGGGGGCTTTCCTGCTGATGGAGGTGTCGGGGCTGGGCGGTCCGATGCTGGGAATCGTCCTGGTGCCTGGCCTGTTGGCGTCCGGCCTGGGGGCGCTGATCTTCACCGGGCTGGGGGACTGGACCGGGCTCGGTACGTACTCGCTCACGCTGCACGACATCCCCGCGGCCTCCGCGCCCACGATCGCGGAGTTCGGCTGGGCCCTGGTCATCGGGCTGGCCGCCGGGTTCGCCGCGACCGGGGTAGGGCGCCTCGCGCGGTTCCTCAAGGGGCATGTCGCCCGGCACCGGGTACCGGCCACGATGGTGATGGGTCTCGTGGTGGGCGCACTGGCGGTGGCGTTCGCCGCGTCCACCGGCAAGCCCGCCTCCGAGATGCTCTATTCGGGCCAGTCGGCGCTGGGTTCGCTGTTCCGGGACAGCGCCGGTTACACGGTGGGTGCGCTGCTGCTCCTCCTCCTGTGCAAGGGCCTGGCGTACTGCGCCTCGCTGAGCGCCTTCCGGGGCGGCCCGATCTTCCCGGCGCTGTTCCTGGGCGCGGCGGGCGGTGTGGCGCTGTCCCACCTGCCCGGTCTGTCGCTCACCGCGGGCTTCGCGATGGGCGTCGGCGCGATGTGTGTGGCGATGCTCCGGCTGCCGATGACGTCGGTGCTGCTGGCCACGCTGCTGCTGGGGAAGAGCGGTCTGACGGTGATGCCGCTCGTGATCGTCGCCGTGGTTGTCGCCTACGTCGTGGCGCTGCGCCTCACCCCTGCCCCCGCACCGGACGCCCCGGCCCCCGCACCTCACCCCGCCTGACGACGTGTGGGTTCCGCCTCGCGCGGTCCCTCTGCCGCCGGGGCGGTGCGCGGCGTCCGGCGGGAGGGCGGGAATTACGAACCCCTACCGGCCCCTACCGGCCCCGACCGGCCCCGCCCGCGCTCAGCCGTGCGGGGTCCGGCCCGTCCGCGTCCAGGTGGCCAACTGGCGCTCCGTCCAGGTGTTGATGACCCGCTCCGGTGGTACGCCGCACTCCTCGGCGCGGGCGCAGCCGTAGATCTGCCAGTCCAGTTGGCCGGGTGCGTGGGCGTCGCTGTCGATGGAGAAGAGGGTGCCGGTCTCCAGCGCCTGGCGGAGCAGTCGGCGTGGGGGGTCGAGGCGGTCGGGGCGGCAGTTGATCTCCACCGCGGTGTGGTGCTCGGCGCAGGCCGCGAACACCTCGTCGGCGTCGAACTGCGACTCCGGGCGCCGTTTGCCGGTGATCTGCCGCCCGGTGCAGTGGCCGAGCACATCCACCAGCGGATTACGGACCGCGGCCAGCAGCCGCCGGGTCATCGGCGCCTTGTCCATCCGCAGTTTGGAGTGCACCGAGGCGACCACCACATCGAGCTGCTCCAGCAGCTCCGGCTCCTGGTCGAGTGAGCCGTCGTCGAGGATGTCGCACTCGATCCCGGTCAGCAGCCGGAACGGTGCCAGCCGCTCGTTCACCTCCGCCACCAGCGACAACTGCTGCCGCAGCCGCTCGGCGGTCAGTCCACGGGCGACGGTGAGCCGGGGGGAGTGGTCGGTCAGCACACACCAGCTGTGTCCGAGGTCGCGGGCGGCCCGTGCCATCGCCTCGACCGGACTGCCGCCGTCCGACCAGTCCGAGTGCAGATGGCAGTCGCCGCGCAGCGCCTGACGCATCCGCTGCCCCTGGTCGCCCTCGACGAGCGGGCCGCCCGCCTCCTCCTCAAGGTGTGTCAGATACGCGGGCCGCGCGCCCGCCAGAGCCTCCTCGATCACCCGGGTGGTTTTGGGGCCGAGCCCTTTGAGGCGCGCCAGCGAGCCGCTTCCGGCACGGGAGCGCAGTTCGTCGGCGGGGAGTGCGCCGATCACCGTCGCGGCCGTACGGAACGCCTGGACGCGGTAGGTCACCGCTCCCTGCCGCTCCAGCAGAAAGGCGATCCGCTCCAGCGCCTCCACGGGCTCCACGTACGGCTCCTTCCCGGGGCGCCCGCCCCGCAGCGTCCATCTCACGGTGCCTCACCTGGTGGGCGGCTGCCACCGGGTGGGGCACCGGGGCGGCCGCGGCAGCCGGTACGGCCGGTGCGGTGGTGCGACCGGCGCGGTGGTGCCAATCGCCCATTACCGACGCATCCGAAGGTGCTCCGTTATGCGGTTATGTCCGTTGTCCGCTCACTCGATCCGTTCCTGATCCGTTTCCGCAGAAATGGCATACGGATAGCGCCGATGAGTCCATTCCATATGTTCCGCACCGCAGATATCGCTGATGAACTCCGGGCGAATCGGGCGCACTTAATGCCCTTGTCGCATTCGGCCGGGCTCTGTCGGAAGTGTGTGTCGGAGTTGTCTGTCCGTATCGCGCCGAGGTGCCGTAAAAATTGGCGGCCTTCAAGGAATCTGCACACCGAATGTGCAGTCGGTACACGCCCCACCGGGTCGCATCCCCACGCTGACCTGCGGCAAAGCGGTTTGGTGAGGGAATGTCCAGTTCGCCGATCGGGTGCTTGCCGGGGTTCCGGAAAAGAAACCGGAGGAGATGTGAAGAAGCTGCCACCAAGTCATGGACGGGCGTGCACGTCAGGTATTTCGAGGGGGTGATGACGCCCGGATCTGCGGCTGTCCGATTCGCAGTGCAACGCACCTGCGTGCTTTGATCCTTCGCACTGCGGGAGTCACCCCCCGGTTCCCGATATCGGGAACCCCGACTGCCGCTGCCGCGGCCGGGCCACTCCACCGGACGGTTCGGTCGCAGCTTTTTCGAGATATTCATCCGAAGGGAATCATCATGAACTCCACCCCCCAGGTTCAGACGCAGGAAATCTCCGACAGCGACCTGGACAACGTGTCCGGTGGCCTCGTGGGTGGCGTGCTCGGCGCCGCTGACAGCATTGCCCCGGTCTCGGGCGCCGTGGGCACCGCCACCGGCCTGGTCGACGGTGTCGCCGGCACCGACACCACGGGCGTCGTCGGCACCGCCACGGGCCTGGTCTCCGGTCTCTGAGCCCCTTCTGTGCCACTGAGCGGCACAGCCGGCTTTGAACGGTGACAACGGCAGGTCGGCGCCCCCTCCTTGCCGACATGCCGGGCCGGCTGCCCCGGTCCGCCCGGACTCCATCCGGGCCCGGGGCACCGGCCACCACCTGTCCGAACGAGAACGTTGCAGTTGAGGGAAGAGTGTCGTGCAGTTCCGCCAACAGGCCCTTTCCAAGCTGCAGTCGCCCGAGGAAATCGATCTTCCGGTCCGGTTCGCCCGGCCCCAGGGCTGGCTCGTCCTGACCGTCACGGTCCTCTTTGTGATCGCCGCCTCCGTATGGGCGGTGACCGGCACCGTGTCCTCCACCCTGAACGCACCCGGAATCCTCACGCACGGCCAGGGCAGCTACATCCTGCAGAGCCCCGTCGCGGGCCAGGTCACCGCCGTCCTCGCGGAAGAGGGCAAGCGGGTGCCCGCCCACACGCCCGTCCTGAGGGTCCGTACCGCCCAGGGCACCACCACCGTCGTCCGTACGCTCGCCGCCGGCCGGCTGACCACGATGGTCGCCACCATCGGCTCCGTCGTCACGACCGGCGCGGACGTGGCCTCCGTGGAACGCATCGCGAAGGCCAGCGACCCCCTGACGGCGACGCTGTACGTACCGGCCCAGAACGGCGCCACCGTCCCCGTCGGCGCCGCCGTCGACCTCACCGTCCAGTCCGTGCCGACGCAGCAGTACGGCGTGCTGCGCGGGCGGGTCAAAGCGGTCGGCAGGACCGCACAGAGCCGCCAGCGGATCGGCACCTACCTGGGCAGCAGCCAGCTCGGCGAGGAGTTCTCGCAGCATGGCCAGCCCATCGCGGTCCTGGTAGAGCTCGACGCCGCCCCGCACAGTAAGTCCGGCTACGCCTGGTCGACCTCCGGCGGCCCCCCGTACACCGTCGACTCCATGACGCCGGCCAGTGGCGCCGTCCACCTGGCCGCGCAGCACCCGATCGATTGGCTGCTGCCGTGACCGCCCCCCACGACTCCGCCGCCCCGCAGCAGCAGTTGCCGCCGCCGGTCCGCGGCCGCCGCCGCTCGGAAACCGCGCCCGGCGCCCGCCGCGCCCGCCGTGCCGCGCCCGCCCCGAAGCCCAAGAAGACGAAGACCGTCCGCACCCCCACCGTCCTCCAGATGGAGGCCGTGGAATGCGGCGCCGCCTCGCTGGCCATGGTGCTGGCCCACTACGGACGGCACGTCCCGCTCGAAGAGCTGCGGATCGCCTGCGGCGTCTCCCGCGACGGCTCGCGCGCCAGCAATCTGCTCAAGGCGGCCCGCAGCTACGGCCTCCAGGCCAAGGGCATGCAGATGGAACCGGCCGCGCTCGCCGAGGTGCAGGGCCCCGCGATCCTGTTCTGGGAGTTCAACCACTACGTCGTCTACGACGGTATGGGCCGGCGCCTCGGCCGCCGCGGCGTGCACATCAACGACCCCGACAAGGGCCGCCGCTTCGTGGCGATGGAGGACTTCGACACCAGCTTCACCGGCGTCGCCCTGGTCCTCGAACCCGGCGAGTCCTTCCACAAGGGCGGCCGCAAGCCCGGCGTGCTGAGCGCCGTGCCCGCCCGGATGCGCGGCACGACCGGCACCCTGCTGGCCGCGCTGCTCGCCAGCCTGCTGCTGGTCGCGGTCGGCGCCGCGGTGCCCGCGCTCAGCCGTACGTACATCGATATGTTCCTGATCGGCAACCAGACCTCTCTGCTGGGGCCGCTCTTCGCGTCGATGGCCGCCATGGTCGGGCTGACCGCCGTACTGACCGGTCTGCAACAGGCCAATCTGCTGCGCGGCCGGATCATCTCCTCCACCCTCACCAGCGCCCGCTTCCTGCGCCATCTGCTCAGACTCCCGGTCACCTTCTTCGCCCAGCGCAGCCCGGCCGACCTGGTCCAGCGGCTGCAGTCCAACGACGCGGTCGCCGAGACCCTGGCCCGTGACCTCGCCGCCGCGGGCGTGGACGGGATCGTCGTCATCCTCTACGCGTTCCTGCTGTGGACCTACGACCCCCAACTGACCGTCATCGGCGTGGGGATCGCACTGCTCAATGTCGTCGCCATGCGGATCGTGGTCCGGCTGCGGGCCACCCACACCCAGAAGCTGCGCGCCGACACCGCACGGCTGACCAACACCTCCTACACCGGCCTCCAGCTCATCGAGACGATGAAGGCCACCGGCGGGGAGAACGGCTACTTCCGCCGCTGGGCCGGGCAGCACGCCACCACGCTGGAGGAACAGCAGCGGCTGGGTGTGCCGAGCGCCGCGCTGGCCGTCGTCGCGCCCACCCTGGCCACGTTCAACAGCGCGCTGATCCTGTGGATCGGCGGACTGCGGGCCGTCGAGGGCCATATCTCCATCGGACTGCTGGTCGCCTTCCAGGCGCTGGTGACCCGCTTCACCGCGCCCATCACCCGGCTCAACGGAGTGGCCGGCCGCATCCAGGACTTCGCCGCCGATGTGGCCCGCCTCAAGGACGTCGAGAGCTTCCCCGTCGACACCCTCTACTCGCGCCCCGAGCCGGACGCCGACACCCGCCGCCTCAAGGGCCATGTGACGCTGGAGGACATCACCTTCGGCTACAGCCCGCTGGACAAACCGCTGCTGACCGGCTTCTCGCTGGCCGTCGGCCCCGGCCGGCAGGTCGCCCTGGTCGGCGGCTCCGGCAGCGGCAAGTCCACCGTCTCCCGGCTGATCTCCGGCCTCTACAGCCCCTGGGAAGGCACCATCCGCATCGACGGGCAGCGGCTGGAGGACCTCTCGCGCAGTGCGCTGGCCGCCTCCGTGTCCTTCGTCGACCAGGACATCTTCCTCTTCGAGGGCACGGTCCGGGACAACGTCGCGCTGTGGGACCCGTCCATCCCGGACGACGCGGTGATCACCGCCCTCCAGGACGCCGGGCTCTACGACGAGGTGATCGCCCCCCGCCCCGACGGCATCCACAGCCGGGTCGAGCAGGACGGCCGTAACTTCTCCGGCGGGCAGCGGCAGCGGCTGGAGATCGCCCGCGCCCTCGTCCGGCGCCCCAGCATCCTGGTCCTCGACGAGGTCACCAGCGCGCTGGACGCCCGGACCGAACAGATCATCATGGACAACCTGCGGCGGCGCGGCTGCGCCTGCGTCGTCATCGCCCACCGGCTGAGCACGGTCCGCGACAGCGACGAGATCGTCGTCCTCGACCACGGAGTGGTCGTCGAACGCGGCCGGCACGAGGACCTGGTCGCCGCCGGGGGCCCGTACGCCGAGCTGGTCAAGGAGCACTGACGTGTCCGTACCCCCGTCCACGGTCGTGGGACCGGGCGACACCGATGCCGTGACGTACGCACTGGGCGGCCTCGGCACACCGGTCGACTGCACCGGGCTGCGCAGCGTCCCCCTGGAGGGCCCGCATGTGCTGTGGCTCGTCACAGGCGGCTCGCTGGACCTCTTCGCGGTCGACGCCGCCCAGGAAGGGCACTGGCACTTCCTCGGCCGCCTGGAAGCAGGCACCCTGCTGCTCGGCCCGGTCGCGGGCCCGCAGCACACCCTGCTCGGCCGGCCCTCCCAGGACTGCCTGCTGCGCCGCCTCCCGCTGCGCGAGCTGCCCCGGTACGAGTACGGGGAGTACGGCGACACCGGGTCGTTCCCGCAGTACGGCACGCAGGACGGCTACGGCCACGACGCCGCGTACGGAGCCCAGGCCCAGGCGCCCTCCGCACTGGAGCACGCCTTCGCGCTGGGCACCGCCCGCAGCCTGGGCGTGCTCTTCGAGGCACCGCTCGACGGCCGGCCCGGCGATGACGCGGTGGCCGACGACGACATCCTGTGGATGCCGGTCCCGCCCGGCAGTGTGCAGTACGGCGCCTCCTACAGCGCGGAGGCGGCCGGCGATCTGCTGGTGGACCCCGAGCTGTGGCAGCAGATGGTCAATCAGCAGTACCGGCTGCTGTCCGCCGTCGACCGCTGGATCGAGCAGCTGGAGCGCGCCCACGAGGACCGTACGGCGGCCGGTATCAAGGCGGGCGAAACCGTTCGCGAGCGCGCCGACCAGGCGCTGGTGGCATCCATCGGCCGGGCCGGGCGGGGCGGTGCCACGACGGACCGGACCGGCGATGACACCACCTTCGCGGTCTGCCGCACGGTCGCGGAGGCGGCCGGTATCACGCTCACCGAGCCGCCGAAGGGCGGCGCCGTCAACGACCGGATCACCCCGGTCGAACGGATCGCGGTCAGCTCGCGGATCCGGACCCGGGCGGTCCGGCTCCAGGGACCCTGGTGGCGGACCAACACCGGGCCCCTGGTGGGCCATCGCGCCAAGTCCGGTGCCCCGGTGGCGCTGCTGTGGCGCCGTGGCCGGTACGAGGCGGTCAACCCGGTCTCCGGTCTGCGGATGCGCCTCGGCAAGGACAACGCCGGGGAACTCGAACCGCGCGCCGTCATGTTCTACCGCCCGCTGCCGGAGCGGCCCATGAGCCTGTGGCGGCTGATGCTCTTCAGCCTGCGCGGCACCCGTATGGACCTGCGCAATCTGGCTCTCAGCGGACTGGTGACCGTCGGCCTCGGCGCCCTCGTCCCGCTCGCCACCGGCAAGGTGCTCGGGGAGTACGTACCGAGCGCGGACAAGAGCCTGATCGTGCAGGTCTCCCTGGCCGTCATGGTCACCAGCGTGGTCTCGGCCGCCTTCATGCTGATGCAGAACCTCACCGTCCTGCGGATGGAGGGCCGCATCGAGAGCGCCCTCCAGCCGGCCGTATGGGACCGGCTGCTGCGGCTGCCGACGAAGTTCTTCACCGAACGCTCCACCGGAGAGCTGGCCAGCGCCGCGATGGGCATCAGCAGCATCCGCCGGGTGCTGTCCGGCCTCGGCCCGGTGGCCGTGCAGTCCACCACCGTCGGCGCGATGAATCTGGTGCTGCTGCTCTGCTTCAGCGTGCCGCTGGCGCTGGCCGCGATCGCCATGCTGCTCGTCATCGGCGCGGTGTTCCTCGGCATGGGCCTGTGGGAACTGCGCTGGCAGCGACGGCTGGTCAAGCTCGGCAACAAGCTCAACAACCAGGCGTTCCAGACCCTGCGCGGACTGCCCAAACTGCGGGTTGCCGCGGCCGAGAGCTTCGCCTACGCGGCCTGGGCCCGTGAGTTCGCCCGCTCCCGGGAACTCCAGCAGAAGGCCGGCCGGATCAAGAATCTGACCACCGTTCTGAACGCGGTCTATCTGCCGCTCTGCTCGCTCGCCCTCTTCATGCTGCTGGCCGGGCCGGCCCGCGGCAGCATGTCGGCCGCCTCATTCCTCACCTTCAACACCTCGGTGACCATGCTGCTGACCGCGGTCACCCAGATCACCGGCGCCTTCATCTCGGCGGCCGCCGCGATGCCGATGTTCGAGCAGATCAAGCCGGTACTGGACGAGAAGCCGGAGGTACGCGGGGCGAGCGCCCAGCCCGGCACGCTGTCCGGCGGCATCGAGGCCAAGAAGCTCTCGTTCCGCTACACCGAGGACGGCCCGCTCGTTCTCGACGGTGTCTCGCTGCGGGTCCAGCCGGGTGAGTTCGTGGCCGTCGTCGGCCCGAGCGGTTGCGGAAAGTCGACCCTGCTGCGGCTCCTCATCGGCTTCGACAAGCCGTCCGCGGGCAGTGTGCTCTACGACGGTCAAGACCTGTCCGCCCTGGACCAGGCGGCGGTGCGCCGTCAGTGCGGGGTCGTCCTGCAGAACGCCCAGCCGCTCACCGGATCGATCCTGGACTGCATCTGCGGCGCCGAGTCCTTCACCCAGGAAGAAGCCTGGGCGGCCGCCGAGATGGCGGGCCTGGCCGAGGACATCAAGCGGATGCCGATGGGCCTGCACACCATGATCTCCGGCGGTGGGGCGATCTCCGGCGGTCAGCGGCAGCGCCTGATGATCGCCCAGGCACTGGTCCGCCGCCCCCGGATCCTGTTCTTCGACGAGGCCACCAGCGCCCTGGACAACGAGACCCAGCGCATTGTCATCGACAGCACCCGCCAGCTCAGCGCCAGCCGCCTGGTCATCGCCCACCGGCTCTCCACGGTCATGGACGCCGACCGTGTGATCGTGATGGCGGACGGCCGGATCGTCGAGCAGGGCGCCCCGGCCGACCTGCTCGCCGACACCGGCGGCCACCTGCACGACCTGGTACGACGTCAGCTGACCTGACCGGGAGCCGGTTTCGCCCCGCCGGGACCCGGCGGGCCGAGCCATTGCGCCGATCCCCGCAAAGCTGCGCATATCGTGCAGGCAGCGAGCGGAGGACGTATGACCACGATCAACAATCTGTTCGACGAGTTGCCGCCCGACCGGCGCCGGCAGCTGACCGACATCGCCGTCGAGGTGTCGCTGCCGCGCGCCACCCGGCTCTTCGAGGAGGGCCGGCGGGCGGACCGCTTCTGGATCATCCTCAATGGACAGGTGGCGCTTGACCAGCACGTCCCCGGGCGCCGGGCGGCGGTGGTGGAAACCCTCGGACGGGGCGAACTGCTCGGCTGGGCCTGGCTGTTCCCGCCCTATCTGTGGCACCTGGGAGCGGAGACCGTCAGCCGGGTGGACGCCGTGGAGTTCGACGCCAGGGTGATCCGCGAGCTGTGCGAATCCGACCCCGTCCTCGGCCGGGCGATGTACCGCTATGTGGCCAAGACGGTCGCCGACCGGCTGCACGGCACCCGCACCCGCCTGCTCGATCTGTACGGGCCCCAGAGCAGCAGCGGCCTCGATCCCTGACCCCACCGGAAAAGGATCTCCTGTCCCGGAACCACCCCCGGTATCCGGCCGACTACCTGTGCCGGGTCGCGCCTGCGGCCCGCCGGACGCCGGTGCGGCCGGTGACTCGGCCGGGGAACCGGCTGGTGAGGGATAGGGGAGAACGCCATGCGTCCTTGGAAGTTGTGCGGTGTCGCGGTAGTCGTCGCGCTGGCCGCCACCGCGTGCGGCGGCGGAGCGGGTGCCGGGCCGGGCACGGACCAGGGCGCCGACGGGCAGGGCGGGTCCGGCTTCCCCGTACGGGTCGCCGACTGCCAGGGCGTCACCACCACCTTTTCCGCCGCACCGCGCAAGATCGTCACCAGCAATGCCGCCGCCCTGGAGATGCTGCTGCGGCTGGGCGCCGGTGACCGGGTCATCGGGACCGGATTCCCGCCCGGCAAGGGCGCGTTGCCCGGCGACCTGGACGCCAAGGCCCGCAAGGTGCCGGTGCTGTCGAAGTCCGCGATCCCGAAGGAAAAGCTGCTGGGCTCGGGGGCCGATCTGTACATCGACTCCTTCGCCGCGATGAAGATCATGGGCGGGTCCGCCGGTGACGCGCCCACCGCGGAGGAGTTCAAGGCGGCGGGCATCAAGCACCTCTACCTGGCGTCCACCGCCTGCGCGCCGATGGCCAAGAAGCCGCAGCGCGATCTGTCCGGTGTGGAGGGGGACATCAAGCGGCTGGGCGCGGTGACCGGCACCTCCGAGCGCGCGGACGAACTGGTCGCCGGGATGCGGGCGAAGGTCGGCAAGGTCCGCCGGGCGGTGGGCGATATCGCCCCCGACAAGCGGCCGACCTACTTCTTCTTCGACTACGACGCGGGAACCAAGCAGCCGGTCGCCGTCTGCCGCAAGCAGGTGGCCAACGCCGTGATCGGCCAGGCCGGGGCGCGCAATGTCTTCGAGGGCTGCGACGGCGACTTCAAGCCGGTGTCCTGGGAGGACGTGGTCGCCAAGAACCCGGACTGGATCCAGCTCGGGGTCCGCAACCGGGGCGACGCGGCGGCCAACGCCAAGGCGTTCGACCAGGCGGCGGAGTTCCTGAAGAGCTTCCCCGCCACCAAGGGGCTCGCGGCGGTGCGCCACGGGAAGTTCCTGCGGATCGGCTCGGAGCGTACGACGGTCGCCGGGGTCGGCAACGCGGACACCGTCGAGAAGATCGCGCACACGATCCACCCCACACGCTTCAAGGCGGCGCACTAGTGGCCGCGTCGGTCGCCGCCCCACACGGACACAAGGAACCGGCCGAGTGGTCCGGGCGCCGGACCCCGCGCACCGGACTGCTCGCCCTGGGACTCGGGATCGCGCTGGTGGTGGCCCTGACCGCGGCGGTCTCACTCGGCGCCACCGATATCGCGCCCGGACACGTCTGGTCGGTGGTGTTCCGGCGGCTCGGCGGCGCCGCGCCCCGGCCGGGCACCGACGACCTCATCGTGTGGCAACTACGCGTGCCCCGCGCCCTGTTGGCGGCGCTGGTCGGCGCGGGCCTCGGCCTGGTGGGGACCGCGACCCAGGCACTGGTACGCAACCCCCTGGCAGACCCCTATCTGCTGGGCATCTCCAACGGTGCCTCGCTGGGCGCGGTCACCGCCATCGTGCTGGGCGTCACGGCCGGTGGCGGCCTGGGGCTGGGGCTCTCGGGCGCCGCGTTCGCCGGGGCGCTCGGCGCGTTCGGGCTGGTGTGGTGGATGGCCCGGCGCGGCGGGGGCTTCTCGCCGCTGCGGCTGGTGCTGGCCGGGGTGGGCGTCGGGCAGTTCCTGTCCGGCTTCACCAGCTACCTGGTGCTGCAGGCCGGCGATGAACAGCAGACCCGCAGCGTGCTGTTCTGGCTGATGGGCAGCCTGAGCGGGGCCACCTGGCAGATGCTGTGGCTGCCGGCCGTCGCGGTCGCCGCCGGGCTGCTCGCCCTCCAGGCGCGGGCCCGTGCCATGAACGCGCTGATCATGGGCGATGAGACCGCGGCCGGGGTGGGCGTGGACGTCACCCGGCTGCGCCGCGAGCTGTTCGTGGTGGCCGGACTGCTGACCGGCGTACTCGTCGCGGTCTCCGGCGCCATCGGCTTCGTGGGCCTGATGGTGCCGCATCTGTGCCGGCTGCTCATCGGCGGCGACCACCGCCGGCTGCTGCCGCTGTCCGCGCTGACCGGTTCGCTGCTGCTGGTGGTGGTGGACCTCGTATGCCGTACGGCCATGGACACCCAGGAACTGCCGATCGGCGTGGTCACCGCGATGATCGGGGCGCCTGCCCTGCTGTTCATCCTGGACCGGCGGCTGGAGGAGGGACGATGAACGTCGAGATCGAGGAGCTGCACGTCGGCTACGCGGGACGGGATGTCGTCGCCGGTGTGCAACTGATGGCGGCGGCCGGTGAGATCGCCGGGCTGGTCGGCCCCAACGGCAGCGGCAAGTCCACCGTGCTGCGCACCGTCTACCGGCATCTGCGTCCCACCGCCGGACGGGTACTGCTCGCCGGGACCGACCTGCGCACGCTCTCACCGGGCCGGACCGCACAGCAGGTCGCCGCGCTGCCCCAGGAGCGCGGCAGCGACTTCGAGCTGACCGTCCGCGAAGTGGTGACCATGGGCCGTACGCCCTACAAGCGGGCCTTCGCGGGCGAGGACGAGACCGACCGGGAGACCGTGGCCCGCGCGCTGGCCGCCGTCGGGATGGCCGGACAGGGCGCCCGCCGGTTCTCCACCCTGTCGGGCGGGGAACGTCAACGGGCGCTCCTGGCACGGGCGTTCGCCCAGGACCCGGAGGTGCTGGTGCTGGACGAGCCCACCAATCACCTCGACATCCGCCACCAGGTGGAGCTGCTCGCGCTGCTGCGTGCGCAGCGCCGCACCACGCTGATCTCGCTGCACGATCTGAACGCGGCGGCGTCGCTGTGCGACCGGCTGCATGTGCTGCACGCCGGGCGGGTGGTGGCGTCCGGCACGCCCCGTACGGTGCTGACGCCGGAGCTGCTGGCCGAGGTGTTCGGGGTGCGCGCCGCGGTGACCGACCATCCGCTCACCGGGGACCCGTTGATCGCCGTCGACCACCGGGAGCCGCTGCCCGCCGACGGCGGGTGACGCCCACCCCGCCCCCTCACCCGGCCACGAAGTGGCTCGGCCGCCCCTGGCGACACACCAGCCGGCCGAGCCGCTCGGCCTCCGCTCGGTGCAACAACTCCCGCCGTCCATCGGGGTGTTCGAGCACGGACGAGTGCCAGGGCGTCAGCCACGCATCGGGCGTTTCGAGCAGCCGGATGCCGAACTTGTCCGAGCCCCGCGGCTGCGGATGGATGGACAGCCGGAACGCCCCCGGATGGTGTGCGGCGATCAGCTCGCCCCAGGCGCGGCTGCGCTGCATCACCCCGTAGGCGCGCCGCCGGCAGCTGCGCTGGAGCGCCGAACGGGTCCCCGTGAAGGCCACCGAGTCCTCGAAGAGGAACCGGGTGATGCCCTGGTACAGCCGCCGGGTCGGCTCATCGGTGCGGGTCAGCGACCGCAGGGTGTCCAGGTCCGGGGCGTAGTACTCATGGACCAGGGACCGCTTGGCGTCGTGCGACAGCCGCTGTCCGTACACATCCCGCAGATCGAAGACATCGAGCCGGGTCAGCCCCTCGTCATGGATCAGCGCGCGCAGCGCATCGGCATAGGCGTCGATGTCCCGGTCGGGCACCTGGATGAGGTCGCTGAAGACATGTCCGTCCGAGCAGATGACCACCCGGGCCCCGGGCGGGTGGTGCTCCGCGATCCGGGCGCAGAGCGCGTCCAGGAAACGCAGCGCCAGCCGTTCGCCCTCGTCGGGGAGGTGGCCCAGCACCTTGGCCGGGTTGGGTGACTTGCAGGGGAAGCCCGGCAGGGTGAACACGATCGGCTCGCCCGCCGCCACCGGCGCGGCGAGCCGCTCCAGTTGGGCGGGGAAGGCGTCCGGGGTGTCGGCGTGGCCGGTGTCCAGGGTGCGCCGGTAGGGCAGGAGCGTGGCGAGCACCTCGGCGCAGCGGGCCCGGTCGTCGGAGGGCGCCACCGGACGCGGAGGCGCCGGGCTGGTCAGCACGCGGCATCGGGCCCGTTCGCACCGGAGCCCGCGTATGGGCAGCCGCCGTAGGTCACCGGCAGCCGGACGACGCCGCGCGCCAGTACTGCCGGGGTCCACTCCAGCTCGTCTTCCGGGACGGCGAACCGCAGCTCCGGCAGCCGTCTCAGCAACGTGCCCAGGGCGACCTGGAGTTCGATCCGGGCGAGCGTGGCGCCGGGGCAGAAGTGGATGCCGTGGCCGAAGGCGAGATGCGGGTTCGGGGTGCGGTCGAAGTGCAGCGCGTCCGCGTCGGGGAACTGCCGGGCGTCGCGGTTGGCCGCACTCAGCGACACGATGACGGAGTCGCCCGCCGGGATCCGGGTGCCGTACAGCTCGGTGTCCTCGGCGAAGAACCGCCAGGTCGTCAGCTCGAAGGCGCTGTCATGGCGCAGGAGTTCGTCGACGGCACGGGGCAGCAGCTCCGGCCGGGCGGCCAGCTCCGCGAGGTGCGCGGGGTGCCGCAGCAGGGTGACCAGCGCCGTGGTGATCTGGTTGGTGACCGGTTCCTGTCCCGCGACCAGCAGCTGGAAGACCATCGAGTCCAGCTCCTCCTTGCCGATCTGGTCCGCGCCATGGGCCGCCACCAGTCGCGAGAGCAGATCCTCGCCGCCCTCGGCCCGCTTGTGACGGACCAGATCGGCGATGTACTGCTGCAGCCCGCGCAGCCGCGCCTCGTACGCCGGCCGGCCCGGGTCCTCGGGCCCCACGGGCTGGACGACCTTGCCCCAGTCCCGGTCGAAGCGGTCCGCGAACTCCGGGGGCAGCCCGATGACTTCGGCGAGCACCTGGAAGGGGAAGCGGGCCGCGAACCGCTCGACCAGGTCGGTGCCGCCGCTGTCCGGGAGCCCGTCGAGCAGCGCATCGGCCATCTCCTGGAAGCGGGGGCGCAGCGCCTCCACCCGTTGCGGCGCGAAGGCATCGGTGATCAGCCGGCGCAGCGCGGTGTGCCGCGGCGGGTCCTGGTGGAGCAGATGCACCTGGAGCTGGGAGTGCTGCGGCTCGGGCATGATCGAGGCGCGGGCCCGCCAGGCCGCGTTGCCCCGCGAGTGGTGTTTGCCCAGCCGGGGGTCGGTGAGCGCCCGGTGCGCGGCCTCGTAGCCGGTGATGAGCCAGGCGTACACCCCGCTGGGAAAGCGCACCCGGTGGACCGGGCCGCGCTCCCGCAGCTCGGCGTACAGGGGATAGGGGTTGCGTTTGTACTCCGGCCCGTACAGCTCGACGGGTTCGGACGACGATGACACGACGTCTCCTCAACAGTGGGGGGTGGGTGATGAACCGCGCCCGGGTGGCGCGGCGTTGGAGAGGTCGGGCAACGGGCGCGCCGAGTTCCCGCCGGGGGATGTGATTTCCGCTGCGGGGGAGTGCGCGGGCGAACGGGACCCCGCCCAAACCCAGTTAGTCGGGCCCGGCGGCCGGTGAGTTCCGGCGGCGGAACGGGACAAACCTCACGTGCCAACCAGCCCCGGAACGGCCGCCCGGGGCCGCCGTCAGCTGCCACGATGACGCGATGTCCAGCTCTTCGGCCGACCGCAGTCGGCCCCCTCTTCGCCAGGCCGTCACACGGCTGCTGCCCGCACCGTCGGTCCTCGGATTCCTCGTGCTGCTGGTGGCGCTCGGCATGCTGTCGTACGCGGCCGGGACCGCCGTCGGGCCGGTGGCCCCGGGGCTGCGGCCAGGCGTCACCCGTACGGGAGAGTCCACGCCCGACGACGGGGACATGGGCGGTATGCACGGCATGGGCGCCGCGGCACCCCGCCCGGTCCCGGTGGGAGCAGCGCGATGACGCCGGAACCCCGGCCCGTTACCCCGTCGCCGGACCTCGCCCCCACCCCGGACCGCAGCACCACCCTCACCATCGGCGGGATGACCTGTGCGGCCTGTGTGGGCCGGGTCGAGAAGAAGCTCGGCCGACTGGACGGCGTCGCCGCCTCGGTGAACCTCGCCACCGGCCGGGCCACGGTCAGCCACCCCCCGGCGGTCTCCGTCACCGAGCTCATCAGCACCGTGGAGGCGGCCGGATTCACCGCCCGGCTCCGCGAACCCGCCGCGGAGGCGGGCACCGAGAACCGGCCGTCACCTGCCGACCGCGCGGACGCCCGCACCCACGAGACCGCGGAAACCCAGAACTCCCAGGGCTCGTCGGACTCCCCGGACTCCCACGACGACGGCGCCCGCGCCGAGCGGCACCGGCTGCTGGTGACCGCCCTGCTCTCGGTCCCCGTCCTGGTCCTGTCGATGGTGCCCGGCTGGCAGTTCCGCAACTGGCAGTGGCTGTGCTTCGTGCTCGCCGCCCCCGTCGCGCTCTGGGGCGCCGCCCCCTTCCACGCCCGTGCGCTGCGCGGGCTGCGGCACGGCGCGGCGACCATGGACACCCTGGTCTCCCTCGGCGTCGCCGCCTCCTTCAGCTGGTCCGCCTATGCGCTGTTCCTCGGCGGGGCCGGGGCGCCCGGTATGACGATGCCGTTCAGCCTGCTGCCCACCGCGGGCGACGGGGCCGCCCACCTCTACCTCGAAGCCGCCGTCGGCGTGCCGCTGTTCGTGCTGGCCGGGCGGCGGATGGAGGCCAGGGCCCGGCGCGGCACCGGCGCCGCCCTCCGCGCACTGGCCGAACTCGCCGCCAAGGACGTCGAAGTGCTGACGCCGGACGGGATGGGGGTCCCCCCGCTCGAGCGGAGCCGAGAGTGGGGGAGGCGCATCCCGGTGAGCCGGCTGCGGGTCGGCGACCACTTCCTGGTCCGGCCCGGCGAACGGATCGCCACCGACGGCACCGTGGTCGACGGCAGCTCCGCCCTGGACCTGTCCCTGATCAGCGGAGAGAGCCGCCCCGTCGAGGTCGGTCCGGGCGCGGCGGCCGTCGGCGGCGCGGTCAACTCCGGCGGGCTGCTGGAGGTACGGGCCGACGCGGTGGGTGCCGATACCCAACTCGCCCGGATCACCCGGCTCGTCGAGGACGCCCAGACGGGCAAGACCAAGGTGCAGCGGCTCGCCGACGCGGTGGCGGCCGTCTTCGTGCCCGCCGTACTGACCATCTCGGTCTGCGTGCTGGGCTTCTGGCTCGGCGCCGGAGCCGAGCCGCAGGCCGCGGTCACCGCGGCGGTCGCCGTCCTCGTCGTCGCCTGTCCCTGCGCGCTGGGGCTGGCCACCCCGACCGCGCTGCTGGCCGCCACCGGCCGCGGCGCCCAGCTGGGAATCCTGGTCCGCGGGCCGGAGGCGCTGGAACGACTGCGCCGCATCGACACCGTCGTCCTCGACAAGACCGGCACCCTGACCACGGGCCGGATGAGCGTCACCACCCTCACCGCACGCACCGGCGGCCTCGATGACGCGACGGCGCTGCGGCTGGCCGCCACCGTCGAGCAGGGCTCCGAGCATCCGCTGGCCCGCGCGGTCACCGCCCGCGCCGACGAACGGCAGCCGGACCAACCCCTGCCGCCCGTAGCGGAGTTCAGCGCCACACCGGGGTACGGCGTCCACGGCACAGTGGACGGGCGCCGGGTGGCCGTCACCCGGCCCGGCGACGTCACCGATCTCCCGGCGCCGCTGCCGGACGCGGTGCACGCCGCGGAGACGGCCGGCCACACCGCCGTCCTGGTCACCGTCGACGGCACCCCGGAGGCCGTGCTCGCGGTCGGTGACGCGCTCCGCCCTGATAGCTATCGCGCCGTCGACCGGCTGCGCCGCCTGGGACTGCGGCCGGTGCTGGCCACCGGCGACCGCGCCGCCACCGCCCGCGCGGTGGCCGGCCATCTCGCCATCACCGAGACGCATGCCGAGGCCCGCCCTGAAGACAAGGCCGCCCTCGTCACCACCCTCAAGGAGCAGGGCGGCCGGGTTGCGGTCGTCGGCGACGGGGTCAATGACGCGGCGGCCCTCGCGCTCGCCGACCTCGGGATCGCCATGGGCAGCGGCACCGACGCCGCGATCGGCGCGGCCGATGTGACCCTGGTACGCGAGGACCTCCAGGCCATCGCCGACGCCGTGCACCTGGCCCGGCGCACCCTGGCCACCATCCGCGGCAACCTCGTCTGGGCCTTCGGCTACAACCTCGTCACCCTGCCGCTCGCCGCCGTCGGTCTGCTCAGCCCGATGCTCGCCGCCGCCGCCATGTCCGCCAGCTCACTGCTCGTCGTGGGCAACAGCCTCCGGCTGCGCGCCTGGCGACCGGGCGACACCGGAAAATCCGCCCGCCGCCCCAACGGCCCCCGGGCGCAAGCACGTTGGGAGACCCGATGACACGGCTGCCCGTCCAGGCCGTCGCCGTACCCCTGCTCACCTGCCTGGCGACGCTGGGCACCCTCACCCTCTGGACCGCGACCGGCAACGCGGGGACCCCCGCAGAGCTGAGCGTCCCCGAGGGCCGGGTGCTGATCGCAGGTGGCTCCGAGGCGACCGCCGCGTTCTTCACCATCAGCAACTCCGGCGGCGCCGACGACGTCCTGACGGGCGTCACCGGCCCGGCCGGGCATCGCACGATGCTCAGCCGCAACCTCGACATCGGGAACAACGGCCGGAGCATGGCGATGGTTGGCGCCGCCACCGTCCCGGCCGGCGGCGCCCTGACCATGACAGCGACCACCCTGGACGTCATGGTCAGCCCGCCGCCACGGCTCGCGCCCGGCGACCGGCTCACCTTCACCCTGCACTTCCGCCACAGCCCACCGCAGACCGTGCGGGCTCGCGCGCTGCGCCCCGGCGACGGGTGAATCAGCAGCCACGGCGGGGCTCATGGACCGGGCCCGCGCCCGCCCATGAGCCCCGCCGCCGGGGGAGCGTCCCGTCAGGCCACGGCATCCGCGTAGACCCGCGGCCCGTCGGCCGCCTCGGGCCGCTCCGCGTCCGTCAGCAGCGCGATCAGCGACTCCCGGGCGCGCGCCACCCGCGACCGTACGGTCCCGATGGGACAGCCCATCACCCCGGCCGCCGCCGCATACGGCAGCCCCAGCAGCTGGGTGAGCACAAACGCCTCCCGCCGCTCCGGTGCCAGCGCTGCCAGCAGTTCGGCCAGCGCGACACCCTCGTCGAACCCGGGCACCCCGCGCGGCTGCACCCGTTCCGCGGCCGTCTGCCAGTCGTCCGTCGCGGCCAGCCGGGGCCGCGCCGCATGGGACCGGATCCGGTCCGCCACGACCCGCCGGGCGATCGTCAGCAGCCAGGTCCGCGCCGACGACCGGCCCTCGAACCGCGGCAGACTGCGCAGTGCCCGGACATAGGTGTCCTGCACCAGATCGTCGGCCGCCTGCGGATCACCGCTCAGATGCGTCACATAGCGCCGCACATCGAGCTGCGTGGCCCGCACGAACTGCTCGACGGCCCGCTCGTCACCGGTACGGGCGGCCAGCGCCCAACCCGTCACCGCCTCGTCATCCCGCATCCCGCGACCGCCCCTCGCCGCACAGCCCGGCTTCGGGGAGGATGGACACATGCTCTGCTCGCGCATCCGTACGGCACTCTCCGCCCGCCTCGACGGCGAGGAACTGCCACCCGGACTCACCGCCCGCCGGCTCGACGACCATCTCGTCGGCTGCCCGGACTGCCGGCGGTGGCACGCGCAGGCACACGCCCTGACGACCGGCCTCGACCGCGCCCTGGCGCCTCCCGAAGGAGACCGGGCGGCCGCCGACGCGCTGCTCGCCCGGCTGCGGTCGGCCGCCGTACTGCCGGGCCCGGTCGCTCCCGGTACGGCCGACACCGGCGGCAAACGAGCAGGTTGACCCGGCGACCGTCGGGCGCCCGCCCCCGTCGGCCGGTGCGGGAACGGACGCGGGCGGCGCTGCCGCCGGCATCCGGACAGGAATCATCATCTGGAGTCCTTCGCATGATCCGGCCACCGCGCTCGGCGGGGACCGGTGAAGTCGGAGCCGGGACCCCGGGCGCATGCCAATGGCGCCCGTCCGTCCTGCCGGCTCGGGGATTCGACCGCGCTGTCAGACGACAGCCGGCTCCCGCGGGGGACCCCGCAACGACCTCGTATGCGCCAGCAACAATTGCCGCACCGCGTGCCGCGGCTCCTGCCGGGAGGCGCGCACGGCGGGCCGCGCCTCGGGCAGCGCGATCCGCAGGACCAGCACCAGAGGCGCGAACAGCCAGGCCGACACGCTCCGTACGAGCTGGAACGCGGCCCGCTCGCCACCCCACAGCCACCCGGCGCTGAGCAGGGCGACCAGCAGGTGTGCCGCGAGCATGCCGGTCGCGCTGCCGTGCATGCCCGGCATCTGATGTCCGGGGGCGGCCATATCCGCCATGTGATCCATGCCCGGCACAGCGCCCCCGTGCCCCGTCGAGGGCATGGCCGCCATCTGCTGATGCATCATCCGCAGCATCTCGGCGCGGTCAGGTCCGGAGGACGGCATGCCTTGGGCGCCGCAGAGCCAGCTGTCCGCCCACCGGCGCACGAGCGAATGCTCGCCGCCACCGGAGCCGGTGCCGGCGACCGTCTGGCCGAACGAGAAGGCGGTGTGCAGGGCGGCCTGGGTCCCGACGGTCAGCAACCCCACCAGCAGCGGCCCGCGCTCACGGCCCGCACAGCACCAGGCACCGGCCGCGGTGCCGACCGTCGCCGCGAGCAGCATCCAGCCCGGTATCACGGCATCCGACATCACCGCGTGGCCCAGCGCAGCGAGCAGCACACAGACCGCCGCGAACACCGCGGCACGCAGCCCCCTGAGAACCTGCCCCGCATCCATGACAGAGCCATCGTCGCACCCCGCCTTCACAGCGGAACGAGAGGGGCCCCGACCTGCCCTTTCCCGTGGCGCCGACGGGCCGTTGACATGCCGCGGGCAGGGTGGCTGCCTGTCGGCCGTCCCGTAAACAGCGGCGTCGCCCGCCCCGATGGCTCCGGGGCGGGCGACGCGGTGGTGCTGAGGTGCGGTCAGGACGCGTTCTCTTCGGCGTCGAGGTACGCCTGGATCCGCTCGTCCAGCGCGCGGGCCTCCGCACGGGCGCGGTCGGCGGCCCCGTGCTCGCCTTCGTTGTCCAGGCGCGCGGCCTTGGCCTTCAGGTCCGCGGACTGCTGGCGCAGCTCGTCGATGTTGACCTGGACGGCGCCCCCGGCTGCCACGCTCTGCCGCCCGGCGGCCGTGGTGGCGGCCTGTGCGGGCAGCGCCGCGAACAGCACGCCTCCGGCGACGGCCGCCGTCACGGCGAGAGCGGAAATACGTCGATGCATGAGATCCCCCTGATCGAAAAATGGGTCGTTACCGGTCAGTAAGCCTACATGAAATGATCTTGCGCTCCGGCCACGGAGGGGGAGGGCCCGCGCCTCTCGTGCGCGACGGGCGGACGCAGCGCCCAACTGGCTTGCCGCTGCCGGGAGTTCATGGCTGACCTGCAACGATCCAGCGGACGGGGCATGGCCGGCCGCCACGCCCCGTCCGTATCCGCCGCCCTACGGCCGGGGTCCGACGACCTCCTCACCCTTCCGGACGGTGATGGCGGAGGCCGGACAGACATCGGCGGCATCCAGGGCGCGCTCGTCCTCCTCGATCCGGTCCTTCAACGGGCGGGCATGTGCGCCGTCCACCACGAAGAGGTCCGGGGCGATGGCGGCGCAGGAGCCCGAGGCGATGCACTGCTGCGGGTCGATCTCCACCTGCCAGCTCATCCGCTCACCACCCCACCGGCATGACCCGAGGCCCGCGCACCAGCATCTCGTTCTTCCACATCACGTCACCGGCCAGCCGCAGTTCCGGGAAGCGCGTGACCAGGGCGCCGATCGCCTCCTGGAGTTCCAGACGGGCGAGCGGCGCACCGAGGCAGTGATGGACACCGTGACCGAAGCCGAGATGCTGCATTCCGGTCCGCGAGATGTCCAGCGTCCCGGGTGCGTCGAAGCGCAGCCCGTCCCGGTTGGCGGCGCCCACCGCCACCAGAACCGGGCTCCCGGCCCGCACCAGCGTCCCGCCGACTTCGACGTCCTCCGTCGCATAACGAGGCTGGCTCGCGCCACTGCCCAGCGGAACAAAACGCAGCAATTCCTCCACCGCTCCGGCGATCAGCTCCGGCTGCTCGCGCAGCAGGGCGAGCTGTCCCGGGTGGTCCAGCAGCGCGAGCACGAAGTTGGGAATCTGGGTCGCGGTGGTCTCGTGCCCGGCGACAAGAATGCCGACGCACAGGTCCACCAGCTCGATTTCGGACAGCCGGTCGTTGACATCCCGGGCATCGATCAGCGCTGTCATCAGATCGTCCCGCGGAGCGCGCCGGTGATCCTCGATCAACTGACGCATATAGGCGCGGAGTTCTTCCATGTTGGCGTCGAATTCCGCCGCGGTCAGGGAACTTGTCGACAAGGCGGCATCGCTCCACACCCGGAACCGCGGCCGGTCCGCGGCCGGTACGCCGAGCATCCGGCAGATCACCGCGACGGGGATCGGCAGTGCGTAGCGGTCCACGAGATCGGCGGGCGGCCCGGCCGCCTCCAGCTCGTCGAGCAGCTCATGCGCCAGCTGCTTGACCTGCGGCCGGAGCTTTTCGACCTGGCGGACGGTGAAGGCCTTGGCCACCAGCGTCCGCAGCCGGGTGTGATCGGGTGGGTCCATGCCCAGGATGCCGCTGTCCCGGCGCCCTTCGGACTGCCGCGGCTCGTCATGCCGTGCGCCCTCGGCGCGGCTGAAGCGCTGATCGCCGAGGACGAACCGGGCCTCGGCATACCGGGTCACGAGCCAGGCCGGCTCGCCGTACGTCATCCGGACCTTCAGCAGCCCCGGACGGTTTTGGGCCTGTTCGTACTCTTCGGAAAGCTCAAGGCTCTCGGGAACGTTGAAGGGGTAGGAGAGTGGTGCTGTGTCGGCTGTGGTCAAGGTGACCTCCCTTGTGTAAGCACCTGCTTACATCACGGTAAGCCGCCCCCCGGAGGCGGTCAACGACGCATTGTGGCCGTCCTTGTGACGGGCCGACGGAGAGGAACGTGGGATGGCGAAGACCCCGCAGCACGGCACGGCGGACGCACCCCGCCGGGATGCTCAGGGCACCCGGCTGCGGTTGCTCGATGCCGCCTGTGAGCTGTTCGCCGAGCGCGGCTACGAACGGGCGACGGTACGCGACATCGCGTCCCGGGCCGGGGCCAACCAGGCCCTGCTGTTCCGGTACTTCGGCTCGAAGAAGGCCCTGTTCGGGGAGGTGATGGCGCGTGGCGGCCATGAGCAGCTGCGCACCACTCCCGCCGAGCGGCTGTTCGAGGTCGCGCTGCGCGGAATGCTGGCCGGCGGCGCGAACGGCGCCGACCGTTCGCTGGAAGTGTGTCTGCGCTCCATCGGCGGCAGCGACGAGATAGCGGAGGCGCTGCGGGGGCTGGGGGAGGAGTACGCGGACGTCCTCGCCACGCTCTCCGAGTCCGAAACCGGGGATTTGCGCGCGGATCTGGCGCTGTCCTGGCTGCTCGGAATTGGCTTGATGCGAGTGGTGGTCGCCAAGGAGCCTCTGGCAAGCGCCGACCCCGACACGGTCTGCGCCCTCGTGTCGGGCGCCCTGGGGAACTTGCTGGAGAGCCTGCCGAAGGACGGGGCGGCAGGCCGGGAAAGCGGCGGGATTCCGGAGTGAACGGCCGGGGTGCGCCGTGGTGCGTTGCGGTGCGTGCTGCGTTCCAGTGACTCTGCGGCGGGTCGCAAGTCGGCAGGGAAATGCCCGCTTATTGTCGTCTTTGCAGGAAATATTCATTTTCTGCAGAGTCGAGTGAAGGTGGAAACATGCTCCGTTCGATCCCGCGCGGCCTTGCAGTGGCCGGCCTGACCGCGGCTGCCCTCGTGGTGCCGACGGCAGGCGCCGCCACCGCCGCGACCGCGCCCCCCAGCGGCTCCCAGGACGTCAAGTGCGCCTCGCACCGCTGCGACAAGGGTCACCACGGCAACCAGCAGCACAACCGCCATCACGGCCGCGTCGGCCACCGTGGCCACGACGGCTTCGGCCGCGACCGCCGCGACGGCTACGGCCGCGACAGCGGTTACGACCGCGATGGCCTCGACCGCTACGGATATGGCCGCCACGGCTACGAGCGTGATGGCTACGAGCGTGACGGCTACGAGCGTGACGGCCGCGGCCTGGGCAGGAACGGCCTGCTCAACCTCGGCCTGCTGGGCCTCCTCTAGTAACCCGTCAGTTCGTGCATGGTGGGCCCGGGGTCATGACCCCGGGCCCGCTGCCTGTCCGGGCGCGGTGGAATTTCTTATTCCGGGGCCGTCACCAGGGATAACGGGAAGTCAGGGGCGTTACGGACGGTACGGTTCCGGCGGACATTTCGTGATTCAACATTTTTGTTTTCCATACAATCATTGTCATTGTCCTTGCCAGATGGCAGGATTGTGCCGTCGCATCGCGAATGAGGGATTTGTGGCATCGGGGGACGGGGGGAGAGTCCCTTCTGCGTAGCGCACCTGACCCGTGCGCCGACCAACAAGCCCATGGGCTCTCGCTTCGGCGAGCGCAGTTGCTTTGCGCTGCCCATTTTCAACGGTTTGGACTCTGGTGATAGCGGAAGAAGTTTATGATCTCGTGCTGGATGATCTCTACGTCCGGCTTGACCAATTAGTTCCCGGCAGTTCAGTCTTCCTTAAACTGGAAGGCCTCAATCCTGCCGGTTCGGTAAAACTCAAAACGGCTGTCGCGCTGGTCGAGGCGGCCGAGGAATCCGGGCGCTGCTTTCCGCGGACCCGGCTGATCGAGTCGACGTCGGGGAACCTCGGCGTCGCCCTGGCGATGGTGTGCGCGGCAAAGGGGTACCGGCTCACCTGTGTCACGGACCCCAACTCCACCGTCCAGTCGCGGCGTCTGATGGAGGTGCTCGGGGCCGAAGTGGTCGTCATCGACGTCCGGGACGCCCACGGCGGCTATCTGCAGTCGCGTATCGACTACATCGACGCGCGACTGCGCCGCGAAACAAACCTTTTCTGGCTGAATCAGTACGCCAACCCGGCGGGGCCGCGGGCTCATCGGGACCGCACCGGCCGTGCGCTCCTGGAGGAGATCGGTCATATCGACTACGCCTTCATCGGGGCCGGCACGACCGGCACCCTGATGGGCTGCGCGGAGTACCTGCGCCGCCACAGCCCCGCCACTCGGATCATCGCGGTGGATGCCGAGGGCTCCGTGACCTTCGGCGGGCCCGCCGCCCGGCGCCACATTCCCGGCCTGGGAACGAGCAGACGGCCGGAAATCCTGGACACCGGGAATATCGATGAGGTCGTGCTCATTTCCGAGGCGGCCGCCGTGGAAATGTGCCGAACGCTGGCCGAAGAACGCGGGCTGCTACTGGGGGGTTCGTCCGGCACGGTGCTGTCTGCCGTGCAGGATGCCGCAAAGAATATTCCCGACGGAAGTGTCGTGGTGGCCATTTCACCCGACTTCGGGGATCGCTATCTGGAGACCATCTATAACGACGACTGGGTGGCGGAACGCTGGCCCGAGGTCGTCGGTGCCAACATATCTCAGGCACCGGCCTGAGTAGGGGGGATTCGTGATGTTCAATTTTGAGATCGTGGCCGGAGAAACGGTTTGTCAAGTTTTGCACGACAAACGCAAAGACGTGCTCGGCATTGTCAGCAGCGCTTATCGGGCGCATGAGTCCGGGGACTCCGTCAACCCGGACAGCTACTTCCTGCGCTTCCCGGAGAAGCCGGACTCCCGGATCATCGCGCTGCCGGCCTATCTGGGCGCCGACGTCCAGCTCGCCGGTATCAAGTGGATCGCCAGCTTCCCGGGCAACACACGCCGCGGAGCCCCGCGTGCCTCGGCCGTCCTGCTCCTGAACGACTACGAGACCGGCTACCCGATCGCCTGTCTCGAAGCCGCCAACATCAGCGCGGCGCGCACCGCCGCCTCCGCGGCCGTCGCAGCGACCGCGCTCCGCCCGGACGGCTTCGCCGGGACCCGTATCGCCGTCGTGGGCGGCGGTGTCATCGCCCGCAACATCTGCGACTACCTGCACACCGCGGGCTGCACCCCGGACTCCTACCTCGTCCACGACCTTGACGAGGCATCCGGACAGGCGCTGGCCGACCATGTGCGCACCACACAGAACCGCCCGGCCGACTTCACCGCCGACCTCGACGCCGCGCTGCGGGCCGACACGGTCGTCTTCGCCACGACCGCGCTTGAGCCGTACGTCAGCACCCCGTTCAAGCCCGGCCAGCTCGTGCTCAACATCTCCCTGCGGGACCTCGCGCCCGAGGTGGTGCTGGGAGCGGACAACATCCTCGACGATGTCGAGCACTGTCTGAAGGCCCAGACCTCACCCCACCTCGCCGAGCAGCTGTCCGGCTCCCGCGAGTTCGTGACCGGAACCCTCGCCGGAGTGCTGAACGGGGAGGTCACGCCGTCCGCGGACCGCCCGGTGATCTTCTCGCCGTTCGGACTGGGCGTGCTGGACCTCGCCGTGGGGGCGTTCGTCCTCGGCGAGGCCCGCAAGGACGGCAACACCATCGAGGTGCCCAACTTCTTCGGGGAGACGCGCCGGTGGTGAAGCACACACCCCTCTCCGTCGCCATCGTCGGGGCCGGATCGCGAGGGCTGGGCGTCTTCGAGCGGCTGGTCGCGCACTGCCTGGCGCAGCCGGTCCCGCTCACCGTCCACCTCATCGACCCGCAGCCCTTCGGTGCCGGCTTCCATCTGCCCGATCAGCCCGATCATCTGCTGCTCAACACCGTCTGCGCACAGCTCTCGGCCTTCGCCGACGCACACATGGTGGACGGCCCGGTACCGATATCCGGCCCCTCGCTGCATGAATGGTGCCGACGCCGGGATCTGCGGCTGGCGGACGACGGCTACACCGTGCGCGCGGGTGCGGGACGGGAGATCCAGCCGAACGACTTCCTGCCGCGCAGGCTGCTCAGTGAGTATCTGACCTGGGCGGCGGGGGAGATCCGCGAGGCGGCGCCGGACCACCTCACGCTCCTGACGCACCGTACGACGGCCGTCGACATCAGGACCGAAGCGCCGGACACCGAGACGGTCGTCCTCGCCGACGGCACCCGGATCGACGCCGACGCCGTCTTCGTCACCGTCGGGCACCACTCGCTCTACCAGCCCCCGGCACCCGCCCCCGACCCCCGGCTCATCACCCGCCCCTATCCGTTACCCGAGGCACTCGACAGCATCGCACCGGGCGAACGGGTGGCCGTCCTCGGCATGGGGCTCACGGCCATGGACGTCATCGCCACGCTCACCCTCGGCCGCGGCGGCAGGCACACCACGACCGAGCGCGGGCTGAGCTATCTGCCCAGTGGGCGGGAGCCGTTGATCGTGCTCACCAACCGCTCCGGTATGCCCTCGCGCAGCCGCCCGCGCCTCCACCCGGGCCGAATACGCTTCGCCCCGCTGGCCCTGACCACCGAGCGCCTCGACACGCTGCGTGCACAACGGCCGGACCGGCGCCTCGACTTCACCGCCGAGGTGCTGCCGCTCGTCGAGGCCGAGATGGAACTCGCCTACTACCGGGTCCTGTTGGGCCGGGAGATGGGTGATATCGCCGACGCGGGGCCGGAGATGGCCCGGCGCTGCGCTCAGGCCGGACACGAGATTCTGCTCGATGAGCTGCGGGCCCGGTTCGGCGGCAGCCCGGTGCCCGGGATCCTGTCCGCGAACCTCTCGGACCGCGAGTGGACGGGCTACGCCGCCTACCGCGACTGGTTCACCGCGGAGGTCGCCGCCGACCTGGCCGAGGCCCGCGACGGCCTCGGGGTGAGCCCGCTCAAGGAAGCCCTGGAGGTACTGCGCGACCACCGCGATGTGCTGCGGTCGGTCATCGATGCGCCGGGCGTCGACGACGCGTCCCTGGCCACCTTCTTCGGGGAGTTCTCCGCGACGGTGAACCGGCAGGTGATCGGCCCGCAGCTGGACCGCTCGGCGGAGCTGCTCGCCCTGATCGACGCGGGGATCGTCCAGCTCGGCCCCGGACCACAGCCGAAGGTCGTCGCACCGGCCGGCCAAGGACCCTGGCGCCTGGAATCCACCTGCCTGGCCGAGCCGTTGCGGATGGAGACCGACCACGTGGTGCAGGCGCATGTGGCCGAGCCCGGCGCCGACCGGGCGACCGGGACACTGCTCGGCACGCTCGTCGCCGCCGGCCGCGTCCGTACCCTCGCGCACCGCGGGACGACCGTGCACGGGCTGGACGTCACCCGCGACGGCCAGGGGGTCGACCGTACGGGCAGCCCGCAGCCACGGCTGTTCTTCCTCGGGCCGCACACCGAGGGGTCCAGCTACTACAACCACTATGTGCCCTCACCCGGCGCGCCCTCCCGTGCGCTGCTGGACGCCGAACGTGCCCTGAGCACCGCTCTGCCGGAACTGATGACGAGGAAGCGATGAACAACAGCGAGACCTACACCCCCTGGACGCAGGAGTACCGGGCCGAGACGCGCGCCGCGCAGGGCGACGGCTGGCGCTGCCCCACCACCGGCGCCGTGCCGCCCCCGATCGGGCTGGCCGCGACCTTCGCGCGCGACAGCGAGTACCGGGCGCCGGCCGGACTGGCGTATCTGCGGGATCAGGGAACCCCGGGATACGAGCAGGTCGAGACGGTGGTGGCGGGCCTTGAGGGCGGTTCGGACGCGCTGGTCTTCTCGTCGGGCATGGCCGCCGCCACCGCCGTGTTCCAGGTGCTGCCGGCCGGTGCGCGGGTCGTGGTCCCGGAGACCATGTACTTCGGACTCACCAAGTGGCTGCGGGAGTTCGGCCCGCAGCGCGGCCTGGAGGTCGTCCAGGCGCCCATGAACGACCTGGACGCGGTGCGGGCCGCCGTGGCCGCCGCGCCGACCGCGCTGGTGTGGGCGGAGTCCCCGGCGAACCCCACCTGGACGGTGACCGACATCGCCGCCTGCGCCGAGATCGCGCACGCGGCCGGTGCCCTGTTCGGCGTCGACAACACCGTCCCCACCCCGGTGCACTCCCAGCCGTTCGCCCTCGGCGCGGACCTGATCATGCATTCGGGCACCAAGTACCTCAACGGCCATACCGATGTCGTCGCCGGACTTCTCGTCAAGGCACCGGGCAGCAGCGAGGCCCGGGACGCGATCTGGGAGCGGCTCCAGCTGCACCGCCGACTGACCGGACCGATCCTCGGCCCCATGGAGACCTACCTCCTGATGCGGGGCATACGGACGCTCTTCCCCCGTATGCGGCAGATATCGGCCACCGCCATGGCCGTGGCCGAGCACTTCGCGGAGCACCCCCGCATCCGTCGGGTGGCCTACCCCGGGCTCGCCACCGACCCGGGCCACGCGGTCGCCGCCCGGCAGATGACCGGCGGCTTCAGCGGCATGCTCTCGCTGCATGTCGACGGCGAGTGGCAGCAGTCCCTGCGGACCGCCAACCACTGCGAACTCTTCATCCGTGCCACGTCGTTGGGCGGTGTGGAGAGTCTGGTCGAACACCGCTACACCTTCGAAGGACCGGGTAGTACCTCGCCGAAGGACATGCTGCGGCTGTCCATTGGCCTGGAGAGCCCCGCAGACCTTGTCGCCGACCTCGAACAGGCCCTGGAAAAGGCCGTGAAGGAAGACCGTTGAGTTCCAAGACACCCACGCCACACCCCGACGCCGCACCGTCGGGTTCCGCCCCACCGCAGCGCGCGGCGGAGGCGGCGGACGGGTCCCCGAATCCGGGGGCCCGTCCGGGCCTGTTCCGCGACGCCTCGCTGTCCGCGGTCCTGGCCGGCTTCGTCGCCGTCGTCGTGTCCTACTCGGGCCCGCTCGTCATCGTGCTCGCGGCCGCGTCCGCCGGGCATCTGAACACCGCTCAGACCAGCTCATGGGTCTGGGCCATCTCCATCGGCAGCGGGCTCACCTGTATCGGGCTGAGCCTGCGCACCAAGATGCCGGTGATCACGGCCTGGTCGACACCGGGCGCGGCCCTGCTGGTGACCAGCCTGGGGGCGTACTCCTACGCGGAGGCCATCGGCGCGTTCATCGTCACCGGCCTGGTGATCACCCTGGTCGGCCTGACCGGCGTGTTCGGATGGCTGATGCGGCAGGTGCCCACCGCCGTGGTCTCCGCGATGCTCGCCGGCATCCTCTTCTCGTTCGGCACCGGCGTGTTCAGCTCCCTCAAGACCGCGCCGCTCATCGCCGGTTCCGTGCTGGTCGCCTACCTCCTGGCGAAGCGCTGGCTGCCCCGCTACGCCGTGCTCGTCGCCCTGGCGGCGGGCGTCGCGGCCAGTGCGGTCAGCTCCCGGCTGGACATCCATCTGGACCGGATCGAGCTGGCCAAGCCGGTGCTGACGACCCCGGAGTTCTCGCTCGCCTCGCTCATCGGCATCGCGGTGCCGATGATCCTGGCCACGCTCGCCTCCCAGAACGCACCGGGCATGGCCGTGCTCACCGCATCCGGCTACGAGCCCAAGGACCGCCTCCTGATCGGCTCCACGGGCCTGGTGTCCACGGCACTGGCCCCCTTCGGCTCCCATGCCATCAACCTCGCCGCGATCACCGCCGCCATCTGCACCGGCCCCGAGTCACACCGCGACCCGCGGCGGCGCTATGTCGCCGGAGTCTCCTGCGGAGCGTTCTACCTCCTCATCGGCGCCTTCGGCTCCACACTGGTGGTGCTCTTCGCGGGCCTCCCCAAGGAACTGGTGGCGGCAGTCGCCGGCGTCGCCCTGCTCGGCGCACTGGCCGGCGGCCTGACCGGTGCCGTAAAGGAGGAAAAAGACCGCGAGGCAGCCCTGATCACCTTCCTCGCCACCGCCTCCGGCGTCACCCTCTTCGGCATCGGCTCCGCCTTCTGGGGCCTTCTCTTCGGCGTCCTCGCCCACTTCATCCTGACCCGCAGACGCCGCACGCCCACCGACCCCGCCAAGTAACCGACCTGACGGGGACAGCCACGTGCCCGGGGCCCGCAGGGGCCACCGGGCACCTCTGGGGGTCCGGCGGCCCGCGCCGGTCGTGATCCACCGGGGGGCCGGCCCCGCCCGGCCCCCGCTCAGCTCGACCCGGCCCCCGACCCGGCGCCGTCCTGCTTCAGCCTTGTCACCTTCCGGGGCAGTGGGCCCGTGCCGTCGGCCGGTGGGGAAGTGGCGGCGGGGGTGGCGGTGGCGGGTTTCAGGCCGTTGAGGATGGCCAGGCCCTGGCCGATGATGCCGGAGACGATCTCGTTGATTCCGTCGGTGCCGTTGAGGACGGTCAGCTGGGTGCCGGAGAGGCCCTCGGCGGCGGATTCGGCGAGGGCGGGGAGGTTTTCGATGGTGCGGTTGGCGGCGATCAGTTCCTGGTTGCCGTCCCGCAGCGAGCCCGCGAGGGCCGTGTTGGCGTCGGCGCGTGCCTGGGCGACGGTGCGTTCGGTGTACGCGCGGGCGTCCGCCTCGTAGCGGACCTGGTCACGCTGTGCCTCCGCCAGGGTGCGCAGCCGGTACGCCTCGGCGTCCGCGGGGCGGCGTACCTCGGCCTCCAGCCGCTGGGCGGCGAGCGAGGCCTGCCGCTCGGCCAGCGCGGTCTGCTCCTCGATGACCTCCTGCGAGGCCCTGGCCTGGGAGAGCGGGCCGGCCTGTGCGGCGCGGGCGTTGGACTGCTCGGTCTCGGCGAGGAAACCGGCCCGCTTGATCGCGGTGTCCCGCTCGTACTCCGCCTTCAACGCGGCCGCCTGCTGCTCCCGTTCGGTCGCCTCCTGGTCGGCCTTGGCCTGCGCGATCCGGGCCGTGCTGGCCACCGCGGCGGCGTGCGGTGCGGCGAGATTGGTGATGTAGCCGGAGGTGTCGGCGATCTCCTGGATCTGCAGCGCGTCGACGACGATGCCGAGCTTCTCCATCTCGGAGTGGCTGCCGTCCTTGACCTCCTGGGCGACCCGGTCCCGCTCCCGGATGATCTGCTCGACGGTCAGTCCGCCGACGATCGAGCGCAGATGACCGGCGAAGATCCGGCCGACCAGCTCTTCCATGGTGGCCTGCTCGGAGAGGAACCGGCGGGCGGCGTTGGCGATGGACGTCTGGTCGTCCCCGACCTTGAAGACGGCGACCGCCCGGACGCCGAGCCGGATGCCCTGCTGGGTGACGCAGTCCTCGGAGATCTCTGCCTCCCGCAGCGACAGCGACAGCACACTCGCCTTCTGTTTGACGGGCATGACCCAGCAGCCATGGCCGGTCACGATACGGAATTGGGCGTCCCCGGTCCGGCGCTTCGAGCCGGAGATCAACAGCGCCTCGTTCGGCGCCGGAACATGCCAGAACAACATCGGAAGGCTCCTGGTCCGGTGCGACCTGCCTCGGGGGTGGAGTGCGGGGACGGCCGCAGGAAAAGGGAGTGCTCAGGTGACCGGATACGGTGCGCGGGACGGCCGGCCGGGGTCACGCGGGCAGCGGCGCGACGATCACCGATCGCGCCGAGGTGTGGTCCACCACGATGACCTGTGTATGCCGGGCGATGGGCTCGTGGGACCAGGCGGCGAAGGCCTCGGTGCCGCCGCGTACGGGCAGCAACACCTCTCCCGGGCCGTCGGCCGGGATGGAGACGGTCACCCGCCCGATCACCCCGATCGGGCTGAAGTCCGTCTCATCCGTCGCGCTCACCCGGGCTCCGTCGCTGGTCAAAGCCGCTGTCGGCGCAGCCGCCGGACAGCGGGAAATCCTCGACAACTCAACGGTACTCCGGCGCGGGTGCCGCTCGCGCGGGCCGGCGCGGCAGCCGCCGCGGACCCGCTTCAGGCGTCCAGGCGGGCGGGCCGGGCCGCCGGGACGGCCGGCTTGCGTGGGGGCAGTACGTCGGGCGCGCGATGGGGCCGGAGGGCCGTGAGGGCGGTCTCGGTCTCCTCCATCAGCGCGCGGTAGGAGACCAGGCGCTGCCACTCGGGATCGGCGACCCCGGGCACGGTGGCGGCGCGCTCGGTCCACTGCTTCACCAGCCCGGCGTACACCGGTGTCTGCCTGATGACCTCCGCGGTGATCCACCGCGGCATCTTCCCGGGGCGGGGGAGGGAGGTCGGTCCGTGACCTGCGACGGTGCCGGAAGAGGGGACGCTCATGGCCGTAGAAACGATTCTTCGACGCTGGGGTCACTGCGTATTTTCGCAGCCGGCCGTACTTCCGCCGGTCAGGCGGGGACGCATCTCCGGCGAATATCACCCTATGCAGTGATCTATAGCCGGGAAGCGGGCCAATCCGGACGAAGGAACGTTGTCGCAGTCATGGAACCGAGGGAGTTGTGGGAGCGCCACGCGGTACTCGCACAGGCGTTTTGCAGCAGCGATGACGAGGTCCGCCGAACACAGGGACTCCTGGACGAGGCCGAGGCCCGCCGTTCGCGGACCCTGGCCGCCTTCGCGGTGACCGTGGGCAGTGACGCGGTGGTGGCGGACCTGCTCGGCCTGGAGGAACGCGAAGTGCGGCTGGCCCGGCGCACGGTGGGCAAGGAAGACGCCCGCGCGGTCGCCAAGAGCCTGCTGGCCCAGCCCACGGGCGAGCAGCCCCCCGCGCAGCAGCAGCCCGCGCCACCGGCCCCCGGTCAGCAAGCTCCTGCCGCACCTCAGGCCCCCACGCAACAGGCCCCCGCGCCACAGCCCCCCGTACAGCAGCCGGTCCAGGCGGCCGCCGCGCCGGGCGCCGCGCACCCCGCGGCACCGCCGCCGACCGGCCCGGCTCCCCAGCCCTCCGAACCGGCCTGGGCACCGGCCCTGGACGCGGTCCTGATGAGCAGCTGGCACAACGGGGTCGACCTCACCGCCCTGGCCACCGAACTCGGCCTCGACGTACGGCTGCTGGTGGCCCGCGCACAACAGCTGTCCGCCGAGAGCCGCCCGATGCCGCCCGCCCCCTCGGACCGCACGGGACGGCACCGGCGGCTGGTCAATGTCCCGCCGCCACAGCCCGAGACCCCCCATCTGACATGGCGCGAGCGACCACAGCACCCGCCACGGGAGCACTACGAGCCCGACCCCTGGAAGCAGCAGCCGTACCCGCACTACCCGGACCCACAGCAGTACCAGGAATACCGGGTGTACGAGGAACACCAGCAGTATCAGCAGCCCGTCCAGCCCACCTGGGATGCCAACGCCATCACCGCCGCCCAGCACGACTGGGACGGCATCCTCAGCCAGTGGGAGGCCAACACCTCGCCCCAACCACCCCTCTCCGCGCCCGGTCAGGGCGGCGGGTGAGGGGGACGGTCCGCGCACTGCGGACGTCGCATACAGTGGGCGGCGAGCCGTGACTGGCGCTGGGGTGGAGCACCACCGGGGAGCGGCTCGGCCATCCAAGGCCGGTGCCGCGCGCCTGGGCGATCCCACCTGATACTCAGGAGCAGCCCATGTCCCCGGAAGCCCGCCTCATGGACGGCAGCGCACTGGCCCGCACCCTCGTCGAACAGGCCGCCCGGCGCGCGGCGGACCTCACCGAACGGACCGGCACGGCCCCGTGTCTGGCGACCGTCCTCGTGGGCGACGATCCCGCCTCGGTGACGTATGTCCGTATGAAGCGCAACCGTTGTGCGAAGGCCGGCATCCTCTCCCGGCATGTCGCGCTGCCCGCCGCCACCACGACCGCGGAGCTGGTCGGCACGATCACCGCACTGTCGAACGACCCCGAGGTGCACGGCATCCTGCTCCAGCATCCGGCCGGCCCGCACATCGACGAGCGTGCCGCGTTCGAGGCGATCGCCCCCGAGAAGGATGTCGACGGCGTGACCTGCCACTCCTTCGCCGCGATGAGCTTCGGCCTGGACGGCTTCGCCTCCTGCACGCCCGGCGGCATCCTGCGGCTGCTCGATCACTATGACGTCGACCTGGCCGGCAAGCATGCGGTCGTGGTCGGCCGTAGCGCGATCCTCGGCAAGCCCGTGGGGATGCTGCTGCTCGGCCGCGATGCCACGGTCACCTACTGCCACTCCCGCACCACCGACCTGGCGTCGCTCACCAGGGAAGCCGATGTCCTGATCGCGGCCGTCGGCCGGCCCCGGTTCCTGGGCGGGGAGCACATCAAGCCCGGTGCCGTCGTGATCGACGCCGGATCCAACCCGGGCAACGTCGGTGATGTGGACTTCGAGGCGGCGCGTACCCGTGCCTCGCTGATCACCCCGGTGCCCGGCGGTGTGGGCCCCATGACGATTGCCACGCTGCTCACCCAGACCGTCGATGCCGCGGCCGCTCAGCTGAACGCGGTCTGAGCGCTGCCCGGCTGCGGCGGGCGGCCGGGCAGCGGGTGGTGATCTCCGGCCGCCGGCCCGCGTGCGGTGGCGCCGGGCGCGGCATCCAGGAGAGGCCGCGCCCGGCGCGCCGGAGTCAGTTCAGCGTCTTCAGCATCGAGGCGTCGAACGGCACGAGCGCGTCGGTGCGGCCCGCGAGGATCTTGGCGGCCCACTCCGGGTCGCCGAGCAGCGCCCGCCCGATGGCGACGAGGTCGAACTCGTCCCGCTCCAGCCTGTCCAGCAGCCGGTCGATGCCGGAGACCCTGGCCTGTTCGAGGCTGAACGTGCCGATGAACTCCTTGTCGAGACCGACGGAGCCCACGGTGACGGTCGGCCGGCCGGAGAGCTTTTTGACCCATCCCGCGAGGTTGAGATCCGAATCCTCGAACTCGGGCAGCCAGTAGCGGCGCGTCGAGCAGTGGAAGGCGGTGACGCCGGCGTCCGTCAGCGGTGCCACGATCGCCTGGAGTTCTTCCGGCGTATCGGCAAGGCGGGCTTCGTACTTGCGCATCTTCCACTGGGACATCCGGAAGAGGATCGGGAAGTCCGGGGAGACCGCTTCCCGGCAGGCCGCCACGACCTCGGCGGCGAAACGGGTACGGGCGCCGATGCTGCCGCCGTAGGCATCGGTGCGCCGGTTGGTGCCCGACCACAGGAACTGGTCGATCAAGTAGCCGTGGGCGCCGTGCAGTTCGACCCCGTCGAAGCCGAGCCGCTCGGCGGCGGCCGCCGCCTCGGCGAACGCCGCTATCACCTCGTCGAGATCCCGCTGGGTCATCGCATGCCCGGACGGTGTGCCATCGACGGTGATCCCGGACGGGCCGGACGGCGGGGCGTCGGGGAACGGGGGTGCGCCCGCCTGACGGGCCATGCCGACGTGCCACAGCTGCGGCATGATCGTCCCGCCCGCCGCATGCACCGCCGCCACGACACCGGCCCAGCCGTCGAGGGCGTCCGTGCCGTGAAAGCGGGGAACCGCGTCGCTGGTTCCGGCGGCGGCGTGTCCGACGTAGGTCCCCTCCGTGATGACCAGGCCGACGCCGCCGGCCGCGCGGCGGGCGTAATAGTCCGCGACATCGGCGCCCGGGACACCGCCCGGCGAGAACTCGCGGGTCATCGGCGCCATGGCGATCCGGTTGGGCACGGTGAGGCCGCCCAGGGCGAAGGGGCGGGAGAGCGTCTGGGCCGCTCGGGTGGCGGCGGCGCTGGGAGTCACGTGTGGGTCTCCTAGGACGAGAACGCGGTTGCGGAGCGCCGCCGGGTGGCGGGCGTTCCGCTGTCCCCAACACGCGAAAGCGGCGGCGTCATCCGCTTCGTACTGTCTGGTGCGCCACAGGCGGGAGAGCCCAAGTGTCCCGCTGCTGTCGTTGCGCCGTCGCGCCGTCGGTGGAGGTCAGGTGGTGACCGGCTGGGTGGCGCGCGCCAGTTCGCGGCGGAGGCGCATGAAGGGGCGGGGGCGGTTGAGGGCGAGTACGGCGGTGGTCTTGCCGTCGCGTTCGTAGCAGGCGAGGAAGCTGCGGTCGTCGGGTGAGCCCTCGACGATGCGCGGGGTGTCGCCGGGCAGTCGTCGGCCGGCGAACTGGATGCGTACGCCGTACTGGTCGGACCAGAAGTACGGCAGGCTCCGGTGGACCGCGACGGTCCGGCCGGCCAGCAGATTCCGGATGGCGACCGTGGCCTGCTCGGTGGCGCTGGTCCAGTGTTCCGCGCGGGTGCCGTCCACCCTGGCGACATCGCCGACCGCCACGATCCGGGGCTGTGGGGTGACCCCGCCCGCATCGCAGCACACCCCGTCGTCGAGCGGGAGCCCGGACCCTTCGAGCCAGGCGGTGTGCGGGCGTACCCCGACGCCGACGACGACCACCTCGGCGGGGAGCAGCCGGCCGTCGGCCAGTTCAACCCCGGTGACACGGTTCCCGGCGCCGCCGTCGTGCAGGCGGGCGACACCGGTTCCGGTGAGCAGGGTGACGCCGTGGTCGGCATGGAGGGCGGCGCAGATCTCGGCCATCGTGTCGCCGAGTTGGGGGACGAGGGGGAGCGGGGCGGCTTCGACCACGGTGACGTGATGGCCGAGAGCGGCGCAGGAGGAGGCGACCTCGGCGCCGATGAAGCCGCCGCCGATCACCACGACCCTGACCGGGCCCCGGACCAGTTCCGCGCGCAGTGCCTGGGCGTCCTCAAGGGTGCGCAGGGTGTGTGTTCCGGTGGGTGCCGGGCCGGGGAGGTGGCGCGGGCCGGCGCCGGTGGCGATCACCACGCCGTCGGTGGTGAGCGACCGGCCTCCGTCGAGGAGCACCGCGCGCCCTCGGGTGTCGAGCCCGGTGGCCCGGGTGCCGAGCAGCCATTCGGCGTCCAGTTCGGCGATCTCCTCGGCGTCGGCCAGGGCCAGTTGACCCTGGTCCGTGGTGGCGCCGGTGAGGAAGCCCTTGGACAGCGGTGGGCGGTCGTAGGGGCGGTGGTGCTCCGCCCCGACGATCACCAGACGGCCGTCGAACCCTTGGGCGCGCAGGGCCCGCGCGGCGTACAGACCTGCCAGCGAGGCCCCGATGACAGCGACCGACTTCATACGGCGGTGCCCTCCTCGGCGGCGGGGCGGTGGACGTGGATCATGCCGTTCTCGACGGTCACGGGGTGGGTGCGTACGGCCTCGCCGGTGGGTAGGGCGGCGAGAGGGCAGACAGGAATCACGGGACCCCCGGTTACTTTTCGGTAGTCATCGAGTTTCGTGTTGCGCACGATGAGGCGCCATGCGCAACAGAATCCAGCCGGGGCGCGGCTGCGTCAAGCGGTCCCCGGAAATGCTGAAGCTCCGAAGTCCGGTCCCTGGCCGGGGTGTCGGGTGGTGAGATCGTGCGTCGGACCCCGTGTCGGTCCCGCGTCGGATCCCGTGCCCGGGGGCGCGGGGCATCCCTTTGCCAAGAGCTGGCTCGCACCCCCTTGACGGTGCCGATCCGCCGTTCCCACTATGTCTCTCATCGCGCAACCAGTCGTGCAGTGCGCAACAAGGGGTGGGGCATGCCGCATCACGTCCATGCCGTTGGCACGGTCGTGGTCCTGTAACGGCGTTACAGCCACCCCAGCGGACCACTCCGACCAGCAGGAGGAGGGACATGTCCCGTACGCCCGCCCCCAGTTCCCGTGTGGTTGTCATCGGTGCCGGCATCGTCGGCTGTTCCCTCGCCGATGAACTCACCGCCCGCGGCTGGACCGAGGTCACCGTCCTCGAACAGGGCCCGCTCCCGGCCCCCGGCGGCTCCACCTCGCATGCGCCCGGCCTGGTCTTCCAGACCGGCCCGTCCAAGACCCTGACCGAGTTCGCCGCCTACACCGTCCAGAAGTTCGGCGCCCTGGAGGTGGACGGGCTGCCCTGCTTCCACCAGGTCGGCGGTCTGGAAATCGCCACCACCGAGGCCCGCTGGGCCGATCTGCACCGCAAGGCCGGGCTCGCGGCCTCCTGGGGCGTCCGCGGCGAACTCCTCGGCCCGCAGCAGTGCAAGGAGCTGTGGCCGATGCTCGACGAGACCGCGCTCTACGGCGGATTCCACACCCCCGACGACGGACTGGCCCGTGCCGTGCTCGCCTGCCGCGCCCAGATCGCACGGGCCGAGCGGCGCGGCGCCCGTTTTCTGGAGCGGCACACCGTCACCGGGATCGAGCGGGAGGGCGGCCGGGTCACCGGCGTCACCACCGACCGCGGCACCTTCCCCGCCGACCATGTCGTCTCGGCGGCCGGCTTCTGGGGCCCGGTGATCGGCGCGATGGCCGGGGTGGACGTACCGCTCCTGCCGCTGGCCCACCAGTACGCCACCACGGAACCGCTGCCCGAACTGGCCGGTGCCAACGACTCACGCACCGAGGCGAGCAAGCCGATCCTGCGCTTCCAGGACCGTGACCTCTACTTCCGTGAGCACCACGACCGGCTCGGCATCGGCTCCTACGCCCACCGCCCGATGCCCGTCGACCCCTTCACCGTCGCCGCCTTCGACGAAGCTCCCGTCATGCCGTCCTCGCTGCCCTTCACCGCGGAGGACTTCGCGCCGAGCTGGCAGGACAGCGTCGGACTGCTGCCCGCACTGGGCGCGTCCCGGGTGGCCGACGGCTTCAACGGCGTCTTCTCCTTCACCCCCGACGGGATGCCGGTCCTCGGCGAATCCCGCGAGCTGCGCGGCTTCTGGCTCGCCGAGGCGGTCTGGGTCACCCACTCCGCGGGCGTCGCCAGGGCCGTCGCCGAGTGGATGACGGTCGGCCGGCCGGCCATCGACATCCATGAGTGCGACCTCTACCGCTTCGAGGACGCCCAGCGCTCACCCGCCTATATCGCCGACCGCGGCGCCCAGAACTTCATCGAGGTCTATGACGTCATCCATCCGCTCCAGCCCATGGAGCAGCCGCGGCCGCTGCGGACCAGCCCCTTCTACCCGCGGCAGCAGGAGCTCGGTGCGTACTTCCTGGAGGCCGGCGGCTGGGAGCGCCCGCACTGGTACGAGGCCAACGCCCCGCTCGCCGAAGGGCTCCGGCTCCCCGAGCGCGACGCCTGGTCGGCCCGCTACTGGTCACCGATCGCCGCCGCCGAGGCGAAGGCGACACGCGAAAGGGTCGCTCTGTACGACATGACCCCGCTGCGCCGCCTGGAGGTCACCGGCCCTGGCGCCCTCGCCTTCCTCCAGCGCATGACCAGCAACAACCTTGCCAAGAAGCCGGGCGCGGTCACTTACACCCTGCTCCTGGACGAGACCGGCGGTATCCGCTCCGACCTCACCGTCGCCCGGCTCGCCCCGGACCGCTTCCAGATCGGCGCCAACAGCGGAGCCGACCTCGACTGGCTGCTGCGGCACGCCCCGGATGGGGGACCCTCCCGCTTGAGCGAAGCCGAGAGTGGGGGAGTGCAGATCCGTGACATCACCTCCGGCACCTGCTGTATCGGCGTCTGGGGCCCGCTCGCCCGCGACCTGGTCCAGCCCCTGACCCGTGACGACTTCTCGCACCAGGCGTTCGGCTACTTCCGTGCCAAGCAGACGTACCTCGGCCATGTCCCGGTCACCGCCATGCGCCTCAGCTATGTCGGCGAGCTCGGCTGGGAGCTGTACACCACCGCCGATCTGGGGCTGCGCCTGTGGGACACGCTCTGGGAGGCGGGCCGGGAGCACGGGGTGATCGCCGCCGGCCGCAGCGCCTTCAACAGCCTCCGCCTGGAGAAGGGGTACCGCTCCTGGGGCCATGACATGACCACCGAGCACAACCCCTACGAGGCCGGGGTCGGCTTCGCGGTCCGCCCCGCCAAGGGCGAGTTCCTCGGCCGCGCGGCGCTGGACGGCCGGAGCGAGGAGACCGCGTCCCGCAGGCTCGCCTGCCTCACCCTCGATGACCCCGCGGCCGTCGTCCTCGGCAAGGAACCGGTCTTCGTGGACGGCACCCCGGCCGGCTATGTCACCTCCGCCGCCTACGGCTACACCCTCGGCCGCGGGATCGCCTACGCCTGGCTGCCGGCCGGCGCGGCGGTCCCCGGAACCGCCGTACACATCGAGTACTTCGGAGAGAAGATCCCGGCCACCGTCCGCCAAGAGCCCCTCTTCGACCCGCAGATGGAGCGCATCCGCAGGTAGGGCGGGCCCGGACCGCCGGTGATCCGTCCGCCCGCCGCCCGCCCTCCGTACGCAGAAGGAGCAGCCGCATGGCTCCCACCTACGACGTCATCGTTCTCGGCCTCGGCGGCATGGGCGGCGCCGCCGCCCACCATCTCGCCGCCCGGGGCGCCCGGGTCCTGGGCCTGGAGAAGTTCGGCCCGGTGCACAACCGCGGCTCCAGCCACGGTGGTTCCCGTATCACCCGCCAGTCCTACTTCGAGGACCCCGCCTACGTACCGCTGCTGCTGCGCTCGTACGAGCTGTACGAGAAGCTGGAGCGGGACACCGGCCGCCAGATCGCCACCCTCTGCGGCGGGGTGATGCTCGGCCGCCCCGACAGCCGTACGGTCCGCGGCAGTCTGGAATCCGCCCGCCAGTGGGACCTCCCGCACGAGATGCTCGAACCCAGGGAGATCCGCCGCCGCTTCCCGACCCTCACCCCCGCCGCGGACGAGGTCGCGCTGTACGAGGCACGGGCGGGGCTGGTCCGGCCGGAGTACACCGTCGCCGCACATGTCCAGCTCGCCGGACAGGACGGCGCCGAGCTGCACTTCGAGGAGCCGGTCACCCGCTGGGAGGAGCTGCCCGGCGGCGCCGGGGTCCGCGTCCACACGCCCGAAAACACCTACACCGCAGGCCAGTTGGTGATCTGCCCCGGGGCCTGGGCGCCCCAGCTGCTCACCGATCTGGGCGTGCCGTTCACCATCGAGCGCCAGGTCATGTACTGGTTCGCCCCGGACGGCGGCACCGCGCCCTTCGTCCCCGCCCGGCACCCGATCTACATCTGGGAGGACGACCGGGGCGTCCAGGTCTACGGCTTCCCCGCGATCGACGGCCCCGACGGCGGCGCCAAGGTCGCGTTCTTCCGCAAGGGCACCGTCTGCACCCCGGAGACCATCGAACGCACCGTGCACGACCACGAGGTACGCGCCATGGCCGACCAGATGCGCCCCCGTATCCCCGCCCTCCCCGGCCGCTTCCTCAAGGCCGCCACCTGCATGTACTCCAACACCCCCGACGAGCACTTCGTGATCACCCGGCACCCCGCGCACCCGGAGACGGTGACCGTCGCCTGCGGCTTCTCCGGGCACGGCTTCAAGTTCGTCCCGGTGGTCGGCGAGATCGTCGCCGATCTCGCGCTGACCGGTGCCACCGCGCACCCCATCGAGCTGTTCGACCCCCGCCGGCCCGCCGCCGCGGCCGCTTGAGGAGCCTCCATGACGACCATCCACACCGAGTCCTCGCCGGCCGCCGCCCCGCCCGCGGCTTCCCCGAGTCTGATCGCCACCCTCGCCGGACACCACTACACCGACCCCGAGATCTTCCGTCAGGAGCAGGAGAAGATCTTCGAGCGGCTGTGGTTCTGTGCGGTCCGCGGCGCCGACCTGGCGAAGCCCGGCGCCTTCCGCACCGTCCGGATCGGCCGGGAGAGCGTACTGATCACCCGCAACCGCGCCGGTGAGCTGCGCGCCTTCCTCAACATCTGCCGGCACCGCGGTGCCCAGCTGTGCACCGAGGAGTCCGGCGAGGTCCGCCGCAACCTCCAGTGCCCGTACCACGCCTGGACCTACGACCTGGACGGCCGTCTGGTGGCCGCCCCCAATCTGCAGCGGATGCCGGACGTCGACCGCACCGAACGCGGCCTGGTCACCGTGCCGCTCCGCGAGTGGCTCGGCTACGCCTGGGTGTGCCTGGCCGACGAGCCGCCGTCGTTCGAGGACACCGTGATCGGCGCGGCCGTCGAACGGCTGGGGGACACCGCCTCCCTCGACCGCTACCGCACCGAGGGCCTCGCCCTCGGCAAGCGCCTCACCTATGACGTGCGGGCCAACTGGAAGCTCATCATCGAGAACTTCATGGAGTGCTACCACTGCGCCACCATCCACCCCGAACTCACCGATGTGCTACCGGAGTTCGCCGATGGCTTCGCCGCCCAGTACTACGTCGGGCACGGTGCGGTCTTCGCCGACGAGGCCACCGGATTCACCGTGGACGGCACCGAGGGCTTCGGCCGGCTCCCCGGCATCGAGGACACCCAGGACCGCCGCTACTACGCCATCACCGTCCGCCCGCAGGTCTTCGTCAACCTCGTCCCGGACCATGTCATCGTCCACCGGATGTTCCCGATGGCCCCCGACCGCACGGTGGTCGAATGCGACTGGCTGTACCTGCCCGAGGTCGTCGACTCCGGTGCCGATATCTCCAAGTCCGTCGAGCTCTTCCACCGGGTCAACGCCCAGGACTTCGACGCCTGCGAGCGTACCCAGCCGGCCATGAGCTCCCGCGCCTACCGGAACGGCGGGGTGCTGGTACCCAGCGAGCATCACATCGGCGCCTTTCATCAGTGGGTCACCGACTGCCTGGCGGGCGGGGGCGGCTGACTCAGGCGTCGTGGCCCCGGCGCCGTCGGCGCGGCTGCGGCTGTGGCTCCGGTTCCGGCGGGCCCGGCGAGGGCGCGGGGAGCGGGGCGACATCGGCGCCGATCGGCGGGACGGGAGCCAGTACGTCCTCGCCGTACAGATCCTGCACCCAGTTGTCGTGGTAGACGGTGTCGAGATAGCGCTCGCCGAGGTCGGGGGCGATCGCCACCGCTGTGCGGTCCTGAGCGTCGTGCCGGGTCAGCCAGTCCGTCGCGCCGCTGACCACGGTGCCGGTCGAGCCGCCGAACACGAAGCCGCGTTTGGCCAGCCGGTGGCAGGTGCGGATGGTGTCGGCCTCCGCCACCCGTACGACATCGTCCACATAGGACTCGTCGAGCAGCGGCGGCTGGACGCTCATGCCCAGACCGGGGATCATCCGGTGTCCCGGAGTGCCGCCGAAGGTCACCGAGCCGACGCTGTCCACGGCGATGATCCGCACCGGCCGGTGCCACTCCCGGAAGTAGCGGGCACAGCCCATCAGGGTGCCGGTGGTGCCCGCGCCGACGAACAGCAGGTCCAGCCGCGGGAAGGCGCGGGCGATGGCCGGTGCCGTCCTGCGGTAGTGCGCCCGCCAGTTGCCCGGGTTGGTGTACTGGCTGAGCCACAGAAAGCGGGAGTCGGAGGCACACAGGTTGCGGATATACGCGAGGCGGGCGCCGAGGAAGCCGCCGTTGGACTCCTGGTCGGCAACGACATGCACCTGGCTGCCGAGGGCCTCCATCATCAGCCGGGTCGCCAGGTTGCAGCGGGAGTCCGTCACGCACAGAAAGCGGTAGCCCTTGCTCGCCGCGATCATGCTGAGCGCCACGCCGAGGTTCCCGGACGAGGACTCGACCAGGACCGTGTCCGGACGCAGGTCCCCGGCCCGTTCGGCGGACTCCACCATCTCGGTCGCGGCCTTCAGCTTGATCGAGCCGGCGAAGTTGAAGCCCTCACACTTGAGGAACAGGGAGTGCCCGAAGATCGACCGGAGGTCGACATAGAGCTCCTCCTCGTTGAATGCGTAGGGCGTGGATATGACAGGCACGATGGTCTCCTCATCTGCGGCAGAGCGCCGTCGGACGTCGGTCGGCCGTGGCGGCGGACCTCGCTCCGGTGGGCGGTGCGGCGGTCCGGCTGCGGGTCTTTGCGGGTGTGTGGGGTGCATGAGCCTCCTTGCCCTGGTCGGAGGGGGTGCCGACGGCTCATCCGTACCGGCGCAGTTCATGGAAGAAGCCGTCGACGACCTGGAGTTCCCCGGACCGGATGACCTCGTCGTAGACGTACTTGCCGACCGCGAGGTCGAGCACCCCGAGGCCGAACGGGGAGAAGACGGCGGTCCGGTCTGCGGGCACCGCGACCCGGCCGGCCATCACATCGTCCAGCGTGCCGTCCAGGAACGTCCGGTTGCCGGTGAGCTGTTCGGTCAGATGCGGGGAGGTGGCGGCGCGCAGACAGTGGTCGATGTCGTCGACGATATTGGTCGCGGTCAGCAGGATCTGCGGTGCGAGGTCGCGCAGCGACACATGCACCACCACCGGGTGGTGGCCGAACCAGGAGACCTCGTGGACGTGGGGCTGCGCGGCGACGGTGGCGAAGACCACCAGGTCGCTGGAGCGGATCAGCTCCTCCGCACTGTGGTGCACGGTGACCCGCCCGGCGGTACGGGACTGCTCCAGGTACAGGCGGAAACCGGCCGCGCTCTCCGCCGACAGGTCGTGCACACCGATCTCGTCGAACGACCAGCCGGTCCCTTCCAGGAAGGTGTGGATGTAGCGGGCGATCAGGCCCGTGCCGAAGAATCCGACCCGGGTCGGGCGGGGGCGCCCGCGGCTGAGCCGGTCGGCTGCCGACGCGGCCGAGGCCGCGGTCCTGGTCGCGCTGATGATGGAGCTCTCCAGGCAGGCGAACGGGTAGCCGGTGTCATGGTCGTTGAGGATCAGTACGGCCGACGCCCGGGGGATTCCGGCGGACACGTTCGGCGGGAAGCTGGAGATCCACTTCACTCCGTCCACCCGTGTCTCCCCGCCGACGGAGGCGGGCAGCGCGATGATCCGGGAGGACGGGCGGTCGGGGAAGCGCAGGAAGGACGAGGGAGGATTCACCGTGTCACCCGCGCCGTGCAGCCGGTAGGTGGCCTCGACCACCTCCACGATCTCCTTTTCGCGTCCCTGGAGTGCCTGCTGCACCTGGGCGCCGGAGATCACCGCGAAGGTCGGTGCGGGGGCCGGCCCGGGGGACGCCTCGGAGGGCGTGGGCCGGGACGGGGTGGGGCGGACGGTCGTCATGGTCAGTTCACCTCAACGGTCGGCGAGCAGTCGGCCAGGCGCACCGGGTCGGCCAGGGCCACCACCATGTCCCTGGGACCTTCGAACGGCTCCCGGCTGTGCGCGCTGCGGACGTTGTCGACGAGCAGCAGGTCACCGGCCTCCCACGGCCGGCGCGCGGTATGGAACTCATAGACCTCGTTGAGCAGCCGCACCACGTCCTCGTCGAGCGGATCGCCGTTCCCGTAACGGGTGTTGAACGGCAGCCCCTCGGGGCCGTACTCATCGAGCAGGTACTCCCGCACCTCGGGCGCCATCGTCCACTCACTGAGGAACGCGATCTGGTTGAACCAGCAGCGCCGGCCGCTGACCGGGTGGCGCACCACGGCACTGCGGCGCTGTGTGGTGCGCAGCCCACCATCGGGCTGCCAGGAGAACGCGATGGCGTGGGCACGGCAGTAGCGCTCCACGGCTTCCCGGTCGTCGGTGCCGAACGCCTGGTCCAGCGTGGCCCCGATCTCGGGGTGGTAGCTGCGGGTCAGCAGCCAGCCCTCCCGCTCGAACCGCTCGGTCAGCGCCGGGGGCAGCGCGTCCAGTACGGCCGTCGAGTCGGCCACCCCGGTGGCCCCGCCGGTGGTGGGGGCGCCCAGGCAGGCGAACAGCATCAGCCCGGGGAACTCCAGGGTGTAACTCAGCTCGTGATGCATGCACATCGGCTGGTTCGGCGGCCACTTCGAGGAGGAGTAGACACCCTCCGAGTAGGGCTGCCGGACGGCGAAGGACTCCCGCTCGGTCAGCGGAGCGACGCCCAGGCCATGGAGGACGGCGCCGACCTCTGCCGGGTCGCTCATCCCCAGGCCCCGGACCAGGACCGCCCCGTGCTCGGCGACCAGGGCGCGCAGTGCGTCCCGCCGCTCGGCCGCCCAGTGCGCCGCGCTGCCGGTGGCCTTGACCCGCAGCATCGGAGGGGTGCCGGGTTCCTGTTCGAGTTCGGGCAGGGAGATCGAGAGTGACGAGACCATGGCGGTACTCCTCTCAGTAACGGCTCGGGACGGAGCCGGCCGTACGGCGTCTTCCGCGTGCGGCTGCGGTCCACCGGACCCGCCGTCGACCTGCCGGGCGAGATCGGCGAGCACCGGATGCCGGGTGAGGTCCTTGACGGAGACCACCCGGCCCAGGCAGAGCGCGAGTGCTACGGCCGACAGCGAAGTGCCGCCGCAGTCAAAGAAGTTGTCGTGCCGGCCGATCCGGTCCTGCGGCATACCGAGTACCTCGGCCCAGGCGGCGGCCAGTCGCCGTTCCGTCGGCGTACGCGGTGCGTGGTGGTCGTCCTCGACGGCGTCGAGCCCGCCGGCGAGTGCCTCCAGCGCCTTCTTGTCGATCTTTCCGTTGGCGGTCAGCGGAAGGCTCTCCCGCCAGAGGAAGACCGACGGCACCATGTACTCCGGCAGCATCTCGCCCAGCCGGCCCCGGAGAACATCGGCCTCCAGCGCATGCCGGCCGGAGTAGAAGGCCACCAGGCGCTTCCCGTGCCCCGCCCGCTGGGTGACCACCACGGTGCCGTCACCGACTCCGGGCACCCGGAGCAGCGCGTTCTCGATCTCACCCGTCTCGATACGGAAACCACGGATCTTGACCTGGCTGTCCCGGCGCCCGAGGAACTCCAGCTTGCCCTCCGGGAGCCAGCGCCCGTGGTCACCCGCCCGGAACAGCCGCCGTCCCGGATGGTGCGGATCCGGCACAAAGGCCGGCCGGGTGCGCTCGGGATCGTTGATGTATCCGCGGCCGACGCAGACCCCGGAGAAGACGATCTCGCCGGGGGCGCCGAGCGGCACCGGCGCCAGATGTTCGTCCACGACATAGACCCGCACATTGTTGACGGGACGGCCCAGCGGGACCCGCTCGGTGTCCGGCACCCCGTCCATCACCTCGTGGTTGGTGTCGTCCGAGGTCTCGGTCAGGCCGTACGCGTTGACCAGCCGGATCCCGGGCCGGGCCGTGAACCAGCGCTGGACCAGCTCCTTCTTCAGCGCCTCGCCGGTGACCGACACACACCGCAGATCCGGCAGTTCGCGGGGCCGCTGTGCGAGAGCGGACAGCACCACATCGAGGTAGGACGGGACCACTTGCAGGACCGTGGCCCGTCCCTCGGCCACCGTGTCGATGAAACGTCCCACGTCCAGCACGGCCGACTGCTCGACCAGCAGGGTCCGCCCGCCGACCAGCAGCGCCGACAGCAGCTGCCACAGGGAGATGTCGAAGCACTGGGGCGCGGTCTGGGCGACGACCTCTCCCTCGTCGATCCCCAGGTCGTCGATCTTGGCGTAGAGGTGGTTGAGCATGCCCAGGTGTTCGCACATCGCGCCCTTGGGCTCGCCGGTGGAGCCCGAGGTGAAGAAGACATAGGCCAGTTGGTCCGGGCCCACCCGGACATCGGGGTCACTGTCGGCGGGGCTCGCTCCGCAGACGGCGTCGATGAAGAGCGGCTGTACCCCGGGCACCGAGGTGAGGGCCCGGTCGAGGCCGCCGGTGCTGCCGGGTTCGGTCAGCACCTGACGGCACTCGGCGCGCGAGAGCATCAGCGCGATACGGCCGGGCGGGAAATGCGGCTCCACGGGCAGGTACACACCACCGGCCTTGAAGATCGCGATGACCGCGGCCAGCCACTCCAGATTGCGTTCGGTCACCACCGCGACGACGTCCTCGCGGCCCAGTCCGCGGGCCAGCAGGGTGTGCGCCAACCGGTTGGCGCGCACGTTGAGTTCCCGGTACGTCCACCGCCGGCTGCCGTGTACGGCGGCAATGGCGTCCGGGTGCGCCCGCACCCGCTCCTGGAACAGCTCGTGGAACCGGCGGTCCGGCAGCGGCCGGCTCGGTCCGGCCAGTCCTTCGAGCTGTAGCCGGCGTTCCTCGGCGGAGAGCAGGGACTGCCGCCGGTGCTCGGCGTCCGGATCGGCGGCGATCAGCGTGAGCGCCGTGACGTAATAGCCGCCGATCCTGGCGGCGCACTCCTCATCGAGCACATCGGTCCGGTACCGCAGCCGCAGCACACGGCCGTCGTCCTGACGGGAGAAGGCCACCCACAGCACGGTGTCGCCGAGCGGGCCGCCGCCCGTACCGGGCAGATCGAACACCGTCTCCGGGGACTCCCCGGCCGGAGCGGGTTCCGGCCCGGGCCCGGCCGGGAACCGCCGGTGCCGCAGCAGCTCCGTCTCCGCCCGATGGGTGTCCAGCAGGAGACCCCGCCATGAGCCGGCCGCGGTCGCCAGCCGGCACGGCAGCGGGGTGCCGCCCCGCTCGGCGAGGTAGCCGGTCGCGATCTCGTCGTCACCGGCCAGCACGGCCAGCACCTTGGCGTGCGCGGCCAGCAGCACCGCACTCAGCGGCATCCGCAGCCGGTCGGCCAGCCGGCGCAGTGTGGCCGGCAGCTCATCCGGGAGGACCGTCTCCCGGACGGCGGTGCCCGGTACCGGCATACGGGTCCAGCGCGGGATCCCGGTGTACCCACCCTCGGCCAACACGCCATTTCCGAGGGGGGAGTTGGCGGTCATCGAGGTGGTCATCAGCTGCTACCTCCAGCCCTCGACGGGGTCCCGGCCGCTGCTCTGCCGGGCCGGATTTCCGCCCCATTGCGCGTATGGCGGCACCACCTCGCCCTTCATCAGGAAGGAGTCGGGCGCGAGCACCGCGCCGTCACCCATGGCCACGCCGTAATGGACGAAGGCGCCGACGCCGAGCGTGCAGCCCGCTGCGATCGTGCTGCGGTCGGACTTGAAGGTGCCGTCCTCCTGCGAGTGGCACTGGACGACGCTCCCCGCGTTGAGGGTGCAGCCGTCTCCGATGGCAGCCAGTGGCCGCTCGGTCAGATAGCAGCCGTCATCGAAGACCTTGCTGCCGATCCGCACGCCGAGCAGCCGCCAGATCAGGCTCTTGTACGGGGTGCCGTTGAACAGCAGCAGATAGCTCTCCGAGGGCACCTTCCAGAAGCGTTCGCGCTGCCAGAAGCGCGGATCGTAGATCGAGCAGAACAGCGGAGCCACTGGATGGAACGCCGTCACCACCCGTTCGACCAGCACGAAGTAGAGGACACCGGACACCAGCACCAGGACGTTGGCCAGCGCGAGCGCCAGGGCGCCGAGCGAGTCGTAGAGCTCGGCGGCCACCGCCGCGACCAGGGTGATCCAGAAGAAATAGAGCCATCGCGTCAGGAGATAGAGCCCCATGGTGGCCGCGTTGTGCCGGTTCTTGGCGGCGAGGCGGCGGCTCAGCTGCGCACCGTCCTTCAGCTCGTCGAAGGTGCTGTCCCGCTGGACCGAGCGGGGAATCTCGAAGCTGGGCGAGCCGAGGAGCCCGACGCCCTCCCGGACCTCACCGTCGACCGGGACCATGACCTTCGTCGCGAGCAGGCAGTTGTCGCCCGTCTTTCCCCGCGAGGGGTAGGCGATCCGGTTCCCGAGGAAGTTACGCGGTCCGATCGAGGTCCGTGAGACACGGAAGGACGTATGCGAGAAGTCGGCGTTCATCACCGACAGACCGTCGGCGACCATCGTCCCGCTCCCGACGGAACTCAGATACGGAGACTCGTGCTTGACCTCGGTGCCGAAGTTCGACCCGGTCTGCTCCACGCGGGAGAGGTCATAGCCGAGACACCGCCCCAGGTAGTGCACGATGGCGGAGCTGTCGCCGAACAGCCGCATCAGAAACTTCCGGTTGGTCGTGACGGCGATCAGCCGGTGCACCGCGTAGTGGAAGCCGTACAGCGGATAGACCTTGCCCGGGGTGATGGTCCGGCCGAGCAGCCGCGGCACCGTGGCCTGGAAGAGGAGACCGAGGGGCACGGCGGCGAAGAAGAGCAGGGACACCAGCAGGGCTTCCCCATAGAACGTCCAGTCCGCCAGCGCCGTGGGGCCGGGCTCCAGAACCGCGGTGAGCTGCGGTGCCGCGGCCAGCAGGATGCCCACGCCACCGACCGCCAGCGGCACATACACCAGCAGCACGGTCGCCAACTGCAGGGCGCTGTGCACCGTCCTGCGCACCGCGCCGCATCCGGCCGGGCCCACCGCGAGGTAGTCCACCTCGCCATCGGTCCGCTGGGCCGGCGATCCGTGCCAGCGCTCACCGTCCGGCACCATCTGTCCGCTGTGCAGGGACGAGGCATGGCCGAGCTGGGCCCCGTCGCCCATCGCCGTATCGATATCGAGCACCGTCGCCTCGCTGATGACCACGTCCTGCCCGAGGACCACCGCGCCCGTCTGGATCAGACCGGACTGCGCCCGGTAGCAGCTGAGGAACGAGTCCTTGCGGATGACGGTGCCGTCGCCGACGGCGAACAGATCCGTGCACACCGGCACATTGCGCGAGAAGACCGCGACGTCTCGGCCGATGTGTGCGCCCAGGACCCGGAGATAGAGCGTGTAGAGCGGCGAACCGACGAACAGCACCAGCGGGTTCGAGCGGATCAGCGTCTTGACGACCCAGAAGCGGACGTACCGCAGGCTCCAGACGCGGAACTGCTGGGGTTTCCACCGGCCGATCAGAACCCACTTCGCCAGGACAGGAAGCGCACACAGCAGCAGCAGTCCGGCCGCGCCGCACAGCACCGAGCGCAGATACCGGTCGAACAGGCCGGTCCCGGCGGCGATCCACTCATAGCCCCAGGCGGTGAAGAGTGCGACGAGACAGCTGTAGCCGAGGAACGTCAGCAGTTGCAGTGCTCCGCACAGGATGTATCGGGGGGTGTCCGCGAACGCCGGAGCTGGAGAGGGACTCGGTGCCGGTGCCTCAGGCGGTGCCTCAGGCGGTGCCTCGGCCGGGAAAGCCGGCGTCGAGTCCGCCAGAGCCGTTGCCAGCGCCCGGATCGTCGGATACCGGTAGACGTCCTTCATCGAGACCGGCGGCAGATCGGCCCGCTTCCTGACCCGTGCGCAGAAATGAGCCATCACCAAGGAGTCGGCGCCCAGGTCATCGAAGAAATGACGGTCCACCGGCGTCTGCCCCGCACCCATGACCTCGGCCAGCGTGGCGGCGAGCGCGTCTTCGATGCCGGTGGCCGCAGCGACCTCGCCGCAGCGGCCGGCAGGGGACTCCTCCGGATACGACGTCAGTTCTCCGACCGGCTCTCCGACCATGGCGACCTCCCAGTTCCTAATGTGTATTCGAGGCTCGTACCGGCATGGATTGCGAAAGCGGGATTTTTCTCCTTTCGCGGCGCCCGCCCGGTCCTTCCCCACCCGCTCCGCAGAGCCCTGACCTGCCACGTCGTGCCCCGGATCAGCCGAACGGGCCCCGACCGGCTGCGCTGCGCGTGAGGCCGCATCAGCCTGGGAGGGCGCGTCCGATACGTGGCAACGCGTCCCGGCCGCTCCTTCCCGGGGACACGGTCCGCACGAGACTGACGAGGGGACGGTTCGACACGTGGTGAGGCCCATTTCGCACACCGCATCCGAGGGGCCGCCCCGGCCGCCGGAGCGGTCTCCCGCGGACCGCCGCGTGGACGGGCTGCTCGTGCGGGTTGCCCAGGGTGACGAGCATGCGTTCGTCGGCGTGTACGACGCCCTCGTGGTGCCCGTGATGGGCCTGGCCTACCGGATCCTGCGGGACGAGGCGCAGGCTGAAGAGGTGACACAGGACGTGATGATCGAGGTATGGCGGAAGGCCGACCGGTACCGTCCCGAGCGCGGCGCCGCGAAGTCCTGGGTCCTGACGCTGGCCCACCGGCGGGCGGTGGAACGGGTGCGGTCGGTGCGGGCCGGCGTGGAGCGTGAGCGGAAGGCCGCGCAGCTGGCTCACCAGACCCCGTTCGACGAGGTCGTGGAGGCCGTCGAGGAGCGGGAGGAACGGGCCGAGGTCTACCGCTGCCTGGCCGGCCTCGGGAACACCCAGCGCCTGCCGCTGGTCCTCGCCTACTACCAGGGACTGACCTACGCGGAGGTAGCCGAGGCCCTGTCCACCCCCGCCGGCACGGTGAAGACGAGGATGCGCACCGGCCTGCGGCGACTGCGCGTCTGTCTGGGAGGCGACTGATGTCTGACACCGAGGATCCGCACGAGGCCGTCGGGGCGTATGCCCTGCACGCCCTGCCGCCCGAGGAGGCGGCCGCCTTCGCCACCCACCTGGCGGGCTGTGACGCCTGCACCCGGGAGGTCGCCGACCTGGAGGCCACCGTGGCCTGTCTGGCCGAGGCGGAAGCGGTCACCCCGCCGGACGCGCTGCGCCGGCGGGTGCTCGAACGGATCGCGACCACCACCCAGGAACAGCTGCTCCGCCGCGAGCCGTCCCGCCGCGAGGGACCGCGTCTGGACCTGGAGGTCTGACCGGCAGCCGGGGCCATACGCGGGCCGTGACCTGGCCCTTCGCACCTGCGGGCGGGCCTCTCCGCACCCGCGGCCTGGCCCCTCCGCACCCGCGGGCAGTATTGGTCCGACCACACACCCTGTGTGCCATAGTTTTTGCACGGGGCATGAGGGCCGAGCCGGGGAGTTGGGGATGACCGCCGAATGGCGACCTGTGCGGCAGTCGCGCACACATGAGCTCGTACTGGAGCGCATCGAGGAGCGGGTGCTCGCCGGAGAACTCAAGGCCGGGGACCGTCTGCCGCCCGAGCGCGAGCTGGCACCGGTCCTCGGCGTCAGCCGCTCCGCACTGCGCGAGGCGCTGCGGGTGCTGGAGACGATCGGGGTACTGGCCTCCCAGGCCGGGCGCGGGCCGGACGCCGGGGCCCGGATCGTACGGAACCCGGACGATGCGCTGGGCCGGCTGTTGCGCCTGCACTTCGCCCTCGGCAGCTACCGACTGCACGATGTGCTGGAGGCCCGGGTGGTCCTGGAGCGCTCCAGCTTCGAGGCCGCCGCGGAGCACGCCTCGGCGCAGGACCTCGACGAGGCGGAGGCGCTCCTGGAGCGTATGCGGGAGCCCGGAGTGGGCGCCGCCGACTTCAACGACCTGGACACCCGGTTCCATGTCGCCATCGCGCGTAGCTCCGGCAACCAGCTGACCTCCACCCTCACCTCGGCCGTACGCGAGTCGGTACGTCCGCTGATCCTCCGAGCGCTGGAGACGGCGGAGGACTGGCCCGCCACGGCCGACGCGCTGAACGCCGAACACTCCGAGCTGCTGCGACTGGTACGGGCCGGCCAGGGCACCAAGGCCGCCGATCTGGCCGAGGCGCATATCCGCGGCATCCACGGCGGGCTGGTGGACGAGAACGCGGCGGGGGAGCGGGAGTAGGAGCCGGTGCAGGAGCACGGGGACGAGGGTCACCGCACTAGCGTCGGCTGCGCATCATCGACATCAGCAGCCCGTGGGTCTCCGCATCGGCGGCGGCCAAAAGCCCTCGACCTGCCTCACCAACCGGGGCACCGTCGATCCCGGTGACAACGCAGCCGGCAGCCCGGCACAAAGCGATGCCGGCCGCGAAGTGCACACTCATGGACAGGTCGCCGCCATCGGTGACATACGCGGCGCGCTTGCCGGCAGCGACCCAGGCCAACGCCAGCGTCGTGGATACGACGCGCGGCCGGAAACTCTCGACAAACCCAGGATGGGCCAGCAGATCCACGGCCCGGAATCCGGGCGCACCAGGGAACGGCGGATCCAAGTTGACGTCCACCAACCGGGTAGCGGACGTGGGCGTCAGTAGCGCATCGTCGGCCCCCTCCTGCCGCCGCCAGGCCGACTCCCCGTCGGTGAAGAAGACCTCTCCGCTGAACGGGTCGGCCACCGCCGCCGCCCCATCGCGCAGCGCCACGTTGACGGCCACCAGCATGTTGCCGACGGCATAGTTCAACGTGCCGCACAGGGGGTCGACCAACCACTGGCGCACAGCGTCGGCGGCGCCTTGCTGCCCGCCTTCCTCGCCGAGCACCGCGTCGTCGGGCCGTGCGGCACGGATGACGCCTCGGATCGTCTTCTCGGCCTCCACATCGGCGGCGGTGGCAAAGTCGCCGGCACCCTTGTCGATGCAGGTGAGCCGCTGGCCGTACATGCTGCGGACCACGTCCGCGCCGGCCCTCGCTCCGGCTATCGCGACCGCAGCATCGTCGGAGCTCGCGTATGAGGTGGTCATGCCAGGCAGCCTATCGACGCCACCGAGCTTGCTGCCCCTGGCGACCTTCGTGGTGCTGCCTGTCCGTCCATAAGGTCCGACCAAACCGCGCCCCTACTTTTCCCCTGAGGTTCGAGAGGAGTATGGTCGGACCATAAACCCCCAGGGAGGCTTCATGCGCATCGCTCTCTTCGCCACCTGTCTGGGAGACACGCTCTTCCCGGAGGCGGTGAAATCCACCGCGGTACTGCTGGCCCGGCTGGGCCACGACGTGGTTTTCCCGCCACAGCAGACCTGCTGCGGCCAGATGCATATCAACACCGGCTATCAGCGTGAACCGGTCCCGCTGGTACGGAACTTCGCCGAGCAGTTCGGTGACCCGGCGATCGAGGCGGTGGTGGTGCCATCGGGGTCCTGCGCGGGCTCGGTCCGCCATCAGCACGAGATCGTCGCCGAACGGTACGGGGACGCGGCCCTCCGTGCCGGTGTGGCCACGGTGAAGACCAAGACGTACGAGCTGTCCGAGTTCCTCGTCGATGTCCTCGGCCGGACGGACGTCGGTGCGTACTTCCCGCACCGGGTGACCTACCACCCCACCTGTCATTCGCTGCGGATGCTGCGGGTCGGCGAGAAGCCGCTGCGGCTGCTGCGTGCCGTTGAGGGCATCGACCTGGTGGAGCTGCCGGAGGCCGATGCCTGCTGCGGCTTCGGCGGCACCTTCGCGGTCAAGAACGCCGAGACCTCCACGGCGATGCTGCGGGACAAGATGGCCCATGTCACCGGCACCGGGGCGGCGGTGTGCACGGCGGGCGACTCGTCCTGTCTGATGCATATCGCCGGCGGTCTCTCACGCATCAGGGCCGGTACCCGCACCCTGCACCTGGCACAGATCCTCGCGTCCACCCGCACCGTCCCCCACGTCCTGACGGAGGCCGCCCGATGAGCAGTTCCACCGGCCGCGCGACGAACGACACCTTCCTCGGTATGCCCGCCGTGCCGCCGCGCTCCCCATACGGGACGGGCCATCTGCGCGGTGAGCGCACCTTCCCCCGGGCCGCCCATGACGAGCTGGGCAACGAGCAACTGCGCCGCAACCTGGGCAAGGCCACCCACTCCATCCGCGCCAAACGCCTCGCCGTCACCGGTGAACTGCCCGACTGGGAGCAGCTGCGCGACACCGGCTCGGCGATCAAGACCGACACCATGAACCGGCTGCCCGAACTGCTGGAGGAGCTGGAGCGGAAGGTCACCGAGCGCGGTGGCACCGTCCACTGGGCCCGGGACGGCGTCGAGGCCAACGAGATCGTCACCCGGCTGGTACGGGATACCGGCAGCGACGAGATCCTCAAGGTCAAGTCGATGGCCACACAGGAGATCGGCCTCAACGAACACCTGGAGAGCCAGGGCATCGCGGCGCTCGAAACCGATCTGGCCGAGCTGATCGTCCAGCTCGCCGACGACCGCCCGTCGCACATCCTGGTGCCCGCGATCCACCGCAACCGCGACGAGATCCGGGAGATCTTCCTCCGCCACATCCCCGGCGTCGACCCCGCACTGGACGCCGACCCCGCCCGGCTCGCGGCCGCCGCGCGCGCGTTCCTGCGCGAGAAGTTCATGACCACCAAGGTGGCCGTCTCCGGCGCCAACTTCGGTATCGCCGAGACCGGCACTCTGGCGGTGGTCGAGTCCGAGGGCAACGGCCGGATGTGTCTGACCCTGCCGGAGACGCTGATCACCGTCATGGGCATCGAGAAGGTTCTGCCCCGCTTCCAGGACCTGGAGGTCTTCCTCCAGCTGCTGCCGCGCTCCTCGACCGGCGAGCGGATGAACCCGTACACCTCGCTGTGGACGGGCGTGACGCCGGGCGACGGCCCGCAGGAATTCCATCTCGTACTGCTCGACAACGGGCGGACGGCGGCGCTCGCGGACCGGATCGGGCGCGCGGCGCTCAACTGCATCCGCTGCTCGGCCTGCCTCAACGTCTGCCCCGTTTACGAGCGGACGGGCGGCCATGCCTACGGATCGACCTACCCCGGCCCGATCGGTGCGGTGCTCACCCCGCAGCTGGCCGGTATGCACGGCGCCAAGGGCGATCCCAACAGCTCGCTGCCGTACGCCTCCAGTCTGTGCGGGGCCTGCTTCGACGCCTGCCCGGTGAAGATCGATATTCCGTCGCTCCTCGTCGAGCTGCGGCACCAGCACACCGAACAGGCCGGTACGACCGCGGAGAAGCTGGCGATGAAGGCCGCGGCCACGGTCATGAAGCAGACCGGGCTGTTCACCACCGCACAGAAGGCGGCCGGGCTCGGACGCGTGCTGGCGGGACGGGACGGCACTCTCTCCCGCCTGCCACCACCGCTCAGCGGCTGGAGCGACAGCCGTGACACCCCCGCCCCTCCCCAACAGACCTTCCGCTCCTGGTTCGCCTCCGCCGAGGGCGCGGCCGCGATGCGGGCCGCGGCGGACGAGGGCGCCCGGCACACCGACGATCCGCAGGAGGCATCATGACCGCGACCGCACGGGAGACGGTGCTCCGCCGTGTCCGGGACGCCCTGAGCCTCTCCGACGGGCCCGCAGTGACCGTCCCGCGCGCCTACCGCACCGGCCGCTCGCTCCCCGACGAAGAGCGGCTCGCCCTCTTCGTCGACCGGCTCGTCGACTACCGGGCGCAGGTGCGGACCTGTACCGCAGCAACCACCGCGGCCGTGCTCGCCGAGGTGCTGCGGGAACACGGCGCACAGAAGATCGGGATCCCCCCGGGGCTCGATCCGGCCTGGCTGGCTGGGTACGACGGGGAGACGGTGACGGATTCCGCGGACGTTCCGGCGCCCCGGCTCGATGTGCTGGACGGGGTGGTGACGGCCTCCGCCGTCAGCTGCGCCGAGACCGGCACGATCTTCCTGGACGGCGCCGCGGCGGACCAGGGCAGACGCGCGCTGACCCTCGTCCCCGATCTGCATCTCTGCGTCGTCGATCTGTCGTCGGTGCGGACCGGAGTGCCGGAGGCGGTGGCGCAGTTGACGCCGGAGCACCCGATCACGCTGATCAGCGGCCCCTCGGCCACCTCCGATATCGAGCTGGAGCGGGTCGAGGGGGTACACGGCCCGCGCACGCTGGCGGTGGTGATCCGCACCGACCGGTGAGCGGTTGCGGCCCCCGGAGACCGGCGCGGGGCACGTCCGGTCTCCGGGGGCCGGCCGCGCCCTACATGATCCGGTTGTCCAGCACCGCCACGGCCCGCCGCACCCGCTCGGTCTCCTCGGTGTCCACGTCCCCGATGAGCAGGTCCGCCACGGAGCCCAGCTGCCCGCGTACGGTCCCGTCGGGGCCGATCAGTGCGCTGTGGCCGACGCCGTGCGGGGCCTTGGTGGGGGCCTCCGGATCGGCGTGCGGCTCCGGGGCGGCCTGGTCGACGGCCGCCAGCCAGACCGTCGCGTCCAGGGCGCGGGCCCGTACCAGCAGGTCCCACTGGGCGCGCTTGCCCGGCCCCGCGGCCCAGGAGGCGGGCAGCACCGAGACCGTCGCCCCCGCATCGGCATGGGCCCGGAACAGCTCCGGGAACCGCAGGTCGTAGCAGGTCGCCAGGCCCACCCGGACCCCGTCGACCTCGATGGTCACCACGCGCGTGCCGGGGGCGACCGTGTCGGACTCCCGGAACCCGAAGGCGTCATACAGATGGATCTTGTCGTAGGAGTCCTCCACGCCGGGCCCGGTGGCCAGCAGGGTGTTGGCCACCCGCCCGTCGCCCGCCGGGGTGAACATGCCCGCCACCACCGTCACGCCCGTCTCCCGGGCGACCCCGCGTACGCCTTCCGCCCACGGCCCGTCCAGCGGCTCGGCCACCTGCCCGAGTGAGGCCCCGAACCGCACCATGGCCGCCTCCGGAAAGACCGCCAGCCGGGCCTCCTCGCGCGCCGCCCGGCGGACCTGGTCCTGGACGATCGTGAGGTTCTCCTTCGGATCGGTCGATGCCGTCATCTGGCACAGCGCGATACGCATGCGGATCTCTTCTCTCTCGTGCCGATCGGGGCCTTCATGGCCTGCTGCCGGAGCCGCCCCGGCCCGTCTCATCCGCCGGGCCCGGCGGTGTCCATCTCCATCCTGCCTGCCAGCCGGCGGGCGCAGAACGTCAGACAGGTGCACTCCTCTCCGCACTCCGCTCTCCTCATCCTGCGCCGGACCCTGGCCCGGCAGCACCTCGGCGCGGGGGAGCGGGGGCCCGGCCTCAAGCGCCCGCGATTTCCTCCGGGCGCAGCAGCGCCGCGAGCCGGTCGGCCGGGAGCAGCCCCTGTTCCAGGACGAGTTCGGCGACGCCGCGGCCGGTGGCGAGCGCCTCCTTGGCGATCGCGGTGGCGGCGGTGTAGCCGATGTGCGGGTTGAGGGCGGTGACCAGGCCGATGGAGTTCTCGACGCTTGCCCGGAGCGTCTCGGTGTTGGCGGTGATGCCCGAAACGCAGCGCTCCGCGAGGGTGCGGCAGGCCGCCCCGAGGTGGGTGATGCTCTCCGAGAGGGAGTGCAGGATGACCGGCTCGAAGGCGTTGAGCTGGAGCTGGCCCGCCTCGGCGGCCATGGTGATGGTGACGTCGTTGCCGATGACCTCGAAGGCGACCTGGTTCACCACCTCGGGGATGACCGGGTTGACCTTGCCGGGCATGATGCTCGAACCGGCCTGCACCGGCGGCAGATTGATCTCCGCGAGCCCGGCGCGCGGGCCGGAGGACAGCAGCCGCAGATCGTTGCAGCTCTTGGAGAGCTTGACGGCGATGCGCTTGAGGACACCCGAGAGGTGGACGAACGCGCCGCAGTCCTGGGTGGCCTCGACGAGGTTGGCGGCGGTGACCAGCGGCAGCCCGGTGAGGGCGGCCAGGTGTTCGCGGGCCGCCTCGGCGTAGCCCTTGGGGGCGTTGAGGCCGGTGCCGATGGCGGTGGCACCGAGGTTGATCTCATGGATGAGCAGCACCGCCTCCGCCAGCCGGCTCTGGTCCTCCTCCAGCATCACCGCGTACGCCGAGAACTCCTGGCCCAGGGTCATCGGCACCGCGTCCTGGAGCTGGGTGCGCCCCATCTTGAGGATGTCGCGGAACTCCTCGGCCTTGGCCGCGAAGGTCTCGCGCAGCACGGTCATCGCGTCGAGCAGTTCCCGTACGGCGATGATCGTGGCGACATTGACGGCCGTCGGGTAGACGTCGTTCGTCGACTGGCTCAGGTTGACATGCTCGTTGGGGTGCAGCCGGCGGTAGTCGCCCTTGTCATGGCCCAGGATCTCCAGCGCCCGGTTGGCGATCACCTCGTTGGCGTTCATGTTCGTCGAGGTCCCGGCACCGCCCTGGATGACGTCGACGACGAACTGGTCATGCAGCTGCCCACCGTCCCGGATCTCCCGGCAGGCGGCGGCGATCGCGTCGGCCCGCTCGGTGTCGAGCAGTCCGAGATCCTGGTTGGCGCGGGCGGCGGCCTCCTTGACGGCGGCGAGCGCATTGATCAGATGCGGGTAGGCGGCGATCGGCGTACCCGTGATGGGGAAGTTCTCCACGGCGCGCAGGGTGTGCACGCCCCAGTACGCCTCGGCGGGTATCTCCCGGTCGCCGAGCAGATCGTGTTCGCGGCGGTGGCCGGCGGAAGTCATGGTGCGGTGGGTCCTTTGTGAGGGGGAGCGGGGGAGGGACAGGGCGATGCCCAGGGGTGGACTGATGAAGCGTCAGATGGCTTACGAGGCAAGGGTGTTCGCCGCCCGTAGGGCCCCGACCGGTGCTCCGCCGCCGAGGACAGGCGTGGTGGCGAACGGGGCGAGGGCCTCGGGGGCGACGCCGCAGTGCGCCAGGGCCGCCGCCGTCACCGGCATCCGGGCGCGGTCGCCGCCGTCGGCGATCTTCACGCCGACGGCCCGTCCGTCCGGCAGCGCCGCGATCTGCACGCCCTCGAAGCCGTCCTTGGCGAGCAGACCGGGCACCGCCCGCACCAGCCGGGCGACATCCCGCGCGCCGCCGGACACCATCTCCGGGTGCTCCCGCATGGCCTGCGCGATCCGGCCCTCGTCGGTGCCGGGGGCGGCCGTCGCCAGCCGGGCCGCGGCCCGGGTCAGTCCGTGGAGGGAGACCGAGAACAGCGGGGCGCCGCAGCCGTCGACCGTGACCCGGGCGATGCCCTGGCCGGTGAGGTCCGCCACCGCCGCGGCGAGTTCCCGCTGCAACGGATGGCCGGGGTCCAGGTAGTTGTCCAGCTGCCAGTCCCGGGTGCGGGAGGTCAGCAGCATGGCGGCGTGCTTGCCCGAGCAGTTCTGCGCGAGCCGGGTGGGCCCCAGGCCGCGCCGGATCCACTCGTCCCGTACGGCAGGGTCATACGGCAGATCGGGGACATTGCGCAGATCGTCCTCGGTCAGCTGGCCGAGGGCCAGGATGTCCCGGGCGGCGGCCAGATGCCGTTCCTCGCCGGAGTGGCTGGCCGCGACGAGGGCCAGCAGCGGGTCGTCCAGCGGCGGCAGGCCCGCGCGCAGCAGACCGACCGCCTGAAGTGGCTTGAGCGCCGAGCGCGGGTAGAACGCCGCCTCGATGTCGCCCGCCTGGAATTCCACGCTCCCGTCGGCCGCCAGCACCACGACCGAGCCGTGGTGGACGCCCTCGACGATTCCGCCGCGCACCACATGGGCGACGGGGACATGGGCCGGTTCGCGGACCGCGGGCGGTGCGCCCGGGGCGCGGTGCGGCGGCAAGGTGGTGCGCTCGCTCACGTGTGATCCTCGTCTTCCGTGGAGGCGGGCGTGCCGGGCTGCGGCCGCACGATGGTGGTCAGCGTCGTCTCGACGCGGGCGAGGTGGTGCGTCATGGCTTCCACCGCGTCGTGTTCGGAGCGGTCGACGAGTGCCTCGACGATCGCCCGGTGTTCCCGGTTCGACTGCTCACGCCGCCCGCCGAGCTCATTGAGGAAGGCCGACTGGCGGGCCAGCGCATCGCGGATCTCCTCGATGACCCGGCGGAAGACCGGATTGCGGGCCGCCTGGGCGATGGCGAGGTGGAAGAGGCTGTCCATCGCCACCCACGCCGTGGTGTCGGTCTCCTGCTCCATCCGCTCCAGCAGATGGTGCAGATGATCGAGGTCCTCCGTCGTACGGCGCACCGCCGCGTAACCGGCCACCGGGATCTCGACATGGCGGCGCACCTCCAGCAGGTCGCTCGCCACGTAGTCACCGAAGGTCGGGTCCGCGACGGCACCGTTGGAGATGACGAAGGTGCCCTTGCCGGTGCGCGAGACCGTCAGCCCCATGGTCTGGAGCGCCCGCAGCGCCTCCCGGAGGACGGGCCTGCTCACTTCCAGCCGCCGGCAGAGCTCCGCCTCGGAGGGCAGCTTGTCCCCGACCGCGTACTCGCCCCGCTCGATGGCGCCGCGCAGATGGTTGAGGACCGCTTCCATCGCGCTGATCCGCCGGGGCATCTCGCCAGCTGTCTGGCTGTCTGACAGGTTCACCTGGGGATCGTGGATCCCAGTCGGGGGAGCTGTCAAGGGGGCGGCGGAATGGACTATCTCCGCGCCATCCCACTTCCGTTGCGCTCCGTAAGGGGGCTGCTACTGCGGGTGTGTCGACTCCTCGCCGTGCTGTCCCTCGGCGCGGAAGTCCAGCATGTAGAAGACCTTGTCGTAGCGGCGTCCGCCCATCGCCACGAAGTCGGGCAGCCGGCCGTACTCACGGAAGCCGAGCGACCGGTAGAGGGTCAGCGCCCTGGTGTTGTCGGCGCGCGCGTCCAGGGTGAGGACCTCGATCCCCGCGCCCCGCGCGTCCTCGACCAAGGCGCTGGTCAGCGACCGGCCGAGACCCTGGCCATGGGCGTCGGCGGCCACCGCGATCTTCTCCAGATCCGCATGCTGCCGATTCGTCGGACGGGCATAGCGCAGCCAGTACCCCAGCCCGACCAGCCGGCGGCCGGAGTACGCCGCCCGCAGCGCCCCGTCCCCGGTGTGCGCCGCACGCAGGACCCGGTCGATCAGCTCCGCCACCTCGTCCCGTCCGGGCGGATCGGCCCAGCCGAGCGGCGCGCCGCCGCTGACCAGGTCCGCCAGGATCCGGTGAGCCGCCTCGGCGAAGTCCTTCGCCCGGTCCGGATCGGCGGCCAGCCGCAGGGCGTCCAGGATGTCGGTCTCGGGGGCCGTCCCGTTGGTTGTCGTGGGGTTCATGATCGGCAGCCTAGGGGGCGGTCGGCGCCGGTTGCCATGGTGCGCGGGGACGGAGCAACTCGGCGTGGGGGTAAGGGCGCTGGAGTGCTCCGTCAGCCCGTCGCGGGCCGGGGGCGGTCAAGGGGTACCCGCCCAGCGGTAGCGGTGTTCCGGGCGTCCGGTGTCCCCGTATTTGAGGGTCAGGATGATGTGGCCGCTGCGTTCGAGGTGCTTCAGATAGCGCTGGGCCGTGGAGCGGCTGACGCCGGCGCGTTCGGCGACCTCGTGGGTGGACAGCGGGTGCCCGGCCGCGCCCAGGACCCGGCGGATCAGGTCGACGGTGGCGGCCGAGTGGCCTTTGGGAAGCTCCGCGTGCGGGGAGCCGCTGGTCCGGAAGGCGCCGAAGATCCGGTCCACCTGTTCCTGGCCGGCCTCGCCGCGGCCACTCACCCCCTCGACGGTCCGGCGGAGCGCCGCATAGCCGTCGAGCTTGGCGCGCAGACCGGAGAAGCCGAACGGTTTGACCAGGTACTGCAGCGCCCCGGAGCGCATCGCGTCCTGGATCGTGCCGATGTCCCGGGCCGCCGTCACCATGATCACGTCGGTACGGTGGCCGAGCTGCCGCAGCCGCCGGACCAGGCTCAGGCCCGTCTCATCGGGCAGATAGTGGTCGAGCAGCACCAGATCGACCGGGGCGCGCTCCAGGGTGGCCAGCGCCTGGGCGGCGGTGTGCGCGCGGCCGGTGACCCGGAAGCCGGACACCTGGGACACATACGCGGCATTGATCTCGGCGACGTGGAAGTCATCGTCCACGACCAGGACATCGATCATTGTGACGCTCCGCTCCCCAGTGACGCTCCACTCCCTAACGGTCTTCGCTTCCACGGCTCCGGTCCTTCCGAGCGCTCTGCGGGTCCTTCTTCCGGGGCCGCGGCCGGGGCCGGTGCCAGGGCCTCCGGCAGGACGACGGTGAAGACCGCGCCGCCGCCCGCGCGGGCCGTCACCCTGGCCATCCCGCCGTAGCGTTCGGCGAGCCGGCGCACCAGCGCCAGACCGATACCCCGGCCGCGGACGGCCACCGAACCCGCGGACGAGTCCTCCCCGATGACGGGCCGGGCGGCCTTGGTGGACCAGCCCTCGGCGAAGATCCGCTCCCGTAGCCCCGGCGGCACCCCTGGCCCCGTGTCCGAGACCCGCAGTACGGCGGTGCTGCGCTCGGCCCGCAGCTCCACCTCGACGAACGGCTCGGCGCGGCGGTGCTCCGCGGCGGCGTCCAGCGCGTTGTCGATCAGATTGCCCAGCACCGTCACCAGATCGCGCGGGTCGACCACCGCATCGGGCAGCCGCGTCGAGGGCGACACCCGCAGGGACACTCCGCGTTCGGCCGCGATCGCCGCCTTGCCGACCAGCAGCGCGGACAGCAGCGGATCGGCCACCCGCTCCGCGATCTGTTCCGCGGACGCCCGCTGCGCGCTGGCCACTTCGGTGACGAACTCCACCGCCTTCTCGTACCGGCCCAGCTCCAGCAGCCCGCGCAGGGTGTGCAACTGATTGGCGTGCTCGTGGTCCTGGGCCCGCAGTGCGTCCAACAGGCCCTGGGTGCTGTCCAGTTCACGGCCGAGCAGCTCCAGCTCGGTACGGTCCCGCAGCGTCACCACCGCCCCGCCGTCCTGCGTCGGCATCCGGTTGGCGACCAGCACCCGGCCGCCGCTGACGGCCAGCAGATCCGGTCCCGTCACCCGCCCGGCCAGCACCTCCGTGGTCCGGCCCGGCGGCAGCGCTTCGTCCAACGCCCGCCCCGCGGCCCGCGCGTCCAGCCCCAGCAACCGTCCGGCCTCGTCGTTGACCAGCCGGATCCGGCCGCGCCGGTCGACGGCGACCACGCCCTCACGGATGCCGTGCAGCATCGCCTCCCGCTCCGCCAGCAGCGCGGAGATATCGGCGAACGCCAGCCCGTGCGTACGGCGGCGCAGCCGGCGGGAGAGCAGGATCGCGGCCAGCACCCCGACGGCCAGCGCGGCGCCCGCGTACCGCAGCACCCCGGGGAGGGTGCCGAGTAATCGCTCCCGGACGCTGTCGTAGGCGATCCCGACCGATACCGCGCCGACGATCCGGCCGCGGTCGTCACGCAACGGCACCTTGGCGCGGGCCGAACGCCCCAGCGTGCCGGTGTCGATCTGCCGCACCTGGCGCCCGGCAAGGGTGCGGCTCGGATCGGTGGAGACATGCCGGCCGATCTCGTCGTGGTGGGTGTGCGACCAGCGCACTCCGCGGGTGTCCAGCACCACGACGTACAGCGCCCCGGTCGCGGTACGGATCCGCTCCGCGGCGGCCTGCACCGGCCCGTGGGCGTCCGGTGCGGTGGTGACCAGTTCCCGGGCGAGGTCCGGATCGGCGGCGGTGGTCTGGGCGATGGACAGCGCCCGGCGCATCTCCTGGTCGTCCAGCTCGGCGCCGAGCGGTGCGAGGAAGAGACTGGTGGCGAGGACCATGACCCCGGTGGTCAGGGCCACTTGCGCGGTCAATACCTGCGCGAAGACCCGTCGGGGCCGCCGGATCCGCATGGACTCTCCCTTGTCTCCGGCCCTCCGCACCCTTGCGGCACCGCATCTTCCTTTGCTTGTGGGGCGCCGGCACCGTAAGCCGTGCGTGAGCACCTGTTTACCGCCTGGTAGCCCCCTAGTGGTTCTAGCGTGAGCAAAATGAGCACAACAGGGTTTGCGCGCAGAAACGCGGCTTGCGCCCACAAGGCTGCCGTAGTGGCCCCTTACGCTCCTAGCCTCGCGGCACATGAGCAGCCATACGAGCCCAGCGATCGAACTGAGGGGAACGAGCAAGGTGTTCCGGACCCCCTCGGGGGCCCTGCACACCGCCGTGCGGGATCTGGATCTGGTCGTCGAGCGCGGTGAGTTCGTCGCGGTCGTCGGGCCGACCGGGTGCGGTAAGTCCACGACGCTGACGCTGGTCAGCGGGCTGGAGGAGCCGACGGAGGGCGAGGTGCTGGTCGCCGGGGAGCCGGTCCGCGGCATCGGGGACAAGATCGGGTTCGTCTTCCAGCAGGACGCGGTCTTCCCCTGGCGCACCGTGCTGTCGAATGTGATGGCCGGCCCGCGCTTCCGCGGCGTACCGAAGGCCGAGGCCCGGCAGCGGGCGCGGGACTGGCTGGCCCGGGTCGGGCTGACCGCCTTCGAGGACCGCTATCCGCACCAGCTCTCCGGCGGGCAGCGCAAGCGGGTCGCCCTCGCCGCGACCTTCGTCAACGATCCCGAACTCCTGCTCATGGACGAGCCGTTCTCCGCTCTCGACGTGCAGACCCGGGCGCTGATGTCGGACGAACTCCTGGAGCTGTGGTCCGGGACCGGCGCCTCGGTCGTCTTCGTCACCCACGACCTGGAGGAGTCCATCGCCCTCGCCGACAAGGTCGTGGTCATGACCGCCGGTCCGGCGACCGTCAAGGAGGTCTTCGAGATCGGTCTGCCGCGCCCCCGGAAGGTCGAAACGGTCCGGCTGGAGCCGAGGTTCATCGAGATCTACCGGGAGATCTGGTCCTCGCTCGGTGAAGAGGTCCGGATCACCCGCGAGAGGGGTGCCGCGGATGTCGCCTGAGACCGCTGCCCCGGCCAAGACCCTTGCAGAGGCGTCCTGTTCGGACCGTTCGCGGGCCCGTGCGCGGGCCGCGCGCCACCGCCGGTTCCTGGTCCACGGCACCCGGGTGCTGCTGCTCGTCGGGCTGCTCGGACTGTGGGAGTGGCTGGCCCGGACCGCCGTCATCGACCCCTTCAACTTCTCGATGCCGTCGAAGATCTGGGACCAGATGAGCCAGTGGGCGCTGCACGGTACCCCGCAGGGCTCGCTGTGGGAACAGATCTGGTACACGCTCTACGAAGCGCTGCTCGGCTGGGTGATCGGTGTCCTCGGCGGTGTGGTGCTGGGGATCGCGCTCGGCCGGATCCGCTTTCTCGCCGAGGTGCTCGGTCCGTACATCAAGGTGCTCAACGCACTGCCGCGGATCGTCCTCGCCCCCATCTTCCTGATCTGGTTCGGCCTCGGGCCGGCCTCCAAGGTCGCCTCCGCCGTCGTCCTCGTCTTCTTCCCGGTCTTCTTCAACGCCTTCCAGGGCGCCCGGGAGGTTGACCGCAACCTGGTCGCCAACTCCCGGATCCTCGGCGCGAGCAACCGCCAGGTCACCCTCCAGGTGGTGATCCCCTCCGCCACCTCGTGGATCTTCACCAGCCTGCATGTCAGCTTCGGCTTCGCGCTGATCGGCGCGATCGTCGGCGAGTACATCGGCGCGACCAAGGGCCTCGGCCTGCTGGTCTCGGCCTCCCAGGGCACCTTCAACGCGGCCGGTGTCTACGCCGCCATGGTGATCCTCGCGGTGGTCGCGCTGCTCGCCGAGGGGCTGCTGGCCTTCCTCGAACGGCGGCTCTTCCGCTGGAAGCCCGCGGACACCGCGGGCGGCCGCTGAGCCCGGCCGTACCGACCCCTTCTCACCTCACAAGGACGTGACTCATGTGCACCGTACGGAAGTTCCCGGCCGCCCTGGCCGCCACCACCCTCGCCCTGACCACCCTCACCGCCTGCGGTGGCGGCACGTCCGGCGCGGCAGGTGCGGCCGACGGGAACGGCAAGATCGAGATCATGGTGGGCGGTCTGGACAAGGTCATCTATCTGCCCGCGAGACTCACCCAGCAGCTCGGCTATTTCGAGGACGAGGGCGTGCATGTCACCCTGCTCACCGAACCGGCCGGGGTGCAGGCCACCACCTCACTGGTCTCCGGCGATGTCCAGGGCGTCGTCGGCTTCTACGATCACACCCTCGATCTGCAAGTGAAGGGCAAGCAGGTCGAATCGGTGGTGCAGCTCGCGCATGCTCCCGGCGAGGTGGAGGTCGTCTCCCACAAGGCGGCCGCGGAACTCACCTCACCCAAGGACTTCAAGGGCAAGAAGCTGGGCGTCACCGGCCTCGGCTCCTCCACCGACTTCCTGACCAAATACCTCGCCGTGAAGAACGGGGTGCAGCCACACGAGTTCACCCCGGTCGCGGTCGGCGCCGGACAGACCTTCCTCTCGGCCCTCCAACAGGGCTCGATCCAGGGCGGGATGACGACGGACCCGACGGTCGCGCAGATCCTGAACAAGAACCTCGGCAAGGTCCTCATCGATATGCGCACCCCCGAGGGCTCGCAGAAGGCGCTCGGCGGCCCCTACCCCTCGTCCAGCCTCTATATGAACACCGACTGGGTGAACAGCCACAAGGAGACCGTGCAGAAGCTGGCCAACGCCTTTGTGCGGACCCTCAAGTGGATGTCCACGCACACCCCGGAGCAGATCGTGGCGAAGATGCCGTCCGACTACGCCCAGGGCGGCAAGAAGCTGTACGCCCAGGCGATCAAAGACACCCTGCCGATGTTCACCGAGGACGGGGTGATGCCTGCCGAGGGACCCGCGACCGTCGAGCGCGTGCTGAAAGCCTTCAACCCCAACCTCAAGAACGCCACGGTGGATCTGAAGAAGACCTACACCACCGAGTTCGTCAAGAAGCAGGGCTGACGGGACGGCCCCGCGGTCCGGCCGGTGCGCGGCGGCTCAGACGAAGTTGATGTCCGCCCGCCCCAGCAGCGGATCGTCCACCAGCTGCCACAGCGGTACGGCGAAGTTGCCGAAGCCGTAGCGGCCGCCGAAGTGCAGGCCCAGGACCCGGTGGTCGGTGAGGTCGATGACGGGTGAGCCGCTGTTGCCGCCGAGGGTGGAACAGTCGTGCTTGATGACGTTCCGGTCCGGCACCAGCTCCGTGGCGGTGCCGGGCTGCAGCCGCTTGACGTTGTAGATGTCCATGAAGATCCGGCGCATCGACTCCGGTTCGTTGCGCCGGCCGTCGTACGCCGGATAGCCGACGCAGTACACCGGGCGTCCGGGCAGGTCGCCGGGCGCGTCCGCGGCCACGGCCAGCGGTGCGGGCAGCGCCCCGCCACCGGCGGGCGGAGCGACCCGCAGCAGGGCCAGGTCCACGTCCTCGTGGATGCCCAGTACCTCGACGACGTCATAGCAGGGGCCGCCGTCCGCCGGGGCGCCGCCGTACTCCTCACCCATGTCGAGCCGGGCGCCGATGCCCTGCTGGAAGGTCCAGCCGGTGCCGTTGCCACGGGCGAACTCCGCCGCCACATGACGGTTCGTCATCACCACGTCCGTCCCGACCAGGAACGCTGTGCCCAGCCAGTCCAGGCTCAGATGCCCGGACAGCTCGACCCGGCCCACCCGCGCGAGCGATGCCCGGATCGCCGCCCGATGGCCGTCCAGCACCGCCCAGTCGCCCTGCTGCGGTGCGAAGTCCTGGTGCTGGACGAGGATGGCGGGGCGGCCTTCGAGCAGCACGATGGCTTCCATACCGAAGGACTCGTCGTCATCGATCTCGTCCGCCCGCCCGTCGGCGAGCTTCTCCAGACCGCTGACGCCCGCCGACAGCACCCGGGTCCGCTCCTGCTGGGCGAACTGGGCGATCTGCCCGGCGGGCAGTTCCTCGGCGGGCAGCTCTTCCAGGGATTCCGGGATCTCCCAGGACAGCCCGTCCTTCACCCGGGCCGCGACCGCCCGCAGATCCGAGAAGACCTCCTCGGGACCGGCCGCCACCGGTGATCGGCGCCGACTGTGCATCTCGCCTCCTCAGCCGCGCTGCGCGGCCTGTTGTGCCGTCTCGATCTCGGCGTGGATACCGGGACTGCTGGTCCGCAGATGGCGCAGGATGCTGCGCATCTGGGTGCCGACATTGACAAAGGCCGTCGTCCTGCCCTGGAACAGCACGTTCTCCACCCGCCGCGTTCCCCGGTGGAGCGCCACCACCTTCCAGTCGTCCGTGAAGACCGGTGAACCGGATGACCCGCCGCGGGTGTCGGTGAAGTAGCGGACATCGTTCTCGTCTGCCTCGTACACCAGGTTGTTGCGCAGCGCGACCCGCTTCGGCTGACCGCCCGGGTGCTGGATGATGTTGACCGCGACATAGTCGCCGCCGGTAACCGTCAGCGGTTCCGCCGCCAGCCGCAGTACGGGCCGCGCGGGATTTGCCGCCAGCCGCAGCACCGCGTAGTCCAGATCCGCGTCCGCGGCGACGAGTCCGCTGACGGTGGCCTCCTCCGTCTCCACCTCCTCGGTGTCGAAGTCGAACCGGGCGCGGGTGTACCGGGCCTGGAGGTCCAGATCCCCGGCGTCGGCCAGCGGCCGCCCCGCCCCGGTCCCGGTCCGGGCGTTGACCACATGGTGGTTGGTGACGAGCAGGTCCGGGGCGATCAGCCACCCCGTACCGGAGTGCGGGAAGCCGTTCGGCTGCAGTGGAGCACCCCCTTGGTACGGCGGCACCTTGAGACGGGCCACCGCGCCGCCCGCCAGCTCACCACCGCGCAGGAAGCCGATCGGCACCGTGTCGTCCCGGTGGACGATCTGCTCCTTGAGTTCCGTGGTGGGGGAGGGCAGCCCGGCCAGCACATCCGGCTCACCGCCCGCCTTCCGTGCCACCTCGTCCAGGGCCTTCTGGAAGACGGTGAGCGGTGCGGCCTCGGTGGTCTCGGCGACGGCGTTGCGCAGCCAGATCTCCAGCGGCACCGAGCCGTCCACCAGCCGCTCCACCCGGTTCATCTCGTTCAGGTCGGAGTGCACCTGCCGGCCGGGCGCCGGATGCAGCGGCAGTGTGCCGCGGTACCGGGGCATGATGCCGTCGAGCAGCAGCGGCCGGACGGTGGGGTCGGCCAGCCCGGTCTCCACCGCGGCGTCCAGCACCTGGCGGATCTCCTCGGGTGTGAGGTAGGCGGTCATCGGTCATCGGGCCCCGCGGGGCCGCTCCCTTCCTCCGGCGTACGTCCCCCGGGCTCCGGCCCCGAGGCCGCGTGGCTCGCCGTACGGCCCCCGGTGCCCACGCCCATGGCCGCGGCCACCCCGGCGACGATCTCGCCGCTCTTGTCGGGTACGGCCAGCAGCCGCCGGGCGAGGGTGCCGAGGGTGCCGCGGTCCCTGGCCAGCCGCAGAATCCCGGTGATCCCGGTCGGCGCACCGTCGGCCGGCTGCCGGGACGGTCCCGCGGCCTCGTCGAGAATCTCCATCACCCGGCCCAGCAGCGCCGGTTGGCGGCTGGTCGCGCGGCGCATCGCCGCTCCCAGCGTGTCCAGCGTCTCGTCATCGGCGGGCAGCCCCACCACCTCCAGCGCATGGTCGAGCGCACCGGGGGCCCGGTCGTAGATCTGCGAGGCCACCGCGCGGACCAGCACCGGCCGGTCGGCGAGCACGGCATCGGGCAACTCCCGCAACCGCTCGGCGAGTTGACGGTCCGCCTCCACGTCGGCTCCGTCGGCGCCCGCCGTCAGCCGGGCGCGCGCCAGCAGCGCCCCCATCGCTTCGAGGTCCTGCCCCAGACCGACCGCGACATCCTCCGCCACCCGCAGCGCACGGCCCGCGCCCGGCAGGTCACCGGCCTCCTCCGAGAGCCGCGCGGAGAGCAGCAGCAGCTCCAGCCGGCGCTCCCCGCAGCCCGCGCGCTCCGCCGCGTCGACGGCGTCCGCCGTGGCCCGACGGGCCTCCTCCTGCCGCCCGAGTCGGTTGAGGGCCTCGGCGAACAGGGCGTGCAGGGGGCTGCAGGGTGTCCAGGGCCGGCGTCTGCCGAGCCGGTCGAAGGCCGCCTGGGCGTACCCCTGCGCCAGCAGATCCTCCACCTCACGGGCCGCGATCCGCTCCCAGTCCTCCTGGTCGGCGCCCTCCGCGACCTGATCGGGAGTGGCGCCGCCGAGCCTGGCCGTCAGCAGGCCCGCGGCTCTCGGCGTCATGTCCTGTTGCGCTCCGGCCAGGAACCGTTCGACGCCCGGCAGCCACCGCTCCTCCACCGAGCGCGGGTTCTCGTCGAGCCGCAGCCGGTGGTAGATCTCCTCGGCCCGCGCCTCCAGGCCGTCGCGTGCGGCGTAGTGCTCGACGGCGCGGCGCTCTACGGCGCGCATCACGGCGGTACGGTCGCCGCCCGGCAGCCGCAGCATGATGGCGCGGACATCGCTGCGGTAGCGCACGGCGTCCGGACGGGCCGGCTCGACCAGGTCCAGGCGGCTGAACTCCGCGAAGAGCGCGCGGGCCGCGTCCGGTGTCGCCACCCGTAGCCCACAGGGCCCGGCCAGCACCTCCTTGATGATCTCCGGGGTGATGACGCGCAGCACCAGCCCGGGATGGGCGAGCCGGCGGACGCCCTCGTCGCCGATATGGCTGAGGATGCGGTCGTAGAGAATCCCCTGGACCAGCAGCTGGTCGACCCGGCGGAAGACCTGATGGCGGCGTTCGGGCAGGCTGCGGATCAGCTCGCCGGTCGGCTCGGCCCCGGCGCCCGCGAGGGTGGCGGCGCGGGCGGCCAGTTTCAGACTGAGCGGGTGCCCGCCGACCCGGTCCGCCAGCGCCCCCGCCACCTCCGGGTCCTTGACCCCGCAGGACGTCAGCAGGCCGACGGCGGCCGCCGGATCGAGTTCACCGAGTTCGATGTCGAGCGATTCGACCGTCTTCGCCGGATGTTCGACCGGCGCCCGCCCGGAGACGATGAGCCGCATCCGCGGATAGATGCTCTGGAACGAGAGGTAGATCGCCACCATCCGGCCCACCACCGGCGATCCGCGGTACTGCGCCTCCTCGAACGAGTCGACGACCAGCGCGAACGGCGGGTCCTCGGCGTGCGCCCCGCCCTTCCGGTCCGCCACCGCCCGCCGCAGGACCCCGGCGAGCCGCCGGATCAGATCGGTCTCCCGTCCGGCGGCCAGCGACTGGAACTGCTGCGAGGAGCGGCGCCCCAACACCGCCCGGGTCGTGGCGAGTTCCTGCAGCTGGCTGACCCGCTCCTGCCCCTCCCGCTGGCTGCGGGTCGCCTCCTGGCACTCGTGCGCCAGCGCGTCCAGCTCCGCGCGGTGTGCCGGGAACTGGATGCCGAGCTGCCGGGCCACCTCGGCGATCAGGGTGAGCGGTTCCTGGATCGAGAGGGTGGGCCGCTCGAAGTCGATATAGGCGAAGGGGAAGCAGCCGGCCGGGTCGCGGAGGCCGTCGAGCACGAACTTGGCGAGGAGGGTGGTCTTGCCCATCCCGCCGGGACCGTGCACGACCAGCGGGGGGACCGGCCCCGGGTGCTGCGCGGAACCATCCGGCTGGGCAGCACCATCCGGCCGTGCTCCCGCCGCCACCGGCCCGTCGGACGGGGCGAGATAGTCCCGTAGCTCCGCGAGTTCGCGGGTACGCCCCTGGAACGGCAGCCGTACGAGCCGCTCCAGCGGTTCGAGCAATCTGGCCCGCTCCAGGGTGAGCTGGAGCTCCGCGAGGTCCGGCAGTCCGGTCACACCCGGCACCCGCGAGAGCCACAGCACCGCCTGGAGCGCATCGGCCAGATCGTCGGTGGTCAGCCCCTCCGTCGCCGGGGGACGGCCGGAGAGACAGGCCAGCGCGAAGCGCTCCGGTCCGGGTTCCGCGGGCAGCTCGTCGAGCTGGCACTCCAGGCCGCGCCGGGCCGCCTCGGGCCCGGTCAGCTCGCGGAGCGTCCGGTCCCTGACATCGGACTTGAGGGACCATCCGGCCTGGTCCTGCGTCCCCAACGTCGTACAGTCGTCGACCAGTTCCAGCACAGCGCCGCCGCTGGCGGTCTCCTCGCCGGGCAGCCGGAGCCGCTGTGGATCGAAACGGCTCAGCAGACAGGCCGCCTCCCGGTAGGCCCGGCGGGCCCCGGAGACCTCCTCGGTCCGCTGCTCGCCCGTGTGCAGCTCCGCGCGCAAGCGGGCGACGAACAACTCCCGGGCCGCGGACGGGTCCACACCGCGGCGGTCAGAGGGACTGGTAGACACGGATGGCCCCCTCCGCCGCCGTGCAGAGCTCACGCATATAGCCCTCGCGGTCCGCGCCGTTCGCCCCGGTGGCCTGGAGCACCTCGTGCACCGCCGCGTCCACGAGGGTGGCGATGGCGGACTCCTGGGCCTGCCCGCTGCCGAGGATCTCCGGTGGCGACTCACGGAAGGCCTGGTCGAAGAAGCTGCGCAGATCGTCGGGTTCGGCGATCCGGGCGGTGTCCCAGGCCAGGTTTCCCCGCAGATCGTAAGGGAGTTGACGCATCGAGCGCCCGTAACCGAGGAGCACCAGCCGGGGCGCCTGATCCCCGCGGACGGCGGCATGCTCGTAGATGGCCATGCCGAGCTGTCCGATGAAGTCCCAGACATCGGAGCTGGGATCGAGCTTGTCGCATTCGTCGAGGACCAGCCAGAGACGCTCCTCGACGGCGGTGGCCCGCCCGGCCACCCAGTGCGCGGCCTCGTCGACCGACGGCAGCGGGTCATTGAGTTGCGTGGGATTCAGCGGGGCCGCGCCGTCCTGCGGATCGGCGACGAAGTCCGCCAGCCGCCGGACGACCTTGGCGGCGGTGGCGGTGTGCGACAGGGTGACGCGCACCGGGCGGAATCCGCTGTGCTGTCCGATGTGACGGAGAAAGTTGTAGGTGTACGACCGGCCGCTGCCCGGCTCGCCGTCGACCAGCAGAATGAACTGATGGGGGTCCGCGACGAACCGGCGCAGGGTCTCCCGCAGGTCCTGGCGGTCGATGAACGCCTCGGCGCCGTTCTTCAGGACGCAGGTACGGAAATTGTCCAGTGCGGCATGGGCCCGGAAGTCCTCCCGCAGCCGGCCCAGGAATTCCTGGGCCTTCACGATGTCCGGAAGCACCGCCAGCCGGTCGATGCCGGTGAGCGCCTCGACAAGCCGCAGCTGCCGCTGGATATCCGTACGCGACTGGTGCACGAGCGTGCGGGCGTTGTCCGTGCTGATCTGCGTCAGCCGCAACCCGCCGATGAATTCCGGCGGGAAGCCGTACTGGGCGAGCTGGGTATGCGGATCGGTGGTGTCGAGCAGATAGTTCCGCACCCACGCGGTGACGAGGTCCCACTCCGTTTCGGTCAGCGGCATACCGCGCCTACCCGGTACCGTCAAAGATCCGCTGAACCGGTGCCCTGACCTCGTGCTGCGACAGATAGGCGCTGATGCCGTGGTGGTTGCTGCTGTCATTCGTGACCAGCAGATCGGTGATCCGCTCCGGCGGGGCGTACTCGGGCCGCAAGGTGTGGTCGAGAGCCACCAGATCCCGCAGGTCCGAGGCGTTGCGCCAGGCCGCCACCCCGGCCGGGACGGCCGGCGGCCGGGACAGATGGTCCTGCACCTCGGTGATCGCCAGTGGCGATCCCACGGTGACCAGCAGCTCCACCTCCCGCCCCTGCTCCATCAGCACCTCATAGGCGATGATCGTTCCCAGGCTGTGGCCGACCACCACCAGCGGGCCGCCGTCGACCCCCGCCAGCGTCTCCTCGACCACCGCGCGCATCGCCGGACCCGCCCCGCCGAAGAAGTAGGCGTGTACGTCCTTGAAGGCGTGCTTGACCAGCATCCGGAACACCGCCGTACGGCCGGACCGGCGCAACGGCAGGGCCTCCAGCGGAAGTTCCGCACCGGGCTCCTCGGGCTCCTCGGACCCGGCCAGCGTGTCCGCGAGAGACGTCATGTCCCGCAGCCAGTCGACCAGCGCGCTCTCATCGGCCCCGGCCCGCCCCTCCAGCGCGATCTCACCGGCGTCCAGCCGCGCTTCCCCCAGCGTCCGCGCCACGAACTCCTCGGCCGGCTCCGTCCCGGCCCGGTCCACGGCGGCCGCCGACTCCTCGACCGGCTCCGTACGGCCGTCCAGCGGATCCGGCTGGAAATCGGGGAGCGGCGCCGGATACCGCACCGGCGCCCAGTACGCCATCCGCGACGCCTCGGCCATGTCCCGGCCGAACAGCGCGGTGTCCCACTGGGACTTGAGCAGCTCCGCACGGACCTTGTTCCCGTTTCCGTGGACATAGACGACCCTGGGTTGCATGGCCGGCACCTCCCGGTCTCAGTCGCGCCGCAGCACGATGTCGTCGTGCGAGGCGAGCCGCTTCCAGCGCTCCGCCGGGGCACGTACCACGGGCATCAGATCGACGGCCGGCAGCGGCCCCAGGTCCAGCGAGGTCAGCTCGGCGACATCCCGCACCGGCACCTGGAACGTCCGGAACGCACCCAGCGGCGGCGGCGCGCCCGCTTGCGCCCCGGCCAGCGCCCGCTCCGCGTCCCGGGTCAGATCGGGACTCTGGTCAAGCACATACGCCGTCGACGCGAGCGATCCGCCCTGGAGGAACGCCGCCACTTTCCAGAAGCGCAGCGGCACTTGGACGCCCCGGTACGGCGGATCGGAGTCGTGCAGGACCGGCCCGGTGAGCACGGCGAGCCTGCGGTCGACGTCGGCGGCGTGGTCGAGCAGATGGTTCTCCAGCTCCTGCCACACCTTCTTGGCCTGATTGAAGACATCCGCCTGCGGGGCGGCATTCGTGTAGTGGAATGTGTCCTCATTGGCCTGGTCCGCCTCCGCGGCCGCACCCCATACCGGGTCGAGCCGGCGGACCAGATGCCCCTTCTCCAGGGAGTTGTCGCGGTATACGTCATGGCCCGTCTGGTGGGCCTTGTCCACCCGCGGATCGAACTGCCAGCTGCTCTCCCGGGGCACCTGATCCATCAGACGCCGGCCGTCGACGCAGACCGCGGCGGCCACCGCCATCCGCCGGTCCGGCCGCAGCACCACGGTGAAGTGGGTGTAGGGCAGCACCACCGTCTCCACCTGCGGGCGGGTGGGCACCGGCAGCGGTACCCGGACCCCGAGGAAGTGCTCGTCATAGCCCGCACGGTCCGCCAGCGGCGGCCGGGATGTGGTGGTCCCGGCCGCCGCGCCGACGGTCCGTGGGGAGTCTGCTGGGATCATGGGGTAAGCGCTTCCCGGTGGCGCGGCCCGCCGACCGGTGCCTCCGGCGAAGCCACTCGAACAGCCGCCCGCACCGGCCCCGCGCCGTCTGCGGCGGGACCGTACCGGCGGTGGGTCGCACGTCCGCCCTCGGGCGGGCACCGCGGTCTCAGTCGGCGGGGTAGATGTCTCCGCTGGCCATACCGCTTTCCTGCTCGCTCTGGGAGCGGAGCCTGCGGGCCTTTTCCTGAAGCCGCTTCCGTTCCTCCGGGTCGCCGGCCCGCTCCGCGGCCGCCTGGAGTTCCTGTGCCTTGTCACGCATCTGCTGGATGCGTGCGCGTGATTCTCCTGATGCGTTCATCATCTGTCCTTGAACGGTGTGGGGAGAGCTGCATTTCCAGCTAATCAGGGTCGACGGCCCTTGGCACGTCGGACCTCACGCTCCGTGGGGACGGCGTCCGGGCCGTGACCGCCGGCCGCGGCACGCCCGGGTTTTTCGGCGTGTCTCCACCGGATGGCCTTCCTGAATGGCGAGAGCGGCCAGTAGGGACGTTGGCTGAACCACAGCACGCTCACAGTCCGCCGAGTGTCAGCGCTTCTGGTGTTTGACGCTCCCCTCGTTCAGTGGAGTTTCTCCATGACATCCGAACCAGCTCTTTGTGGGGGCGACGCCGAACTGTCCTCGACAGAACCCGGCGAGCACTTTCCGCCCATGACCCCTGAGAAAAGCTCGGCCCACACCCTTCTGTGGGAGGCAGTGACCCACAGGCCGCTGGAGGAAGTCGCCGCCCTTGTCGAACGGCTCAAGCGCAGCGGTGACATTCCCAACCCAGGCGACGAAGCCCTGCGTATGGCGGTCGTTTCCCGTCCGGTGAGCGACGTCGCCGCGCTCTTCGACCTGCTCCGCGCCACCCCGCACACCGCGGAATCGAGCCTTGAGGCACTGCGCGCGGTGGCCGTGGACCGCTCCGTGGAGGAGGTCGCGCAGCTCATCGAGCTGTTCGACCGGTCGAAGAACGGCGGCGACGAGGTCCACGGCTTCGCCGACCCGTTCCCGCCCGACCCCGGCGGCTTCGGTGGCTTCGGCGGCCCCGGAGGCCCCGGCGGTCCCGGTGAGCCCGTCGAACCGGAGCGCACCACGGCCATGCACGTACTCGACCCCGATGTCCGCCCGCTGGGCCGTGACGGGCAGTCGCTCTACCACACGCAGGGCGACAGCCCGATGAACCAGCCGCCCAGCCGTCCGCCCTGGGCCACCCAGCGGCCCGCCGGCGGTCTGCCGCAGGGCGGTCCGCGCTGGGCGCACGCGGACGAGGCGGCCCGCCAGCCGGGCTATGCGATGCCCGGTGTGCTGCGGTTCGTACTGCGCTGGCCCGCCGCGCTGGCACTGGCGCTGTGCGGGCTGAGCCATCTGCCGGTGAACTCGTCGCCCCTCCAGGGTGCCCAGGCGGCCGCCGGACTCTCGGTGGCCATCGTCATCGTCTACCTGATGCTGGCCGGCTGGCTGGCGATGCACGACACCGCCCTGGTCTGGACGGTGAGCGCCGCCGCGGCGATGATCATCATCGCCCTGCACGCGCTGTCCCGCGCCGGGGTGTTCGCCCCGCTGGGCAGCGGCCTGGGCGACACCGCCATGTGGCCGGAACTGCTCGCGGTGGGGCTGGCGATCGTCAGCGCCGGGATCGCGGGCGCGGCCCTGCTCTACCGCCCGCGCCGCATGAACACGGCTGTCGCGGGCGCATAACCGCCGACGCCCCAGCGGCCCCCAGGGCGCGGGCCGGGACCCAGGTCAGGGTCCCGGCCCGCGCCCTTGCCCGACCGGGGTCAGTCCTTCGTCGAGTAGTGGTGCAGCACCCAGGCGGGCAGCGCGAACCAGCAGAGCATGAACCAGGCGACGAGCCCGGCGACGATCCAGGGGACGGCCTCGTCGTCCATGGCGATGCGCAGGATCAGCAGCAGTGCGGAGGTGACCGTCGCCAGCAGGAGGACCACCCCGACCAGGGCCAGCCGCGCGGCCCAGAACACCGTCTCCGGCTTCAGCCGGTGACCGGCGACCAGCCGGTGGAAGGTCACCGTCCCGATCAGCGCGCCGGTCGTGGCCGCCCCCAGCAGGACCGTCACCACATAGATCGTCTGGTCCGTCTGACTGAGCGTGGCGAAGCGCGGCATGAAGACGACGGTCAGCAGAAAGGCGAAGAGGATCTGCACGCCGGTCTGGAGGACCCGCACCTCTTGCAGCAGTTCGTTCCACCGCCGGTCGGCACGCTCTTCCGGCGACTCATGACGCCCCTCGGAGGTGTCCCGCGGGCCCAGGGGGCTCACCCGGACTCCTGCGGCTTCTCTCCGGTATGGAACGCCAGCTCGTTGTTCTCCACCGCTATCCGCACCTCGTCCCCGGACGTCAGCGCACCGTCGAGCAGCAGCCGAGAGAGCATGTTGTCGATCTCGCGCTGAATGGTGCGCCGCAGCGGCCGGGCCCCGTATTCGGGCTGGTGGCCGCGGTGGGTGAGCCAGTCCACGGCGCCGGGGGTGAACTCCACCGCGATGTCCTGCGCGTGCAGCCTGCGGCGGGTCCCGTCGAGCAGCAGCCCGGTGATCTGGCGCAGCTGATCGTCGGTGAGCCGGCGGAAGACGATGATCTCGTCGAGCCGGTTCAGGAACTCCGGGCGGAAGTGTTCGCGCAGGGAACTCAGCGCCCGTTCCCGCGCACCGTCGCCGGCCTCCGCCCCCGAGATGTCCGGGCCGAAGCCGAGCACCCCGCGGCCGCCGCCGAGCGCGTCGGAGCCGAGGTTGCTGGTCATCACGATGACGGTGTTCTTGAAGTCGACCATACGGCCCTGGGAGTCCGTCAGATGCCCGTCGTCGAGAACCTGCAGCAGAATGTTGAAGACATCGGGATGCGCCTTCTCCACCTCGTCGAGCAGCAGCAGCGAATAGGGATGGTGCCGCACCGCCTCGGTGAGCTGGCCCGCGTCCTCATGGCCGACGTACCCCGGGGGCGCGCCCACCAGCCGGCTGACGGTGTGCCGCTCCTGATACTCGCTCATGTCCAGCCGCACCATGCGCTCCTCGGTGCCGAACAGCGCCTCGGCGAGCGCGCGGGCCAGTTCGGTCTTGCCCACGCCGGTCGGGCCGAGGAAGAGGAAGCTGCCGATCGGGCGGTCGGGGTCGGAGAGTCCGGCCCGTGAGCGCAGGATCGCATCGGAGACGGCCGTGACCGCGTCATCCTGTCCGATCACCCGGGTGTGCAGCTGTTCCGCCAGCTTGAGCAGCCGCTCCTTCTCCTCCTGGGTCAGACTGCTCACCGGCACACCGGTCTGCCGCGACACGATCTCCGCGATGTCCTCCGCGGTGACCTGCACGATGTGGCAGTCGTTCGGCGGCTCCGGCTGACCGGCCTCGATCCGGGCGGTGAGGTCGGCGATCCGGTCCCGCAGCTCGGTGGCCCGCTCGTACTGCTCCGCGGCGACCGCCTGGTCCTTGTCCCTGACCAGCTGCTCCACCTCGCGCTCCAGATCGCGGACGTCGGTGGCCTTGGCGCCCGAACGGAGCCGGACCCGGGCGCCCGCCTGGTCGAGCAGATCGATCGCCTTGTCGGGGAGGAAGCGGTGGGCGATATAGCGGTCCGACAGCTCGACCGCCGCCACCAGCGCCTCGTTCGTGTAGCGCACCTGGTGATGCGCTTCGTAGCGGTCCTGGAGTCCGCGCAGGATCTCCACCGTGTCGGAGACGCTCGGCTCGGGCACCAGGATGGGCTGGAAGCGCCGGGCGAGCGCGGCGTCCTTCTCGATGTGCCGCCGGTACTCCTCCAGCGTGCTGGCGCCGATGACATGCAGTTCCCCGCGCGCGAGGGCGGGCTTGAGCATATTGCTCGCCTCCAGGGAACCGCCGTCGCCGCTGCCGCCACCGGCCCCGACGACCGTGTGGAGTTCATCGATGAAGACGATCAGCGACTCGGAGTGCGCGCGGACCTCCTCGATGATGGCGTTCATCCGCTCCTCGAAGTCGCCGCGGTAGCGGGTCCCGGCGACGACGGCCGTCAGGTCCAGCGCGACCACCCGCCGCCCCGCCAGGGTTTCCGGCACGTCCCCGTCGGCGAGGCGCTGGGCCAGCCCCTCCACGATCGCGGTCTTGCCGACCCCCGCGTCCCCGACCAGCACCGGGTTGTTCTTGCCCCGGCGGGAGAGCACCTCGATGGTCTGCTCGATCTCCTCCTCCCGGCCGATGACCGGGTCGATCCGGCCCGCGCGGGCCAGGTCGGTCAGATCGCGGCTGTATTTGTCGAGCGTCGGGGTGTCGTGCTTCGGTACGGCGCTGTGCTCGGAGCCCGCGTGCGCGCCGCCGTGCCCGCCCTGCGGGGTGGCGTGCGGCTCGAAGTGGGCGAGGTTGAGAATGCGCCCCGCCGCCGAGTCCGGATTGGCCGCCAGGGCGTCCAGCACATGCTCCGGGCCGATGTACGAGGCGCCGTTGTCCCGGGCCAGGTCGTGCGCGCTCAGCAGGGCCCGCTTGACCGCGGGCGTCACGGCCACACTGGACTGTTTCGGGCCCGACCCGGCGGCGCGGTCGATCTCGGCCGCCAGCGCATCGGGGTCCGCCCCCGCCTGCTGCAGCATGCTGCGGGTCGGCTCGGAGGCCAGGGCGGCCCGCAGCAGATGCTCGGTGCCGAGCTCGGGACTGCCGTGCTCGGCGGCGTAGGCGGCTGCGGAGGTCACCAGATCCCGGGCGGGCGCGCTCATCATCCGCGCGATGTCCGCCTGCCGGGGCATGTGCTGGCCCTGCTCGCCGCCCCCGGACTGCCCGGAACCGAAGAAGCGCGCGAGGAAGTCACCGAACGGGTCCGGGCCGTAACCCTCCGGACCCATGAATCCATTGCTCATGTGCGTCCGTTCCGCTGTCACGGCGGTACCGCGACATGCTGCCTGGTCGGGTGCCTTGTGCAGGTACCACGTACTCCTGCCTGCCGGGTGCCCGGGAGACGCGCCGCGACACGTCGTACGCGACTCCACTGCTTCAGGATCAGGGCCAGCAACTCCATCCGCACCCGGGCGGCCGGAGCCGGGGCGGCCCCGGCGTCACATCTCCTTGTGGAGACGGGTCAGATCGCTGGTGAGGGCGTCGAGCCAGATCACCGAGTCGAGGAGCAGGGCGGCGGAGACCGCACCGGTCTCCCGCGCCGGGCTGTGGCGCGGGATGCCCGGAGCGACCGCCAACAGGGCGCGGATGTCCAGCGGTTGCGGGTCGTCCCGGGGTGTGCCGCGGTCCGTGCCGAGGTGGTGGGCCAGGGACAGGTAGTCGGCCGCCGTCCGGTCGGCCGCCTGCCGCAGCCAGGCGCCGACCTCCGGCGAGGCGATCCGGCCGGGACGGTCGGGCAGCAGCCGCTCACCGCGCCGCGCGTCCCGCCCGGCGACCAGCAGCGTGGGCCAGTCCGGCTGTACGCCGTCCTCCCGCGGCTCGGACTGGTACTGGGCCAGGCTCTCCTGCGCGAGGCCGAGGGCACGGTTGAGGGCGAAGAGATCGGTGCTGCCGGAGCGTTCGACGACCTGTGCGGTGGTGTGCCCGATGGCGTCGGCGATGGCCGAGCACAGTCCCGCCATGCTGCGGCGCAGCTCGCTGCCCGCGCCCCGTGGCCAGGCCACCAGCCCGCAGCCCAGCCCGATGACGCTGCCGACCAGCACATCCACCAGCCGGACCGGCGCCAGCTGCCAGGTGACGGGGGAGACCTGAGCGAACAGCGTCGCCACGACCAGTGTGAAGCCGCCCTGCGCCCAGGCCAGCCCGCGCAACGGCCCCGCGGTGAACGCCACCAGCATCACCACCGGCAGCACGATGGCGTACACCGTGTTCCGGTCGTGGACCAGCGCCAGCATCCCGCCGGCCAGCACCGCGCCGACCAGCGTCCCGGTCAGCGCCTGCCGGACCGCGGACCGGGTCTCCAGGCTGGTCGTACGGGTCAGCGTCAGGGTGGCGAGCAGCACCCAGAAGCCGTGCTGGAGGCCGAGCAGCCCGGCGACGGCCCGTGCCGCGGCCAGCCCGAGGGCGAACCGGCAGGCGTTCTGGAAGATCACCGAGCGGGGGGTGAGATGCATGGTCAGCCGCTGCCACCACAGCCCGAGGGGGCCGGCCCGCGCATAGGCGAAGGTGTGCCCGGCGGGGTTCCGCTCGACGGTACGGTCCCCGAGCATCAGCCGGGTGGCCAGCACGAGGACGACAGCGCAGTCGGCGGCCTGCACCACCTGCGTCCGTCGGCGCAGATAGACCAGCCGGTCATCGGTGCTGAGCCGCTCCAGGGTGTCCACCGCCCGGTGGGCGCGGACCGGGGTCAGCTCCTCCTGGAGGGCGGTGGCGGACGGTCCCTCACCGGGCCGCAGCCGCTTCCGCCGCTGCCGCAGCGCGACGGCCGCCCCGCGGGCGGCGGTGCTGATGCCCTCCAGCAGCGCCACCGTCTCCGGGTGGAACCGCTGCTGCGGCCCGGCCTCGCAGTGCAGGGCGTCCAGCTGCGCCAGCAGGGTGCGGACGGCCTCGGCGGCGTGCGCCATGGCCTTGTGGGCGAGGGTGGGGGAGGCGGGCCGTACGGCGGGTGGCACACAGGTGGGACGCAGCGCCTCCCCGGCCGCCCGCGCCTCGGCGAGCGCCTGTACGGGAGGGGGCCCGCCACGGTGGTCGGCCAGCCGCGCGGCCGCGTCGGCGGCGTCGGCGAGCAGCCGCCGGAAGGACGGAGTGTCCGGTACGGGCAGCAGGAAGCGCTGGACCAGGGCGAGCAGCAGCGCCCCCAGCAGGAAGCCGGACAACCGCTGGACCAGGGTGTCCGGGGCGTACGGCGGGAAACACGGCAGGATGTAGAGCAGCTGCATCCCCGGCGCCGCACCGGCGATCCGCGGGCCGGTGGTGCCCGCATACGCCACCATGAAGCCGATGACGAGCATGCCGACGACGGCGGCCCAGGTCTGGACGGCGAGCAGGGTGCCCAGCGTGACCAGCGCGAGTCCGGCGGGGATCGCGGTCAGGACGGTCGTCGCGCGCTGCCGCCCGGACCCGGGGATCCGGGCGAGCGCACCGAGAGACACCACGGTGAAGGTGGCGTAGACGGACATGACGGCCAGGCCGAGCCCGTAGCGGCAGAAATAGAAGGCGGCACAGGAGGCGGTCGTCACCTGGACGGCGTTGCCGACCACCGTGCGGTGGCCCCGCAGTCCGTGCCTGACGTGCTCCATCAGGTAGCGCAGCCTGCGCAGCCCGGCCCCGACGGGCCCGCCGGCCGAACGCCGCGGCCCGGACCCCGGGGAAGCTCCCTGCTGCGGGCTCACCTCTCCACTATTGGCCAGCCGGTCCGGGTCCGCACCGCGCAGCCGCCCGGCCCGGTGCCCGGCCGCCGCCGCGGCGCTGTGGCGGTGACACCTGCCACGCCCACGCCTCCCGCCCGGCGGCTCCCCGGGAGCGCCAAGACCACCTCCTGGAGGTGTTCCCCCTAGGCATACCTCTAGCAGGAATGCCAAGAAGACGGACGGGAGTTGGCGATGAGCGGTCGGGCGGGGGACGGGCGCGGACCGTAGGATGCCGCACGTGACGGAGAAGAAGGCGGACGCCACGGACACCGCGGACACCGGCGATGCCGGGCGACCGGCGCTGCCGGCGACCAGTTGGGCGGTGCTGGGGCTGCTGTCCTTCGGTGAGGAGCTGTCCGGCTACGACCTGAAGAAATGGTCCGACTCGTCGCTGCGCCTCTTCTACTGGAGTCCGTCCTTCAGCCAGATCTACGGTGAGTTGAAGCGTCTGGAGAAGGTCGGTTACGTCACCGCGCGGATGGTCGCCCAGGAGACCGGCAACCGCGACAAGCGGGTCTATGTGATCACCGACGCGGGGATGGCGGCGGTGCGTCACTGGGCGCGCGAGGCGCCCGTGGAGCCTCCTGTCCTCAAACACGGCGTGATGCTGCGGATGTGGCTGGGGCATCTGCTGGAGACCGACCGGATGCGGGACGTCCTGGGCCGGCACCGGGCGTACGCGGAGACCATGCGGCAGCGCGCCGAGGTGGACGTCGCGGACGCCCACGGCGAGGACGGCCACAGCGCGGATCCCCACGGCGCGGACCCCCACGGGGAGGAGTCCTGGGCCTATCCCGCCCTCGTCCTGAAGTGGTCGGAGCGCTACTACGCCGCCGAACGGGACCTGGCCGACGCCATGTTGGCCGACCTTGCTGACTTGGACGACCTGGACGAGCGGGATCGCCGCCGCCTTTAGTGCGTGGCGCGGAACGGGGCGATGCCGGCCCCCCCGCCAGCCCGCCAGCCCGTCAGCCCGTCAGCCCGTCAGAACGCGGGCACGGCAGTCGGCCGGCGTGCCCCAGGCGTCGCGCAGCGGGCGGGCCTTGCGGAGCCACAGCGAGAGGTCCAGTTCCTCCGTGTAGCCGATGGCGCCGTGCAGTTGGAGTGCGGTGCGCGCCGCGGCGTACCCGGCCTCGCCCGCCGCGACCTTCGCCGCCGCCACCTCCCGGCCCGCCGACGGGGCCCCGGCCGCCAGTGCCAGCGCCGCCGCGTGCACCAGCGGCTGGGCGAACTCCAGCCCGATCAGGGTGTCCGCGAGCCGGTGCTTGACCGCCTGGAACGAGCCGATGGCCACCCCGAACTGGGTGCGCTGCTTGACGTACGACACCGTCGCCGCCAGCAGGGCGCGGCCGAGGCCGAGGGACTGTGCGGCGGTGGCCAGCCGCGCGACCTCGACGGCGTGCGCGGCGGCCGCGCTCACCGCGGGGCCCCGGGCCACCACCGTGCCGCCGAGCGGGCGGGCCGGTCGCCGGGCCGGGTCGAGGGAGGTCTGCACCGGCCCATGGGCCTCCGTACGGCACACCGTGTCACCCCGCACGACGAGGACGGCATCGGCGGCATCGGCGTCCAGGGCGTACGGCTCCGCCCCGGCGCACAGGCTGACCACGGCCCCGCCCGCGGCGATCCGCGGCAGCCATTCCCCGGCCACCGGCTCCCCGCCGAGCCGCTCCAGGAACGCGGCCGCCGCCACCGTCTCCACCAGCGGCCCCGGCACCGCATGGCGCCCCAACTCCGCGAAGGACAGCGCCAGTTCGACCGGCAGCAGCCCGGTCCCGCCGTGCCGCTCCGGAACGGCGAGCCCGAACACCCCCGCGTCCGCGATCCGCGCCCACAGCGCCCGGCCAGGCCGGTGCTCCCCGGCCGCCCAGGCCCGCGCCACGGCCGGGATGCCGGACGCCCCCAGCATGCCGTCCAGTGCCTGTGCGAACTCCCGCTGCTCATCGGTCAGGAGAAACCGCATCAACGGCGTCCCTTCGGCAGGCCGAGCAGCCGCTCGGCGATGATGTCGCGCTGGATCTCGTTGGTGCCGGCATAGATCGGCCCGGCGAGCGAGAAGGTGTAACCCTCGGCCCAACTCCCGTACTCGGGCGCCTCGTCGGCGTCATCGGCGAGCATCCCGTACGGGCCGAGCAGGTCCAGGGCGGTCTCGTGCAGGGCGATGTCCAGCTCGGACCAGAAGACCTTGTTCAGGCTCGACTCCGCGCCGGAGCCGTCCGCTCCGGGCTTCCCGCCATCGGGCGCGGGCCGCTCGTCGGAGGTGAGCCGGGAGGCATGGGCGTAGGTGAAGAGCTGATAGGCGCGGGCGCCGATCAGCGCGTCGGCCACCCGGTCGCCGAGGGCCGGAGCGGCCCCCTCGGGGGCCTCGCGCCACAGTGCGGCCAGCCGCTCGGCGGCCGCGGTGAAGCGGCCCGGACTGCGCAGCGTCAGCCCGCGTTCCTTGCCCGCGGTGCTCATCGCGATCCGCCAGCCCTGCCCCGGCTCGCCGATCACGTCCGCATCGGGCACGAAGACCTCATCGAGGAAGAGTTCGGCGAAGGCGGGCTTGCCGTCGAGGCGGCCGATGGGGCGCACCGTCACACCCGGTGCGTCCAGCGGGAACATCAGATAGCTGAGCCCCTGGTGCGGCCGGGCGGCGTCCGGGTCGCTGCGGAACAGCCCGAAGGCGCGGTCGGCGAACGCGGCCCGGGACGACCAGGTCTTCTGCCCGCGCAGCAGCCAGCCGCCCTCGGTCCGTACGGCGGCCGAGCGCAGCGACGCCAGATCCGACCCCGACTCCGGCTCGGACCAGGCCTGTGCCCAGATGACCTCACCGCGCGCCATCGGGCCCAGCACACGGGTGCGTTGCTCCTCGGTGCCGTGCTCGAACAGGGTCGGGGCGAGCAGGCTGATGCCGTTCTGGCTGACCCGCCCGGGGGCGCCCGCCGCGTAGTACTCCTCCTCGAAGACCAGCCACTGCCAGAGCGAGGCGCCCCGGCCGCCGTACTCCTCGGGCCAGGAGACGACCGACCAGCGGTCCGCGGCCAGCCGCCGCTCCCACTCCCGGTGGGCGGCGAACCCTTCCGCGGTCTCCAGTGACGGCAGGGGGGAAGCGGGTACGTGGTCGGCCAGCCAGTCACGGGCCTCCGCCCTGAACTCCTCCTCGGTGGCGGTGAATTCGAGGTCCATCAGGCGCCCGCCTCCGGTGGCCGGGGGAGCGGTCCGCCGGGCGGGGGCGTCTTGTCGTGGGCAGCGGGCATCGCCATCGCGCTCCTTCTCTAACAAGTGTTTGGTAGGTTAACGTAGCGCCATGAGCAGCGTCGAGGCCCCACCGCCCGCGAGTGCCCGCGCTGTTCCGCGACCGGACCGCCCGGACCCGGACCGGCCTGGAGACCATCCGCTGGAGGCTCGCGTATGACACCGCCCCCGTACGTGCCCGGCCACCATCTGCTCGACGGCCGGACCGCCGTCATCACCGCGGCCGCCGGATCCGGCATCGGCGGCGCCACCGCCCGCAGGTTCCTGGAGGAAGGCGCCCGCGTCGTCATCGGTGATGCCCATGCGCGCCGGCTGAAGGAGACCGCCGCCGCGCTCGCCGCGGAGTTCGGGGAGGCGAAGGTGGCCGCCCTGCCCTGCGATGTCACTGACGAGGACCAGGTCAACGCCCTGCTGGAGCTGGCGGAAGAGCACCACGGCCGGCTCGACATCGTGGTCAACAACGCCGGGCTCGGCGGCACCGCCGACCTCGTCGAGATGACCGACGAGCAGTGGAGCAGGGTCCTCGATGTGACGCTGAACGGCACGTTCCGCTGCACCCGCGCGGCCCTGCGCCGCATGCGGGCCACCGGCAGCGGCGGGGTGATCGTCAACAACGCCTCCGTCGTCGGCTGGCGGGCCCAGCGCGGCCAGGCCCACTACGCCGCGGCCAAGGCCGGGGTGATGGCACTGACCCGCTGTGCCGCCATGGAGGCCGCGGAGTACGGCGTCCGCGTCAACGCGGTCGCGCCCAGCCTCGCCCTGCACCCGCATCTGGTGAAGGTGACCACCCCCGAGCTGCTCGCGGAGCTCACCGAGCGCGAGGCGTTCGGCCGCTACGCCGAGCCTTGGGAGGTCGCCAATGTCATCGTCTTCCTGGCCGGGGACTACGCCTCCTACATGACCGGAGAGACGGTGTCGGTCAGCTCGCAGCACGCGTGAGCCGACGGCCGGTACGTGATATCCCCCCGGCCGGTCGCCCCGCCCCGACGCGTTCGCCGCCCGCACCCGCCGACGGCAGCGCCTTGCGGAACCGACCGGCACCTCCGCAGAATCTGACCAGGGAGACCACCATGTCCGAGGCGTACATCATTGACGCGGTCCGTACCCCGGTCGGCAAGAAGGGCGGCGGGCTGTCCGCCGTTCACCCCGCCGACCTGGGCGCCCATGTACTGACGGCGCTGATGGCGCGCACCGGCGCCGATCCGGCGGCCGTCGAGGACGTCGTCTTCGGCTGTCTGGACACGGTGGGACCGCAGGCCGGGGATATCGCCCGGACGTGCTGGCTGGCCGCCGGGCTGCCCGAGGAGGTGCCGGGCGTCACCGTCGACCGCCAGTGCGGCTCCTCCCAGCAGGCCGTCCATTTCGCGGCCCAGGGTGTGCTCTCCGGTACCCAGGACCTGGTGGTCGCGGGCGGCGTACAGAACATGTCGCAGATCCCGATCGCCTTCGCCAGCCGCCAGGCCGCCGCCCCGCTGGGGCTGACCGATGGTCCGTTCGCCGGTTCCGAGGGCTGGCGGGCCCGCTACGGCGCGGCGCCCGTCAACCAGTTCCACGGCGCCGAACTCATCGCCGCCAAGTGGCAGGTCTCCCGCGAGGACATGGAAGAGTTCGCACTCGGTTCGCACCGGCGGGCAATCCGCGCCATCGACGAGGGCCGTTTCGACCGTGAGCTCATTCCGTACGGGGGCGTCACCACCGATGAGGGACCACGGCGCACGACGTCTTTGGCGAAGATGGCCGCGCTGCCGCCGGTCGTCGAGGGGGGCCGGCTGACCGCGGCGGTCTCCTCGCAGGTCTCCGACGGCGCGGCCGCCATGCTCCTGGCCTCCGAGCGGGCGGTGGCCGACCACGGCCTCACCCCGCGCGCCCGTATCCACCATCTGTCGGTGCGCGGCGAGGACCCGATCCGGATGCTGTCCGCACCGATCCCGGCGACGGCGTACGCACTGAAGAAGGCGGGCATGTCGATCGGCGATATCGACCTGACCGAGATCAATGAGGCGTTCGCACCCGTGGTACTGGCCTGGCTGAAGGAGACCGGCGCCGATCCGGAGCGGGTCAATGTCAACGGCGGCGCCATCGCCCTCGGCCATCCGCTCGGTGCGACCGGCGTCCGGCTGATGACGACGCTGCTGCACGAACTGGAGCGCACCGGCGGCCGGTTCGGGCTCCAGACCATGTGCGAGGGCGGCGGCCAGGCCAACGTCACGATCATCGAGCGGCTCTGACGGCGCCCCTTCGGTACGACGCTCCGGTGCGCCCCGAGCCGCGGCCCGGCCGGAACCCGCTCCGGCCGAGCCGCGGTGGGCGGCCCGCTCAGCCCGGCGCCTCCGGTGGCAGCCCGGTCAGCGTCCGGTGAGCCTCGGCCATGATCCGGTCGACCAGCTCCGCGCACGACGGCAGATCCTCGATCACCCCGGCGACCTGGCCGGAAGCCATCACCCCGAGATCGGTACGGCCCTCGACCATCGATGCCTTGAGCAGCATCGGTGCGTTGGCCGCGAGCAGGACCTGGCTCCAGGTGAGGTCCCTGCCATGTCTCATCGCCAGGCCGTCACGCACCATCTGGGCCCAGCTCAGACCGGACAGCTTCCGGAACGACGCGGCATGGCGCACCGCCCGGAGCAGCGCGGTGGTGCGCCCGGACCGTTCCAGGGTCTCGACCAGTTCGCTGCGCAGCATCCGGTGCGGCAGACCGTCCACCTTCGTGGTGACGGTGATGTCCTTGACGGCCGCCGCCAGATAGCGGGCCTGGACGGCCGGTGGCACGGTGCTGTCGGACGTCAGCAGAAAGCGGGTGCCCATCGCGATTCCGGCCGCACCGTAGGCCAGCGCCGCGACCAGGCCGCGGCCGTCGAAGAAACCGCCCGCGGCGATCACCGGGATCTCGACCGCGTCCACGACCTGCGGCAGCAGCACGGTGGTGGCCACATTCCCGGTGTGCCCGCCGCCCTCCCCGCCCTGTACGACGACCGCGTCCGCGCCCCAGGCCGCGACCTTCTCGGCATGGCGGCGGGCCCCGACGGACGGGATGACGACGACCCCCGCGTCCTTGAGCCGGGCGATCAGCTCCCGGGAGGGCGCCAGCGCGAATGAGGCGACCCGTACGCCCTCGTCCACGATGAGGCGCACCCGCTCCGCCGCATCCCCCGCGTCCGCCCGCAGATTGACCCCGAACGGCGCGTCCGTACGGGACGTGACCTCGCGGACCGCCGCCCGCAGCTGCTCGACGGTCATGGTGGCCGAGGCGAGGATGCCCAGGGCGCCCGCGTTGGCGGCGGCCGAGACCAGCCGGGGCCCGGCCACCCACCCCATGCCGGTCTGCACCAGGGGGTGGCGCACCCCGACGAGCCTGGTCAGCGGGGTCTCGATGCCCGTGGTGGCCGTCATGCCGGCGGCACCTCGCGGTCGCGCAGCCCGTCCGGGTCGATGACCGTACGGATCAGCCGCAGTTCCGAGGCGGTGGGCTCCCGGGTATACGGGACCTCGTCGGGCCGGGTGAGCGGGAATCCGGTGGCCGCCTGGACCTCCGCGGCCGTCACACCGGGATGGACGGAGGCCAGCCGCATGGTCCGTTCCGGCGTCTCGAAGTCGAGAACGCCGAGGTCGGAGACCACCCGCGGAATGCGGTGGTAGCGGGTCGCGGACGGGCCGGCGGCGGCCGCGCTGTCGTACCCGACCCCGCTGATCATGTCGACCCGCGCGACGAAGACCCGCTGCGAATGCTTCGGTACCCAGTAACTCACCGGATTGTTCAGGGTGTTGACGGGTGCGCCGCGTACCCCGAGGAGCTGGCGGGACGGCTGCTGCCAGTCGCCGATACAGGAGATGTTCTGGTTGCCGAAGCGGTCGAGCTGGCTCGCGCCCATCATCACATGGCGCCTGCCGCCGGTGACCATGGTGAGATGCCGGCGGTACGGCAGCCAGCCCTCGGCCGCCCCGTCGAGCCCCACCAGCATCGCCTCGCCGTCGGTGAGCAGCAGATCGGGCGCGAAGGTGCGCTTGGCGAGCCGCGCGCCGATTGACGGGATCAGGCCCATCGGGCTCGCGAGCACCTCGCCGTTGTCCCGCCAGGCGTCGGCGCAGGCGATCACGCAGTACTCGGCGCGGGTCGTGGTGGTGCTGCTCACTGCTGCTCCTCGTGCCAGGTCTGGACCGCGGACTGGTAGGTCTTCTCGTCGCCGCCCAGGAACCGTTCGGCGAACTCCGGCCAGGGCGTGGTCGCATAGAGCTTCTGGAAGGGCTCGTCACGGCCGTAGTCCGGGACACAGGAGGTGAAGTGCGCGCCGTTGGGGGCCTCCACGACCCCGGTGACCGAGTGCCGGTTCACCAGCAGCGTCTGCGGGGCCGCGGCGGCGAACCCGTCCACCAGCCGCTCGCAGGAGAGATACGCGCGGTCGGCGGCCTCGCAGAACAGATCGTCGAAGTAGGGATCAGGGCCCAGATACTGGCCGTTGCCGAGGCGGTCGGCACGGTTCAGATGGACCAGCGCGGCATCCATCCGCAGGGCCGGCATGGCGACGAAGGTCTCGCCGTCCTCGTAGGGCGAAGTGACCGTCTGCAGGCCGGGGTTGACGCGCATGACGTCCGAACCGAGACCGGCCCGTACGGGGAGGAACGGCAGCCGGTTGGCGGCGGCGTGCAGCCCCCACATGAACATCGCCTCGTCGACCTCCATCAGCTCGAACGCCCCGCGCTGACGGGCCGCGCGGAAGTGCGGTTCGAGGGGGATCGAGTCCAGGGTCGCGAACGCTGCGACCAGCTTACGGATCCGGCCCGCGGCGGCCAGCAGGCCGACATCGGGTCCGCCGTACGAGATCACGGTGAGATCGGTGATGTCGGAGCGGAGCAGCGCGCGTACCAGCGCCATCGGCTTACGGCGCGACCCCCAGCCGCCGATGCCGAGGGTCATCCCGCTGTGCAGCCGGGAGACGACCTCCTCGGCCGTCATGGTCTTGTCGGTCATCGTTCAGACCTCCTTGGCCGGTGCGCCGTCGGGCGCGCCGAAGGTGTCGCGGACGCGGTCGGCGACCCCGCTGAGGTTCGCCTCGAAGGTGAAGCCCTGCTCGTAGCGGTAACTGCGCCGGACGTCGACGGGGTCGATGCCGTTCAGGGCGGCCTTGGCGAGACGGAGCAGATTGCCGTCCTTGCGTGCGATCTCGCGCGCCAAGTCCCGTGCCGCACCGGGGAGTTCGGCGCGCGGGACGACCTTCCAGACCGAGCCGTGCGCATGCAGTTCGGCGGCGGTGGCGGTGCGCGAGGTGTAGTAGAGCGCGCGCATCAGATGCTGGGGGACCAGCCGTGCCAGATGGGTGGCCGCGCCGAGCGCGCCGCGGTCCAGCTCCGGTAGCCCGAACGTGGCGTCCTCGCTCGCCACGATCACATCCGCGTTGCCGACGAGGCCGATACCGCCGCCCAGACAGAAGCCGTGCACCGCCGCGATCACGGGTACCTCGCAGGCGTACACCGCAGAAAACGCTTCGGCGCAGCCGTGGTTGGCACCGATCAGGACACCGTGCCCACCCGCCGCGGTGTCCCGCTGCATCTCCTTGATGTCGACACCCGCGTTGAAGCCGCGGCCGGTGGCGGTCAGGACGACACAGCGGATGCCGGGGTCGTGGCCGGCCGTGCGCACCGCGTCGGCGAGGTCGTACCAGCCCTGTACGGGAAGGGCGTTGACCGGCGGGAAGTCGACGGTGATGACGGCGATGCCCTGGTCCGGTGTGGAGGTGGAGACACCCATGAGGCGATCAGCTACCTTTCCACCAAGCGTTTGTTAGGTAGCGAAGCTAGCAGCGGATCGCGCGCTGCGGGAGGGGTGCCGAATGAGCCTGACCCTCGATCTGGCGGGACGGGTCGCCGTCATCACCGGCGGCACCCGGGGCGTCGGTGCGGGTATCGCCCGTGCGTTTCTGCAGGCCGGCGCGGAGGTGGTGGTCTGCGCCCGGCGGCCGCCGGACGCCCCCGTGACCGCGGCGGGCCGCACCGCGCACTTCCGCCCCCTCGACCTGTGCGACCCGGCCGCCGTACGGGCCTTCTTCCCGCAGGTCGCGGCGGCGCACGGCCGGCTGGACTGCCTGGTCAACAACGCCGGAGGCACGCCGTACCGCCTCCTCGGCCAGACCGCCGCCGAACGGCACGCCCGGGTCGTCGAACTGAACCTCCTCGCGCCGCTGACCGCCTCGCTCGCCGCGTACGAGGTGCTGCGCGACCAACCGGCCGGGGGCTCGGTCATCATGATCGGCAGCGTCAGCGGCACCCGCCCCTCGCCCGGTACCGCCGCCTACGGCGCCGCCAAGGCGGGCCTGGAGAATCTGGCCCGCTCCATGGCCGTCGAATGGGCCCCCAGGGTCCGGGTCAACACCCTCGTCCTCGGCATGGTGCGCACCGAACTCGCCGCTCTGCACTACGGGGACGAGGCGGGCATCGCCGCCGTCGGGGCCACCGTCCCGCTCGGCCGGCTCGCCGAACCCGCCGAGATCGGCGACGCCTGCGTCTTCCTCGCCTCCGACCGTGCCGGGTATCTCACCGGCGCGAGCCTGCTCGCCCACGGCGGCGGTGAGCGCCCCGCCTTCCTCGGCGCCGCCACCGTCAACCACCCCACCACGCCCGAAGCCCCCGAGGAGTCTCAATGAACGAGTCAAGCCTGCTGCGCGACGGGCAGGGCGGGGGTGAAGACCCGGTTGTCGCGCAGAAGAGCCCACAGAACGCTGGCCCGTCGCCGAGCCAGAGCGATGACGGCCTGGACATGCTTGCAGCCCTCGCCGCGCTTCTTGAGGTAGAAGTCGCGGTTCGGCCCCTCGCGGATGATGCTGGTCTGCGCGGACATGTAGAACACCCGTCGCAGTCGGCGGCTGTAGCGCTTGGGCCGGTGCAGGTTGCCGGTCCGGCGTCCCGAGTCGCGTGGGACGGGCACGAGCCCGGCCGCGGAAGCGAGATGGCCGGCGTCCGCGTAGGCAGCAAGGTCACCTGCGGCAACGACGAACTCGGCGCCGAGTATGGGGCCCATGCCGGGCAGGGACTCGATGATCTCCGCCTGCGGATGACTGCGGAAGGTCTCGCGGATCTGCTTGTCGATCCGCTTGAGCCGGTCATCCAGGGCGAGGATCTGTGCGGCCAAGTCGGCCACGATCTGCGCGGCGACGTCCTCGCCCGGCAGCGCGGTCTGCTGGGCCTGGGCGGCTTCCAGCGCGGTCGCCGCGACGGCATCGGCACCTCGCACGCTGCGGTTGGCCAGCCATGCCGTCAGCCTGGCCCGGCCGCGGCGGCGGATCGCGGCCGGGGTCTGGTAGCCGGTCAGCAGCACCAGCGCGCCCTTGTGGCTGCTGTAGTCGAAGGCCCGCTCCAGCGCGGGGAAGACACCGGTCAGCACGTCGCGCAGGCGGTTGATCATCCGCACCCGGTCAGCCACGAGGTCGGCGCGGTGGGCGGTCAGCAGTGCGAGGTCGGCGGCCAGCTGGGCCGGCACGCCGATCACGGCGAAGTCGCGGCGATGGCGGGCGGTTTCGGCGATGACGTAGGCGTCGCGGGCGTCGGTCTTGGCCTCGCCATGGTAGGCGCCGGACATGCGGTTGACGGTGCGGCCGGGCACGTAGACGGCCTGCTGGCCGTGGGCTGCGAGCAGGGCCAGCAGCAGCGCGGAGGACGTGCCGCAGATGTCCACCGCCCAGGAGACCTCGTCCGCCAGATCGAGGATCTCGCCGAGCGCGGTCAGGATCGCCGATTCGTCGTTGTCGATCTTCTTCGACCACAGGGTCGCGCCGGTCTCGTCGACCACCGCCGCCCAGTGGTGGCCCTTGCCTGCGTCGATGCCGGCCCAGACCTGGGCCTGCCGCTTGTCCACTTGCCCCTCCTCGTTCCGCACAGCGTGCCGTCGGCCCGAGGAACACCCCACTGTCATCTCCGTAAACAGCGACCGCACAAGGCGCGCACATCTCAATCAGCAGCCAGGGCGCCCCGGAGAGCCGGACGGCCACTCCTTGGGAGCCACGACTGGCAAGCCGCCATGAGCCACATCCGGCCCTCCCGGGCCGACTAACAACTTACGGAGATCCGCCATGACGGAACAGGAGACCTGACATGACCGGCACCGGAAACCGCACCGGCATCTGCACCGGACGCGTCGCCGTCGTCACCGGAGCGGGCCGCGGTCTGGGCCGCGCCCATGCCCTGGCGCTCGCCGTGGAAGGAGCGGCGGTCGTGGTGAACGACCTCGGCGTGGCCCCCGACGGAGCCGGCGCCTCCGCCGGACCGGCCCAGCAGGTCGCCGACGAGATCCGCGCAATCGGCGGCCGGGCCGTCGCCCACACCGGCGACATCACCACCACCGACGGCGCCGCCTCGCTCATCACCACCGCCCTGGACGCCTTCGGCCGACTCGACGCCCTCGTCAACAACGCCGGGTTCCTGCGCGACCGGATGCTCGTCAATCTCGACGAGGACGACTGGGACGCCGTCATCCGCGTCCATCTCAAGGGCCACTTCCTGCCGTTGCGGCATGCCGCCGCGCACTGGCGGGCCGAGGCCAAGGCGGGCCGTACGCCCGACGCCCGGATCATCAACACCGGTTCGGGCGCCGGGCTGCTCGGCAGCGTCGGCCAGGGCAACTACTCCGCCGCGAAGGCCGGCATCATCGGCCTCACCCTCGTCGCCGCCGCCGAACTGGCCCCCTACGGCGTACAGATCAACGCCCTCGCACCGGCCGCCCGCACCCGGATGACCGAGCGGACCTTCGCCGCGACGATGGCGGCGCCCGCCGCCGGGGAGTTCGACGCGATGGCCCCGGAGAATGTCTCCCCGCTGGTGGTCTGGCTGGCCTCCGCCGACAGCGCCGGAGTCACCGGCCGGGTCTTCGAGGCCGAAGCCGGCCGGATCACCGTGATGGAGGGCTGGCGCCCCGGCCCCACCGCGGACAAGGGCACCCGCTGGACCCCCACCGAGGCGGGCGAAACCACCCGCAAGCTGCTGGCCGCCGCGGAGGCGCCGCAGCCGGTGTATGGCGCGCGGTGACCGGGGCGGGGTGAGGGCGGAGCCCGCCCCGCGCCCTCGGAGTCCGTCCGCTCACGGCGTCAGACCCGCGAGTCCGGCGGCGCGGGCCAGCAGCTCGACGAGCATCTCGGAGGTGAGTCGGCCGGTGAAGGTGTTGCGCTGGCTGGGGTGGTAGCTCCCGAGCACATGGAGCTCCCGCCGCTGACCGGTGGCGGGCAGGGTCAGCTGCACCCCGTGGCCGAAAGCGGGGCGGGGCCGGGGGAGCGGCCATCCCGTTTCGCCGAGTACGGGCAGCAGCGCCTGCCAGCCGAAGGCGCCCAGGGCGACCACCGCACGCAGGCTCGGGCTGAGCAGCTCCAGCTCCGCTGCCAGCCACGGCCGGCAGGTACGGCGCTCGGCGGGCGTCGGCCGGTTCTCCGGCGGAGCGCAGTGCACCGGCGCGGTGACCCGCACCCCGTACAGCTCCAGCCCGTCGCCCCGGCCCGTCGCCGTCGGCTGGGAGGCGAGGCCGACCGTATGCAGCGCGGCGAACAGGAAGTCCCCGGAGGCGTCCCCGGTGAACATCCGGCCGGTGCGATTGCCCCCGTGCGCGGCCGGCGCCAGCCCGACGACGGCCAGCGCCGCATCCGCCGGCCCGAACCCCGGAACGGGGCGGGCCCAGTACTCCTGCCCCCGGAACGCCGCCCGCGGCCGCGCGGCCGTCTCCTCCCGCCACCCCACCAGCCGAGGACACGCCCGGCAACGCACCAGCTCGGCGTCCATCTCCGCCAGCCCACCACACCGCCCCGCCCAATAAGCGGGAAAGCCGTTCTCGTCCGGGCCCGGCGGTGCCCCTGCTGCCCCGTCTTCCTCCATGCCTCCACGCTAGGACAGCGGCAAACCCCCCTCCAGGAGGCCGGCCATCCATTCCTCCACGCCGTCGGCCGTACGTGGCAGTGCCGAGGACATCAGCCGTGCCCCGTCCGCCGTGATGACCAGGTCGTCCTCGATGCGGATGCCGATGCCGCGTAGTTCGGGGGGCAGGGTTTCGTCGTCGGGCTGGAGGTAGAGGCCCGGTTCGACGGTGAGGACCTGGCCTTCTGCCAGGGTGCCGTCCAGGTATTGCTCGGCGCGGGCGCGGCCGCAGTCGTGTACGTCGAGGCCGAGCATATGGCCCGAACTGCAGAGGGTGTAACGCCGGTACAGGCCGCTGTCGGGGGCCAGGTCCTCCGTTGCCGGGATGGGGAGTACGCCCCAGTCGGCCAGGCCCTCGGCCAGGACGGTCGTGCAGGCGCGGTGGAAGTCGCGGAAGCTCGCCCCGGGTTTGAGGGCGGCGATGCCGGCGTCTTGGGCGGCGAGTACCAGCTCGTACACCCGGCGCTGGACGGGGGAGAAGCGGCCGGAGAGCGGGAGGGTGCGGGTGATGTCGGCGGTGTAGAGCGAGTCGGTTTCCACGCCCGCGTCGAGCAGCAGCAGTTGGCTAGGGTCGAGCGGGCCGTCGTTGCGGATCCAGTGGAGTACGCAGGCGTGGGCGCCGGCGGCGGCGATGGTCTCATAGCCCGTGCCGTTGCCCTCGGCGCGGGCGCGTAGCTGGAAGACCCCTTCGATCCAGCGTTCCCCGCGGGGATGGCGGAGGGCGGCGGGGAGGGACCGTACGACATCCTCGAAGCCGGTGACGGTGTGATCGACGGCCTGTTGGAGCCGGCTGACCTCCCAGGTGTCCTTGATCAGTCTCAATTCGCTGAGCGCGCAGGCGAGTTCGGTGTCGCGGGAGGCGTCCCGGTCGGTTCGGTGGCGTATCAGGTCGTCCAGGTGGGCGCAGCGGATGCCGGTGAGCCGCCCGGCCTCGGTGAGATCGGGGCGGCGGCCCACCCAGAACTCGCCGTATTTGCGGTCCCGGTAGAACTCCCCGCCGCTGTCCCGTGGTGAGCGGGGACGTAGGTACAGCACGGCCTCGCCGTCCGGCTCCAGCACCAGGACATGTCCCGGCTGGTCCTCGCCCGTCAGCCCGGTCAGCCAGGCGTAGGCGCTGTGGGGGCGGAAGCGGTGATCGCAGTCATGGGAGCGGACCGTCAACTCGCCTGCGGGGACGAGCAGTCGCTCGCCGGGGAAGCGGGCGGCGAGCCGGATCCGGCGGTCGGCGAAGAGCGCGAAGCCGGGGACGCGGGGGGTGTCGGCGGGGAGCGGGGTGGTGGCCCACTGGCCGGTCATGAAGTCGGCGAGGGCGTCCGAAACCGGCAAGTCATGGCTGCCGGTGTGGAGTTGGGCGGTACGCGAGGTCATGTCGACGCCTCCGGGAAAGAGGGGGTCTGAAGCCTTGTCAGTGCAATTTCACATTACTATGTTATAGGTCACATCTCGTGGAGTGAAGGCCGCTCCCCTCGCGCCCCTCACTCAACCCCCCACCCCCTCCCGGAGGTTCAGGTGTCACATACGCCTACCCCGCGCAGGATCCTGCTGGCCGCGACCCTCGTCACGGCCCTCGCCCTGCCCGTCGCCCCGTCGGTCCTCGCCGCGCCCCGCACCTCGGCCACCCCCGACCGGGGGGCCCGCGCCGAGCAGCCCGCACACCGGGCCGCGGCACCCACGCCCAACCCCTTCGACCAGGTCCAACGCCTCGCCAGAGCACCGAAGTTCACCCCGAAATCCGCATCGGCGCCCCGTTCCCGCACCGAGCGGGGCCGGATACCGGGGCCGCAGACCAGACCCGTCACCGTCCCGCACGGTCCCAGACCCGCCGTCGCCCCCTGCACCCTCGACGGCATCACGGGGCTGAGCCCCGAACGGTTCGCGGACTTCCTCGCCGACCCGGCCGTCACCGCCGACGACTGTCTGCGCACGCTCGTCTGGACCTGGGACGCCCGGCTCATCCCGGTCATGTCCGACGCCCATGTCCAGGCCGTGGCCCGTCGCATCACCGGTCTGGCCGCCGCCCACGACGGCAAGAACGGCAGCCATCTGTATGAGATGTTCACGTATCTGCACGCGGTGGCCTATCAGGACTTCTCGCACGACGAGATCGACATCACCGACGGCCCCACCGTCGACGCCATCCGCCGTGCCGTCGACGCCTTCGCCACCGCGGCCCGTACCTTCGACGTCACCCGCGCCAACGCCGACACCCTGCGCGAGGCCCTGACCGCCGCCAGCGCCCCCGGGCTGCGCCAGCATCAACTCGGCCTGATCCGCCGGGTCCTGGCGACCATGGACGCGTCCCACCCGGCCACCCACAAGGACCCGTCATGGGGGAATGCCGCCCTCGCCGCGCTCACCGTCAACTACCTGGGCGTCTACCCCGGTAACAAGGACAGCGCCTTCGTCGCCGCGGTCACCGCCGATCCCGGCTACCGGGCCGTCTTCAAGGGCTTTGTGGGCTACACCCATCTCAAGGGCACACCCAACGCCTGGGTCATCCGCGACGCCCTCAGCGAGTACGGCCGCTTCGGTGAGATCGCCACGCTCAGGCCGGGCATCATCACCGACCTCGGCGCCCTGATCCCCACCACCGTGCAGAACTACGGCGAGGGCAGCGAGCCTTGGGGCAAGGTCGCCGGCTGGCTCAACTACTTCGGGGCCTGCGCCCCGTACGGGGTGTGCAAGGCGGACATCGAAAAGCGGATCTTCCCGTACACCTACTCCTACGACAACGGCGCCATCAAGGTCCGCACCGCCCTCGACCGCGCCACCGTCGACCAGCTCTACTACGCGTCCAAGCAGGTCAAAGCCCAGTTCCACCGGGTGATCGGGACCAGTGAGCCGCTCGCCGGCGACCCCAACACCACCCTGAACATCGTGCTGTACGCCTCGCGCGCCGACTACGAGATCTACCACCCTCTGCTCACCGGCATGGCCACCAACAACGGCGGCGTCTACATCGAGCGCGGCGCCACCTTCTACACCTACCAGCGCCGCGTCCCCCAGGACTCCACCCTCACCCTCGAAGAGCTCTTCCGGCACGAGTACGTCCACTACCTGAACGGCCGGTTTGCCGTCCCCGGTTTCTTCGGTGAAGGCCCCTGGTACGAGGGCGACCGCACCACCGCCATGGACGAGGGCAGCGCCGAATTCTTCGACGGCTCGACCCGTGACGACGGGATCGCCGTACGCCGGTCGCTGGTCAAGGGCATCATCGCGGACACGGCGGGCGGCGGGCCACGGATGAGCGTCAGCCAGCTGCTGCATGCGACCTACGCCGGCGACGGCTTCCGCTTCTACAACTACGCCGGGACGTTCTTCGAGTTCCTGTGGCGCGACTACCCGGCGAAGCTCCAGGAGATGTACCGGCAACTGCGCGCCGACGACCCGGCCGGGTTCGACTCCTGGCGCAACCGTATGGGGTCCGACGCGGGGCTCCAGCAACAGTACGACGCCTTCCTCAACACCCAGATCGCCATCGTCGAGGACCTGTTCGTGCCGAAGACGGCCTACGTCCCCAACGGCTCCCTGAAACTGTCCACCCCCGCCGAGGTGCAGAGCGCCTTCACCGCCGCCACCGCAAGCCATCCCACCTGCAAGGACGGCGGCGACCCGGGCTACGGCCGGTTCCTGTGCACCGGCCGGATCACCGCCAACCTCAGCAACTCCGCCAGCCCCGACCAGGTCTTCAAGGACATGGCCGAGACGGTCGACTACTTCCTCCTCGACCGGGCCGAGCCCGCGGCGAACAACTTCGCCGATATGAACTGCTCCTTCGGCCCCACCGAGATCTGGTCCTCGGGCAAGGCCGGCACCGCGGACTTCAGCTGTGAGGGGCCGCTGCGGCGCTGACCGGCCCGTCGCATCCGGTGACGCACGGCCCGTCGTCCGCCGGGCGGGCCGTGTCCGGAGCGGCGCTGAGGATGTCGAAGCTGCCGGTGAGGCCGACGGCGTCCAGAATGCGCAGGAAGCGGGGGTCGGTGATCACCAGAGAGAGCCGGCCGCCGTGCGCACGGGTACGGCGGCGGGCGCGGCACAGCACGCCGATACCGCCGCAGTCCAGAAAGTCCACCCGCGTCAGGTCCAGCACCATGTGCGGACGGTCCCCGGCCGTCACGGGATCGAGCTCCCTGTTGGCGCGGGCCGCACTGGGGTAGTCCAGCTCACCGACGAGCGTGACGACGATCGGCACGCGCAGCGAAGGCTCCCGCCGAGGGGTCGTCGTCTGCCGCCGCATAAGTCTCACCTGTCCGCACGATTCCGGCCGGCCTCCGGGCCGCTGCCACCCATTGAAAGGCGCCGGGCACGCCGCGCAGGAGGGCCGGGCGGGCCAGGGCCGATAGGGCCCTTCGGCCCCCTCAGCCACCCGGCAGGCTCAGCCGCCGTGACGTACCGGGTGCGAGGGCGAACGATCGGTCACGCAGGTTCACCCGTACCGGGGCGTTCTCGGAGGCCGGGACCGCGATCCGCACCTGGTCGGCACGGATCCGCAGATCGACGTCCCAGTGGCGCCGGTAGCGGATCCGCACCCCGAACTTCGAGAGCTCGCGCAGCGGCGCCGGATCGAGCCACAGTGCCTGCTCACGGGTTTCCAGACCGGTCATGCCGCGCTGGACGAAGTCCAGGGTGCCGGCCATCGCGCCCAGGTGGATGCCCTCCGCGGTGGTGCCGCCCTGGACGTCCGCCACGTCCCCGGTCAGCGCCTCCTGGCAGTAGGTCCAGGCGTCCGGGCGGTGGACCCGGGCCAGCACCCAGGCGTGGACCAGGGCGCTGAGCGTCGAACCGTGACTGGTGCGGTGCAGGTAGTAGTCGACGGTGGCGTGCCAGGTGTCCTCGTCGAGGGGGTAGCCGAGCCCGCGGAACAGCGAGGCGAGCTCCGACGGTGCGAAGAGATAGCCCAGCATCAGGACATCGGCCTGTTTGGATGCCTGGTAGCGGTTGACCGTGTCGCCCTCCGCCTCCAGGATCCGGTCCAGCCGGCGGATGTCGCCGTAACGCTGCCGGTATCCGTGCCAGTCGAGTTCGGCGAGGTCCTCGTATCCGGCGAACTGGCTGATCACTCCGCGGTGGTAGGGCACATGGAGCCGGTGTGCGATGTCGTCCCAGCGCTCGGGCTCCTCGGGGGACAGCTGGATCCGTTCGAAGAGCTGCCGCTGATGGGGCTCGGGCAGGGTGTGGCACAGGTCGAGCGCGCGCCTCAGCACCCAGGCCGCCGTGACATTGGTGTAGGCGTTGTCGTCGACTCCGGGTGCGGCGGCGTCCGGATAGCCGTCGTGGTACTCGTCGGGTCCCACCACCCCGCGGATGCGGTAGCGGCCCAGGGAGGCGTCCCAGTCCACCGCCGAGGCCCAGAAGCGGGCGATCTCCAGCAGCATCTCCGCGCCCCTGGTGTGCAGAAACTCCGTGTCGCCGCTGGCCTGTCCGTACTGCCACACGTTGTAGGCGATCGCCGACCCGACGTGGTGCTGGAGCCGGGAGTGATCGGGCAGCCAGTGCCCCGAGCGCGGATTGAGATGGAGCTGCTGGGTCTCCTCGCGGCCGTCGCCCGCGCTCTGCCACGGGTACATCGCCCCGGTACGGCCCGCCTCCCGCGCCGCATGGCAGGCGGCGGGCAGCCGACGGTAGCGGTAGTCGAGCAGGGCCAAGGAGACCTGCGGGAGGTGCAGGTTCAGGAACGGCAGCACGAACAGCTCGTCCCAGAAGACATGCCCCCGGTACGCCTCGCCGTGCAGACCCCGGGCCGGCACCCCGACATCCAGCTCGGCGGTGTGCGGCGAGAGCGTCTGGAGCACATGGAAGAGGTGCAGCCGCAGGATGCGGCCCGCCTCACCGGGGACCTCCAGCTTGGCCTGCCGCCACAGGTTCTCCCAGGCGCGGCGGTGTTCGGCGCGCAGCCGCCGGAAGTGCGGGGCGAGGGCCACCGCGTCCACGGCCGCGTGCCGCGGGCTCTCGATCGCCGGGTCGCGGGAGGTGTACAGCGCCACGGTCTTCTCGACGACCGCGGGGGCGTCGGGGGTGAGCGGCAGGATCAGCGTGTGGGACGCCCGCAGCGCGGTCACCTGCGGCCGGGGCGGCCCGTCATGGCCGGAGGGGGTGCGGATCCGGGAGGCCAGCGCGATACGGATGTCCGAGTCGAGGGTGCGGCAGCTCAGCCATACCGTGTCCGGCTGCTCGGCGCCGGTCTCCCAGCCCGTCAGATGCTGGTCCGCGAGGCCGTGGTAGCGCGCGACACCGGCATTGCGGACCGCACCGTCGATCCCGGCCTCCACCTCCACCGCGCCCGTCCACCCGTCGGACGCGAAGCAGGTACGCAGCGCGGCCAGATGCGGCTCGCCCATGTGCACCAGGCGGCACTGCTCCACGGTCAGCCGCCGGCCGGCCTCGTCCTCGTAGACCGACCAGCGGGTCAGGGTGCCATGGCTCAGGTCCAGCGTCTGCCGGTGCTCCGTCAGATGCGGGTGGTCGGGGGAGAGCCAGGGGCCGGGGGCCGCGTCGGCGGGGCAGATCCGGTAGCGCAGCGGGAGCCAGTTGGGCAGATTGACCATGTCCTCGTTCTCGACGGAGCGGCCCGCCACGGTGGACAGCAGCCGGTTGTAGCAGCCGGCGGCATAGGTACCCGGATAGTGCACCGGACCGTCGAGCGCCTCGGATGCCGCGCCGCGGGTGGCGAAGTAGCCGTTGCCGAGGGTGCACAGGGTTTCGCGCAGCCGTTCCGTATCCGGGTCGTACCCCTCGTACGACCAGGTCCAGGCGCGCGTCATCCGCCCTCCTCCGGCATCAGCAGCTCACCGGGGTCGGCCACCACCACATCGGCGCCCCGGCGGCGCAGTGCGGTGGCGCTGTACGGGCCGGCCGTCCGGTCCACGCCCACCACCAGCCCGAATCCGCCGCGGCGGCCGGCTTCGACGCCGGCCAGGGCGTCCTCCACCACGGCGGTGTCCTGGGGCGGGACATCGAGCCGCCGGGCCGCTTCCACGAAGAGCGCCGGGTCCGGTTTCCCCGGCAGCCCCAGCCGGTTGACCTCGTTGCCGTCCACCACGGCCGCGAAGAACGGGCGCACCCCGGCCGCGGACAGCAGCTCGGTCGCATGGCGCGAGGCCGAGACGGCGGCTGACGGCACCCCGTGGTGCCGCAGCGCCGCCAGCAGACGCACGGTGCCCGGCCAGGGGACCAGGGGGTGGTCCCGCAGGCTCTCGCTGAACAACTCTTCCTTGCGGGCCGCGACGGCGCGGACGGTGGCCGTGCCCGGCGCGTCGTCCGGGTCGCCGAGCGGCAGGTCAAGCCCCCGGGAGTGCAGGAACGCGGCAGCGCCGTCCTCCCGGGCCCGGCCGTCGACATGGCGCAGATAGTCGTCCACCGGATCGAAGGGGCGCTGCCCGCCCACGGCCGCGAGGCAGGCGTCGAAGGCGCCCTTCCAGGCCGCGGCGTGCACCGTGGCGGAGTCGATGATGACCCCGTCGGTGTCGAAGATGACGGCCCGCAGGGAGTGCAGACACCCTGCCAGGGACGGCGCGCCGGTCATGGGACGAGTCCGTTCGTCGGTGTCCCTTCCATGGCACCACGACTGTGGGCCCGGGGCGCGCCGCAGGGACCGCCCGCCGTCCGTCGGCGGCCCGCCGTGTCACGTCGCCCGCTGCCCCCACCTGGGGTCTTCGGCCGCCCACTCCCGTTCCCACTGGGCGTAGCGGTGGCGGTTCAACAGGGCGCGGCCGGTGCGCTGGGCGCCGAGGAGCAGCAGCCCGGCCGAGGTGCCGGCCACGGTACCGAGGGCGATGCTCTCGCCCGTTGCCTGCCGGGGTGTGACGGGGTCGCGCACCAGCGCCCCGTGGCGGTCGACCAAGGCGGTGGTGCGGTCACCGGCCCGCAGGTCCGGCGCCACCGTCGTGACGCCCGTGCGGGTCGAGCCGTCGGCGGCCGTCCAGCGCACCGTCGCGTGGATCCGGGTGCCGACGCCTCCGGAGACGTCCACTCCGATCCGGGGCGGCGGATCCTCGGTCAGTACGGCCGATATCGTGTGCCGGCCCTGCCGTGCCAGCTCGGTTCCGTCGTCCACGGCCTGCGCGGCGGCCAGCCCGGCGGCCGGCGCGCCCAGGGCGATCAGCACGGCGGTCACCAGCACCAGCCAGCCCTCCGCCACATCCGAACGCCGTCGGAGCGGGCTGTGCCGCCACGGCCGGAGGAAGTCGCTAGGGAACATCACGCACCCCCTGCACCTGTGGCCCCGACCGTCGCATGCGGCACGAGGCCGCAGGAGGGGCCGAACGGCCCTCGCGGGGGGCCGGTCGGGGCCGGGCCCGGCATCCGCGGCGGCCCCGTTCGGCCCTGGTGTGCGTACGGGCGGCAGGGCGACGATGAGAACACCGCCCGCACCGGACGGCCGAGAGCGTGGAGGACGCCATGGGCGACGTACGCGAGTTCTCACCGCAGCGGCCGATCCGGGTGTTCCTGCTCGACGACCATGAAGTGGTGCGCCGCGGGGTGCGGGACCTGCTCGACGCGGAACCCGATATCGAGGTGGTCGGGGACGCGGGAACCGCGGGCCAGGCGCTGGCCCACGGTCCGGCGCTCGGCCCCGATGTCGCCGTGCTCGATGTGCGGCTGCCGGACGGTGACGGGATCAGCGTCTGCCGGGAGTTGCGGTCGCGGCTGCCCGGACTCGCCTGTCTGACGCTCACCTCGTTCGATGACGACGAGGCGCTGCTGGACGCGATCATGGCGGGCGCGGCGGGCTATGTCCTGAAGGAGATCAAGGGGTCGGACCTGGTCGCCGCCGTCCGCACGGTCGCCGCCGGCCGTTCGCTGCTCGACCCGGCGAGCACCGCGCGGCTGATGGACGGTCTGCGTGGGGCGGATACCGGCGTGGACACCGGTGAGGCGGACGCGCTGTCCGGGCTGTCGCCGCGGGATCGGGAGGTTCTCGGGCTGATCCGCGCGGGATTGACGAACCGTCAGATCGCTCGGCGGCTCCACCTTTCCGAGGAGACGGTCAAGAGCCATGTCTCGGGTCTGCTGGCCGGGCTCGGGGTGGAACGCCGTATCCAGGCGGCCGTCCTCGCCGCCCAGGGACCGCCGTCGGCCGCCGGGCCGGAGCGCCCCTGACCCTCCTGGTCCGGACGGACCGTACCGGCCCGGACTCCGGGCCGCGCCTCAGGACGACGGAAGCGGCGCCTGCCACAGCAGCCGGGTGCCGCCCTGCGCCGGGGTCTCCAGCGTCAGCTCGCCGCCCACACTCTCCGCCCGCTTGGCGAGATTGCTCAGCCCGCTCCGCCGGCCGTGGCGCGGCAGGCCCACCCCGTTGTCCGTGACGCTCAGGCTCAGCGCACCGCCGCCCACGGCCAGGGAGACCTCCACCGCGGTGGCGTGCGCATGCCGCGCGGCATTGCTCAGCGCTTCGCCCAGCACCGCCACCACATGCTCCGCGATATCGGCCGGCACATCGGTGTCGATGAGCCCCTGCATACGGAGCGACGGGGTGAACCCCAGGGCGCGGGCGGCCTGTTCCACCGCCGTGACGATGCGGCCCCGCAGCCCGTGACCGGGCCGGCCCGAGGTGCGGAGCCCGAAGATGGTGGACCTGATGATCTTGATCGTCTCGTCCAGATCGTCCACCGCGCGCAACAACCGCTCGCTCGCCGCCGGATGGTCCACGAAACGGACCGCGCTCTGCAGCGTCATCCCCGTGGCGAAGAGCCGCTGGATCGCCAGATCGTGCAGATCACGCGCGATCCGGTCGCGGTCCTGAAGGAGCGTGAGCTGCTCGGCGGACCGCCGTCGGTCGGCCAGTTCCATGGCCAGCGCGGCCTGACCCGCGAAGGTCAGCAGCGGGCCGGTCTCCAGCTCGGTGAACGGGGGCCGCTCCCGCACCCGTGCCACCAGCAGCACCCCACGAGGCCGGCCACCGGTGATCATCGGGACGGCGACCGCGGGCCCCAGCCCCATCCAGCGCGGCGGCCCCGCGGTGATCCGTGGATCCTTCTCGACCTCGGTGCTGATCATCGGCTCCCGCCGGTCCAGCGCCGCTCCCATGAACGAGCCCTGCCGGGGGAGCAGCAGCCCGCGGTGCGCCTCGGCGTCGACGCCGGACGCCAGCGCGACATGCAGCGCCGCCCCGTCCGGCTCGGGCACCGCGATCACACCGAGGTCCGCGGTGAGAATCTCCCGCGCCTGGTCCACGATCAGCCCCAGCGCCGCCATCTCGTCCGCCCCCGGCAGCAGCAGCCGGGCGACGATCTCACCGTTGGCCTCCTGCCACCGCTGCCGGTAGCGGGCCTCCTCGTACAGCCGCGCGTTCTCGACGGCCACGCCCGCCGCCACCGCCAGCGTCGAGAGCACCGTCTCGTCCTCGGCGTCGAAGTCGCCACCGCCCCGTTTCTCGGTGAGATAGAGATTCCCGAACACCTCGTCGCCGACCCGGATGGGCACCCCGAGGAAGGAGCGCATGGGCGGGTGGTGCGGCGGAAAGCCGTACGACGACGGGTGCCGGGACAGTTCCGGGAGCCGCAGCGGCCGGGGATGCCGGATCAGCTCGCCCAGCAGGCCGTGTCCCTCGGGCAGCCGGCCGATCGCCTGCTGTTGTGCGTCGGTGACCCCGACCGGCAGGAACTGGGAGAGCCGGGTGCCCTCGGAGACCACGCCCAGCGCCCCGTACTCGGCGTCCACGAGCACCACCGCCGCTTCCACGATGCGGCGCAGTACCTGCGGCAGATCCAGCTCCCTGCCCACCGAGAGCACGGCCTCCAGCAGCAGGTTCACCGGGTCGCCGGGGCCCTGCCGCAGAGCGTCGAGGCGCTGTTGCAGCTCGTCCGGCAGCGCGTCGAGCCGGCGCCGGGCGGTGTCGTGCCGGCCGCTTCCGTGGTCGCCCACCATGGCCTCCGCTGGATGGCCCCTCACGAGGGCGGGGCCGTACCTCCACGGTAGCCGCGGTGCCCTTCCGGGGCTTGTCCCGGAAGGGCGCGGACCGGGCGCCGGGACAAGCAGGACCGGGCGGCCCACCGCCCGGTATCCGTCCGGACCTGCGCACCCCCCGGACCCGGTGCGACGGTGGCAGTAGGGACATGTCCGCGCCGATGCGAGGAAGGACGTGGCGGCGATGGTGCATCCGCTGGTCGTGGGGACCGATGGGTCGGATACCGCCTTCCGGGCGCTCGACTGGGCCGCGGACGAGGCGGCGCGCCACGGCCTTCCGCTGCGGGTCGTCTACGCCTCCCGGTGGGAGCGCTTCGAGGGCACGGTGCCGCCGGACGGCGGGGAGCGCCCCAGCGAGCAGGTACTCGCGGAGTCCGTCGTCGCCTCCGCCGCCGAGGTCGCCCGCCGCAAGCAGACGGACATCGAGATCTCGGGGGAGGTGCTCGCCACCGACGCGATCACCGCTCTGCTGAACGAGGGGCTCCATGCGACGGCGCTGATCCTCGGCTCCCGTGGGCGCGGCGAGATCGCCGGTCTGCTGCTGGGGTCGGTCAGCCTGGCGGTGTCGGCCCGCGCCCGGTGCCCGGTCATCGTGGTGCGCGGGGACGTGGCCGGACTGGCGGGCACGCATGGGCGCATCCTCCTCACCGTCGCCGATCCGGCCGCGGAGACGGCGGCCGTCCGCTTCGCCTTCCGCGAGGCAGCGGCCCGCCAGTGCACGCTGGAGGCGGTATGCGCCTGGCCCCTCCCGGTACGCGATGCGACCGAGGCCCCGCTGCTCGCCGCGGACGCCCGGCGCTACCACGAGAAGCAGGCGTCGGCGCTGCTGGACGAGGCGCTGGACGGGGTGGTCGCGGAGTATCCGGCGGTCCGGGTACGGCGGGTCACGGTCGAGGGCCCCGCCCACAAGGTTCTGGTGCACCGTACGGCCGCCGCGGACCTGCTGGTGACCGGGGCACAGCAGCGCCATGGCCACTTCGGGCTCCAGCTCGGGCGGCTGGCGCACACCGCGCTCTGCCATGCCACCTGTCCCGTGGCGGTGGTCCCACAGCAGGTCTGAAGCGGAGCCGCCGGGCCGCCGTCACCGCTCCAACCCGGCCGCGTGATCGGGCACATACGTCTGCAGATCGCGGGGCGGCCGCTGATAGCCGGTGGCGGACGGCCGGGGCGGGAGTTCGAGCTCCGGCGGGGCGATGTCGCGATAGGGAACCGTCGACAGCAGATGGGCGATCATGTTCAGCCGGGCCCGGCGTTTGTCGTCGCTCTCGACGACGTACCACGGTGCCTCCGCGATATCCGTGTGGACGAACATGTCGTCCTTGGCTCGCGAGTACTCCTCCCAGCGGGTCAGCGACTCCAGGTCCATGGGGGAGAGCTTCCAGCGCCGGGTCGGGTCCTCCAGCCGGCGCCGGAACCGCTGCTCCTGGACCTCATCACTCACCGAGAACCAGTATTTGCGCAGCAGGATCCCGTCCTCCACCAGCATCCGCTCGAAGACCGGGCACTGCCGCAGAAACCGCTGGTGCTCGGCCGGCGTGCAGAATCCCATCACCCGCTCGACACCGGCCCGGTTGTACCAGCTGCGGTCGAACAGCACGATCTCGCCCGCCGCCGGAAGGTGCTCCGTATAGCGCTGGAAGTACCACTGGGAGCGCTGCCGCTCGGTCGGCCGGGGCAGTGCCACGATCCGTGCCACCCGGGGGTTGAGGTGCTCGGTGACGCGTTTGATCGTGCTGCCCTTGCCGGCCGCGTCGCGCCCCTCGAAGGCCACCACCAGCCGGGCGCCCTCGGCCCGTACCCACTCCTGGAGCTTCACCAGCTCCGTCTGCAGCCGGTACAGCTCCCGCTCGTAGATCTTCCGCGGCACCTTCGCCGGGCCGTTGCCGCCCTGTTTCTCCGCCATACGACGACGGTACGGAGAAATGCCGCACCGGGCCTCCCGGCCTCAGGCGTACGGCCGGGCCTCCCGGCCTCAGGCGTGTGAGCCGAACGGGGCCAGGACTTCGCGTTCGATCCGCCGCCGCACCCGGTGGGTCAGGTCGGCGAGCCGTTTCGACACCCGCGGCCGCACCGCATGCGGCGACCGGATGGACCGGGCCGTCGCGGGCAGCTCCGCGAGATCCGCCACGACCCGCCGCCGGGCGTCCATCAGCCGGCCGCGCGCGGTGCTCCGCACACCCCCGCGCATCAGCGTCTCCAGCAGCGGCGTACTGCCCGCCGGGAGCGGCTCATCGGCCAGGCCGATCACATCGTGGCACCCGGGCCTGCGGAAGACCTGCTTGCGCCCCGGGGCGCTCGCCTTCGCCGCCGACAGCTTCATCACCGGCCGGCCGTCGTAGGCCACGAGCTTGTACGCCGAGTCCAGGGAGGGGGCGTCGGCACTGACTCCGACGCGCGTGCCCACGGCGTAGACATCGATCGGCGCGCCCGCCCGTGCCAGGTCGTGCACGGCGAACTCGTCCAGTCCGCCGCTCGCGACGATCCGCACCTGCGGCAGCCCCGCGTTGTCCAGGATCGAGCGGGCCCGCACGGCGAGTTCCGCCAGGTCACCGCTGTCCAGGCGGATGGCCGACCCGTCGCCGCGGCCCAGCCCGTTCAGCACCCGGGCCGCGGCCGCGACACCGGACTCGGTGTCGTAGGTGTCCACCAGAAAGGTCACCGGGCCGGGGTGGCAGAGCGCGAACGCGGTGAACGCCGCCTCCTCGTCCTCGAACGCCTCGATGTATGAGTGGGCCATCGTGCCGACGGCCGGCAGATCCTCGGCGTGCGCCGCCGCCACATTGCTGGTGCCCGCGAATCCGGTCATGGCACCGAGCCGGGCCACCTGGTAGGCGGCGGCGGTCCCCGGCGCGCGCCGCAGCGAGAAGTCCACGACGGAGCGGCCCCGCGCGGCGAGCACACAGCGGACGCATTTGGAGGCGAGGGCAGTCTGATGGGTGAGGTGATTCAGCACCAAGGACTCCACCAGCTGCGCCTGCGGCAAAGGAGCGGTGATCTCCAGCAGCGGCTCACCCGCCAGCACCACCCGCCCCTCGGGCACCGCCCGGACCTCACCGGTGAACCGCATGCCCAGCAGCGGCGCCAGCTCCCGCGCGGGTCGTTGCAACGCCTCGGCGAACACCTCGACATCCTCGTGTCCGACCGTGAATCCGGCGAGGAAGTCCAGGACGGTTTCGGCCCCCGCGGCGATCAGAAATCCCCGTTCCGGCGGCAGCGCCCGTACAAAGCAGCTGAAGGTCGCCGGTTGCGTCATGCCCTCGTGCAGATACGAGAGGGCCATGGTGACTTCGTACAGGTCGGTGGTCGTCGCATCCGACATGGCCGACTCCTTCCACGGACGGCCGGGCCACCGGTCGGCTGCGGCCGCCGCCCGCACCCGGGCTCACGCCATGGCGTCCGTCCAGCCGTAGGCGACGCGATGCTCACGCCGCTTCGGTGCGGCACCGACACCTTCCAGATCGTGGTCGGCCACCCGCAGCAGCTTCCCGGCGAGGTCCTGCACCGCACGCCCGGCCGCGATCTCGTCGCCGATCTCCGGTACGTCCCGGTCCTCGGGGCTGCACCGGGCGATGCCGTGCCCGGCGAGGGTGGTGGTTCCGGTACGGAGCTCCACCCGCGCCTTGGTCGTCCCGTCCTCCTCGAAGAGGTACAGCCGGACGGGCCATTCGACTGTGTGTGCCATGGTGTGCCTCCGCTTCCCCTGCCGCGGGCACGCTCCGGAGGCCGCGGCCGCACCGCGACCGGGGTGGCCGCACCGTCGGCAGCTGCTCCCGCTGTATGAGCCCCTACCGTCATCATCCGCCTTCTGCCGTGGCGCGTCCTGGCACGCCGGTGGCCGTCACGGACCGTGGCGCCCGTGGCCGTAACGGTCATTCAGGGGGCACCACGGCCACCGGACACGGAGCGTGGTGGACGACCGCCTGCACGACATGGCCGATCCGGGGGCCCGGCAGCCGGTGCCGGTGCCGTCGGCCGACGACGAGCAGCCCCGCGTCCGCGGCACTGTGCAGCAGCGCGGGCGCCGGACTCTCCATCACCACCCGCTCGTCCACCCGCAGGTCCGGATACTTGTCGCGCCAGGGCCGCAGGGCGGCGGCCAGCTCCTGCCGCGCGTCCTGCTCCGCCTCCTCGGCGGCGACCGGCTCCACCCCGCCCCCGCGGTTGTACGCGTACGAGGGAAGGTGCCTGCCATGGACGGCACGCAGGGTGACACCCCGCCGGGCGGCGCTGTCGAAGGCGAAGGCGAGCAGCGCCTCACACGGCTCATGGAGGCTCAGCGCCATCATCACCTCGCCCGCGCCCTCGTGCGCCCCGGGGTCCTGCCGGGCGCGTACCAGGACGAGGGGGGAGGCGGTGTGCGCCACCAGCCGCAGTCCGAGCTCACCGAGCGCATAGCGGGACACCGGGCCCAGATCCCGGGAGCCGAGCACCAGCAGATCCGACTCTTCCGCGGCTTCCTGCAGGGCCACGGGCGGGTCCTTGGCCACCAGGACCTCGTCCACCGGAAGGTCCGGGAAACGGGCGTGGACCATCGTGGCGGCGTCATTCATCATCCGGTGGGGCCAGTAGTTCTGGTCCTCTCCGGCCTCCGGGCGGGGTGTGGGCTCCGGCGCGAGCAGCACCCAGGCATGCAGCAGCCGCAGGCGCGCATGACGAAGCCGCGCCTCCTCCGCCGCCCACCGGATCGCGGACAGGGACTCGGCCGTACCGTCCACACCGGCGGTGATGACATCCTTCATGGCCTCGCTCCATTCCTGGCGCGCTCGGCGCGTTCGCGCCCCCACTTCAAGGGTGCTCGACCTTCTCCGCTCCGGCATGAGCCACTCGGTCCCTCCCGCCGCCGCGGGGTCAGAGCCGTCCGTGCGCCCGCTGCGCCCGCCGCGACAGCGAGTCGATGACCACGGCGATCAGCAGCACCCCGCCCGTGATCATGAACTGCACGGCCGTCTGGATGCCCATCAGGGCCACACCGGAGGCGATCGACTGGATCACCAGGACACCGAGCAGAGCCGACCAGGTGCGGCCCCGGCCGCCGAACAGACTGGTGCCGCCGATCACCGCCGCCGCGATGACGTCCATCAGCAGCAGACCCGCCCCCGAGGTCTGACTGGCCGAGGTGACCCGCGAGGCCAGGAACAGCCCGCCGACCGCCGCCATCGTGCCGGACATCATGAAGACCGAGATACGGACCAGATCCACATTGAGGCCGGTGCGGCGGGAGGCTTCGACGCTGCCGCCGAGCGCGAAGATCATGCGTCCGTAGCGGGTCCGGCGCAGCACACAGTCCAGACCGACCAGCACCACCAGGAAGATCAACAGGGCCAGCGGGAGCCCCAGGAACTGATTGAGGACGAACGCCGAGGCCATCGCGATCGCCGCCAGCACGCCGGTGCGCAGCAGGATCTCGCTCAGCGGCCGGGCGGGCACACCGGCGGCCCGGCGCCGCCGCGCGTCATGGTACGAAGCCAGGAAGTACCCGGCGGTGCCCAGCGCCGCCAGGCCGTACGCGGCGGCCACATTGTGGAAGTAGTAGCCGGTCAGCATCGCGAGCAGGCCCTTGTCGTCGATGTTGATCGTGCCGTTGGCGCCCAGGATGTAGAGCATCAGGCCGTTCCAGCCCAGCAGCCCCGCAAGGGTGACCACGAACGCCGGTACCCCGACCTTGGCGAGGAAGAACCCCTGCACGGCACCGATCGCCATACCGCCGAGCACCGCGATGAGCAGTGCGAGCCCCTCCGGCACGCCGTGACTCACATTCAGCACCGCGAACGCGGCCGCGGCCAGGCCGCTGACCGAGCCGACCGAGAGATCGATCTCGCCCAGCAGCAGCACGAAGACGACGCCCACCGAGATCATGCCGGTGCCGACGATGTCCACGCTCAGATTGGACAGGTTGCGCGGCGACAGAAAGTTCTCATTGAGGCTCTCGAAGATGATCCAGACCACGATCAGGCCGAGCGCGACCGGGACCGAGCCGAGCTCCCCGCTGTGGAACCTGCGCTTGAGGATCTCCAGCGGGTTCTGGGTACCGAACTCGGGCGCCAGCCGCCGCCGGTCGGCAGCGGTCACCGCACCGCCGGCCGTCTTCTGCTTCCTGAGCGCCCATGTCCGGCTCATGACTCCCCTTCCCATTCCGGCGCCTTGCGGCGGGTCACGGCGTTGTCCGTGGCCCCGGTGATGGAGGAGATGATCTGTTCGTGCGAGGTGGTCGTCACATCGAAGAACCCGTTGTTCCGGCCCAGCCGCAGTACGGCGATCCAGTCCGCGACCGCCTTGATGTCACCCATGTTGTGGCTGATGAGCAGCACCCCGAGACCGCGCTCCCGCAGCTGGTCGACGAGGTCGAGGACCTGGGCGGTCTGTTCGATGCCCAGGGACGCGGTGGGCTCGTCGAGCAGCACCAGCCGGGGCTCGCCGAGGAGCGAGCGGGAGATCGCGACGGTCTGCCGCTGGCCGCCGGAGAGCGAGGCGACCGGCAGGCGGACGTCGGGCATCCGGATGGCCAGCATGTCGAGCAGGTCCAGGGTGAGGCGCTCCATCTCCACCTCGTCGAGCACACCGCCCCGGTGGATCTCCCGGCCGAGGAAGAGATTGCCGACCACATCGAGGTTGTCGCACAGCGCGAGGTCCTGGTAGACGGTGGCGATTCCCAGGTCCTGGGCGTCGTGCGGGCGGGCGAGGTGAACCGGCCGGCCCTCCCACTCCACCACGCCCTCATCGGCGGGATCGACTCCGGCGATCACTCTGATCAGCGTGGACTTTCCGGCGCCGTTGTCGCCCACGAGCGCGACGACCTGACCGGCGCGGATCTCCAGATCGACATCGGCCAGGGCCTGGACGGCGCCGTACCGCTTGAAGATGCCGCGCAGCGCCAGCAGCGGCGGTACCGGCCTCGGCCGCCGGAGAGTTGCGCCGGACTCCATGGATGCCTGCCTTACCTGAGGAGCCCCGCCTTCTTGCAGGCGGACTCGAACTTGGGGGTACAGATCTGATCGATCCGGTACATGCCGTCCTTGACCACGGTGTTCTTGATGTTGTGCACATTCACGGAGACCGGGGTGAGCAGTACGGCCGGGATGCCGCGGTGGGTGGGGCTGTTGACCGTGTGTGTCGTGATGCCTTTGAGCTTCTCGCCGCGTCCCAGCGCGACGGCCATGGCGGCGGCGGTGCCCGCCTCGGGCGCGAAGGGCTTGTAGACCGTCATGATCTGATCACCCGTCACCAAGCGCTGAATGGCGGCGAGTTCGGCGTCCTGGCCGGTGATCGGCGGCAGCGGGGTGACCTTGGCGGCATGCAGGGCGGCGATGATACCGGCGGCCAGACCGTCATTCGCGGAGTAGACGCCGTCGATATGGTCGGCGCCGAGCGCCGAGATGGCGGCGGACATATTGCGATTCGCGTTCTCCGGCCGCCAGTCACCGGTCTCATAGACCTTCCCGATCTTCACCCTGCCCTTGAGCACGGCGAGCGCGCCCTGCTTGAACCAGGCGGAGTTGGGGTCCGACGAAGCGCCGTTCATCATGACGATCTGGGCGTGACGCGCTTGGGGGCCGAGCGCCTTGAGCAGCGCCTCGCCCTGCAGCCTGCCGACCGTCGCACCGTTGAAGGAGACATAGGCGGACACCGGCCCCTCGACGAGACGGTCATAGGCGACGACCGGGATCCCGGCCCGCCGCGCGCTCTCCACCGACGAACGCAGCGACTTGGAGTCGACGGCGTCCAGGATCAGCACCTGAACCTGCTTGGTGATCATCGCGTCCATCTGCTGCTGCTGAGTGGCCACATCGTGCTGCGCGCTGACCGTCTCCACCGTGCAATCGGGGCACAGCCGATGGATCTTCTTCTCGATCAGCGGCTTGTCGAAGTGGTAGAGGCGCGAGGTGTTGTCCGGGAGCAGCACCCCGATCTTCGGGGCGCCCCCGGAGGCGGACCCGCCTGACTCCCGTGCCCCGCCGGCCTCTCCGCAGGCGACCGGGCCGGCCACCAGGCACACCCCGACGAGCAGGGCAGCGGCGCCACGCAGACGGGCACGCACCTCAGCGCACCTCCTCACCGCTCCGCGGGCCGTCCGCGGCGCCCGGCGACTCCGCGGAGCCGAGCCGCTCGCCCGGCTCCAGCGCGATCTCGCTCCACACCTGCTTGCCGCCGCTCAGCGGCACCGAACCCCAGGACGCCGACATCGCCTCGACCAGCAGCAGCCCACGGCCACCGGTCGACTCCCAGTCCACGCTCGCCGGCTTGACGGGGGAGCGCGGCGAAGCGTCGTTCACCCCCACCCGCAGCCGGTCCGCACTCAGCGTCAGATCCAGCCGCACCTCCCCCTGGGTATGGGCGATGGCGTTGGTGACCAGCTCGGACACCACCAGCAGGGCCACGTCCTGCTCCTCCGTCACGCCCCAGGAGCGCAGGGTGCGCCCGGTGAAGCGGCGGGCGTGCATCACGGCGTCCGGGAGCCGCCACACCGTCCAGCGGGCCCGGGTCGGGCGGACCCGCATCCCGTCGTAGCGCAGCACCAGCACGGCCACATCGTCGTCCCGCCGCTTCGCGCCCCCGAGCAGGGCATCGGCGAGCTCACCGGCATCGGCCGGATCGGCCGCGGCCAGCGCGGCCCGCACCCGGCGGAGCCCGTCCTCCAAGGGGAGGCTCGCCGACTCGGCCAGGCCGTCCGTGAGCAGGGCGAGCACGGTGCCGGGGGCCAGCCCCACCTCGGTCAGCGGGAACTCGGCGTCCTCGGCCACCCCCAGCGGCGGCCCGCCCTCGACCACCAGCTCCTCGGTACCGCCGTCGGGCAGCCGCAGCAGCGGCGGCAGATGCCCGGCCCGGACGAACCAGGCGATGCCCTCCTCCACGTCCAGGTCCACATAGCAGCAGGTGGCGAACAGATCGGTCTCCATGCCCAGGAGCAGCCGGTTGGCATGGGCGATCACCACATCGGGCGGGTGGCCCTCCACCGCATAGGCCCTGATGGCCGTGCGCATCTGGCCCATGATCGTGGCCGCCCCGGCGCTGTGCCCCTCCACATCGCCGATGACCAGCGCGATACGGCCGTCGGACAGCGGAATGACGTCATACCAGTCGCCGCCCACTTCCAGCCCCATCGTGGCCGGCAGATAGCGGGCCACGGCCACCCCTCCGGGCAGCGACGGCAGCTTGCGGGGCAGCAGACTGCGCTGGAGCATCGTGGCGAGCTCATGCCCGGCGTCCATTGCGTGGGCGCGCACCAGGGCCTGCCCCACCAGCCCCGCGGTCGCGGTCAGCAGGGACCGCTCCTCCGGCCCGAAATGGTGGTCCTCCTCCCAGCCGATCAGGCACACCCCGACGATCCGCCCTTCGGCCGGCAACGGCAGCACGGCGAGCCCACCGGGCCCGATGCCCGCGAGATCGGCTTCCAGGGCCGCACCCGGCGGCCACAGGGCGACATGCCCGCTACGCAGCACGCTCTCCAGCGTGGGCATCGAGTGGCAGGCCGCATCGGGCCACTCCGACCGCCAGTCGGAGCGCCACGCAGCGGGCCAGGCACCGGGCTCCGGAGGATCGAGGACGGACACCACGAACCGGTCGGCCTCCAGCTCGGCCACCGCCACCCGCTCGGCCGCCAGCGGCGCCCGCAGCGCGGCGACCACCACCCGGCTGACGTCCCGGATCGTGGTGGCCCCGGCCAGCGCGGCCGACAGCCGCTGCACGATGGAGACCTCGTCGGCCGTAGGGCGCAGATAGGAGGCGTCGGCGACCACCCCCAGCATCCGCTCCGGCGCGCCATCGGCGCCGACCAGCACCCGGCAGCGCAGGCTCAGCCAGTGCAGCTCGCCGTTGGGCCGGCGGATACGGATCGACAACTGCTGCCCGGACCCGGGCAGCCCGCCCGGCTCCACGATCGACATCAGCGCCGGAACGTCGTCCGGCACCGTGCGCTCCAGCAGCGTCTCCACCCGCCGGTCGAACTCCTCCGGGGCGATGCCGAACAGCTCCAGCACCTGTGCGTCCGCGTCCATCCGCCCGGTGCGCAGGATCAGCGTGAAGGCGCCGCCCCGGAGGGTGTCCAGCCCAGGACCGAGCAGCGACCGCCGCTCCGTCTGCGCCATCACCCGGGCCGCGACGGCCTCCAGCCCCGCGGCCACCTGGTCGGCGTGCAGCTCCAGGAGGTGGCGGCGGTCCGCGTCGAAGGCGTCGGTGGCCTTGTCCATGACCACCAGGCACCCCAGCCGCCGGACGCTCCCGCCCAGCGGCAGCACACCCAACGACACATCGGCGGGCGGCTTCCCTGCCCCGTCCCAGGGGTCCGTGTCAGCGCTGTCCGCAGCCCCCGTCAGGTCGTACTCCGCGAGCTCCGCCGGGCCCAGCCACAGGGCGGTGCCGCTGCGGAAGGCCGTGGCGACGGGGGAATTGCCGGACAGCGGATAGCTCATCGGCAACCCGTAGGGGACGCCGGAGCCCCCGACCATCTCGGCCAGCTGAAGTACGCCGTCCGCTTCGGCCGGCACGTAGACGGCGGTCAGCTCAGCCCCGGTAGACCCAAGGACTCGTGCGGTCACTGCCTGCACCGCCTCCGTACGCCGGAAGCCGTCGTCATAAGCCACGGTCGCCGTATCCGCCCTCGGGGGCCAGGGCGTCCACCCCGCCACCGCCTCATCGGATATGTCGTGAATGAACGGTCTTCCCTCCATGGTGCGGCACGCAGGGAGCCGGGAGCTAGTCGGCGCGGGGGTCACGGTGTGTGATCGGGGAAGTCCTCCGCCAGCAGCACGGCGAGGTCGAGGAACGCGTCCTGCGTACGGGACCGCAGCCGGGCGAGTTCGATGTCCCGCTGGCTGTCGAGGCGGTAGTCGAAGGGGATGAAGACCATCCCGCCCGGATGGCCGCGGAACTGCTCGGTGAAGTCGTCACGCCGGACCGGCCGGTCCGCTCCGGGAAGGCTGGTGACCGCGAGGACGGCACGCTCCGCCAGCTCCGGGTAGCCGCGGCGCGCGAGATGGGTCAGCAGCGTCTGCGTCTGACCGATGCCGGGCTCGGTCATCCGGGCCACGACGACCAGACGGTGCGTCATCGACAGGACGGTGTCGGTGACGCTCTCGGTCAGCACCGGGGCCCAGTCCGCGAGGACGACGGAGAAATGCCGGCTCAGCAGCTCCATCAGCCGACGGTACTCCTCCTCGTACACCGCGACCGGTGTGGTGCGGCCCAGGCCGTGGGTGAGTGCACGCAGCCCTGACGGGCCGTCCAGTGTGTGGCGCAGCACCTCCTCGTAGCTGTCGGCCGCGGGCAGCGTACGGAGCAGATCGTGGCGCAGGCCGGCCGCGCCGCCGCGGTTCAGCCGGGCCGCCAGCTCGCCGAGCGCGTGACCGGCGTCGAGCGCGATCACCCGCCCGCCGCGCGCGGCGGCCAGCACTGCCCCCAGGGCGAGCGTGACGGTGCTCCGGCCGACACCGGTATCGACGCCGACGACGGTCGTCCGGTAGCTGAACCGCAGGTGGGCACCGATCAGTTCCAGCTTTTGCTGCTGCTCCGGGCCCATCCGCCGCCGCCCCAGCCGGGGCACCGGAACGCCGCCCCCGAGCGGCCGGTCCGCCGCTTGACCGGTCGCCGCGGAGTCCTGCTCCAGCGGGATCTGCGGGCCCGGACGGAACGAGTAGTGTGCGGCGCTCCCGGGGCCGGCCGCGCCACCGGCATCCGAGCCGCCCGTCCGCAGCTCCGTCGCCATCGGCACGTAACGGGCGAAGCCCTCGGCGACCTCACCGGCGGTCGGGCGGCGGCGCGGGTCCTCGGACAGACAGGCCGTGACGATCTCGCGCAACGGCCGCCAGGTGTCGCCCTGCCACAGCGCCATGTCCCCGCTCTCCGCGGACTGCGGGGTGTGGTGCTTGTCCCCGAGCCGGCGCAGGATCTGCCCCAGCGACTCGACGTTGTCCGCCATCGTGGGGACCGCTTCCGCCCCACGGGCCCGGAACTCTCCGTCGATGCCACACCGGCCCAGACCGGTCAGCATCAGGGAGCGCCCGACGACATGCACGCTCTGCGGCGTCAGTTCGGGCAGCACCAGCCCCTTGAGGTGGCACAGATTGACGGCGCTCGCGAGATGCCATCCGTAGGCGATGGACAGCAGGGTGTCGCGGCGCAGCTGGGAGCCGGTGGCGGCCCGCAGCAGGCTGCTGAGCTTGGGCGGCGGCTCGCCCTGGTCCTGCCCGGACGGACGGTAGAGCTGCATGGCCAGCCACGGCGGATCGTCGCGCGGGCCCGTCGCGAGCAGCAGCGGCGCATACTGTCCGGCCATCCGCCCCAGCGCCTCCGCCTCGGTGGCGAGCATCGCCGCCGCCTCGTCCGGCGCGCCTGGCCTGATCACCCGGACCGCGGCCTCCTTGCCGTGCCGGTCGCGGCCCAGATATACGAGCGACCGTGTGCCGGGCTGCCGGCCGTGCAGGGTGTACGGGCCCAGCCGGCGCGGGTCCCGCGAGGTGAGCGGCCGCCAGCCGTCGGGGTCGGCCGGCTCCGTGTCGTCATCCGGCGGCGCCACCTGCACGGAGGCGCCGAGCCGGGCCATCAGCCGCCGTTCCACGGACGAGAAGGCCCGCGAACCGGTCGGCAGGTGGTCCATCCCGTCCGGATGCGCGAGCCAGGCGGGGAAGTCGGGGGAGCGCCCGGCCAGTTGCTCCAGCCGCCGGCCGATATGACGGCCGGTGCGCAGGACTTCGGGCGTGGACACCGCGTCCAGCAGCGCCGACTTGGCCGCCTCGGAGAAGTCGAAGATCCGGTGCTGGTCCCGCAGCGGCCCGGCCACCGGCGCCTCCACGGGCTGCATCAGCCCGCCCAGGAACACCTCGGCCAGATGGGCGGTGTCGGCCGACCACGGCACCGCCGACTGCACCAGCCGCATCACCGGCACGGAAACGGGCGCCACCGCCGCGATATGCGCGGCGAGCCGGTACGCCTCGGGCGAGGCCGCGTCACGGAAGTGCCGCACGCTGTCCAGCCCGTCGCCGGACGGGGCGACGGGGCGCGCGGCCGGGGCGTGCAGCAGCGGGAGCTGGACCGTGCCGCCGGTCGAGGCGAGCAGCCGGGACCAGGCCGAGACGGGGCCCGCGGAGGTCTCCAGCACCGGCACCGGCAGCCCGTGAAACGGCGCGAGGTCGGCGGGCAGGACCGGATCGCTGACGCTCCACGACGCCCCGGCGGCGCCGCGCCGACGCGTCGTCACCCGCCAGCGCCCGGCCTGGATACCGGAGCCGCCCCACAGCCGCGGCGGCAGCGCATGGAGCACCGCCACCGGCCCGTTCGCCGCCCAGCGCCCCAGCACCCGGTGCATCCGGCCGTCCCGCCAGGCGGTCCCCATCCCATCGCTGAGCAGCAGGATCAGCGTCTGGCCCGACGGGTCGGCCAGCACCGCCGGGGGCAGCGAGGTGGTGTCCGGGTCGAAGGGGCGGCCGCGCAGCAACGGGGCGTCGGGCCCGCGGGTGTCCAGCCCGTGCACATGGACCATCCGGAACGCCCCGACCCGCTGCATCATCGTCCGCCACTCGACGGCGAGCCGCCGCCACAGCAGCATCGACATCCCGTCGTCCACCACGAGCGCCAGATCGAGCCAGCGTTCATGCCCAGGGCGCAGCACGACATCGGGCAGCCCGCTCTCGGCCAGCGCGGCGGCCGTCGCCGCCTCGTCGAACTCCTGGATACGGGTGGTGGTCCGGCGCTGCCGCAGTGGACGCAGGGCGCGGCCGATGCCCAGCTCACCCAGGAGCGCCTTGTTCTCCGGCACCCGCAGTGGGATCGCCGCGCTCGTCTTCGGCGGCAGCGGGAATTCGCGCCGCGACGGACGAGGGACCGTCCGGGGCTCCGGCGCGGCATGCAGATCGCCGCCGAGGTCGTCCAGCGGCAGGACGTCCTGGGGTTCCGCTTCCGCCATGGCCGCGTCGTCCGGCAGGGGCGGTGGTGGCTTTGGGCACACCTCGTCGGCCGCCGCCCGGTGTCCGGGGCCCAACGCCCGTGCCAGCGGCGCCGATTGCGGATCGTCCGGCAACCGTCCGGCCAGCCAGAGCGCGTCGAGCAGGGAGTGCCGGTCCAGCTCGACACCGGCCCCCGCGAAGACCGCGAGCACCTCCCGGAGCCGGTCGGATCCCTCTGTCATCGCTCAGACGGTCCCGCCGAGTTGATGCAGCACGGCGTCCAGCAGCCCGTCGGCGTCCAGATCGACGCCGCCGACGCGCAGGAAGACGGCGTTGAGCAGCTGGTCGGTGGCGAGTTCGCCCGGACCGCGGCGCTGCAGGAACGACCTGAGCAGATCCTCGACGCCGACCAGCGCGCCGTCACCGAGATGAGCCGCCACGATGGCCCGGAGCCGCTCCTCGTCGGGGGTGGGCAGATCCAGCCGGATACAGCGGCGCAGGAACGCCGGCGGGAAATCCCGCTCCCCGTTGCTCGTGATCACCACCACCGGGAATTCGGTGCACAGGACCTTGCCCCGCTCCACCGTGACCGGATCCTGGGAGTCGGCCACCAGGACCTGGATCACCGACTGCGCCTCGGGCAGCCTGGCCAGCTCCGGAATCTCGAAGACGCCCTCCTCGAAAACGGTCAGCAGATCATTGGGCAGATCGACGTCCCCCTTGTCGAGCTCATCGACGAGCAGCACCCGCGGCCGGGGGCCCGGCACCAGCGCCGTGCCCAGCGGACCGAGGCGGACAAAGCTCCCGATGGACGGCTCGGCCTCTCCGCGGTCACGGCTGAGCGTGGTCTCCCGCAGCCGCCCGATGGCGTCGTAGCGGTACAGGGCGTCCTGCACATTGGCCCGGCTGTTCACCGGCCAGCGCAGCACCTCACCCAGGTCGAGCTCATGGGCGACCGCCCTGGCCAGCGACGACTTGCCGGTGCCGGCCGGACCGGTGACCAGGAGCGGCCGGCGCAGATGGAGCGCGGCATTGACCACATCGGCGTGCTCCGGGGCGATCAGATACGGCAGGGGGCCGGGGGCGCCGCGACGGGAGCCGCCGAACCTGCGCCAGGGCGGGGCCTGCGGCAGGGTGACCCGGCGCTGGGTGCCGTCGCCCTGGAACAGCCGCCAGTCGGCGGTGGGTTCGGGGTTCATAGGAGCTCCGTGGGTTCGGAAAGCTGGAGTTCGGGCAGGGCGCGGTCGGGGTCGGCCCAGGCGAGGACGGGCCTGCCCGGATGGTCGGCGGGACGGTGCAGGGTCTTGGCGCGGTAGGAACGGACCTGCTCGGGCAGCGCACGGGCCGGGGCGTCCGCCACCTGCTGGACGGCATGCGATATCTCGTGCGCCGGAACGCGGTCCCACAGCACGACGGGAACGCCCATCGCCAGACACAGCTGGATGATCTCCATCCGGGCCCGAGCGGACACCTCCACCGACACCCGGGCGGCTTCGCGCCGGTCGAGCAACTTGCCGTACGCCTCGCGCACTCCGGTGGACGTACCGGTGATACGAAGCGGGCCGGAGGATTCCAGATGTTCCCAGCGGTGGCGCCAGTCGGTGAGAAAACGCTCATTGCGCCGCAGGAGTTCCGGACAGTGCACGACCACCGCGTACTCCGCGCCCAGCACCCCCGGGATCAGGCCGTCCGGATCGGCGAACTCCCACTCGTCCACGGGGAGTTCGAGGCAGTCACGGTCGAGGAGGACTTCGACGACCGGCCGGACGCCCTCGGGAGCGGACCGGCAGAGCCGTTCCAGGAGCCGCAGCACCGCCCCGGCGGTCTCCGCCGCGCTGTACCGGCGGCCGGTCTCGGTCGGCGCTCGGTTCGGGCCCATCCCGTCGTCGCTCCACAGGCGCAGATGGAAGGTGTCCGCACCGGCCTTGACCAGATGCACCAACAGCCGCGGTGGCCGGGTCCGGCGCCGCCGCCCGAGCGCCCATTCGTCGGCGTCGGCGCGGCGCTCCCGCAGCGAGGGCGCGGGGATGCCGAGCCGAGTGGCGACGCGGTCGGCCCACAGCCGCAGCCCGGCCCGCTCCGTCGCGGGACACAGCACCGCCACATATTCGACCGCCCGCAGCAGGCCGGGCACCCGCAGTTCGCCCGGTCCGGAACGGCTGTCGCCGGAGAGCTGCTCCAGCCTGCCCAGCAGCTCGGGAAACCCGGCGTCACAGGGGAGTTCGGCGACCAGCGGCAGCGCGGCCCGTACGGCCTCGGGCAGCAGATCCGTGAGTTCGGCCGGCAGCCCGGTCAGAAGCGCCAGCAGCTGGTCGTGCTCCCGCGGCGACAGCAGCCGGGGCACCGCGGACAGCTTTCCCGCCGCGATCAGCGCGGAGACCGCCCCGGGGTCCCGGGAGCGCAGCGCTTCCGTCAGCGCGGCCAGCGCCCGCTCCTCGGTCACCAGGATCCGCGCGAACTCCTCCGGAGACGGGGCGGACCCGTCGGTGGGGTGCCCGAGACCGCAGCGTTCGGCGACCGCCCTGGCGGAGTCGGCCCGGGAGAACGGGGTGGGCAGCACATTCGCCAGCAGATCGGCGAGGACGGCCTGCGCGGGATCGTCGTCGCACACCGGCCGGTCGAGCAAAGCCCCGGCGCCGGCTGCCCGCAGCTCCGTCTCGATCCGCTGCCACGGAATGCCCCAACTGCGGCGGGTGACATGCCGGGAGTCGTAGCCCTGGTCGACGGGCGGCAGCATGCAGGCGGCCACGAGTCCCACGACCGCGCCCTCGGCCTCCGACCACAGGGGGCCGCCGCTGTAGGCGGGCCCGATCGCCATACCGGACAGCGCGCCGTCCAGATAACCGACCCGGCTGTCACAGGTCTTCACCCGGACATCGGCGTACGAGCCGCTCAACGCGCTGCCGTGCCAGGCGCGCACGGACTGGCCCTCCCGCATCGCCCGGAACTCCGGCGGAGCAGCCGGGCACGGTAACTCGGCACCGACTCTGAGCACCGCCAGATCGCCCGCCCACTCCAACTCCCCGCGCCCAGGCGGGCCGTCCCTTCCGTCGAGCCGCCGCGGCGGAATCCAGTGGACGGGCAGCGCCTCGTGCAGCCGAGCACCGGCCGGGCCGTGCGTCTGCACCCGGAGCGTCGCGCCGTCCGGCCGGCCGTCGTCGAAGAGTTCCTTCCCGAGCGCGTCATTGACGACATGCGCGCAGGTCAGCAGGTGATACGGCGTCAGCACCACGGCCGCGCCCGCCGCTTTGCCGTCCCCGGCATCCAGCACCGACGCCACCCGGAACCGGGGATCCGCCGCATCGTCGGTGCCCGATACGGCGCGGAACCAGCCCATTACTCCGCCCGCTGCGGCTGCCAGGTCGCCGTGATCGTCAGACTCGCATGGCCGTTGGCCCCGACGATGCCGAGCTTGAGATCCTGGCCGACCTGCACCCCGAACTGCACCGACATCTCATGCGGCGGTCGTTCGGACGCGGTGACCGCATCATGGATCTCCTGGAGCAGGGGCCCGAGCGGACGCAGTGTCGTACGCATCGCCGCGACGGCTCCCGCTCCGGCCGCCACGCCGCCACGGGCCACGGGTACGGTCGGGCCCATACCGTCGGGCAGATCGGCCTCTTGGGGCTGCGCCGGGGGTGCGGCCGCGGCCGTCGGGGCCAGCTCCAGGCGGACCGACGTCCCGTCGGCAAGGCTGAGTTCAGAGAGATGAGGCACTCCTCCATTGTGCCGATCAGCGGTGCGCACGGCAGCGGAACGGACGGATCATCCGCGGTGGGCGGGTGGCCTGGTGGCTGCCTCCCGTTTCCTGCCTCCCGCCTCCGCCCGCTCAGTCGGGCGTCAGTACGGCGGCGCCGTGCACCCGGTCGGCAGCCAGGTCCGCGAGTGCCTCCGGGGCGCGGCTCAACGGGTAGGGGCTGACGGTGACCTGGATGCCGATCCTCGCCGCGGTCGCCAGGAACTCACGGCCGTCCTCCCGGGTATTGGAGGTCACGCTGCACAGATTCCGCTCGTAGAAGAGATGGCGCTGATAGCTGAGCGGCGGGATGTCGGTGAGGTGGATACCGGCCACGGCCAGGGTGCCGGAGCGGTCCAGTGCCTCCAGCGCCACCGGCACCAGGTCGCCCACCGGCGCGAAGAGAATCGCCGAGTCCAGCGGTTCGGGCGGCCGGCCGTAGGCGTCGCCGGCCGAGGACGCGCCCAGTTCCAGGGCGAGTTCACGGGCCGGTGCGGACCGGGTCAGCACATGGACGGTGGCCCCTTCGGCCAGTGCGACCTGCGCGGCCAGATGCGCCGAGGCGCCAAAACCGTAGATGCCGAGCCGGCCACCGGCCGGTAGCGCACTGCGGCGCAGCGCGCGATAGCCGATGATCCCGGCGCACAACAGCGGCGCCAGCAGCGTGGCGTCCTGGTTTTCCGGGAGCGGGTAGGCGTAGTCCGCGGGGACGACGGCGGCTTCGGCGAAGCCGCCATCAGTGTCCCAGCCGGTGTACACCGAGGCCGGGCAGAGGTTCTCGTGGCCCGCGCGGCAGTAGCGGCAGATGCCGCAGGTGCCGCGCAGCCAGGCCCCGCCGGCCCGGTCCCCGACCCGGAACCGGGTGACTGCCGCACCGGTGGCGGTCACCCGGCCGACGATTTCGTGGCCCGGCACGGTCGACGGGCGGTGCGGGGGCAGATCCCCCTCCGCCAGATGCAGATCCGTACGGCAGACACCGCACGCTTCCACCCTGAGCAACAGCTCATCCGGGCCGGGCTCGGGAACGGGGCGACGGACCGACGCCAGCGGGCCGGAGCCAATCGGACCGGGATGCCGGACGGCCCACGCGGCCAGAGTGCCGGGGCCTGAATCGGAGCCCATGACTCCAGGATGGCGCCCACGGGGGAGCCGGACAAACGGTGCGCCGCAGGGGCCCGCCGCCGCTCGAACGCGGGTTGCCGCGCGGCTCCACCCGGGACGGCCGGCCGCCGGGCCCCGGCACCCGGCTCAGCCGAGAAGCGCGGTCAGCTTCTCCCTCAGCCAGGCGAACAGACGCCTCTTGGCGGCGGGAGCGCCGGGAGCGCCGGGAGCGGCGGCGGTGGGGGCGTCGGGAGTGGCGGGAGCAGGGGGAGTAGCGGGCGAGGTGGCGGCGACGGCGTCCGGCGGTTCGACCGGCGGGGGTGCCGGGCTGCTCGGGCGCTGCGCCGGGGGCTGGGTCATGGGGGCTTTCGTGGGCTTCGTCCGGGTGCGTGCGGCCTCGGCGCGGACGAGCGCGCCAAGAGCGGCAAAGACGTCGATGGGCATGCCGAATCTCCTGCGGTGGTGGTCCCGAGAGCTGATGACGGCAGGCCGCAGTCGCCCCGTGGCCCCGATGCGGGGAGGGGTGGACGCATGCGGCCGGGCCGGCTCAGCAGCGCAGGATGGCCACGCGCTTCGGTGATGCGGGGACGGCGGCGGTGACGACGGCCGTGGCGGCGGCGTTCTCCGCCGCGCCGATGGCCTGCTCCAGGAGGGAGTCGCCGAGGGCCTTGCCGCCGGCGCCCGTCGGGATCTGATGGCGGAGATGGCAGGCCGATGCATCGCACTTACGCCGGACGCCGCTGCCCGGATGCTTTCCGCCGCCCTCGGTGGACGCCAGCACAGGGCCCGCCGGATTACAGGGCCGTTCGGCCGGGACGGACACGGCGGGAGCGCCGCCGCGGGGAGGGCAGCCGCCGGCCTCGGGCATCAGCTCTTCGCAGCAGCCGGAGCTGAGCGAGGCGTGCAGCAGGGCCAGTAACACGAGCAACATCAGCACGCGCCAGCCGCCAGATGCCGCGGTGCGGCCGGTGCTGACGGTGTTGCGCATGCGAATCTCCCAACCCTCTTCCAGGAGGGGATCCCCTGGAAGGGGTCAGGGCACGCCAGATACACCGCAAGAGGCGACAAAACCACTCGATCCGGCTATCTGCTCGCACGCGCGCACCGCCCTTCGCGCGCGTGGCCGCCAAGGCGTGGTGAGTCACCGACCGATGCTGCCCGTCAGCGCCGTCAGCGCCGTCAGCGCCGTCAGCGCCGTCAGCGCCGTCAGCGTGGTTAGCGCCGTCCGCCCGTCGCACCGCCGTCGGCGTCGCCGCTCGCATAGCGGCCGTGGAAGTGCGAGTACCGTTCCAGCGCCTCGCCGTCCATGCTCCATGGCCAGGGGGTCACCACCCCGCCGGTGGCGCGCAGCGCGGTGCCGGCCTCGGTCGTCCGGCCGGCCTTGATCAGGGCGTAGGCCAGCAGGTTGAGATCGGCCAGGGCCGCCGCGTGGGTCAGGAACCCCTGGCCCGGCCAGTAATGCGCCGCATGGTCAAGGGCCTTGGCGGCGTCGGGGCGCCGCCAGATCTCTCCGGCGCCGAGCGCCATCAGACCGCCGCCGGCGACCGCCCGCTGGTGGCTGCCGATGAGCGCGGTGAGTTCCAGACCGGCGGCGGGGGCGTCGGGCGGCATGGCGGCGCGGACGCCGTCGAGCAGATCCAGGACCAGCGCGCTGGAGCCGCATTCGTCCGGCGACAGATACCCCAGAGCCTGCAGATGTGCCTCGCGGTTCCATGGATCGCGGGCCTTGATCTCGCGCCAGATCGCCGACAACTCCGTGGAGGGGCGCTGCTGCAGGCGGAGCGCGGCCAGGTACAGGGTCCAGGGGGTGGGGTCGGCGGGGAGCAGTTCGGCCGCGAGCCGGCAGGTCTCAAGGGTGTCGTTCAGATCGACGCCGGATCCCTGTTGCCGGGCCTGCAACAACTCCGACCAGGCGTGAAGCAGCAAGGCGTTCTGATTCTGCGGGTTGTGCTGCCGCCAGATGCCGGGCAGGGACCGTCCCGCGGAACGGGCCAGCACCGCCACCCGGTGGGCCTTGCGGTCCCAGTCCTGCCCGGCCTCGTTGATCACCTCCGCCATCGAGGCCATCACGGCGGTATCGAGCGAACCACGAGACCAGCACGTCTCGACGCGGCGCCGAACCTGTCCCAGTGTGTGGTCGTCGAGCTCGGGGACCAGACGGGGACGGCTGCCTTTGCGGCGTCTGAAGACGGGCATCTGATCGGGGGGCCTTCCGTTGGTGGGTCGCATGCGGAGCGGGGCAGGGGCGCCGTGGGGAGGGCACCCCCAGGCGAGACTACGGGCAGGGGTATGCATAGGCATACCCCTGCCCGTATGGCAGGACGTCGGTCAGTGAGCGGTGAGGCTCTCCTTCTCGACGGTGTTGCGGCCGAGCCGGTCGCGGACCAGGGAGACCGCGACCACCACGATGGCGAGCAGCACCGACAGCAGGACCTGGATCCGGCCGCCGCCCTCGCTGTCGTCGGTGAGCATGTAGACCAGCACGAACGAGATCATCGCGATCGTCGCCCAGGTCAGATACGGGAAGAGCCACATCCGGACGACCAGCTTGTCCGGGTTCTCGCGGAGGATGATCCCGCGCATCCGCAGCTGGGAGAAGCAGATGACCAGCCAGACGAAGAGCGCGACCGCGCCGGAGGAGTTCAGCAGGAACTGGAAGACCGTGTCCGGCCACAGGTAGTTGAAGCCGACCGCGATGAAGCCGAAGAGGACGGAGGCCAGGATCGCGGCCTGCGGGACGCCACGGGAGTTCGTCCGGGCGAAGGCCCTCGGGGCGTCGCCGCGCTGGCCGAGCGAGAAGGCCATCCGGGAGGCGGTGTAGAGGCCGGAGTTGAGGCAGGAGAGCACCGCGGTCAGCACGATGACGTTCATGATCTGGCCGGCGTGCGGGATGCCTATGGAGTCCAGGGCCGCGACGTACGAGCCCTTCTTGGCGATCGACGGGTCGTTCCACGGCAGCAGGGAGACGACCACGAGGATCGAGCCGAGGTAGAAGATCCCGACTCGCCAGATGACGCTCTTGGTGGCCTTGGTGACCGCGCGCTGCGGGTCCTCGGACTCACCGGCCGCGAGGGTGACGATCTCGCTGCCCATGAAGGAGAAGACGACCATCAGCACGCCGGTGAGGATCGCGCTGGGCCCGTTCGGCAGGAAGCCGCCATGGGAGGTGAGGTTGGCGAAGCCGGTGGCCGCGTTGTCGGAGCCGGGCAGCACACCGAAGATCGCCAGACCGCCGAGGGCGATGAAGGCGGCGATGGCGACGACCTTGATGCCCGCGAACCAGAACTCGAACTCACCGAACGAGGCGACCGAGGCCAGGTTGGTGGCGGTGAGGACGACCATCACGATCAGCGCCCAGGCCCACTGCGGGACGGCCGGGACCCAGCTGGTGAGGATGGCGGCGCCGGCGGTCGCCTCCACGGCGAGCACCACGACCCAGAAGAACCAGTACAGCCAGCCGATCGAGAAACCGGCCCAGCGTCCGAGCGCCCGGTCCGCGTAGGCGGAGAACGAGCCGGAGGTCGGGTTGGCGGCCGCCATCTCCCCGAGCATCCGCATCACGAACACGACCAGCGCGCCGACCAGGGCGTACGACAGCAGGATGCCGGGGCCCGCCGCGGTGATGCCGGAGGCGGATCCCACGAAGAGGCCGGCGCCGATGACCCCACCCACGGCGATCATGGACAGATGGCGGTTCTTGAGGCCCGACTGCAGACCCGACTGCTGCGGAGACTGCCCGTGCCCCGGCGGAGCGGGCGGGGCGGCCACGGGGCTGGGGGGAGGTGTAGTCATCTTCGACATCCATTGAGGGTTGGAGGGGTCATGCATGTGGTGACTGCTGGGATCGCCTCGGTAGCCGGACGCACGACAGGGCCGGGTGCAGGTGGTGGCGATCATGGCCCTGACGAAGTGCGAAGACGCAGCGAGTGGGCCGTGGCCTTCCGATGCCTGCGCGGGTGGGGGAGCGCTCCTTTGCGCCACCGCGCTACTGCCCGTCCTCCTCGTGAGAGGTGAGGCGCATCACGTCCGGATTGGGATTTGCGTAAGCGTATGTGGCGGTGCGCGGCGGCGTATTTGTGAGAGTGGACAAATTCGGCCCGGATGGCTGTCCGTTCGGCTAATGCGCAGGGCCGGAACGGAGGGTCTGCTTCCGGGGCGCGCGGCGCTCGGGTGCGCGCCGGTACTCGCCGCGTCCGTCCCGGCGGACAGCGGCGCGGACGCTGGTGCGGACGGACAACGCCGTCACCGAAGCCTTGGCCGACCCAACAGCCGCCCCGGACCGCCCGCGCCCTAGCGTGAGTTCGGCCCTGGGGCCTGGCGACAGGCCCCGCCGCCGGCCGACGAGCAAGGGGACTCCATGGCCACCCTTCCCTCCGCCCGACAGACCCGGACCGTCGCGACGACCGCACCCTCGCCCACACCACCAGGGGTGGACGACCGCCGCGCGTCGGAGGGCGGAATGCCATGTGAACGGAGCGGTGAACCTCCGGAGTTGCACGCGGCCGAGCCACTGGGTGAATCCGGAGAGAACGGTGTAAATCCGTCAGATCGGGACACTCGGATCGTGGTGATCGGCGCGACGACGCTCGCGCGCCGGGTCTGTGCCTCCTTGAAGGAGAGCGGAAACCCGGTCGACCACCTTGCCGCGCCGGACGACCAGGACCTCCGCCGGGCGCTCGCCGTACCCCCGTCCGGCATCGCGGTCCTGGTGGGCGACGATCTGTCCGCGCTGCGCTACGCCCTCGCCGTACGCCATGTCTGCGACACCGTCCGGATCGTGGTCACCGTCTTCGACCGCACCGTCGCGCAGCAGCTCCGCTTGCTGCTGCCCGACTGTGTGCCGGTTTCGCCCGCCGACCTCCTGGCGCCGACGCTGGCCGGTCTGTGCGTCGACCCCGACGCACTGGCCGTATGGGACGAGGGGCAGGGCGCGGTGGCGGTCCGCCCGCAGGAGGACCGGCTGGTGGCGGCGGCATGGCGGGCGAGCCCGGCGGCCCGGCGGCGGGCGGTGCTGGGACGGCTGCGGGGGCAGTTGCAGCCCCACGACGCGGACGCCCGCCTGCTGCTCATCGGGCTGCTGGGCATCGTGACCGTACTGGTCCTGGACTGGATCTGGCTGGTGGGCGCGTTCCACAAGCCGGTCAGCACCGCTTTCCTGGAGGCCGCCCGGGTCGTGGCGGGGGTGGGGCCGGCCGCGCCGCACGACGGCCATCCCGGGTACGAGGTGGTGTCCGGGGTGGCGATGCTGGTGACGGTGGGATTCACCGCCCTGCTGACCGCGGGCATCGTGGACCGGATGTTCGGCCCGCGGCTGGTCGGGGTCCTCGGGCCGCGGGTGCTGCCGCGTGCCGGGCACGTCATCGTGGTGGGGCTGGGGCAGGTCGGCCTGCGGCTGTGCCAGACCCTGCGGCAGCTGGGGGTCCCGGTCGTCGGGGTCGAGCGCGAACCGGCCGCCCCGAACCTGCGTCTCGCGCGGTCGATGGGGATACCCGTGGTGCTGGCGCACGGCGAGGACCGCGAGGTCCTGGCGCGGCTCGGCCTCGGGCGGGCCGGCGCGCTCGCCGCCGTCGGCTCCCATGAGCTGGACAACATCGCCGTGGCGGTCGCCGCCCACGGTGTGGCACCGGACGTCCGGGTGGTGCTGCGGGCCGGTGAGGACGAGGCGACCGCCGAGACCCGCGCGCTGCTTCCGCTCGGGCTGACCCGCGACATCGTCCGGACCAGCGCGGCCTTCGTGACCGCCCAGCTGACCGCCGAGCGGGCCGGTGCGGCGCCGCGCCGCGTGGTGGCCGGTGCCGACTGCGACTATGTCGAGCTGCCCGGACGCGGTCTCGTCGGATGGCCCGTCGCGGCCGGGGACGACTGCGGCCATGTGCCCGGCGGGGGCGAACGGGACGGGGGCCGGAGTGTGCTCGGGGCGCAACGCCCAGAAGCTGGGTGAGCGCGGGGCCCGTGAGGTGCCCGCCCGGGGCCGTCCGACGGGCCGCCGACCGTTCCTCGACCCCGCCCGCCTCAGTCCACCTCGTCGCCGGCGCCCGCCTCGGACGGCATGCTCTGCTCGGTCCAGATGATCTTGCCGGTCGGGGTGTAACGGGTACCCCAGCGCCGGGTGAGCTGCGCGACGATGAACAGTCCGCGGCCGCCTTCGTCGGTGGTACGGGCGTGGCGCAGGCGCGGCGAGGTGCTGCTCGTATCGGAGACCTCGCAGATCAGGGCGTCCTGCCGGATCAGCCGCAGGGTGATCGGCGCGGTGGCGTGGCGGATCGCGTTGGTGACCAGTTCGCTGACGATCAGCTCCGTGGTGAACAGCAGATCGTCCATGCCCCACTCCGCCAGCTGCCGGGCGGCGAGGCCACGGGCGGTGCCGACCTCGGCCGGGTCGCAGGTCAACTCCCAGGAGGCGACCTGTTGTGCGTCCAGGGCGTGGGTCCGGGCGAGGAGCAGCGCGGCGTCGTCGGACGGCGGGCCGGTCAGCAGGCTCTTGATCACATTCCCGCCGACGTCCTTCAGCGTCTCCCCGGGCATCGCGAGGGCACCGCTCAGCCGGGACAGCCCGACCTCGATGTCCCGGTCGCGGGTCTCGATCAGCCCGTTGGTGTAGAGCGCGATCAGGCTGCCCTCGGCCACCTCCAGCTCGACGGCTTCAAAGGGCAGCGACCCGAGGCCCAGCGGAGGTCCGGCGGGCAGGTCCGGGCAGTCCACGGCGCCGTCAGGGCCGACGATCAGCGGCGGCAGATGGCCGGCCCGCGCCATGCCGCACCGCCTGCTGACCGGGTCGTAGACGGCGTACAGACAGGTGGCGCCCATGAACGTCGAGGCCACGCTCGGGTTCCCGGCGTCCGCCGCCGGGTCGGCACCATGCGTCTTGACCAGGCCGATGACCAGGTCGTCCAGGCGGGCCAGCAGCTCATCGGGAGGCAGATCCAGGTTCGCCAGTGTGCGGACGGCGGTCCGCAGCCGCCCCATGGTGGCCGCGGCGTTGATGCCGTGGCCGACCACATCCCCGACGACCAGGGCGACCCGCGCCCCGGACAGCGGAATCACATCGAACCAGTCGCCGCCCACCCCGCTCGGCGCGTCCGCCGGGAAGTACCACGACGCCACCTCCAGCGCGGACCCTCCGGTCAGCTCGTGCGGCAGCAGATTCTGCTGCATCACCCGGGCCGCGGCGCGCTCGCGGGTGAAACGGCGCGCGTTGTCGACGCACACCGCGGCCCGCGCGACCAGCTCCTCGGCCAGCTGTACGTCGTCCGCCGCGAAGGGCCCCAGACGGCGGGACCGGAAGAAGGTCGCCGCGCCCAGGGTGATGCCACGGGCCTGCACCGGTGCCACCATCACCGAGCGGAACCCGAATTCCCGGATGACGGCGGCCCGCACCGGGTCCTCGGTGACCCAGGCGCTGGTGGTGAGGTCCAGGACCGGCTCCACCAGGGACTCGCCCTTGAGCAGACAGCGGGCGATCGGTGACGTGGGGGACCGCTGGACGGTTTCCCCCACGGCCAGACCGGCCTCCGGGCAGCCCTCGTGGACCGCAGCGGCGCATGGTGGGGGTGCTGTCGACCGGCCCGGGAACCGGTTCCTCGCCCCTGAGCACCGAATCCAGCAGATCGACGGCGACGAAGTCGGCGAGCGCCGGCACCGCGACATCCGCCAGTTCCTGTGCGGTCCGGGTGACATCGAGCGTGCTGCCGATCCGGACGCTGGCGTCGTTCAGCAGGGCCAGTCGTTCCTGGGCCCGCCAGCGCTCGGTGACGTCGATGACCATGTACCAGAGACCGATACGCCGGCCCCGGGGGTCCGACAGCCCGAAGAAGGACGCCGAATAGGCGCGCTCCTGGTGCGGGTCCGCATAGGTGGGGCTGCGGAATTCGTAGTCCATGACGGGCGACCCGGTCCGCAGGACCCGTCGCATCCGTTCCTCGAACGCCTCGGCCTCCAGCCTCGGCAGTATCTCGTTCACCTGCTTCCCGAGCCGCTGTTCCAGGGGGATCAGCCGCTCCAGTACGTCGTTCACCCAGACGTACCGCAGCTCGGTGTCGAGGACGGCCATACCGACCGGCGCGTGCGCCAGAAACGGTTCGAGCATCAGCTGGTTCACCCCGGCGCCCGGCACCCGCCACTCCGCCATGGCGAGGACGGACCACCGCTCCGGGCCCGCGCCGTCGAGAACGGGCGTGACCTGCACCGCCAGCTGCACCTCCCGGCCGTCCCGGTGGCGCGCCGCGAGCGAGCCGCCCCAGCCGTCGCCCGAACGGCACCAGCGCGCCACGGAGGCCGCCCGCACCTCGTCGCCCGGTAGTGCCAGCAGCTCCGTGGCGGGGTGGTGGAGGATGTCCCGGGCCGGATAGCCGAGCAGCCGCTCCGCCGCCCGGGTCCAGGCCACGACCCGTCCTTGTCCGTCCAGTTCGGCGGTGGCCGCCTTCGCGATATCGCACGCGCGGTCCGAGCCACCAGGCAGGGCATTCTCCGCACTCATCATCGCCAGTCCGTCAGCTCAATGGAGCAATATCGACCAGTTTAGGAGAATTGTTGACTATCGGCGGGCGGCAGCCGCAGCTGGAGCATGGCCAGCAGCCGCTGATCCGGGCGGCTGAGGTCGAGGCCGGTCAGATCCTCGGCCCGCCGGATCCGGTAGCGCAGCGTGTTGGGGTGCACATGCAGCTCGGCGGCGGCGGCCCGTACGTCACCGAAGGCGTTCAGATAGGCCAGCACGGTCTCGGCCAACTGCCCCTGATTGCGGCTGTCGTGGGTGATCAGGGCGGTCAGCCGGGGGTCGCGCATCTCGGGGTGCGCGGACAGCAGCGCCAGCACCTCGCTGACCAGTACCTCCGCCTGGATGTCCGGCAGCGCGGCGACCGTGGTGGCGACCCCGACGCTCAGCATGGCGTCAAGGATCCGGTCCGCCTCCCGGCGCGATTCGGGGATCTCCCCGAGCCCCGGCACGATGCAGCCGACGGAGCCGCGCAGCGACAGCCCCAGGTGGCGGCCGGCGGCGTCGGCGATCTCCTGTCCCCAGCCGCGCAGTGTGCCGGTGTCGATGCTGCGCGGCAGCTGCGGCAGCAGCACGTAGAGCCGCGCGTCGACCTGGGTGACCACGGCGCTGCGGTGCCGGGCCGCGGTGTGCACCGAGATCAGGTTGCTGACCTCGCCGCGGGTCAGCTCCGGTGGGGTGGCCTCGGCCGTCCCGTACGAGAAGCCCAGGACGGCGGCCGGGCGGGCGGCGTCCAGGGCCAGATGGTTCGCCAGCGGCTGCGGCCCGGTGCTGCCCTCCAGCAGTCCGGCCGCCAGCGTACGGGTCAGCGTCAGATCGGCGGAGAGCTCCCGGCGGCGGCGCACCAGATGCAGTGCGGCGACCCGGGCCGCGCCCAGCAGCGCCTGGTCCGCGCGCTCGGACAGCGGTGCCGAGCCCTCCTGCACCCAGATGACGCCCAGCTGCCGCTCCCCGGACCGGATGGCCACCGCGAGCCGCCGCCGGATCCCCAGCTCCGGGTGGGCGTCGATATTGATCACGTCGTCCGAGGTGCGCAGCCGCTGGAACACGCCCCACTCGCGCAGCCGCGACAGATACGCCTCCGGGCCGTGCCAGCCCAGAATGGACCGCCGCCGCAGATCATCGACCTCGTCGTCATCGGCCGAGCGGGAGTAGGCCAGCACGCGGTTGGCGGTGTCCTCGATGCTGACGATGCCGCCGGTGAGGATGGCGGTGGTCTGGGCGAGCGCGAACAGATCGCCCTCCTCGGCCCCCTCGCCGGGGCGCCCCTGCGGCGCACTCTCCAGCGCCGCACGGGCCAGCGCGTCCACCTGCTCCCAGCGCGCCTCGGCCCGTACGGACAGCAGCGCGATGCCCGCCTCCACGGCGGTCGCGCTGAGCGCCGCGGCCTGCCCGGGGGTGTCCAGCTTGACCGCCACGGCGGTGGCTCCGTCGCGTCCACCGGCCCGCAGCGCGGGGAATGCCGCGCGACCCCGTGCGCCTATGGCGAGGATCAGCTCCCCGGGGTGCGCCATCGGCGGGTCCTCGGGGTCGAGCAGCGCGACGCTGCGGATCTCGACGTCCAGCCCGTCCGGCGCGGCCTGCAGCTCCACCAGCGGCTCGCCCAGCGACATCAGCAACTGGCGCAGGGTGATGCCCGTACGGGGTGGCGGTGCCGCGGCGGCTGGATCCATGATCGGCGCCTCTGCAGGGTTCGGGTGGCCGGGGCTCATCGGGCTGCTGGCCATCGCGCAGGACTTTCGATCAGGTGAGGTCACGTACTCGACCGGCTCGGGATGGAGCTATTACCGCAGGTATGAGCCACGCCAACAGTACTGATGCTATCCGCCGCGGCCCTCGGTGGCCGGGGAGGCGCCGGTCCCGGCCTTGGCCCGGAACGCCCAGGTCATCTTCGGCTCCATCACGCAGCGGAACACCCGCTGCACCGGCGGTGTGCACAGCAGTGTCACGACCGCCCCGGCGATGACGGTGACGACGACGGCGCCCCACGGGGTGCGGACCCAGCCGACGTCGTACCAGTCCCACCAGCGGGAGCCCTTGGCGAGGAAACCGTGCAGCAGATAGCCGTAGAGCGTGCCGGCGCCCAGCGCGGTGCACCACATCCGGCGGCCCGGCACCCAGGCCAGGAAGCACGCCGTCAGCACCAGCGAGCAGCCGAACATGGCCAGCTGCATCAGGGCCCCACCCCACCAGGGAGCGCCCAGCGTCTCGGCGCTGTCGGTGTGGTAGAACCAGGCGTCGTTCATACGGGGCACGGCCCAGTACGCGAAGACCAGCGCCCCGGCGAGGACGGGCACCGCGGCGATCCGCACCTTCCAGCGGCGCACCAGGCTGAAGTGCTCCGCTTTCAGACACATGCCGAGGACGAAGAACGGCAGGAATTGCAGGACCCGCTGGAGGTCCAGGTCGGTGCCGAGGTCCGGGGACGCGGACGCCGCCATGGCGATCACCAGAGCCACCGGCAGCGGCCAGCGCATGATCCGCCACAGCGGTGCGGTGAGCCGCCAGATGAACAGCGCCGCCAGGAACCAGGTGAGGAACCACGGGTCCAGCAGGCTGACCGTGAAACTCGGGATGTCACCGGCCCAGTACCGGAAGAGCGCGAAGGCCGTCTGGAAGACGACGAACGGGACGGCGACGCCGGTGACCAGCCGCTGCAGCCGGTCGCGGCGCATATCGAAACTGCGCGAGAAATAGCCGGAGATGACGGTGAAAGCCGGCATATGGAAGGCGTAGACGAAGAGATAGAGCGACGCCGCACTCCGGCTGCCGTGGTAGTACGGCTCCCAGGCGTGCCCGAGCGCCACCAGGACGATGGCCAGGTACTTGGCGTTGTCGAAGAAGGCGTCGCGCTGTTTGGCCGGGGCGGGCGGCGCCGCTTCGCCCGAGGTGCCGCCGGGGTGGCGCGCCGGGGTGGCGGGCGGCCGGGCGGGGGCGATCGAGTCGGTGTCCTGCCGGGCGGAGGTCCGGGGAGAGGGGATCACGACACGGCCTCCCAGTGGTCCGTCGGCCGCCGTGGCCCTCTTGCCGTTGCGGTGGGGGCGATGGCCTTGGCGATCACGGTGAGCGGCATACCGGCTCCTCGGGTGGACTGCTGCGGGACGGGTGAGGTACTTTGCCTCCCCTGGTCGTCTACAGAGCTGTAGACCTTCGGTGAACTGTAGACGACCGGGATGTGCGGGGCGCACCCCGGTCCGGCAGCGGAGAGGCCGGCGGCATGGCTCAATGCCCGGCCGTCCGCGCCCTGTTCACCGTTGGCCACGAGCTGCGTTCATCCGTATCGGATCCCGGCGGCCCGCCGCCACCCGATGTTGCCGTCGTGAGTCATCTCTCGCCGGCCGGGCACGCCTGCGAGGTGGGCCGAGGCGGCGCCACGGCGGCCCGCGGAACGGCGTCCTCCGGCCGGTCCGCGAGCACACCAGTACAGTCACAGCCTCACGTCCACCACCGGGAATGGAACCCATGAGCGCGATCAGCATCGGCCAGGCCGTCGTCCTCGGAGCCGTCGAGGGGGTGACGGAATTCCTTCCGGTCTCCTCCACCGGCCACCTCAAGATCGCCGAAGGTCTGATGGGTATCCCCGTCAACGACAAGACCGTTGTCGCGTTCTCCGCGGTCATCCAGGTCGGCGCGATCGCCGCGGCCCTCGCCTACTTCTTCAAGGACATCGTGCGCATCATGCGCGCCTGGTTCCGCGGACTGCGCGACCGTGAGGAGCGGTACCACCACGACTACAAGTTCGCCTGGTGGGTGATCTACGCCACCCTTCCGATCGTCGTCGTCGGCCTGGCCGCCAAGCCGCTGATCGAAGGCCCGCTCGCCTCGCTCTGGGTGGTGGCCGGTTCGCTGATCGTCGGCAGCGGTGTGATGTGGGCAGCGGACCGAAGGGGGCGCCACAAGCGCGGGGAGGACGACACCTCGCTCAAGGACGCCATGTGGGTCGGCTGCTCACAGATCCTCGCCCTGCTGTTCCCCGGCTTCTCCCGCTCGGGCGCGACCATGTCCACCGCCCTCCTGCTCGACCTGGAGCGCGTCGCGGCCACCCGGCTGTCTTTCTTCCTCGGCATCCCCGCCCTCACCGGCGCCGGGATCTACGAGCTGAAGGACGCCATCGGCACCGGAGCGGCCGTCGCACCGCTGGCCGTCGGCACCGTCATCTCCTTCGGCGTCGCCTACGCCTCGATCGCCTGGCTGCTGAAGTTCGTGGCCAAGCACACCTTCAACTCCTTTGTCCTCTACCGGATCCTCGTCGGCGCGCTGCTCTTCGGGCTGCTGGGCGCGGGCGTCCTCAGCTGACGGTCACCAGGAGGCCGGCCGGCCGTGGCTCTCGGCCGCACGGGGGACCGGCGCGGGCGCCGCGCCGGGCCGAGCTGCCGGCTTGCTGATGGTATGGGTGCATGAGGAGCGCCCCGCTCGCGGCGGGGCGCAGTGCCCTGGAGGTGGCCTTGTCGAACCGGGATGGCGAGGAGGCGGACCGGGCACGCGCAGCGGCGGACCGGCATCGCGCGGAGGCGGACCGGGACGCCGAACAGGCCGGCGTACTGGCCCGTCTGCACACGGTGGAAGAGGCCGCCGAGCAGATCGGCACGACCCTGGACGAGCAGACCATCTGCGTCGAGCTGGCCCGGTTCCTGTGCCGGCACCTGTGTGACGCGGCGGCGGTGGACCTGCTCACCAGACAGGGCAACGGGGCACGGACCCCGTCCCCGGCGGCGCTCAGCCGCGTCGCCACGGCAGGTCTGGTCAAGGTCCTGGAGGCGCGGTTCCCGGACGAGGGGCCGGGACGGCCCGAGGACGCCGCCCCCGCGGCGCGGGCGCTGGCCGAGGGGCGCCCGGTCACCGCGGCGGCGGTTCTGCCGGGCGGCCGCTCCGCCGAGGCCGTCGCGGCGCCTCTGCTGGCGTACGGCCGTCGCTACGGCGCCCTGCTCGCCCTGCGCGCGGGGGGCAGCTTCTCCGGGCACGAGACCGCCACCGTGCACCACCTGGCACATCTCACCGCCACCCGGCTCGCCCACGCCCGCCGGTACACCGCCGTACAGCGCACCGCGATGGACCTCCAGCGGGCGCTCCTCGCGGAGCCGGGCCGGCCGCATCCCAACCTGGACCTGGCCACCCGCTATCTGCCGTCCGGCACCAGCGCCCTGGTGGGCGGGGACTGGTTCGAGACGGTGCGGCTCCACTACGGGCGCACCCTGCTCGTCATGGGCGATGTCATGGGGCACGGCCTCGACGCGGCGGTCGATATGAACGCCTACCGCTCCCACCTCCGCTATGTCGCCTCGACCGATCTGCCGCCCCATCGGGTCCTGCGGCAGCTCGACTCCGCCGTGGCCGGGGAGGAGGCCCGCCGGCCGGCGACCTGCCTGCTGGCCAGGGTCGATCCGGCGCGCGGGATCGCCGCGTTCGCCAGCGCGGGCCATCTGCCCCCGGCCGTCATCGGCCCGGACGGCGCCGCCGGTCTGGTCGACGTCCCGGTCGGCCCGCCGCTGGGCACCGGGGTAGGGGGCTACGAACTCGTCACCCGCGCCCTCACACCCGCGGAAACTCTGCTGATGTTCACCGACGGGCTCGTCGAACGGCGTGGCGAGGACATCGACGCCTCCCTGTCCCGGCTGGCCCGGATGCGGCTGTCCGCCGGGGCCGGCGTGGAGCAGACGCTGGACGAGGTCCTGCTCCGCCTGGACGGACTGCATGCCGAGGACGATGTCGCGGTCCTCGCCGCACGGATCCGCGAGCATCCGGGCGTGGAAACGGCCGTAACGGTGGAGAGTTGAGGCCGGAGTCACGGGCACGGGGCCTTCGCCGCGATGAGCCGGGGCCCGTCCTGCGAGGAGCCGGAGCCCGTCGCTGCGACGCATCCGGAAGTCGGCTGAACGCTCCTGCCGCGCGGTGCGTATCTCAGGGTGAGCCGAGGGATTTTCCCCGATTCCCGGCTCGGCCCCGGTTTTGCCTGTGAACCAGGGCCGAGCGGCCGCTCCGCCCCTGCTACCCCCTGGCAGAGGCGGAGCGACCGCCCACCTGTAGGTGCCGGGCTGCCCGACCCTTCCCCGCGCCCGGTACGCGGGGCGGCCACGGCCCGATGCCCCGGCCGCCCCGTTCGGTCAGGCGCCCGGCGGCAGGTGTGACGGGCGGCCGGAGCCCCGGGTGAAGCGGTAACCGGCGAGACCGGCGAGGGCCGCGAGCACCCCGCCCACGGCGGTCCAGATCCAGCGGTCGGACCAGCCGCCCGAGGACCAGCCGCCGTCCGGCTCACCGAACGCGGCGGCCGTTCCGGGAGCGGCGCTCTCCTCGGCTTCCGGTGTCGCGGTGGCGCCGCCCGGCACCAGCGGCGCGGCGAGGCTGCCGTCCACCGCGTGCGCACCGCCCATGTCGGCAACAGTGGCGTCGACCGCGGCGCGCACCGGCAGACCCAGATCGTCCTTCCGCAGGTCGGCGACGGTCAGCCGGATGTAGTAGCTGCCCGGCAGCGGGTCGTTCGCCCACGGTTCCGCCCAGGCACGAACCGTGCGCAGGGTGCAGGACAGTTCGACGGTCCCGGCGTCCGGCGCCGCCGTCCTGGTCTGCGCACCGTACTGACACGCCTGGCGGCGGCGCAGCCCGTCGTAGACATCGAGCTGCCAGGTGGCGGCACCGTGCCGGGCGGCCTCCGGGAGCGTCACCTTGGCCTTCACGGTGGCGCGCTGTCCGGCGTCCACGGGCACCACCCAGTAGAGGTAGTCGCCGGTGGAGGCATCGGCCGTGGCCTGCTGGTCCGGCTTGATGGCGGTCGCCGTACGGAAGGAGGTACCGGCCTCGGTCGGCGCGGCCGCCTCCGCATCGGCCCCGGCGCTCGCGCTGGGGGAGGGGCTGTCGGCGACGGCGGTTCCCGCCAGGCCGAGCAGCGCCGCGCCCGCGAGCACGGCCGTCGTCAGTGTGCGTAGGGTGCGCATCAGTTGGTCCTCCAGACGGTGACACGCCAACGGGAGATCCAGCCCCACACCAGACCGGCCAGCAGCCCGATGAGCACCAGCGCGCCCAGGAACCACCAGCCGTGGCCGAGGCCGAAGAAGGCCGCGTCGGAGCCGTCGCTGGGGCCGTCCACCAGGTCAACGGTCAGCTCGACCGGCAGGCCCGGGTCGGTCTTGACCGAGGCGGGCGCCGAGAAGGAGTTGCTGACCTGAAGGCAGACGGTCTCCGTCGCGGGCTTGTCCGTATCGTCCGAGGACGTGAGGGGTGCCTTGGGATAACGCAGCCCGGACGAGATCACATCCGTACGGCCATCGCCCGCCTCCGCACCGCGGACGATCTCCCGGCCGTGCACGGTCGAGGCGCGCAGCAGAATCCCGTAGTCGTTGTTGACCGCACGGTCGGCGGCGATACTCGCCGAGGCCCGCAGCTCCTGGCCGGGCTTGACCGCCACCCGGTACCAGCGGTGCTCGGCGAACTTCTCACGGTCGGTGTAGACACCGGGCTTGAGCTCCGGCGCGCCGGTGCACTGCTGGGCCCCCTCGGCCGGTTTCGGGGTGACCACGGGACGGGCCGCACGGTCCACCAACTGGTGTACGCGGTCCCGGAGTTCCTTGGTGTGCTTGACCGAGGTGTAGGTACCGCCGGTCGCCTCCGCGATACAGCTCAGCTGGTTGCGGGTCTTGGCGTCCGGCAGCAGGCCGAGGGTGTCGACGGTGAGATGGATGCCCTTGGCCGCGATGTCCCGCGCCACCTGGCAGGGGTCGAGCGGGGCGCAGGTGTCCTCGCCGTCCGTGATGAGGACGATCCGGCGGCTCCCGTCGCCGCCCTTGAGGTCGTCGGCCGCGCCCAGCAGCGCGGGTCCGATGGGCGTCCAGCCGGTCGGGGCGAGCGTGGCCACCGCGGTCTTCGCCTCGGTCCGGTCGAGCGGTCCGACAGGGTAGAGCTGGCGGGTGTCCCTGCAGCCGACCTTGCGGTCCTCGCCGTGGTAGTTGGCGCCGAGGGTACGGATGCCGAGCTGGACGTCGTCCGGTACGGCGTCCAGGACTTCGTTGAACGCCTGCTTCGCCGCGGCCATCCGGCTCTGGCCGTCGATGTCCCGCGCCCGCATCGAGCCGCTGACATCGAGCGTCAACTCGACCTTGGGGGAAGACTTCGCCGCCGGTTCTCCGGCGGCGGCAGGTGTGGGGAGCAGCCCGACGGCTATCGCGGCGAGCAGGCCGCACACCCCGGCCGCCAGCCGTTTTCTAGTGATCATTGCGGGATCGTATGGAGAAACGCCCCGCACTCCAAAACGGCCTCAAGGGCGGTGCGGGGAGAGGCCGGTGGCCCGGCCCGGCTGCCGACGGTGCCGGAGTCCGGAACGCCGCCCGCCCTCCCCCGAGGCGTCGTCCGAACCGCCCGGGGCTTCCCTGTTTTCCAGGGGATCCGGCTCATTGCGGGCGACGGGTGATCTCACGTACCGTCAACACACTGCGTCTCACTGGCTGGTGTCGCGTCCCAATTATTGGGACACGCCTTGTTGTTGAGGAGTAAATCATGTCATGGACCGCCCAGGGATGGGGTCGGGACGCGGATCCCTCGTATTCGTTTGCGCAGTGCCCGGTGTCATAGGCCCTACGGCGCACACGTCACCGGCCCGGACTCGACGGCCGCATCTGCCGAGTGCCCCGCCGCACCCGCGACGGGGCGCCGTACCGCCCTGGAGAGCCCCATGTATCTGGCCACCCTCACCCATCAGGGGCGCGACCGGCTCGCCGGCCGGCTCGCCCCCCAGGATCCCTGGCGGCTGGCACCGCCCCATATGTCCCTCGGTGAGGTCATCGCCGGCGGCACCCTGCCGTGGTCATGGGGCCAACTGCCCACCGGAGCAGACCTGGTGCCGGCCCTGCCGTACCGGCCGGGAGCGCTGTACGGAGTCGGGCTGAACTACCCGGACACCATCGAGGAGCGAGGCGGAAAACGCCCCACCGAACCCTGCCTCTTCCCCAAGCTCTCCTCCAGCGTCATCGGCAGCGGCGAGGCGGTCGTCATCGACCCGGAAGTCACCCAACGCGTCGACTGGGAAACGGAGTTGGCCGTCATCATCGGCACCGAGGCCCGGCAGGTGCCCGAGGCGGACGCGCTGCGCCACGTCTTCGGCTACACCGTCGCCAACGACATCTCCGCCCGCGATCTGCAGGAGCGCGACGGCCAGTGGCTGCGGGGCAAGGGGCTGGACACCTTCTGCCCCTTCGGGCCGGTGCTGGTCACGGCGGACGAGATCCCCGACCCGCAGCGGCTGCGGATCCGCACCCGGCTCAACGGCGAGACGGTGCAGGACGGTTCGACGGCCGACATGGTCTTCGGGGTCCCGGCGCTGATCGCCTATCTCAGCCGGTTCTTCACCCTGCGGCCCGGCGATGTGGTGCTGACCGGTACCCCGGCGGGCAGCGGCGACTTCATGCGGCCACGGCGTGCCCTGCGGCCCGGCGACCTCCTGGAGTCGGAGGTGGAGGGCATCGGGCGGCTGACCAATCCGGTACGGAGCAGCGTGCCCGACGGCGCCGGGGCGTGCGTCGCCGTGTCTTAGGGCCTGCCGTTCGGCAAGTAGCCCAGTTTCGAGGAGAGTTCACGGCATACCTGTGCCACCACCGGCCCGTAGGTCGGCACCAGCGGCGCCATGCGTTCGGCCACACCGGCCACGCTGACGCAGGCGACCGGCATCCCGGTGTGGTCGTAGACCGCGGCGCCGCAGCAGCAGCTGGACTCGTCGAAGTCCCGCAGGTCCTGGGCCCAGCCACGCTCCCGGGTGCGCTCGATCTCGGCATGCACGTCCGAGACGGTGGCCGCGGACACTGGGGACAGCGGGTCGCGGATCAGCTCGATCAGGGTGTCCTCCAGCTTCTGCTGGGGCAGCGCCGCCAGATAGGCGCGGCCCAGCGAGCTGGAGTGCAGGGGGCGGGAGGCGCCCGGCTCGGCGGTCACCACGGCCGGCCGGGTGCCGCGCTCGCGGTGGACGAACACCATGGTCAGGCCGTTGGGTACGCCAAGGCTGACGGTTTCCTGAGTGAGCTCGGCGAGCTTGCGCAGCGCGGGCGCCGCGGTGTCGCGCAGCGTGGTTGAGGTCACCGCAGCGGACGCCAGCCGGACCGCCGTCGGCCCCAACTGCCACTGACCCGCGGCCGGGGTGTGGGTCAGCCAGCCCTGCTCCTCCAGGCGGTCGACGAGACGGTAGGCCGTACTCCGGGTCAGCCCGAGCGCCTGGGCGATCTCCGGAGTCGAGACACCGCGGTTGCCCGCGACATGGGTCAGGATCGCCAGCCCCCGGTCCAGCGCGCCCGCGGCCCGCTCACCCGGACCGCCGCCCGTGGAGGTCCGGCCGGTCCCCGGCGCCACTGACTCGCTCATCGTCGCCCTCGGCCCTTCCGGTACGCGCTTCCGATCCGATGGGTCGGGTGACACCACCGACCCAATTCCGGCGCTGTCACCGGTACTTGTGCCTGCCGTGCGGCCCTTTCCGCGCCCCGAATCCCACCATGAATGAGATCATGTCCTAGTGAATGAGAATCCCGCAAGGTGCGGCGGAGGGGGCCGGGGGGTCGTGCTCAGGCCACCGCCGTGGCCATCCGCCGTACCGCCTCGGTGAGCAGAGCGGGCGAGGTCGCCAGGTTGAGCCGGACGTGGCCGGCGCCGCCGGTGCCGAAGGCCGTACCGGCGCTGAGAGCCACTCTGCCGCGGGCGAGAAAGGCCGCGGCGGGGTCGTCACCGAGCCCCAGTGGGCGGCAGTCGAGCCAGGCGAGATACGTCCCGGCGGCGGGGCGGTAGCGGACCTGGGGGAGCCGCTCGGCCAGCAGGGCGGCGAGCAGTTGGCGGTTGTCGTCGATACCGGCGCACACTGCGTCGAGCCAGTCGCGGCCGTCCCGCAGGGCAGCGGTGTGGGCGATGATGCCGAGGTGGCTGGGGCCGTGGCTGACCTCTTCCGGGAGGCGGGCCAGCTCATCGGCCGCGGCGGGCCCGGCGACGGCCAGCGCGGCTTTGAGGCCGGCCAGGTTCCATGCCTTGGACGCCGACAGCAGCGCCAGCCCGTTCTCCGCCCCGGGCACGCTCAGATAGGGCACGAAGGCGGCGTCACGGGCCACCACGGGCGCATGGATCTCGTCGGCGACGACCCGTATGCCGAACCGGTCCGCCAGCGCCGCGACGGCGGTCAGCTCCTCGGCGCTGTGCACGACGCCGGTGGGATTGTGCGGGCTGCACAACAGGTACGCGGCCCGGCCGCCGTCCGCCGACGCATACCGGAACGCCTCCTCCAGCGCGCCGAAGTCGATCCGCAGGTCCCCGCCCAGCGGCGCCTCCACCACGCGCCGGTCCATATGCGTCACGAACTGGTAGAACGGCGGATAGACAGGGCAGTTGACGACCACCGGATCGCCCGGACCGCTGACCAGCTTGAGCATTTCGACGATGCCCAGCATCACATCCGGCACGATCGCAGTCCGCTCGACGGCGAGCCCGTCCCAGCCCCACCGCGTCCGGGCGAAGTCGGCCAGCGCGTCGGCGTACGGGGTCCCCGCCGGGTAGCCGGTGTCGCCGAGCGCGACCGCGTCCGTGATCGCCCGTGCGACCGGTGCGGCCAGTGGAACGTCCATCTCCGCCACCCACAGCGGCAGCACATCCTCCGGGTAGGTGCGCCACTTCATGCTCGTACGCCGTCGCAGTGCGTCGAGGGAGAGCCGGTGCAGCGGGTTGGGCTCGTCGGGGGTGTCACGCGGCGCGCTGTCCATGAGCCCAAAATAGGCAAGTTCCCCGGGGAAGGGCAGGGGGGCGGGCCCATCGGGCGATCCCTTTGCGCCGCCGGACCGTGTCCCGTACGCCGCCGGACGGCGTCCCGTGCGCAGTGGTCAGGTGGTCGCGGTGAGGACCAGGGCGGCCTGGTCGTCGGGGGTGGACGGCCCCGCGAAGGCGGTCACCGCGGCATTGATGGACGCGATGAGACCGGCGGCGCCGGAGAGCGCGGTGCGGTGCGGGAGCAGGGCCGCGGCCAGCCGGTGTTCGTCGAAGAAATCGCCGGTGGCGGAGCGGGCCTCGGTGATGCCGTCCGTGACCAGCACCAGGCTGTCGCCCGAAGCGAGAGCGACCCGGCACACGGAACCGTCGAAGGCGGGGGCCACGCCCAGCAGCAGGCCCGACGGGGTGACCTGTTCGACCGTGCCGTCGGCGCGCAGCAGGAGCGGCGGGACATGGCCGGCCCGGATCAGTTCCAGCGTGAGCCGGGATCCGCTGTGCCGCAGTTCGCCGTAGACGAGCGAGACAAAGACGTCCTCGTCAGCGGTGCCATCGGTCAGTGCGTCGTTGATGGCGGCGACCACGGCCACCGGGTCGTGCAGCAGCCGCGCGGCGGCGCGGGCGGTGTGGCGGACCATGCCGGTGGTCGTGGCGGCCGCCGCCCCGCGCCCGCACACATCGCCGATCATCAGCGCCCAGCGGTTGTCCGGGAGCGGGAAGACGTCATAGAAATCGCCACCGACGTCCAGCCCTTCGCCGGCCGGGTGGTAGTACGCCGCCAGATCGGCGCCGGGAATCCTGGGCAGCTCGGGCGGCAGCAGCCCGGCCTGCAGATCGCGGGACAGCTGGACGCGGTCGGTGAACTGGTGGGCGTTGTCGGCGCTGGACGCGGCCCTGCGGGCCAGCTCCTCGGCGAGGGCCACGGCATGGCCGTCCAGGGGCGGGCCGGTGGCCAGGAGGGTCAGTACCCCGAAGGTGCGGCCACGGGCGCTCAGGGGGACGGAGACATAACCGGTGACGCCGGGCAGTGCGAGGTGGCGGCCGCGGGCGACTTCGGCGTGGTCCGTATCCGTCGCGCCGGAGGCCAGGACCCGGAGCACCGCACGGTCGATCTCGTCGTCCAGGCCGGGGACCGCGAGCAGCGCCTCATCGGCCGGGGTGGCGGCGGCCATGGCGATCCGCCGGGTCCGGCCGTCCTCCAGCACATGGACCGTGCACAGCGGCGCCAGGGTCGGCACGGTCAGCCGGGCCAGGCACTGCAGACAGTCGCCATAGTGCGGCTCACGGGTGATGGCCGTACTGGCCTCCAGGATGAAGGCCAGGTCCTCCCGGACCGCCTTCTCCCGCTCCTGGGCCGCCCGCCCCTCCTCCAGGGCTCGGTGGCGTTCGATGGCCAGCGCGGTGATACGGGCGAACGCACCGCTGAGGGCCACATCCTTGTCCGTGGGCTCCTTGGGGGTGCGGTGGTACATCGCGAAGGTGCCCAGCAGCCCGCCGTCCGTCCCCATGATCGGAGTGGACCAGCACGCCGCGACCCCGGCCCGCGCGGCCAGATCGCGGTAGCCCTCCCACCGGTCGTCGGTGGCGATATCGGTGGCGATCACCGGCTCACGGAGATAGGCGGCTGTTCCACAGGAGCCGACGTCCGGACCGATGGCGAGGCCGTCGATGGCCTCGTTGTAGAAGGCGGGCAGGCTCGGGCCGGTGCCGTGCAGCAGATGTGCGCCCTCGGGGTCGATGAGCAGCACCGAGACGATCAGTTCCGGTGACAGCTCCTCGATCGCCCGCGCCATACCCGTCAGGATGTCGCCCAGGGGGGCGTCGCTCGCGATCCGCTCCAGCAAGAGACGCTGTTCGGCCGCGAGAAGCTGGGCGTGGTGGAACGCGGTGGTCTCCACCGCGATCACGACCACTCCGTCGATCGCACCGAGCGCGTCCCGGCGGGGCTCGTAGGTGAAGTCGAAGAACCCCTCCCGCTGCGCCCCTGGCGGACCGAGCACCAGCCGCCCCGCACGGGCCCGGTACGCGGTGCCGGTGCGGTACACCGCATCGAGCCGGTCCAGGACGCCCTGCGGAGCCAGCTCGGGAATCAAGTCTCCGATCGGCACATCGATCCCTGCGGGATCGCCCCCGAACGCCTCGAAGAACGCTGGATTCGCCGCCTCCAGCAGATGGGCCGGCCCGCTCAGCGCAGCAAAGATCACCGGAGCCTGATCGAAGAGGTCCTCGTACTCCTCGCTCCGGCGGGGCGGGGACCTGGGGTGTGCGGTGACCGCGGCGAGGCGATCCGACTGAAGGGACATGAAGCCACAACTTCCTGCACGCACCGATGCGCGGTCCGTCCTCCTCCCACTCTGGCACACCGCCCGGTGGAATCCAGGCGGCGGCAGGAACGGTCGCGGAGCGCGGTCGGCCGGCGACAGAGTGGGATAAGGGTCTTGGCGTGCGGTGGCTGTCCGGGTCCCGTGCTCACCCCTCCGGTTGGTAGCCGTCGTAGTCGTTCCAGCTGGGGGATTGGGTCATCAGTTGCTTCCAGGTAGGCCAGACCGCCTGTGTCTCCTGGCGCACCAGTTCGCCGGGCATGCTGAACGGCGGGGCCTTGTGTGGCTTGTCGATGGCCTGCCCGACGATCGCGTCGTAGAGCACGGCCGCGGCGTGGAGGCGCGGCAGCGAAGCATGGACGCGGTCGGCATAACCGGCCGGGAGGGTGTGCGGCCCCTCGGGGCCGAGGTCGAAACCGGCGCCGGCCGTCACCAACGCGATCTCGGGACGTTTGCGCATGGCGATCTCGTAGTGCAGGTGCAGGGCGATCGCGTCCCATACGACCTCGACCCTCTCCGGTGACACCCCCTGGTCGGTGAGGAAGCGGGCGGCCAAGTCGGCGCCGTCCATATCGAAGCGCTGGTCACCGTTGCCCTCAGCGCTGAGCCCGGCGTCGTGCAGAAGACAGCCCAGAAATAACAGCTCGTCGTCATAGTCGCGGCCGGGGTGCAGGCCCTGCTGCTCTCCGAGAAAGCGCCCGTAGAGATAGCTGCGCATGCTGTGGTTGAAGATCGCCGGGTCCTCGATGCCTTGCACGTAGCGCATCGCGCTCAGCGCCAGATCGGTACGAGTAAAGAGCAGGCCAGCGTATACGTCGTCCATCGCGTCAGCTTTCCTGGGCATGGCGTGCATGGGGGTGGCCGGTTTCCTGGGCATGGGGATCCCTCCGAGTAGCGCCTATATGTGTTGGCTGCCAATACATACACTGCCTACGGCTCGTTTGGGTAGGCTGCCTACACATGAGGGCAGACGCGGTGCGAGGGCACCTGGACGGACTGTTGCTGGCCGTGCTGGAACCAGGCCCGCTGCACGGCTACGCGATCATCGCCGCGGTCCAACACCGCAGCGGGGGCGCACTTGAGCTGCGCACGGGCACCATCTACCCGGCCTTGAACCGGCTGGAGCGGCTCGGGCTGCTGAGCAGCAGCTGGCAGTCTTCGGGCGAACGGCGACGGCGATGCTACGAACTCACCAACGCCGGACGGCAGACCCTGGCCACCGAGCGCACCGCGTGGAGCGAGTTCACCACCGCGATCGGCTCGGTCCTGAACCCCGCCACGCCGCCCGGGATCGCCACATGAGCGCCATCAGTGGGCAAGCCGACCCCATCGAGGATTACCTCGCGGCCCTGACAGCTGCCCTGCACGGCCCGGCCCGCATCAAGGCCCGGATGATCGAGGAGTTAGGCGGCGGCCTCGCGGACACGGTGGCGGCGTACACCGGCGAAGGGATGGCCTACCAGCACGCCGCCCACCGAGCAGTGGCAGAGTTCGGGACCCTTGACGAACTCGTGCCGAGCTGCCAACGGGAACTGACCATCGCTCAGGCCCGGCACACCGCACGGGCCGTCGCCCTCACCGCCCCCTTCCTGGCCGCCTGCTGGTACCTGGCCTGGTCCACCGACCACGATCAGCCTTGGCGGCTGCCACACCTGGCTCAGCTGCTGGCCGTTCATCTGGCCGGTGTCGCCGGCGTCGCAGCAGTGCTCGCCGCGGCGACACTGGCCGTCACCGGCACCCTCGCCCGCCGGCTGCCCACTCCGCATCAGCTGCCCCGCGCGGTCGCATGGACCGGGACCACCGCGAGCGTTGCCATGGCGGTCGCGACGCTCGCGCTCGTCACCGCCTCCGTCCTGGCCACGAACTGGCCACTGCTCGCGTTCGCCGGCGCACTCGCCGCTGCGTCGCATGCCGTGATGGCGGCCCCGGCTCGCGCCTGCCGCCACTGCGCGGCGCGGCTGCCGGCCATGTGACCGGCCGCGGCCGCACCCACAACAGCCGTATGGCTCTGGCGACACGGCATGCACATACGCAGATCATGCCCGGTTTCCGGTTTTTCCTCCCGTATCGTCCTGGCGGTCGTGTGCTCAGGCGTCGAGCGGGCGGTGCCGGTTCCGTAGGGGCCGGGCCGTTCCGCGATCACCTCAAGGGATCGCAGTGATCGAACTCGCCCCGGACCAACTGCCCCCGCTCTCCCGCTGGTTCGCCGCCGGGTCGCCGGGGACGGCCGCGCTGGCCGAACATGTGCAGGTCGCCGGAGTCGGCCGTTGGTGGGCCGACCGCGCTCACACCCCGCGCACCGTGGCCGTCGCCTGCGCCGGACATGTGCTGCTCCGCGGCGACCCGAGCGCCCTGTCCCCGCAGGCCCTCGCCGTCTTCGACGCGCACTATGTGCAGGCCCCGGCCCGCTTCCTTCCCGCTCTGCGCGGCGCCTTCGATCTGATCGTGCCGTGGGAGCGGATGCTGTATGTGCATCAGGAGCCGGTGACGGCGCCGTGTCCGCCGGGCGGAGTGACGGTGCGTCGGCTGCTGCCGGAGGACGCCCCGGCGCTGGCCGCCCTCGCCTCGGACACGGCATGGCTCCATGCCAGCTGGGGCGGCCCGGCGGGTCTCGCGGCCTCCGGACTCGGCTGGGCGGCCTTCCGTTCGGACGAGGTTCTCGCCGTCGCCGGTACGTACTTCCACGGCACCGCGTACGAGGACATCGCCTGCTACACCGCCCCCGCACACCGCCGCCGGCGCCTGGCCCTGGCCTGTGTGACCGCCCTGTGCCGGGACATCGCGGGCCGCGGCCACACCCCCAGCTGGACCTGTTCCCGTGACAACCGACCCAGCCGGCTCCTCGCCTGGACCGCCGGATTCCGCCTGGCGCACGAGTATGTGCACTACCTCGTCCGACAACCGGCGCGACGCGGCGCCGGTGGCACGCCGGATCCCCCGGCTGCCGCCGCCGCACCCGGGGACACGAAAGCGCCACAGCGCTGAGCACCCCGGTCGCGGGGCCCGGACTACGTACGCTGACCAGGCCATCTCATCGATGGCGGGATGCTTTCGCGGTACGACAGGAGCACACGATGGCCGCCTCCGCCCCTGCCGGTGCGCGCTCCGGGGTCACGGCGCGGCAGCGCCTGCGCGCCTGGATGCTGGAAGGCCTGTCCGATATGGCCAAGCATCAGCAAGGGCCGCACGCCGGGCCGGTGAGCGCCCACCGGGGGCAGCGCTGGTGGCGGGTGATGTGCCTGACCGGTGTGGACTACTTCTCCACCCTCGGCTATCAGCCGGGCATCGCCGCCCTGGCCGCGGGGCTGCTGTCACCGATCGCCACCGTCGTCCTGGTTCTCGTGACGCTCGCCGGGGCGCTGCCGGTCTACCGGCGGGTGGCCGAGGAGAGCCCGCACGGGCAGGGCTCGATCGCCATGCTGGAGCGGCTGCTGTCCTTCTGGAAGGGCAAGCTGTTCGTGCTGACCCTGCTGGGCTTCGCCGCCACCGACTTCCTCATCACCATCACCCTGTCGGCCGCCGACGCCTCGACCCACCTGGTGGAGAATCCGCACCTCACCAGCGCCCTGCACAACGGCCAGATGATCATCACCCTCGTCCTCGTCGCGCTGCTCGGCGCGGTGTTCCTCAAGGGTTTCCTGGAGGCCATGGGGGTGGCGATCGTTCTCGTGGGCCTCTACCTGGGGCTCAACGCGGTCGTGGTGGCCGCCGGGCTGTGGCATGTGGCGACCGCGGCACATGTCGTCACCGACTGGTCCCACGCCCTGACCGCCGAGCACGGCAGTGTGCCGGCGATGATCGGGGTGGCCCTGCTGGTCTTCCCGAAGCTGGCGCTGGGGCTGTCCGGGTTCGAGACCGGTGTGGCGGTGATGCCGCATATCGAGGGCGACCCCGACGACACCGAGGAGCGCCCCAGAGGGCGCATCCGGGGCGCGAAGAAGCTGCTCACCACCGCTGCCGTGATCATGAGCGTCTTCCTCATCATCACCAGCTTCATCACCACCCTGCTCATCCCGGAGCAGGCGTTCCAGCCCGGAGGGCCGGCCAACGGCCGCGCCCTGGCATACCTGGCCCACGCGTACCTGGGCTCCGCCTTCGGCACCGTCTACGACATCTCCACCATCGCCATCCTCTGGTTCGCCGGCGCCTCGGCCATGGCCGGTCTGCTGAATCTGATGCCGCAGTACCTGCCGCGCTACGGCATGGCGCCCCACTGGGCCCGCGCGGTCCGTCCCATGGTGCTGGTCTTCACCCTGATCGCCTTCCTGGTCACCTGGATCTTCAACGCCGACGTGGACGCCCAGGGCGGCGCCTACGCCACCGGCGTCCTGGTCCTGATCAGCTCCGCCGCGATCGCCGTGACCATCGCCGCACGGCGGGCCCGGGAACGCGGCTGGACGATCGGCTTCGCCACCATCTCCGTGGTGTTCCTCTACACCACGGTGGCGAACGTCATCGAGCGCCCCGACGGCGTCAAGATCGGCGCCTGTTTCATCGCCGGCATCATCCTGGTGTCGTTCCTCTCCCGCCTCGCCCGCGCCTTCGAGCTGCGGGTGGCCGGCGTGGTGCTCGACCCCATGGCCGAGCGGTTCATCCGCGATATCGCCCATCGCAAGATCCGCTTCATCGCGAACGAGCCCGACCAGCGGGATCTGGCCGAGTACCGCGACAAGCTCGAACAGATCCGCACCGACAACGACCTCCCGGTCGACGACGACTTCATCTTCGTCGAGGTCACCGTCGGCGACCCCTCGGAGTTCGAGAGCGAACTACGGGTGCACGGTGAGGTCATGCACGGCCGCTACCGCGTGCTGTGCCTGGAGAGCTCCACCATCTCCAACGCGCTGGCCGCCCTGCTGCTGCACGCACGGGACATGACCGGACAGCGTCCGCACATCTACTTCGAGTGGACCGAGGGCAGTCCCTTCGCCCAGTTCCTCCGGTTCTTCCTCTTCGGCCAGGGCGAAGTCGCCCCCGTCACCCGCGAAGTCCTCCGCGAGGCGGAACCGGACCGCAGTCGCCGCCCTCGCGTGCACGTCGGGTGAGGCGGCCACGTCGGCTGACGCGATCCTGGAATGATGGGGGGGGGGAGCGCGCGCGTCGGTGCGGGGACCGGCGCCGGGAAGGGGGCGGAGAGTGATCAACATCGCCGTGAGCGCTGACATGCTGGCGGCCACACGGTTCGCGGTCTCACCGTTGATGCAGGCCGGAGCCGTGCTGCATCCGCATCGCCCGCACGCGCTGAGCACGGTCAGCGTGCCCCGGCAGCAGGTCGACGCCGTGCTACAGGAACGGCAACTGCCGCTGCTGTCCGCGCTGCGCCGGGAAATCAGCGGATACGCGCCGGACTTCATGACTCCCGGTACGGCCACCGATCGCACACCGGACCTCGAAGCGGAGCTGCATCAGGTCGCCGCGACATCGGCCCGTGTGGTCGCCCGGCAGATGGACCGTATGCTCCGGACCGCGCGCCCTCAGGGGAAGACATCCGCAGGCGAACTCCCCGGTGTCCGAAGCTTCCTGGAACGCGGCGAGCGGGCCTTCGCGCAGCAGGTCGCCGACGAACTGGACGCGTTCTGGCGGCAGAGCCTCGCGCCGCTGTGGCCCTCCGTCGTCGCCGGTGTCGAAGCCGATATCGAGCACCGGGCGCGCCGCATCGCCCGCAGCGGACTGAGCGCCGTACTGAACTCCCTGCACCAGGACATCGCCTACCGTTCCGGCACGCTGCACCTGGCGAGCGAGCACCGGATCGAGGTATCCGGGACCACGGACCTCACGCTCTTCCCCTCGGCGGTGGCGCACAGCTGGCTCATCAGCGTGGATCCCTGGCAGGAGCGCGGCATCTATCTCATTTACCCGACCCGCGGCGCCCTGGGACCTGACCGGATGACCGAGGGAGCCGACCCGCCCATGGGGAGCGTTCTCGGCCACTCCCGGTCGACCCTGCTGGCCGGCCTCGCTCTGCCCCGCACCACCACCCAACTCGCCGACCGCCACCATCTGAGCCCGTCGACGGTCTCCTACCACCTCAGCCACCTCCTCCACGCGGGTCTGGTCAGCCGGGTACGAGAGAGAAACCGGGTGTACTACCGGCGCACCGCGCACGGCGAGCGGATCTGCGGTCGTGAGGCGAGTGATGACGGTGCGTCATGGGCCGGCGAGGGCAGGACGGGACGTCCGGAGCGGAAACCCGTGGTGGCCGATCACGAGGGGGTTGTGTCGGCCTGAGGGAGGCGCTGGTGACTGCTCAGCGCCGGTTCTGTCCGTCACCGCCCCGTCCGCGACCATCCCCCGCGACCGCCCCATTCGTGCAGGAGTACGCAGTCGCCGCAGATGGCGCCCGCGGCATCCGGTGCGGCGCGGTAGAGGAGACAGCAACTGCGGCGTGTGAAGCGTCCGTTGGGGGTGGCCAGGGTGTGGGCGTCCCGGAGTTGCGGCTGCTGGAGGAAGGCGAGGGCCGTTGCGCGTGCGGGGCCTTCCAGGGAGGGTGCGGCGGCGGTGATGCCGGTGGCGGCGCCGTTCACGGCCGAGGCGACGTTGCCCCAGAGGATGTGCGGGGAGACCGAGTAGGGGGCGAAGGCGGCGACCAGGGCGTGGACGGTTCCGGAGAGCAGGTCGCCGGCGAGGGTGTTGACCGGGCGACGGGTGTCACCGTCGGTGGTCGGGGTCACCGTCTCGCGGGGCAGGGAGAGCCGGAAGGCGCCGCCGAGGGCGGACCCATACCGCAGGTCGTCCGGTGTGAGCGGGCGCGACGGCAGGCCGTGCAGAGCGGCCAGGCCGAGGAACGGTGCGATGACCCGCGCCACCAGGCCGAGATGGGCCACCGATGCGGCCACCCGCGGCTCGACGGCCTCGGGCGGTCTGCCGTGGTGGGCGGCGAGGGTGGCCTGTACGGAGGCGATCCGCTCCCGCAGGACTTCGCTGCTCTCCTCGGTCACCTCGCTCAACGTGCGCCAGGGAGCGGCCAGTTCGGACCCCTCGGCATGGGTCTCGAAGGCGCAGAAGGGCCCGAGTGCCGCCAGCTGTGGCCTCGGTGCGGCCGTGGGGTCCGTCATGGGTGCTGTCCGGTTCTGCGAGAGGGGGCGGCCGTAAACATCCCGGGCGGCGTCGTAAGCGTCCCGGTCGGGTGAAGTGGGCGGGCGTTCATGTCCGCTGCCGGTAGAGCTCGGTCAGCAGGGCGACGGCGGCATGCGTGGCCGGATGCGGGTCATGGCGCCGCCAGATGAGATGGACCGCGACGGGGGCGGCGTCCCGGAGCCGACGGAAGACGATGCCGTCGCGCCGGTACTGGTTGGCGGTGCTCTCCGGTGTGATGCCGACGCTGCGGCCGGTGGCGATCATCGCGAGCCAGTCGTCGATGTCCTGGGTGTACTCGACGACCGGACGCGCATCCGGGGGCCACAGATCGGCTGTGGTGGTGCCGGTGCGCCGGTCGAGGAGGAGGGTGCGGGAGCGGATGTCGGCCAGGGGGATGGCACGGCGGGTGGCCCAGGGGTCGTCGGCGGCCATGACGCAGTAGCGGCGTTCCTGGCCGACGACGGCGCTGGCGAAGCGCGCGTCGTCGAAGGCCGTACGGACCACGGCGAGGTCGCAGAGCCCCTCCGCCAGACCGCCCGTCGCGGAGTTGGTGCGGATGAGATGCAGCTCGATGCCGGGGTGGCGGGCCGCCCAGCGGCGCTGGTACTCGGCGGTGTGCCGGCCCATGGCCGACCAGGCGTGGCCGATACGCAGCCGGGTGTGGCCGGTGGTGGCCTCGCGGATGAGGTTATCGGCCTCGGCCAGCACCTTACGGGCGCGTGCCAGTACCTGCACGCCCGCCGTGGTGGGGACGACGCTCCGGCTGGTGCGGTGCAACAGCCGTACGCCGAGGGAGTCTTCCAGCGAAGCGATCGTCCGGGACACCGCCGCCTGCGAGATCCCGAGATCGATGGCGGCGTCGGTGAAGCCACCGGCGTCGATGATCGCCACCAGACAGCGCAGATGTCGCAGTTCCATCCTCAGATCCATAACCAGAGCGCATTGATGTGTACGGACATGCATTTTAGGTATCGGCGTCCGGGGGCGGAGGCTGCGGTGCATGAGACGAAGCACGCAAGGGCCGCCGCACCCGGAAGACGTCCGTGGGGGACCGGCGGCGGGCTCGGGCCGACTGGCGGGCGTGGCGCTGATGTGCGGCAGCGGACTCGCCAACCAGAGCGGTGCCGCGATGGGGGCGCTGGCCTTTCCGGTGATCGGACCGGCCGGGGTGGTGGCCGTACGGCAGTGGGTAGCCGGGCTCGTCCTCCTGGCGGTGGGGCGGCCGAGGCTGCGTGCGTTCACCTGGCGGCAGTGGTGGCCGGTGCTGTGTCTGGCGCTGGTGTTCGCCACGATGAATCTGTCGCTCTACACCGCCATCGACCGCATCGGCCTGGGCCTGGCGGTGACCCTGGAGTTCCTCGGCCCGCTGGCCGTGGCCCTGACCGCCTCGCGCCGTCCGGTGGACCTGCTGTGCGCCCTCGTCGCCGGGGCGGCGGTCGTCGTGCTGACCCGGCCCGAGCCGACCACCGACTATGCGGGCATCGCCCTCGGGCTGATCGCCGCCGTGTGCTGGGCGTCCTACATCCTGCTCAACCGTCTCGTCGGTGCCCGTCTGCCCGGAGTCGAGGGGTCGGCCGCGGCCGCCGGTGTCTCCGCCCTGCTCTATCTGCCCATCGGGATCGGCGTGCTCGCCCACCACCCGCCGAGCCTGCGCGCCCTGGGGTACGCGGCCCTCGCGGGCGTGCTCTCCTCGGCCGTACCGTTCCTCGCCGATCTGCTGGCCCTGCGGCGGGTTCCCGCGCGGTTCTTCGGGATCTTCATGAGCGTCAACCCCGTCCTTGCGGCACTGGTCGGGCTGGTCGTCCTGGACCAGACCCTGGAAGGCGTCGAGTGGCTGGCCGTCGCCGCGATCGTGGTGGCCAACGCCCTCAGCATCCTGACCGCCGGTCGCCGCCCGGCGCCGCCGCCCGCGGGGCGCGGCAGCGCAGCGCTCCCCGCGCCGGCGATGCGCGGCCACGCCCAGGCGACGCGCGGCCACGCCCCCGGGGCGGACTCCGCCACGCCACAGAACGCGGCGCCCGCCCACTCGCCGTGAAACCTCGGCGCACCGGTTCTAACCTGGGGGAATGGGCGGTGACTTGCTCACACTGTTCCTCTGCGGCGATGTCATGCTCGGCCGCGGTGTCGACCAGATCCTGCCGCACCCCGGAGAACCGGCGCTGCGGGAGGGATACCTCCGGGACGCCCGCGCCTATGTCGAGCTGGCGGCGGCGCGGAACGGACCCATTCCGTATCCGGCCGGCTTCTCCTGGCCCTGGGGGGACGCGCTGGAGGTGCTCGACGAGGCGGCGCCCGCCGCCCGGGTGCTGAATCTGGAGACCAGCATCACGCAGTACGCCGGATTTGCACCTGAGAAGGAAATCCACTACCGGATGAACCCGGCGAATCTGCCCTGCCTGGCCGCCGCCCGCCCCGACGTCTGCGTCCTGGCCAACAATCATGTCCTGGACTTCGGCCGCCCGGGGCTGGCGGACACCCTCGGCACGCTGGCGGACGCGGGGCTGCGGACGGCGGGGGCGGGAGCGGACACCGGCGCGGCGTGCCGCCCGGCGGTCGTCCCCGTCGCGGACGGCCGCCGGATCCTGGTGTTCTCCTTCGGGATGCCGTCCAGCGGTATCCCGCGGGCATGGGCGGCGGCCGGGGACCGCTCAGGGGTGGACTTCGTGGCCGGGCCCGCACCGGCCGCCGCGGGCGAGATCAACGGGCGGGTACGGCAGTGGAAGCGGCCGGGAGACCTCGCGGTCGCCTCCGTCCACTGGGGCCCCAACTGGGGCTACCACGTGTTGCGTAGTGAGGCCGCCTTCGCCCATGCCCTCCTGGAGGGCGGTGTGGATATCGTCCACGGCCACTCCTCGCACCACCCCCGTGCCCTGGAGGCGTACCGGGGGAAGCTCGCCATCTACGGATGCGGCGACTTCATCGATGACTACGAGGGCATCACCGGCTACGAGGAGTACCGGGACGACCTGCGGCCGCTCTACCTCGTCACGGTGGACCCCGACACCGGCCGGCTCCACGAGGTGCGGATCACCGCGCTGCAGGCCCGGCGCATGCGGCTGCGGTATGCCTCGCGCCGCGACTCCAGGTGGCTGCAAGGGCTCTTCGACCGAATCAGCACCGGCTTCCGTCCCTGTGTCGCCGACGCCCCAGAGGGCACCCTCACTCTCCGTCCCTCCTAAGGGGAGAGGCAGCGGTCCTGGCGTGACCGTTTTCCCCTTCAGCGAATTCGCAGCAAACATGCATTTCTCATGGGTCCTTCGTGACAGTCATGACTGTTTTCGCGACCTCAGGACGTGACAGCGTCATCCCTGTCACCAGCCGAGGGAGAGCGATGAACAAGGGTTACGCCGTCTTTTGCGACGCCGACCGACAGTTCTACGACGCTCCCCACCGCATGCCCGCAAGCAGCAAGGGCCGTAGCGCTCCGTACGAGACGCTGAGCCGGGAGCTGCCGGAGGGCTGGCAGCGCCACCGCTCCGGCGACTGGCTGGCGTTCCGGCCGCTGGACGGCGAACTCCCCAGCCAGGGCTGGAAGATCCATGTCTCGGCCTGTCTGGCCAACGCCGAAAGAGTGCTGGCCAAGGTCTGGGACTACTGCGTCCCGCGCTCCATCGCCTTCAAGTGCATGCCGACCCGGTACCTGCTGCACATCCGCAACGCCAAATACGCCGACCGCGGCGCCAGCGGAAAGTTCCTCACGGTCTACCCCGCCGACGAGGAGCAGTGCGGCCGCATCGCCGAGGAGCTGAACGAGCTGCTCGCCGGCGAACCGGGACCGTACATCCTCAGCGATCTGCGCTGGGGCACCGGCCCGGTCTATGTGCGCTACGGCAGCTTCACCGAGCGGCACTGCTACGACGACAAGGGCGAACTCCGGCCCGCGATCGAGGACGACCAGGGTCAGCTGGTCCCCGACCGCCGCGAGCCCGCGTTCCGCGTCCCCGAGTGGGTCACCCTCCCGGAGTTCCTCCAGCCGCATCTCGCCGCCCGTTCCGCCACCACCGTCACCGACCTGCCGTACAAGATCGAGCAGGCGCTGCACTTCTCCAACGGCGGCGGTGTCTACGTCGGCCGGGACCTGCGGACCGACCAGCGGGTGGTGCTGAAGGAGGCGCGGCCGCACGCCGGACTGGCCGCCGATGGAGCGGACGCCGTGACCCGGCTGGAGCGCGAGCGGGACGCGCTGAAGCGGCTCTCCGGGCTGGGCTGCGCCCCCGAGGTGCTCGACTGGTTCACCCTCGGCGACCACACCTTCCTGGTGCTGGAGTTCATCGAAGGCCGGCCGCTGAACAGCTTCTTCGCGCACCGTCACCCACTCATCGAGGCCGATCCGAGCCCCGAGCGGCTCGCGGAGTACACCCGCTGGGCGATGCGCGTCCACGGCCTGGTGGCCGACGCGGTCCGGGCGATCCACTCCCGTGGCGTGGTCTTCAACGATCTGCACCTCTTCAACATCATGATGTCCGAGGACGAATCCTCCGTGGTGCTGCTGGACTTCGAGGCCGCCTCCGTCGACGACCAGTCCAGCCGCCAGGTGATCGCCAACCCGGGTTTCGTCGCCCCCGCCGACCGCCGGGGCTTCGATGTCGACCGCTACGCCCTGGCCTGTCTGCGGCTGGCGCTGTTCCTCCCGCTCACCAGCCTCCTCGCGGTGGACCGCGGCAAGGCGGCGCATCTGGCGGAGATCGCCGCCACACAGTTCCCGGTGCCCCGCGACTACCTCGACGAAGCGGTGGCGGAAATCCTGCGCGGACATCAGCCGTCGCCCACCTCCCGGCCCACGAGCCGGACCGGGGGAGCGGACTACCTCCCCGTGGCCCTCGGCGACTGGCCGCACAGCCGCGACTCCATGGTCCGGGCCGTGCTCGCCTCGGCCACCCCCGACCGGGAGGACCGCTACTTCCCCGGCGACATCGCCCAGTTCGCCACCGCGGGCGGCGGCACCTGCTTCGCCTACGGGGCGGCCGGGGTGCTGTACGCCCTGGCGGAGACCGGCGCGGACCGCTGCCCGGAGGCGGAGGAGTGGCTGCTGCGGAGGATGAAGACGCCCGCGTCCGGCAGCCCGCTCGGCTTCTACGACGGCCTCTCCGGCGTCGCCTGGGTCCTGGACCGGCTCGGCCACCGGGCACCGGCCCTGGACCTCATCGACACCGTCGCCACCCAGCGCTGGCAGGACATCGCCCCCGACCTGCACAGCGGCTTGGCCGGCCTCGGCCTGGCGCTCGACTCCCTGGCCGCCTCCACCGGCGAAAGCGCCCTCGGGGAGCGGGCGTTGCACTGCGCCCAGCTCGTCGCCGACAAGCTCCGGACCGCCGCGCCACCGGACGGGGGCGGTACGACACCCCGCGCCGGGCTGCTGCACGGCGACAGCGGAGCCGCCCTGCTCTTCCTGCGCCTCTACGAGCGCACCGACGACCCCGCGCTGCTCGATCTGGCCGCCGACGCCCTGCGCCGGGACCTGTCCCGCTGCGTCCGCGGCGCCGGGGGCGCCCTCCAGGTCAACGAGGGCTGGCGGACCATGCCCTACCTCGGCGCCGGCAGCGTCGGCATCGGCATGGTGCTCGATGACTTCCTCGCCCATCGTCCGGACGACGAGTTCGACCGGGCGCGGCGCGAGATCGTGCAGGCCGCGCAGGCCAAGTTCTATGCCCAGCCCGGCCTGTTCCGCGGCGCGGCGGGCATGGTGCTGCACCTCGCCCGCACCACGGCCGGCGGCCCCGGCACCCACACCGCCGACCTCCGCCGCCAGATCGACTCCCTGGCCTGGGGTGCCGTCCCCTACCAAGGCCAACTGGCCTTCGCCGGAGAGCAGATGATGCGGCTCTCCATGGACCTCAGCACCGGCACCGCCGGATGCCTGCTCGCACTGGGCAGCGCGCTGCACGACATACCCGTGCACCTGCCCTTCCTCCCGCCGCCACCGCGGCCCTGAAGCCGGCCCCGTCCGGGGCCGATCGAGAAACACCGTCCCCATCAGAGAGGAACCACCATGTCCCTTCTTGACCTGCAGACGATGGAAACCCCCAAGGCCGAGGCCACGGAGGAGCTCCACACCGGCAGCCGCGCCAGCCTGCTGCTCTGCGGCGACAGCAGCCTGAGCGTCACCACCTGCAACTGACTTCCCGCCGCTGAGGGACCCCGGTCCCCGTAGCGCGTAAGTCACGGCGAGCCCCGGGTGGCACACACCGCCCGGGGCCTGCCGCTGCCGCCCGTATCCGACCCTCGGAGGCGAGGTCCCCACCCGTATGCCCCGCACCCCCGGGCCCTCCTCGCCCCAGCCCCCACCGGCCGCCCGGCGCGGGCCGGACTCCGCCGTCCGCTCCGTCCTGACCGGCGCCTTCCGGCACAGCCCCGTACGCACCCTCGCCGTCTGCCTCTTCAGCGTGGCCTCCGCGGGTGCCGCCGTCGCACTGCCCGCCGTACTCGGCCACACCCTCGACCTCGTGCTCGGCGCCCGTCCGGGCCTCCATCGGGCCCTCGTCCTCTGCGCCGTACTGCTGGTCGCGGAAGTCCTGCTCGACGCGCTGGTCGCGCTGACCGGCGGCGTCCTCACCGCTCGCAGCACCGCCTGGCTCCGCCGGAGCGGTATCGGCCATCTGCTGTCCCTCGCCCCGCACCGGGTCGCCGACCGCTTCACCCCCGGCGACCTGGTGACCCGCCTCACCGGCAACGCCGCCGACGCCGGGACCGCACCCACCGCCGCTGCCACCGGCCTCGCCGCCGTCATCACCCCGGTCGGCGCCCTGATCGCCCTGGCGCTCACCGACATCTGGCTGGCCGCCGTGTTTCTCGCCGGGCTGCCGCTGCTGACCCGGCTGCTGCGCACCTTCGCCCGCGGCTCCTCCGACAGCGTCCGGCGCTATCAACGCACCCAGGCGGATATCGCGACCCGCCTCGTCGAGGCGCTCGGCGGCGCCCGGACCATCGCCGCGGCGGGAACGGCGGGGCGCGAGCGGGACCGGGTCCTCGCCCCGCTCCCCGAACTGGGCGCGCAGGGACGGCAGATGTGGCAGATCTACGGACGCGCGGTGGTCAGCAGCGGCATCCTGGTGCCGCTGCTGACCACCGCCGTCCTCGCCGTCGGCGGCATCCGGCTGGCGTACGGCAGCCTGTCCGTCGGTGAGCTGCTGGCCGCCTCCCGGTACGCCGCCCTGACCGCCGGGCTGGGCGGGGTGGTCGGACAGCTCAACTCCCTCGTGCGCAGCCGCGCCGCGGCCCACCGCACCGGCGAACTCCTGACCCTGCCCACGGCGCCGCAGGGCGCGCGCCCGCTGCCGGCCGACGGCCCCGGCCGGCTCGAACTGCGCGCCGTCACCGTCCTCCGCGGTGGCGCCCCCGCGCTGCGGGACATCGACCTCGTGGTGCCCGGCGGCACGACCATGGCGGTCGTCGGCCACTCGGGGGCGGGCAAATCGCTGCTCGCCGCCGTCGCGGGCCGGCTCACCGATCCCGACAGCGGACAGGTGCTGCTGGACGGAATACCCCTCGACGAGGCCGACCCCGCACAACTGCGCCGCGAGATCGGCTACGCCTTCGAACGCCCCGCCCTGTTCGGCCGGACGGCAGGGGCCGCCATCGGCTTCGGCCCGTACGAGCCCCCGGCCCAGGCGATCGAGGCCGCCGCCCGCGCGGCCGGTGCGGACCCCTTCGTCCGGCTCCTCCCGGACGGATACGCCACGCCGCTGGCCGACGCGCCGCTGTCCGGCGGGGAGGTCCAACGCCTCGGCCTGGCACGGGCGTTCGCCCACGCCGGCCGGCTGCTCGTCCTGGACGATGCCACCTCCAGCCTGGACAGCGTGACCGAACTCCATGTCCGCCGGGCCCTGGTCCATGACGTACGGACCGGCAGCAGACTCCTGATCGCCCATCGCGTCTCCTCCGCCGCCCGCGCCGACCTCGTCGCATGGCTGGAGAACGGCCGCCTCCGCGCCGTCGCCCCGCACGACCGGCTCTGGGCGGAGGCCGACTACCGTGCGGTCTTCGCCCACACCGACGACGAGGAGACCCAGGCCGACGAGGACACCCGCACCGACCAGGACACCACCCGGGCCGCCTCATGACGACAGCAACGACAGCAACGACAGCAACGACAGCGACCAAAGCGACGACACCGACCGCACGACTGCTGCCCAAGGCGCGGCGCTTCCTCCGCCGCCGGATCCGCGTACTGCTGCTGCTGGCCGGCTGGTCACTGCTGGAATCCGCCCACACCTTCCTCGGCGGCTACGGCCTGGCAAAGGCCCTGGACCAGGGCTTTCTGGCCGGCCACACCGGTGTCGGGCTGGCCTGGCTGGGCGTCACCGCACTGGCCGTCGTCGTCGGCGGGCTGGCCGGCCGAGGGGTCTTCCGAGGGCTCGCCGGCCTCGTCGAACCGCTGCGCGACGGCCTGGTACGCCAGGTGGTGTCACGGTCGCTGACGCAAGCGGTGTCCCACCCGGCCCGTGCGGCGGACAGCGCCGTGGTCTCCCGGCTGACCAACCAGACCGAGATCGCCCGGGACAGCTTCGCCGGACTGGTCCTGGTCGCCCGCTCCTTCGTGTTCACCGCGGCCGGAGCGGTGCTCGGACTACTGTCCCTGGCACCCGAGTTGCTGCTGATCGTGGTGCCTCCGCTCGCGGCCGGACTGCTGCTCTTCCTGGCCACCCTGCGGCCGATGGCGGCCCGCCAGCGCGCCTTTCTGCAGGCCGACGAGGATCTGTCCACCCAGTTCGGTGCCGTCGCCGAGGGGCTGCGCGATGTGGTGGCCTGCGGTGCGCAGCAGCGGACCGCGCAGCGGGCGTACGGCGTGATCGAGGACGAGGCCCGTGCGGCACGGCAGTTGGCGGGCTGGGCCGCCGTTCGCTGTCTCGCGCTCGGCCTGGCCGGCCAGCTGCCGATCCTGCTGCTGCTGGTCACCGCGCCCTGGCTGCTGCGGCAAGGGCTCACCCCCGGCGCCGTGCTGGGCGCGCTGGCCTATCTGACCCAGTCCCTGCTGCCCGCACTGCACACCCTGATGAACGCGCTGGGCTCGGCCGGCACCAGGCTGCTCGTGGTCCTGGACCGGCTCACCACCGGCCCGGGACCCGCTCCGGAACCCGACACCGCGCCCCCGCCGCTCACCGCGCAGGAGCCCGCGCCCCGGATCCCCGCCCCGCCCGGCGGCCCCCGCGTCGAACTGCGCGAGGTGACCTTCGCCTACGGGCCCGCCGCCCAGCCCGTCCTGCACGACCTCGATCTGTCCGTCGAACCGGGCGAACACCTCGTCGTGGTGGGGCCGAGCGGCATCGGAAAGTCGACCCTGACGGCTCTCATCGCCGGGATGCTCGCACCCGGCCGGGGCGAGATAAGCGTGTCCGGCCGACCGGTCCATACCCGCTCCGGAACCGACCCGTCCCAGCTGCGGGTGCTGATCCCGCAACAGGCATACGTCTTCTCCGGAACCCTGCGCGAGAACCTGCTGTATCTGTGCCCGGACGGCGCCCCCACGCCCGCACTGGAGGCGGCGTCGGACGCCGTCGGCCTGGACCCGCTGGTGTCCCGGCTGGGCGGCTTCGACGCACCGCTCGACCCCGGCGCCCTGTCCCAGGGCGAGCGCCAGCTGATCGCACTGGGGCGGGCCTATCTGTCACCCGCGCCCCTCGTCCTGCTCGACGAGGCGACCTGCCACCTCGATCCGGCGGCGGAAATGCGGGCCGAGCGCGCCTTCGCGGAGCGCCCCGGCACGCTGATCGTCGTGGCCCACCGGATCACCTCGGCCCGCCGGGCCGACCGCATTCTGGTGCTCGACGGCACCCGCGCCACCTGCGGCACCCATGAAGAGCTGCTCGAACGCTCGCCCCTCTACCGGGACTTGGCGGGCAGCTGGCAGCCGGACGCCCCCGAGCACGGCGAACACCTCTCCGTGAAGTCCCGCTCTCTGAGCTGATCACGGGACTTTTACGGACCTCAGGCGACGGCACCCCGAGGCATCGGCCCCCCGAGGCAACGGCCCCCAAGCCGGGCGTCAGACCCAGCCCGCCCCCTGCGATATCCGTATGGCGTCCACCCGGTTGCGGGCGCCGGTCTTGCGGTTGATCGCCGCCATGTAGTTGCGCACCGTCCCACTGCTCAGATGCAGCTCACGGGCGATCTCGGAGACGGAGGCGCCGCCCGCGGCGAGCGACAGCACACTTAACTCACGCGGGGTCAGCGGCATCTCGGCGGCCTCCAGGAAATCCGGGCTGAGTGAATGGTCGACATAGCGCTTCCCGGCGGCCACCAGGGTTATCGCGTGCAGCAGCCGGGCCGGTGGCGCGTCCTTGTCCACGAAGCCCCGTGCGCGGGCGGCGATGGCCCGGCGCAGGGTGCCGGGCCGGCAGGCGCTGGCCAGGACCAGCAGGGCACATCCCGGGCCGCCGGGAGGGTCCACCGAGGACACCGAGCCCACGCAGTCGACATCGACGACGCACACCTGCGGCCGGAAGGAACGGGCTCGCCCGGGGGCACTTCTCCAGCAGGCGGCGACCGCGTCGATACCCTCCTCGTCGCGCAACAGCGCGGTGAGCGCCGAGCGCAGCAGCCGCGTTTCGTGCACCACCAAGACCCGGATCACGTTCGTCCCTTCGTTTTTGCTTCTGCTGTCTGCCCCCGTCGTCGGACAGCGTGCGGGGAACAACGGGCGATGTGGCGACAGTTACCCGCGGAGCCTCTGCCGCAGCACACACTTTCAGCCCCGAGCGCTGCCCTGCTGAATTGTCACGGCTGTCATTCCCGCCAGATGGATTTTCGCTGGATCTGACTGGAAAACGCGTCATCGTGCCCGGGTGCTGCGTCGTTCATTGCCGCTCGGGATGGCCGGACTCCACAATGCGCGGGCCGGCCGGTGAGCCCCGGTGGACCCGCAGGCCGGTGCACGGGCGGCGCACACACGGCGGATCGGCCCGCGTTCGGCGGGCGGCGCGGTCGTAGGAACTTCACACACGAAGGGGTCGGATTCAGGAAAGCGCTCAGGGCGTCGGACACATAATTCGCGCCATCCTGGCGATGACCGCTTAGCCGGTTGTTTCCTGCGGTTGTTACGGGTGTGGCGCACGTTTCGGGTGATTTGCAAAGGGGGGCGCGCGGAAATTCCGCGCGCCCCCCTTGGGGGAGGTGTCTCAGGGCAGCAGAGCGTCCAGGAAGGAATTGGAGAACACCCTCGCCGGGTCATAGGAGTTGAGGATGTCCCGGGCGGTGCGCCACCCGTCGAACGCGGCCGGCACGCTGCCGCCCAGGGTCGCCGGGTCCCGCCACGCGCCGCTGTCCGTATAGGCCCAGCCTTTGGACCACTCGGGCCGTACGGACGCATACGACCCGGTGTAGGTCTGCCAGATCCACTGCTCCAGCTCACGGAAGAACGGGGCCGCACCCGGCGTACCCGGATAGGTCGCGAAGTCGAGCCACACCACCGTGTCCCACTCGGGATGGTCCGGACGGGCACGGGCCGGCGACAGCAGGGGACCGTCGAGCGGATCCGTACCGGTGATCCGCAGTTCGATCGGGCCGTTGACCGGATAGGAGCCGCGAGCCTGGTGAGCCGTGAGCACCTGCTGATAGCGGGAGTAGAAGTCACCCACCACCCGCTGCACATTCGCCCGGGACGTCAGCACCGCCCACCCCGCTTCGACGATCCGCAGGGTCGTGGGTTCGACATACAGCAGGGCGTTCTTCGACCAGCCCCAGACATCCCAGGTGCCGGTGACGATCAGCCCCGAGCCGACGATGGACATCGCCAGCTTGGTGAAGACAGGCGTCTTGTCGCCCCCGCCCGAGGCGATCTCCCCGAGCAGCCGCGACATCTCCTCGGTGACCCGGTTGGCGAAGGTATAGGCGTACGGGGTGTCGATCTGCCGGGCGAGCAGCGGCTTATTGGGCGCCACGCTCCACACCTTCAGCCAGGGCACATCGGTGAACGGGAACCAGATCGCCTCGATGCGTCCGGTGCGGTCCAGGTAGGAGCTGATCGTGCGTCCGCCCGTACCGGGGGGACCGAAGACGGTGGCCACGTTCACGTCGTACCAATTCTGGCAGCGCAGCCGGGTGTTGGCCGCGGCGGTCATCGTCACCTCGGTGACGAACGCGCGGCCCAGATGGACGAGGAAGGCCCGGATGTCCGAGTCGGAGCGGGTGAACGTCTTCAGCACATAGCGGCCGTCCGTCGCGCTCCAGACCACGGCGGTGAGTGAGGTGACCAGAGAGCTCAGGGTGCCGAAACCGGAGCCGGCGGGCGGGTTTTCGGTGGCGGTGGGCACCCCGGTGCCATGGCCGCCGATGGCCAGCACCCCACCGATGGTGAGGTCACCCGGCGCCGTAGTGGTGGCGAGGCCGAGCCCCGACTCCTCCAGGCGGGCCAGGATCCGGTCGAGGGTCGCCCCCGCCTGTGCGGTGACGCTCCCCGGATTGCCGCCCTGCACACTGACCGCGGTGAGGTGGGAGGTGGTGTCGACGATGACCGTACGGTTGGTGTCCGCACCGGCGGGCACCACCAGCGGAGACCAGGTGTGGCCCTTGCCCCGCGCCCGGAGCCGGTAGCCGTGCTGATGAGCCCAGTTGGCGAGGGTGACCACATCGTCGGGCGTACGGGCGGACGCCGTCCAGACGCCCTCGACGACGATCTCCAGCGACCAATTCCTGAACGCCTGTTGGGCGAGCGGAATCCCCGCGGGGAAGTCGGGGGGAGGGGTGAGCGTGGCCGCGGCGCTGCCCGCGGGGATGCGATGCGCGGGCTGTAGCCCGGCTGCCGCCGCCATCCCCGCGGCGGCAGCTCCGGTCAGTAACGTACGGCGGGTGAGGGAGGATCTGCGAGCGCTGTCGTCGGACATGGCTGTCCTTCCGGCACGCGGCGCGCCGCCCCGTTGCACCGCGCACGGATCGTAGGGGTGAGACCGTACGAGCGCCCCGGTGCGGTGGGGGTGTGCCGGAAGGGTAGGGTGACGGACCGTCAGTTGCAATGCCCGTGCGGCGGACGGTGGCAGCGGACCGCCAGGGACCGCGGTTCAGGCGGCGTCATCACGAGGCAGCAGCGACCCCAGCGGACCGAGATCGAGGTTGAGGTCCTGCATCGTGAGCCCGTAGCGCTCACAGAGCTCCGCCATCCGGTCCTGCAGAATCATCAGCGTCAGCCCGACCCGCTCTTCCTGCTCCTCGCTCAGATCGCCCTGATCGACGCGGTGCACAGCGGTCCGCTCCATGAGCTGCCGCAAGAGCTCCACGATCGTCAGCACCAGCTTGATGAGATCGCGCTCCACCGTCTCCGGATCGGTCCGCAGCCGCTGGGCGAGCGCGCTGCCCTGCCCCTGTGGCGGCTCGTCGGACGGGGCCGGCGCCAGGTCAAAGGCCCGAGCCGCGGCCTGCGCGACCTCCGCGAAGGGGGCAGACGGTTCCTCGGTCATGGGGGCATCCCTCGTCATGGGTGGGAGAGGCGATAGCGGGATTCTCGTGGGGGAGTGGGGAGTGGGGAGTGGGGAGTAGTGGGGAGTGGGAGCACCCTGGCGGCGTCTCACCACGGCGCCGGACCGTCCGGTGTGATCGAGCGAATGACAGCCCGGAGATTGATGTGCACCAGGTCCACATCGGCGATCGACAGCACCACATCGCCGGTGAGCACCGCCCCGCCGTTCAGCAGACGGTCCAAGAGGTCGATGAGCGCGATCTGCCGCCCAGCGAGAGACTCTTCCGGAAAGGGGTCCGAGGGGGCCGAGGGGTCCGCCATCACGCACTGCGGCTTTCCGCGGGCGGCGTCGCGAAGGAGTACGGGGCCCATGGCCCGGTGACCTCGATGCGTACGCCGGGGAGACCGTCGGCCAGCCCCGCCAGCGCCCGGTGGAATTCCCGGAGGCGGTCCACAGGGACCAGATAGGCCTCATTGGCGATGTTCTCGCCCGCGCCGGCGGCCAGTTCGCCCTGCTGCGGGCGGTGGGTGACCCGGTCCCGGGCAAGGCCGGTCGCCCGCCCCCGTACCTCGTCGGCGAGGGCGCCCGCCGCGCGGTAGGCATCGCGCTGTGTTTGGCGTTGGGCCCGGCGCTGCTGCAAGTAGGCCCGGCCGGGGCTGACCGGGGGAGCGGCGCGGTCCGGGCCCTCGGCGGCGGGGGGCGGGTCCGCGGCGGCGGCGCGCGGGTCCGCGTACACCTTCACCCCCAGCTCGGCATGGCCTTCGAGCCGGGAGAGCAGCGCGTCGAACTCCGCACCGCGCTCCCGCAGCATCGCCCGCACCCGGGCGTCGTCCAGATACACCGTGGCGAGCCGCATGGGGAGCACTGTCGCGCCGGTGTGGGCAGCCTCCACCACCGTGTGGTGGGTACGTGCGATCTGCTCCAGCTCGGTCAGGTTCTCCAGCTGCGCCTTCATGCCCTCTGCGCTGAAGGCGCCCGCCGGGACCGAGGAGACGAGCGCCGCAAGGCCGTCGGCGGCAACCGTCCGCACGCGCCCGTCCCGCAGCCCGGTGAGCCGGGGAGCTATCGCGTCGAGATCGGTGCCCGCCCGGCCGATGGCGTAGACATACGAACTCCAGGAGTGGTCGGACTCCCGCTGTTCGGTCGAAAGGCGGCGCGGCTGGCCCGGGGAGGCGGCTCCCTGAAGGTGGCTGGTCACTGCTCCTCCTCGTGGTCCGTCGGGTGCCCGTCGGCGCTCCGGGGCGAGCCGATCGCCGCCCGCAGCTCGGCCAGCTCGGCGCGCAGCTGCCGGTTCTCCTCGGCCAGCGGGTCGCTGCCGCGGTCGGTCTTGACCGGGTGCCCGGTGGGCACCTGCTGCGGTGGGCGGGCCCGGGACGAGAGCGAGGGGTCGTGCTCCCACCAGTCGATGCCCATCTCCTTGGCCTTGTCGACGGAGGCGACGAGCAGCCGGAGCTTGATGGTCAGCAGCTCGATGTCGAGCAGATTGATCTGGATGTCGCCCGCGATCACCACGCCCTTGTCGAGGACGCGTTCCAGGATGTCGGCCAGGTTGGCGGAGGACCCTTGCCGGCCGTACGGGGACGGACCGGCGGACGGCCCCATACGGGCGGCCAGTGAATCGGACATGATCAGCCTCGTCTGTGCGGTCGGGACGGGTCAGCGGGCGGCGGCCGTACGGCGGTCCCGGGCGGGCGAGGGCGCCTCGTCCTCGTCGTATGCGTCCCGGTCGTCGTCTTCCGCGTCCTGGTCGACGTCCGCGGTGACGTTGTCGTCTTCGTCGAGGGGCTCGTCGAGATCGTCGTCCTCATCTGCCGGTTCGTCGAGGTCGTCGTCCTCGGCGGCCGGATCCCCGAGGGCGTCGTCGAATTCCGCGTCTGCTACGTCTTCCGTGTCTTCCTCGGCCTCGATGGCATCGGCGTGCTCGACCACCACCTCGCCGTCCTGGATCTCGCCCCGCCAGCCGTCGGTGGCCTCTCCGCGCAGCATGATGAATTTGCGGTAGAGCTTGAGGTCCAGCCGGGCCCGGCGGCCCTGGGCGCGCCAGATGTTGCCGGTCCTCTCGAACAGCCCCTTGGGGAAGTACTCCAGAACCAGCAGCACCCGCGTCAGGTTGTCGGCGAGACGGTGGAAGGTCACCACGCCCTTGACCGTGCCCTTCGCGCCCTCGGTGGTCCAGGTGATGCGCTCGTCGGGGACCTGCTCGGTGACATTCGCCCGCCAACTGCGGGTGGATTTGGCGACCTTCACCTTCCAGTTGCTGGTGGTGTCGTCGGATTTCTCGACGCTGACGACTCCCTTGGCGAAGGTGCTGAACTCCTGGAACTGCGTCCACTGGTCGTATGCCTCGCGTACGGGAACGCCCACATCGATGTCCTCGACGATGGTCACGCTCTTGGACTTCCCGCCGCCGCCCTTGCGGCCCTTGCCGAACAGCCCCTTGACCTTGTCCTTGACGGTGTCCTTGAGGTGGGAAGCGCCGACGGCCAGCGCCGCCCGCTGCGGCGACGTGCCCGCACCGAGAGCCGCACCGCCCTTCGCCAGGCTGTCCACCAAACCCCTGGCGCCCCGGCCGGGTTCGGCGAGCTTGCCGACGCTTTCGCCCAGCTTGTGGCCGAGGCTGGTGACGGCGTGCTCGGCCCGTGCCTGGAGGTAGCGCTGCAACTCCTCCTTGAGCTGCTCGGCCGCCGGGCTCTTGGTCACCTCGTCCTTCACCTTGCTGAAAGTGGTCTCAGCCATTGCGGCCTCCACGGTCGGCGGCGGTGCGCGCCGCACCGGACGCCTTCTTACGGGCCCCGGAGGCGGCCTTCCGCCCCGAGGAGGTGGCCGGGCGCTCGCGGGACGCGGCGGCCGCGGCCTTTCCGGACGACGTCCTCGCGGCCTTTCCGGCCGTCCGCGCTGGCCCCGAGGCGCTTGCTGACGAGCGTCGCGCGGGAGCGGACCGGCGGTCGCTGTCCGCCTTCTTCGCCGAAGCGTCGGACGACCGAGCCGACGACTTCGTGGCCGCCGCCTCATCGTCCGCCGCCTGATCCTCTGCCGTCTCCTCGTCCGCTACCTCGTCGTCCGCCGCAGGACGCCCGTCCTCCGAGTCCCGCATCACCTCGCCAACCACATCCCGGCCTTCGTCAAGGGCCGCAGTCCGCTCATGCAGCGAATCGGCGAGGCCGGACATCCGCTGGCTGAGCGCGGTACCGGCCGCTGCCTTGGTGGCGTCCACGAGTTCACTGCGCACCTGGTCGTTGAGCGGCCCCAGCACCGGCGAGTTGGCGACCAGTGCGCCCCACTGCTTCGGATCCAGATTCAGCTTCTTGCCGGCCAGAAACAGGCCCAGGCCGATGGCCATCTTCGCTTTCTTCGTGCGCCCCAGGAGGTAGCCCCCGACAAGGGCCACACCTATCTTGGCGTTGGTCATCATCCGTCGTACACCTCAATCTCCCCTGATCAGGAGTCGGTACGTAGTCGTGGTTGGTGGGCCTCCAGCCATTCCAGCCGGTCCAGGAGTTCGTCCTCGCGGGCGTCGAACTCGTCGGGACCGATGCTGCCGTCCAGCAACTGCCGTTCCAGTGCGGCCAGTTCCTCACGGACCGGCGCCGGGTCGTAGTACTCGCGCTCGGCGGTGAGCAGCACCTGGTCCAGGACCCAGGCCGTGCCCCGTACCGGGGCCAACGGCAGGGTCAGCAGCTGTGTGAACAGGCCCATGGCCGATCTCCTCTCGGAGGTCAGACGAAGCTGTACGGCGGCAGCGGGCCGTGCAGGCTGAAGGTGTAGGTGTCGCCGCGCTGCCCGGCCTCTTCGTGGACCGCCTCCGAGAAGGCCGCGGCCTTCTCCCGCTCGACGAGGAAGGACACACTGAGGAAGTGGCTCTTCGTCGCCTCGGCGTCCGCGGCGCGCACCGCGGCCGGAGCGAGCCGGGCCACGATGTCCGACCGGTCGCGTTCCTGGCGGGCCTGCACCTCCTGTGAGATCAGCTCGCCGAGCGCCATCCTGTCGTCGTACGCGCCGGGATTCCGCCGGGTACGGTCGTTGAGCCGCCGTACCTCGGCGGACTCCCGCATGATCTCGCGCAGCAGATCGTCCTCGTCGCGCGCCACCTTGAGGTGGTACTCACGACAGCCGTCGACCTCGGCCAGCCGCCGGAGGTAGCTGTCGCGATCCTGCTCCAGGACGGCGGCGACCTGTGCGTCATCGGCGCCGACCAGCCCGAAGCGCATCGGCAGAGCGGCGCCGTCGGCCAGCAGACATTCCTGAACTCCCTGGTGGGCCGCCACATCGCGGCGCTTGGCCCGGAGCTCCGGCGGCGCGTCACTGACCACCGCGCACAGGTCCTTCGTCCGGACAGTGCGCAGCTGGGCCGCGGGGTCGCCGACCCCGTCGAGGCCGGACAGCCGCAAGGGGTGGCCGGCCGCGGTGATGGCGTAGAGGTACGTTCCCATGGCTCAGTCCTCCCGGCGGCGGGCGGTGCGCCGGCTGCTGGTCGCGGACGACTTACGTGCCGGACGCTCTTCCTCTTCCGCGGAGTCCTCCTGCCCCTTCTGCAGGGATTCGCTGAAGGCCTCGACGGCGCCGGTCAGCGCGCCCTTTGACTTTCCTTTGGCGCCGCTTTCCGTTGCCTCACCGACCAGATCGGTGAGCTGGTTCGGCGCCTTGCGGCCGGATTCCAGATCGAGTCGGTTGCATGCCTCGGCGAAGCGCAGATAGGTGTCGACGCTCGCGACGACGACGCGCACATCGATCTTGAGGATTTCGATGCCGACCAGGGAGACCCGCACAAAGGCGTCGATTACCAGCCCTCGGTCGAGGATCAGTTCAAGAACATCGTAGAGATTTCCCGAACCACTTCCGCTGGTCGCGGCGTTGGATTGCTGAATGGCAGTCACGGTCGTTCGTCCCTTCCAGTTGACTGGAGCGGGTCATGGGGCCGTGCGATGTCGTGGCGCCTGCCGAGCGGCGGCCGTTCCACCTGTCGGGCTACCTGTCGATCTGGCCCCGCCCGTAGCGGCGGGTCCGCTCGTATCCCACGAGTTGGCCTTGTTCATCGAGGTAGACACGATAGGAAGCCATCACACTCGATGTGTCCGGCACCCTTTCGATCTCCACCACTTCCACGTCCGCCAACCAACCGTCATCGGTGGGCTTGAGTGCTGACACCGAACCGGGCTCGCATTGGAGCAGCTGCGCAAGTTGCCCGGAGGCGTGGTGCATTGCCGTGGGGGCGGCGATCCGCTCCGGTCCGTCGCCGTGTGCTTTTTCGCGTTCCGTGCTTTCCTCGGTCGCCATGATCCCGCCTGTCGTGCGTCGTAGGGCTTTCTGTCGAAGTACGGAGGCCGTTTTGCCGGCGGTAGAGGATCGGGTGCCCCTGCGACTCGAACGTATGCGTAGTCGCCCACACGGGACGGCAATTCCCCTGCACCAACGGCCGCCGCCGCCTCACAGCGCAGGGGGCGACGCGCAGGCGTCAGCGCAGGTCAACAGACAGATGATTCCCCCGTCGGCGGAACCCTCGTCAGCAACACAAGAAGCCGGCCGAAACAAAAAAGACAGGCCAATTCCGGGGTACGGAACGAGAATTCAGGAACCGGCCACAACAGCGCCGGCCGGCGGCTCGCCCGCGACAGCCACCTGTGCCGGACGCAGCAGACGGTCGCCGACCCGGTATCCCAGCCGGAGCACCTCGGTGCAGACGGCCTGCTCCAGCCCGTCGCTGGGGGTGTAGGTGATGGCCTCGTGGATCAGCGGGTCGAACGGGTCACCCACCGCGCCGAAGGACTGCAGCCCCAGCGTCCCCAGCTCGGTTTCCAGCGCCTCGGCGATGCGCTGGAAACCACCGGTCACCTCGCCTCGCTCGGTGGCCTCGGCGAGCGAGTCGAGCACCGGCAGCAACCGGCTCAGCACATTGGCCACCGCGATCTCACCGACCGCCAGCCGGTCGCGGTGGACCCGCTTGCGGTAGTTGTCGTACTCGGCCTTCAGCCGCTGGAGGTCGGCCGTCCGCTCCCGCAGCTCGGCGTGCAGCACCGCCTCCGGTGGCGCCGGCAGCCCGGCGGACTCGCCAGGGCCGGACGGCCTGCCGGTGCGCTGCCTGGTCCGCTCCTCCGGGGGGTCGGTCGCGTCCGGCGGGTTGTTCGGCGACCCGTGTCCCACGAGGGCCAGCGGCGGGTGGGGAGGGCCATGGACGTCGGTCGGGCGGTTCATCGTGCGCTGCCCTCCTGCTTGTCGTCGTCGACGATCTCCGCGTCGACGACATCGTCCTGCTCACCGGCGGTGGCATCCGAGCCGCCCGCGCCGGCCGCCGCGCCCTCGGCTCCCGGGGTGGCCTGCGCGCCCTGGGTGTCGGCGTACATGGCCTGGCCCATCTTCTGGGAGACGGCCGCGAGCTTCTCGCTGGCGGTGCGGATCTCCGCGGTGTCCTCGCCCTTGAGCTTTTCCTTGACCTCGGTGACGGCTTCCTGGACCTCGGTCCGGACCTCGCCGGGGATCTTGTCCTCGTTGTCCTTGAGGAACTTCTCGGTCTGGTAGACGAGCTGCTCGGCCTGGTTGCGGGTCTCCGCGGTCTCCCGCTTGCGGCGGTCCTCCTCGGCGTGCTGTTCGGCGTCGCGGACCATCCGGTCGATGTCGTCCTTCGGCAGCGAGGAGCCGCCGGTGACGGTCATCTTCTGCTCCTTGCCGGTGCCCAGGTCCTTGGCCGTGACGTGCATGATGCCGTTGGCGTCGATGTCGAAGGAGACCTCGATCTGCGGGACGCCACGGGGGGCCGGCGGCAGACCGGTCAGCTGGAACATCCCGAGCTTCTTGTTGTACGCCGCGATCTCGCGCTCGCCCTGGTAGACCTGGATCTGCACGGACGGCTGGTTGTCCTCGGCCGTCGTGAAGATCTCCGAGCGCTTGGTCGGGATCGTGGTGTTGCGCTCCAGCAGCTTGGTCATCACGCCGCCCTTGGTCTCGATACCGAGGGACAGCGGGGTCACGTCCAGCAGCAGGACGTCCTTGACCTCACCCTTGAGCACACCGGCCTGGAGGGCGGCACCCACGGCGACGACCTCGTCCGGGTTGACGCCCTTGTGCGGGTCCTTGCCGGTCAGCTCCTTGACCAGCTCGGTCACCGCGGGCATCCGGGTCGAGCCGCCGACCAGGATCACATGATTGATGTCGGCGACCTTGATCCCGGCGTCGTTCACCGCGTTGTGGAACGGCGTCTTGCACCGCTCCAGGAGGTCCGAGGTGAGCTGCTCGAACTGGGAGCGGGTGAGTTTCTCGTCCAGGTGCAGCGGGCCGTCGGCCGACGCGCTCAAATACGGCAGATTGATCGTGGTCTCGGTCGCCGCGGACAGTTCGATCTTCGCCTTCTCGGCGGCCTCCCGCAGCCGCTGGGTGGCCATCTTGTCCTTGGACAGATCGATGCCGTACGCGTTCTTGAACTGCTTGGTCAGATAGTCGACGATCCGCTGGTCCCAGTCGTCGCCGCCCAGGTGGGTATCGCCGTTGGTGGCCTTCACCTCGACGACGCCGTCACCGATCTCCAGCAGTGAGACATCGAAGGTGCCGCCGCCGAGGTCGAAGACCAGGATGGTCTGGTCGTTCTCCTTGTCCAGGCCGTAGGCCAGGGCGGCCGCGGTCGGCTCATTGACGATCCGCAGCACCTTCAGGCCGGCGATCTCACCGGCCTCCTTGGTCGCGGTGCGCTGGGCGTCATTGAAGTACGCCGGAACGGTGACCACGGCATCCGTGACGTCCTCGCCCAGATATTCCTCGGCGTCCCGCTTGAGCTTCTGCAGCACCCGCGCGGAGATCTCCTGGGCGGTGTACTGCTTGCCGTCGATGTCGCCGCTCTCCGGGAAGCGCCACTGCGGATCGCCCATGTGGCGCTTGACGGACCGCGCGGTGCGGTCGACGTTGGTCACGGCCTGCCGCTTGGCGACCTCGCCCACCAGCACATCTCCGCCCTTGGCGAAGCCGACGACCGACGGGGTGGTCCGGGCGCCCTCGGCATTGGTGATCACCGTGGGCTCGCCGCCCTCCAGCACACTGACCACCGAGTTCGTCGTACCAAGGTCAATACCCACTGCACGCGCCATGGTCTTCTCCTCACCTTGCGGTCCGCTCGTGGAACGGCCCCGCGTGGGCCTCCTCACCTGCTGATATGGGGAGCAAGCCGCCTACTCATCTGCATAAAACGCACGGACACACCTGTCAAGATATTCCCATTCAAGGCAAAAGTCCGGTATGCGCAAACCGCAGACACCCGCGCGGTGCGCCCGGACGGTGATCCGCCGGGCGCACCGCGCGGGCGCACTCATGCCGCGACAGGGGGCGAGGCCCAGGTGCCGAGGGCCATCTCGGCGGTGATGCCGGGACCGAAACCCGCCAGCAGACCGCGCTGGCCTTCAACGGCCGACGCCTCGTCGAACATCCTCGCCAGGGCGTCCAGCACCACACCGCTGGCGATGTTGCCGTACTCGGTCAGCGTGGCGCGGCTGAAGCGGAACGCCTCGGGCGGCACCTCAAGGAAGCGGCACAGGTCGTCCAGGATGCGCGGACCGCCCGCGTGGACGATGTAGAAGTCCAGCTCGCCCGCGTCCCATTGGTGCTCCTTCGCGATGGCGCGCAGCGCCGGGGCGAGCGGCTCCATGGTGCCGGGCACGCGCTTGTCCAGCTGGAAGTGGAATCCGGTGGACCGCACCGCGTAGGAGATCCAGTCCTCGGTGTGCGGGATCAGATAGGAGCTGTTGCGCTCCAGCCGGACGCCGGTGCCGCCCTTCCCGCGAACCACCGCGGCGGCGACCGCGTCGCCGAACAGGCCGTTCGACAGCAGCGATCCCACGCCCAGATCCGTGGGCTGGTAGCACAGTGAGCAGAACTCACACGCGACGATCAGGACGTTGGAGTCCGGGTAGGCGGTGCAGAAGTCATGCGCCCGGTTGATCGCGGCGCCGCCTGCGGCACAGCCGAGTTGGGCTATCGGCATCTGCCGGGTATCCGAGCGGAAGCCGAGCGTATTGATGAGCCATGCCGTCAGGGACGGCATCATGAAGCCGGTACAGGAGACATAGACGATCAAGTCGATCTGATCCGGCTCCAGTTCGGCCTGGTCGAGTGCCTGACTCACCACGGCGGGGACCCGGGCCTTGGACTCCTCCTCGTAGACCGCGCTGCGGGCGTCGAGCCCGGGGTGCTTGAGGACCTTGTCGATCGGCTGGATCAAATGCCGTTTGCGTACGCCGGTGTGCTCGATCAGGCGGAGCACCAGCCTCAGCTGCGAATGATCCTTGTGCAGCCGTCGCGCGAGTTCGAGGGTGTCTTCTTGGGTGAGGATGTATTCCGGGACCGCGATTGCAGGTTTGCACAGAACCGCCATGGGATGGGCTCCTTGCAGACTTGTGGGCCGCCAGGGAATTCCCTGTTTTCCATTTCGGTCGCCGTCGGCCGGTGGTACCCGCCGCGGCAACCTGCCCGAAGAGCGGGCAAGTTGGCCAGCAGCGGAATCGGCGGACTGAACTGCACGACCTGGAGAGAACTATGGGCGGACCATCCGTCGAGAATGAACTCTCCCCGTGCAGGTGGATCTTCTTTCCGACTAGTAACCGTACGCCAGGGAGGTGAGTTCTGCATTCGCGGCGCCTGGCCCCGATTACCAGGCGACCGGCAGCTCCAGCGGATAGCGCCAGATCGAGTTCGTGTTCCAGCGCACTTCCTCGGCGGGCTGGGCCAGCCGGAGCCCGGGGAAACGCTCCAGGAGGGCGCCGAGCGCGACTTCCAGCTCCGTGAAGGCCAGCGGGGCCCCGAGGCAGTGGTGGCCGCCCCAGCCGAAGGTCATGTGGGACGGCCGGTCCTCGCGCTCCAGATCCAGCTCATCGGGCCGGTCGAACTTCCGGCCGTCCCGGTTTGCCGTCAGGTAGGAAACATGCACGATGTCCCCGGCCCGGATCATCACCCCGCTCAGCTCCACGTCCTCGGTGGCGACACGGGGGATACCGACGCCCTTACGGAACGGGATGAACCGCAGCAGTTCCTCCATCGCCTGCGGGAGCATCTCCGGGCGGGCCCGCACCATGGCGAGTTCCTTGGGCCGGGTGAGCAGGGTGTAGGCGAGGTTGCCGATCTCGTAGGTGGTGGTGTCCTGCCCGGTGATCAGCAGCACCATGGCCAGCACCGTGAGCTCCTGGTCGTTGAGCAGCTCGTCTCCGTCGCGAGCCGTCGCCAGCGCGCTGATCAGGTCGTCTCCCGGGTGCTGGCGCCGCTTCGCGGTCAGGGTCTTGAAGTACGCCCGCATATCGGCCTTGGCGCGGACGGCGCGGTCCCGGTTCTCGACGGTGACGTTCATCATCGTCCGTGCGTGCCCGCGCAGTTGTGCGCGGTCGGCCTCGGGGATGTCGAGAACCTCGCAGATCGTCGTCAGCGGCAGCGGGGACGCCAGGCTCTCCATCAGGTCGGCGGGGGAGCCGTGCGCGGTCATCCCGTCCAGCAGATCGTCCACGACGCGCTGCGTACGGGCCCGCATCCGCTCGACCTGCCGCGGAGCGAACGCCTTCGAGACCAGGCTCCGCAAGCGGCTGCTGGCCGGCGGGTCCATCACATTGATCGCCTCGTCCTGCACGATCGGCTCCGGAGTCATCCGCGGGAAGTCCCGGCCGATGATGGCACTGCGGCTGAAGCGCCGGTCGGTCGTCACCGTGCGCACATCCTCGTACCGGGTCACGAGCCAGGCTTCGCCCTCCCCGTAGGGCAGCTTGATGCGGGCAACCGGTTCCTCGGTCAGCAGACGCTTGAGCGTCGGATCGAATTCCAGTGCCTCGGCGTAGTCGAACGGGCAGTTCCACACGGTAGCGCCGGATTCCATAGTGAGCTCCCGAAGTCAGTGGTGACGAGTGGATTCACCGCCGGTGAAGGCAGAAAGAAGGCGCGCGTACGCCTACGTACCGGGCCATCGGCCAGAAACGCGCCAATTCATCCCGGATATCGTAAACACCGGGATGCGGCCGCGGCTTTACCGCCCGATCACGCTGCGGAATGGCGAGTGCCGTGATCCGCCATTCCCCGGTGAATTACGAGCGAGTGCGGGCGCCCGTTACGTTGCGCCATAAGGGTGAGATGGCCCCGCCGTTCTGTACGGCGGTCACCGCACCCGCAGCTCTTGGCAAACGTCCTTGCCGAGGCAGCAATAGCGACCCCGGGACGGAGGCTGGGTGTGCGGCACCCAGGCACCAGCCGTCCTGGTCGCGGTGCGCTGCGCCGTGAAAGCTCACCGGTGACAGCAACCGGCAAAGGAGCAAGCCCATGACGGAGCACGAGAAGGTCGTCCTGATCACCGGCGCGAGCAGCGGCATCGGCGAGGCGACCGCCCGCCGCCTGGCCGCCGACGGACACCGCGTCTTCCTCGGCGCCCGCCGTACCGACCGGCTGGAAACGCTGGCCCACCACATCACCAGCGGCGGCGGCACCGCGGCCTTCCAACGACTCGACGTCACCTCCGCCGAGGACATGCGGTCCTTCGTCGCTGCCGCACGCGAGGAATACGGCCGGGTCGACGTCCTGGTCAACAACGCGGGGGTGATGCCGCTGTCGCCCCTGGAAGCCCTGCGGGTGGACGAATGGGACCGGATGCTCGATGTGAATGTGCGCGGCGTGCTCCATGGCATCGCCGCCGCGCTCCCCGTGATGAAGGCCCAGGGCACCGGCCATATCGTCAATGTCGCGTCGGTCGGGGCGTACGAGGTGGTACCCACCGCCGCCGTCTACTGCGCCACCAAATTCGCCGTACGGGCGATCTCGGAGGGGCTGCGCCAGGAGTCCGCCGGCGGTATCCGGGTCAGCGTGATCTCGCCGGGCGTCACCGAGTCCGAACTCCCGGACAGCATCACCGATCCGGCGGCCCGGGAAGCGATGAAGGCATACCGGGCGGTGGCCCTGCCGGCCGCCGCCGTCGCGGACACCATCGCCTTCGCCGTCAGCCGGCCACCGGAGGTCGACGTGAACGAACTGGTCGTGCGTCCGGCGGCGAGCGCTCAATAGGCCGCGGGCGCCCCGTCACAGGGCGCTCCCGCAGCGCCGGCACCCGCGGCCTGCCGGTCCAGCGACAGGGGCACGCGCTGCGGGTGTGGTGCCGAGGGCCGGTTGCGGCAGTAGAGTCTTCTCCCATGTCGAAGCCCGACGAGCTGCTTGTCGACATCGCCGCCATGGTGGAGTCGGAGCAGAGCAATCAGATGTCTCTCACAGTGGTTGTCCAGGGCACTGTGATCACCGGACGGTTGGCGCCCGAGCGTGTGTGGCGGCAACGTGTGGCCGAAGTCCTGGAACAGTCGGAGCGGCTGGGAACGTTCTCCGCCCTCTTCTCCGCAGCCGGCCCGGACACCCGCCCGCCGCAACCGAAAGGGCCACCCACCCACCTGTATTTCCATGTGGCGAGAATTCTGCAGGGAAGTATCGGCCTGCCCGAGACCGGTGGGATGTACCGCGTCGAGATCAAGGACGTAGGAGCCTGGACGGTGGGCGACTTCAGCTACTCCGACCACTGACCGACCGACACACAAAGCTGGGCTCCGACCGATGCGGTCGGAGCCCACTTCGCTGTCCGGCGGTGTCCGGTCTCAGCTCGTCGGGTCACCGTCAGGCGTCGCCGGAGCCTGAAGCATGGCTGACGCCTCCTCAAGGGGCGTGCGGACGACGGGGGTCGAGGAGCTACAGGTGAAGCCGAGCCGGGTGAGGGCCCGGGTCACCTCGCCCGCGCTGAAGTCCCGGCGGTCCTGCCGGGTGATGATCTCACCGACCTGCTTGACGGGGTAGTGGCGGCCGCCGATGAGCACGGAGTCACCCGTGACGGGTTCGGGCTCGACACCCTTCATCGAGTCCTGCACCTCGGTCTTGATCAAGTCGAAGGGGAAGCGGGCGATGACGCAGCGCATAGTGCCTCTACAAGGTCGAAGAGAACCGGATTCGGACTGACGGAGGAGCGAGAGGAGCGTGTGCGGACGGGACGACTTCCGATCTACGAGGTCTTGCCGGCCGACGGCCGACGCTGCGACGTCCCGGCCGCGTTCCGGGGTGCCCCGGACTGCCGGCGGGCCTGGGCGGAGCGACTGCGCCGGCCGCGGGTGGAGGAGCCGCTGCGCTTCGGGCGTTCGACGGCCGGCGCGGCAATGGTGACGGGAATGCCGGAGGGGGCCTGGGCGCCCGTGATCCGGGTCAGCTCGGCCTCGCCGGAGCGGACCTGGGTGGACTGCGGGGTGATCCCCGCATCGGCCATCAGCCGGTCCATTTCGCGGCGCTGGTTGGGCAGGACGAGGGTGACGACGCTGCCGGACTCCCCGGCGCGGGCGGTGCGGCCGCCGCGGTGCAGATAGTCCTTGTGGTCGGTGGGCGGGTCGACATTGACGACGAGGTCGAGATTGTCGACGTGGATGCCACGGGCGGCGACATTGGTGGCCACCAGCACGGTGACCTGGCCGGTCTTGAACTGGGCCAGGGTCCGGGTCCGCTGCGGCTGGGACTTGCCGCCGTGCAGGGCCGCGGCGCGCACCCCGCTGTTCAGCAGGTGCTTGGTGAGCTTGTCCACCGCGCGCTTGGTGTCCAGGAACATGATCGACCGGCCTTCACGGGCGGCGATCTCGGTGGTGGTGGCGTGCTTGTCGGCGTCGCGGACATGCAGCAGGTGGTGTTCCATCGTGGTGACGGCGCCCGCCGACGGGTCGACGGAGTGGACCACCGGGTCCGTCAGATAGCGCCGGACCAGCAGGTCGACATTGCGGTCCAAGGTGGCCGAGAACAGCATCCGCTGACCCTCGGGACGCACCTGGTCGAGCAGCGCGGTCACCTGCGGCATGAACCCCATGTCGGCCATCTGGTCGGCCTCGTCCAGCACGGTGATGCCGACCTGGTTCAGGCGGCAGTCACCGCGGCCGATGAGGTCCTTGAGCCGCCCGGGAGTGGCGACGACGACCTCGGCGCCGCCGCGGAGCGCGCTCGCCTGGCGGCCGATCGACATCCCGCCGACGACGGTGGCCAGCCGCAGCGACAGCGCCTTCGCGTACGGGGTGAGCGCATCGGTGACCTGCTGGGCCAGCTCCCGGGTGGGGACCAGGACCAGGGCCAGCGGCTTGCCCGGCTCGGCGCGCAGACCGGCCGTACGGGCCAGCAGGGCCAGACCGAAGGCGAGCGTCTTGCCCGAGCCGGTGCGGCCACGGCCCAGCACATCGCGCCCGGCCAGCGAATTCGGCAGCGTGGCGGCCTGGATCGGGAACGGGGCCGTCACCCCTTGCGTGGTCAGCGACGCCAACAGCGCGGACGGCATGTCCAGTTCG